>NZ_BOOU01000052.1 GCF_016863395.1 Sphaerisporangium rufum | reverse complement strand
GGAGAGAAAGACCCAGGCGCCCAATTGCCGCGCCCTGAACACCGGGAGGCCGCCACGAACCGGCGAGAGGTCTTCCATCTTGGCGCCACGACCATGGCCGTTGGCCTCGCGGAAAGCATCACCCGGGGGCCGGACCTGCTGGAACAGGCGCTCGACGCGACCAATGTGAGCGAAGCACGACTCCTTCACCTGGAAAATGAGGCGCGGCGGCTCGGTGGACGGGTGCCGCCGATGTCGTCGTTGGCCGAGACGGTGCACCACCTCACGAGCGTCCGCGAACTGCTCGGTCATCGCCAGCCGGCTGACGCGCAGCGGCGCCTTACCCGCGTCGGCGCCCAACTCTCCATCGTCATCGGTGAGATCATGTTCTGTGCCGACCGGTTCGGTCTGGCACGCCGTTGGTACGCCGCCGCGGCCCGGGCGGCCGACGAGGCCGGCGATCGTCAGCTCGCCGACCTCGCCCTGGCCAGCACCGCGCTCATTCCCACGTACTCGGGTGAACCGAGAGCCGCCCTCGCCATGGTCGGCCCCCGGCTGGAACACGCCGTAGGCGCCACGCCGGCGATCGCCTGGATGTGGGGGTTCGCCGCCCTGGCCCACGCCACCCTCGGCGACCGCGCCGCATTCGACCGCGCCATCAACCGATCCCGGTACACCTTGGACCGTTGCCCGGCCGACGCCGTGCAGCCCGGCATCCTGTCCTTCCAGCGGGAACGGCACGCCTTCTACGAGGCGAAGGGACGGTCGGACCTCGGCGATCTGGCCGGTGCCGCAGACGCGGTGACCCGCACGCTGACCGCTTACGACGCGGGGGACTCAAACGATCCCACCTTGGTGCGCCTCGCCTACGCCGGTGCCTTGGCCCGAGCGGGCGAGGTTGAGGAGGCCTGCCACACCGCCGCAGGAGCCGTGCGAGATCGGCCCCCAGGGGAAAGTGTCACAGTGATGGTCCGCGCCCACGAGTTCGACGCCTTGCTCGCCGACGTCGGTGCGACCACGGCCGAATGGCAGGCGGCGTTGGCCGCGCTGCCGGTGTCCGGCTCACAGAAGCTTCCGTGACCACACCTGGGTCTTGGCGCGCACTGACTGAACCCTCAACTCCAGGACGCCATGCCAGAAGCCATCGCGCGTGACACCTTGTTCGGGGTGGAGCGCAGCTCCGCTTCCAACTCTGCAATGACGTGCTGAACAGCGCTCTTGATCCGGTTGCGGCGACCGTTCAACTCGTCGCCGAACATCCGCGCTTTCGGCCCCACCCAGACATTATTGCTACCAAATCGGGCGCAGGGTGGATCCAGCACAGTCTCAAGCATGTGAGCATGCGCTCGCACCTCTGCCAAGGCCAGTTCCAGGTCGTGATGCCGAGGGTTCGGTACTAGATCGTCATCTACAGGCAACGCCAAACTCCGACCACGAGGTAAGTCTCAGTTGAGTAGATACTAGATGGCACGGTGCTGCAACTGGAATCATGGGGACCGTCCAGCTTGCGATCGGATCTGGAGGCAACCAGCATGCTTAACCTGTCCCGTTTTTTAAGGCCTATGGGCAAATATGTGGTGCTGTCCTTGGTTGCGATTTTCAGTCTAGTGGCATGCGCATCCGACGGATCTCCTACTTTGCCTCAGGCGAGCCAAACCCTCAAGACTCATATTTTGCGTCTTCTGAAAGAGCGGAACGCGCGGAACGTCATGGTCACGGATCCTGGCGGGAAGAGCATTTCCTGTGCTGATGGTAAGGCGAAGCAGACCTTTTCGGCCACTGGTATGGATCTCGACAATAAAATGAGCCCGGAGAACATTCGAACGGCTCTCTTGGGGGCGCTTCCGCGTGTCGCGGAGTATCGGATCGTCGACGGGAAATCCTTGGAGCGCGCTATTGTTGTAGAGAATAAGAAGGAAGGGGCAAAGCTGACCCTCGACTCTCTGAGGCCTGGTGTCTACAAGGTAAGTGGCGAAACCTTGTGCCTGGAGCCATGATTGCTTAGCTTAAGCTCTTCGTGTTTGCCTTGGTAAATGACTTTCTGCCATCGAAAAGGTCGGCTAATTTCCGGGCCTGCTCTCCGATCGCCATCTCGTCTCCCTCTCCCATGCCGTTTCGTCGATACCAGTCCTGAAGAGCTCCTAGAGCTGGCTTTCCTTGCTTAAGGATCTCAGTGAAGGGCAATAGATTGCCCTGGTCGTCCGCTAGCCGGACTCCTGTTGGTAGGGTGGCTTGGAAGTTGGAAATCGATACCTTCGCTGTGAAACCCATCGCCATAAGAGAACTTGCGATGGTGTGCTGGCGTCCTAGTGTCTCCAGCTCGTCGTCTTTGCGGGTCTCTTCCGAGTAATCGGGCGGGTCTGATTTGAAGGTGTCTGCTGTGGACCATGCGGCACACAGAAATGTCCATATGGCAGCCCCCACGGCTTTCCCGGGGACGATCATCCCTAGTCCGCCCATCTCGTTACCCGATATCCAGCTGAAAGCTTTTCCTTGCTCTTCATCGGCCTGCTTTTTGGCGTCGCCCCATGCTTCACGCGCTGCAAGCTGTAGACCACGCAGCCCGCCAAGAAGGGGGTAAACGTTGCTGAGGCGGCGAATATCTGTCGGTCCCATGATCTGAGGCGACGCCGTACCGGTCAATCTAAGAGCAAGGTCGCCGATTCCTTGTTGAAATGGAGCTTGGTTGTCGAGAGTGTTGCTGAACGTTTTGATGAACCGATAGGTATCTTGAGGGCTCAAGCGAAAGGCGGCGCTGAGGCCTGGCACCGGGTTCTTCGTTGCACCTAAGGTGCTGGCCGACTGATGGTCTACATCGGTGAAATTGGCGCCCACGGCTATTTCGGTGGCGTAGGAGCCGGCGATTTCTGAGAGGTGGATGCGGGTGGGGGCGGCGAGCTTGAAGTCGTCGGCGGTGGTCATGACGGTGAAGGCGAAGCGGGCGGCGGCGTCGGTGTGCCGGCCGTCCTGCTCGTCGTAGGCGCCGGAGGCGGCGGCGAGGAGCTTGCCGAAAGTGTCGGCGGAGGTGTCGTCGATCGCCGCGCGGTCGTTGAGGTTCTTGAGGAAGTCGGCGAGCTGCGGTCGGCTGTCGGTCCGGCCGGTGGCGGGGTGGTTGGGCATCAGCCGGGCCAGGACGTCGCGGGGGAGCGGTGCGTCCCGGGTGGCGAGCGAGACGGCGAGCCGCGCGGCACCGGGGTCCTTGGCCAGGGCCGCCAGGTAGGGGGCGAGGGTCTTGCCGGAGGTCTTGTCACCGGGCGTGAAGACCTGGGTGGCGACGACCTGGGCCAGCCATTCGGTGGGGAACCGGCCGGCCGACAGCAGGTCGCCCATGCTGCGGCGTTCCTTCTCGCTCTCCGCCTTGCCCTTCATCGCCTTGCTGACGGCGGCGAACCCGGCCACGGCCGCGCCGCCGCTGATCGCCGTGGCGAACGCGCGGCTGACGGCGGCGATCGCCCCGTCCTCGTCCTCGGTGATGCCGTGGCGGAGGCGCTCGGCCAGCATGACCGTCTCGCGGGCGCCGAGGGCGGCGAAGAAGGCGGCGGTGAACTCCGCGTCGTTCGCGTGCTCGTTCAGCCGGTCCACGATGGCGCGGTACCGGTCGTTGAGGCCGATGTCCAGGACGTTGTTCAGCCCCGCCTTGTGGTAGTCGGCGGCGAGGTCCCGGCCGAGCCGGCGGGCCTCGGCGACGGGCAGGGTGGATTTCTCCTCGTACGGCACCAGGCCGGCGGAACCGTCGGGGGACCAGTCGGGGAGGGTGGCGGTGGCCTGGGCTATCTGGTTGCGGCGGCGCAGGTCGGGGAGGCGCTCGTCGATCCAGCGCTCGACCTCGGCGATCGGGTCGAGCGAGGCGGCCGGGACGCCGTTGGCGGCGAAGACCCGGCGGATGGCCTCGGTGCGTTCACCGATCACGCCGCGGGCGTGCTCCAGCTCGGTGATGAAGCCGCCCATCAGGTGCGGGTCGATGCCGGAGAACTCCGGCGACAGCGGTCCGGTCCCTGGCGGCGGTGTGCTCACGCCGATCCCCCTTGTCCACCTTCGGCACCGCGGTAAGCCCCGGCCCCACCGTAACGCAGATTTCCCGGCGGAAAGGGAGATCAACTCATCAAGTCTGCGTTGTTTGTCAGATAGAGCGTGGTTGGTCCCGTCAATTGCACTAGGTGGAAGCTATCGGCTATTTACGGCGTTTCATCGCCGCGATGGGCGCCGACCGGAATGCGGCCCGGAGTGAAGGCCGGGCCGCCAGAAGGGGATTCAGGGGGCGCGATGGGCGCCGGGCTCGCCGGATGCCGGGGCGGTCCGCCGCCTGCGGAAGGTTCGCCGGCCCCGGGGGAGGAGCAGCGCCGCGACCGCCACCATTGCCGCGATGAGCACGGCGAGCGCCACCGCCTCGCCGGGAAGCGCCGTCAGCGTCGCGCCCTCGTCGCCCATCGGGGACGCGGACAGGGCGAGGTGCAGCCGGACGGCGGCCGGGAGGGTGAGGACGAGCGACAGCAGGACCCAGGCGGCGACGAAGCGATCCGGTTCGGCGGCGATCAGCAGCATCAGCAGGCAGGAGACGACCAGCAGGGTGAGCGCCAGCTCGGCGGCCGGGACCAGGCGGTCACCGGCCGACCCGGCGGCCAACTCCCACAGCGACAGGTGCCCGGTCGTCTCGGTGCCGTCCGGGTGGCGAAGGTGGCGGGCCGCCCACGGCAGCGTCTCGGCGAGCAGGAGCAGCACGGCGAGCACGGACCCCTGGGCGGCGTACCGGAGCCGGCGGGGGAGGCCGGCAGGCTGCGGGCCGAGGCCGGCAGGCTGTGCGGCGCGGTCGGCAGGCTGCGGGACGAGGGCGCGGTGCCTCGCCGGGCAGCCGTCGGGCGGGCGGACGGCGGCGGCAGCCGTGCGGGACGCCGAGCCGGCCACGGGCCGCCCCGGCGCCGCCTGGACGTCGGGCGCGCTGTCGACCAGGGCCAGCAGACCCAGGCCGAGCATGAGCGCGAGCGTCTCGGCGAGCGCGGCGGCCACTCCGGGGCCGGCGGTGATCGAGGCCGGGAATCCGGGAAGGCGGGTGGGAGTGCCAGTGAGCGCCTGGTGCAGCCACATGGTGTTCAAGAAGCTCAGCACCGCCGCGAGCAGCGCGCACAGCACCACCGGGCGGGCCGGCCACCAGGCGGCGAGCAGGGTCAGCGCGAGGGCGAGCAGCAGCATGCCAAGCGCGCTCATCCCATGCCCGCTGACGTCCCGTCCGTCGTGCTGTGGCAACTCCCACAGCGAGAGGAGCACCGCGTGATCACATACCCATGCCTGGGTGCTGGTGATCAGCAACAGGACGGCCAGCCCGGCGCACCACACGGTGTACCGGATGCGCTGGACCGCCGGGAAAGGCTCTCGCCGAGCCGGACCGCTGGACATGGGAGAACGGCCACCGCTTTCCGATAGGGGGAAGAACGGGCGCAGTCGGGCGCCCGCCGAGTGCTCCGGCATGGACGTGGCGCGTGGCGCGGTCGGCCGGGTCTCGCGGGCCCGGGTGGCGCCGCTGGTCGCTTGGCGACGTTAGGCGGCGGCCTGGAGGGCCGGAACCGCCTGCCGGTGTCGCGGCGAGGCATCCCGGTTCGGTGGCCACGTCGTCCGTATGTCGTTCCCCGGGATGTGCGCCCGGTGCGTCCCATCCGGCTCTGGGCGAACGGCGCCCACCGGCGACGGGTGGTCGCCGGTGGGGCGGGTGAGCTTCCTCGACGGCCCGCGGCGCACGCCAGATCTCCAGGTGGCGTGCATCGGGACGTGCCTGTTGTTCCGCCGCCTGCCGAATTACGAGATTCGGTGACGGGATATCGGTATTGGAACGGTCACGCAAGAAATATGATGCCGCTTACGTGTTCCCCCCTTGCTGTACGCGCATTGTGGGGCGGCGCAGCCATGCACGCTGAGTGACCCCCCGAGGAGCCTAGTGAGCACACTTGGTAGTTTCATCTGGTCGATCGCGGATCGGCTTCGGGGTCCCTACCGCCCCAACCAGTACGGGAACGTGATTCTCCCGTTCACGATCCTCCGGCGCCTCGACTGCATTCTGGAGGCGGACCGCGAGACCGTCCGAGAGTTGGCCTCAGCACACCAGAACCCGAACCGGCTCCGGATCGAGGTCAAAAGGGCCACCGGCCGGCCGTTCTACAACACCTCGAAGTACGGCTTCGCCAACCTGCTGCAGGACGCGGACGGGCTTGAGGACAACCTCGTCGATTACATCGACCGGTTCTCCGCCGACGTCGATGTGTTCGAGTACTTCGACTTCAAGAAGGAGATCATCGCCCTGGAGAAGGCCGGTCTCCTGCGCGAGATCGTGAAGTCCTTCGCCGCCGTTGACCTGCACCCCGACGTCGTGTCGAACGCCGACATGGGGGACGCGTTCGAGTACATCATCCGCAAGTTCAACGAGGCCGCGAACGAGACCTCCGGTGACCACTACACGCCGCGTGACGCGATCCGGCTGCTGGTCGACCTGCTCTTCGCCGAGAAGGACGCCGCCCTGACCGAGGCCGGGATCGTCCGCACGATCTACGACCCCACCGCCGGCACCGGCGGCATGCTCACCGTGGCCGAGGACCACCTGCTCGCCCAGAACCCGGACGCCCGGCTGAGCCTTTACGGCCAGGAGTACAACCCGCAGTCGTACGCGATCTGCAAGTCCGACCTGCTCGCCAAGGGCCACGACGCGTCCAACATCGCCTTCGGCAACACGCTCACCAACGACGCCTTCAAGGGCCGCCAGTTCGACTTCTGCATGTCCAATCCGCCGTACGGCGTCGACTGGAAGCAGTACGCCAAGGCCGTCACCAAGGAGCGCGACGAGGCCGGCCCGTACGGCCGCTTCGCGCCGGGCCTGCCCGCCACCTCGGATGGCCAGATGTTGTTCCTGCTGCACCTGGCGCACAAGATGCGCGCCCCCGAGGACGGCGGCGGCCGGGCCGGGATCGTGATGAACGGCTCGCCGCTCTTCAACGGCGCCGCCGAGTCCGGCCCGTCCAACATCCGTAAGTGGCTGCTGGAGAACGACCTGGTCGACGCGATCGTCGCGCTGCCGACCAACATGTTCTTCAACACCGGCATCGCCACCTACATCTGGATCCTCGACAACACCAAGCACCCCGACCGTAAGGGCCTGGTCCAGCTCATCGACGGCACGTCGTTCTGGACTAAGATGCGCAAGAACCTCGGCTCCAAGGGCCGCGAGATCAGTGACACCGACCGCGCCCAGGTCGTCCGGCTGTACGCCGACTTCACCGACGCCGACCCGGACTTCTCCAAGGTGCTGCGCAACGACGAGTTCGGCTACTGGGCCGCCACCGTCGAACGGCCCCTCCTGGACGAGGCCGGCAAGCCCGTCGTCGATCGCAAGGGCAACCCGAAGCCCGACGCCAAGAAGCGCGACACCGAGAACGTGCCCTTCACCTACGGCGGCTCGACTGCCGGCGCCGCGGCCAAGGTCGAAGTCATCCAGGCGTACTTCGACACCGAGGTCAAGCCGCACGTCCCCGACGCCTGGATCGACTGGACCAAGGTCAAGATCGGCTACGAGATCCCCTTCACCCGCCACTTCTACAAGTACGTCCCACCCCGCCCCCTCGCCGAAATCGACGCCGACCTGGAAAAGCAGGTCACCAAGATCCTCGACCTCCTGAGGGAGGTCGAGCAGTGATGGACAGGTCCTGGCCCGTAGAAAAGCTTGGGCGCACGGCTCGGATCGGCAACGGATCGACTCCGAGGCGGGACAGCACCATCTATTGGGACAGTGGTGCCGTCCCATGGCTGAACAGCTCCGTCGTCAACGAGTCTCGTGTCACTCGAGCCGAACAGTTCGTGACTGCCGCGGCCCTCCGAGAGTGCCACCTGCCAGTTGTTGCTCCCGGCTCTGTTCTGGTCGGTCTGACGGGCCAGGGGAAGACTCGCGGCATGGCAACCATCCTCGACATTGAGGCCACGCTGAACCAGCACGTTGCGTACGTTACTCCTGACCCGAGCCGGTGGGTTCCGGATTATCTTTTGTGGTCACTCAGGGCGGCTTACGACGAGCTCCGATACCTCAGCGAGGAGAACGGAAGCACGAAGGGCGGCCTTACGTGCGAAGCTCTGAAGCAGTTTCGGCTGACCGTGCCTCCCCTCATGTATCAGCGCGCTGTCGTTGACTATCTCGACCGCGAGACCGTCCGCATCGACACGCTCATCGAGGAGCAGCAGCGCCTGATCGAGCTGCTCCACGAACGTCGCGAGGCAGTCACCGGTGCCGCCTTCCTTAACGCTCAGGCGCAGCAGCCTCTGAAACGCGTAGTCCGAGACGTCACTGTCGGCATCGTCGTGCAGCCTTCCCGGTGGTATGTAGATGACGGCGTACCTGCCCTGCGCGGCCTTAACATCAGCCGAGGATCTGTTTCTGCTCGTGACCTGGTGTACATCTCCGCTGAAGGTGATGAAGCAAACCCCAAGTCTCGCCTCAATGCGGGAGATGTTGTTGTGGTCCGAACTGGTCAGGCTGGTGCAGCCGCCAAGATCCCTAAATCGCTTGATGGTGCTAATGCTATTGATATACTCATAGTTCGCCCGGGGGCAGGGATTGACGCAGATTTTCTTGTCTGGTATCTCAATTCTCCTGTGGCCGCTTCTCGTATCAATGAAGGCTCCGTTGGAGCAATTCAAGGACACTTCAATGTAGGGGCTCTGCGTGAGTTGCCGTTGCCGATCTTCTCTCTTAATTTACAGCGCCGAATTGCTGTTGACTTGGATACGAAAGTTGCTGCTATCGACACCTTGATCGGCGAAACCAGGCGGTTCATCGAACTCTCGCGGGAGCGCAGAGGCGCGCTGATCTCGGCGGCTGTGACGGGGGAGATCGACGTGCGTGGGGCGGCGTGATGGCCGACCACCATGAGGTCGCCTTCGAGGCTGAGATCTGCGAACACCTTGCGGCCCACGGCTGGCTGTACTCGGAGAACGACACCGGGTACGACCCAGAGCGGGCGCTCTTTCCCGAGGACCTGTTCGCCTGGCTGGGGGCGACGCAGCAGGCGGCGTACGAGAAGGCGTTGAAGGCGGCGGGGTCGGCGGGGAAGTTCCTCGATGTGCTGGCCGCGGCGCTGGACCGGCCGCTGGAGCACGGCGGCGGGATGCTGAACATCCTGCGCGGTGGGGTGCAGTACATCGGCGGCGGCCGGTTGAAAATGGCGCAGTTCCGGCCGGAGACATCGCTGAACGAGACGACGAACGCGCACTACGCGGCGATGCGGGTCCGGGTGATGCGGCAGGTGCACTTCTCGACCGCCGACCAGCGCAGCATCGACCTGGTGTTCTTCGTCAACGGGCTCCCGGTCGCGACGGTGGAGCTGAAGACCGACTTCACCCAGTCGCTGACCGAGGCGATCCGGCAGTACCAGAAGGAACGCAACCCGCTGACCGGCGGCCGGCGCGAGCCGCTGCTGTCGTTCGGGCACCGGGCGCTGGTGCACTTCGCGGTCTCCAACGGCCTGGCCGCGATGACCACCCGGCTGGAGGGCGAGGATACGCACTTCCTGCCGTTCAACGTCGGCTACGAGAACGGTGCCGGGAACCCGCCCGCCACCGGCGGGCGGTCGGCGACGGCGTACCTGTGGGAGCGGATCTGGGAGAAGCACGCCTGGCTCACCATCATCGGCCGGCTGATGATCGTGGAGACCAGGGAGGAGTGGGACATCGCGACCGGCACGCCGGTGCGCCGGACGAGCATGCTGTTCCCCCGCTTCCACCAGTGGGAGGCGGTCACCAAGATCGTGGAGGCCGTGGCCGAGGAGGGGGTCGGCCAGCGATACCTGATCGAGCACTCCGCCGGATCGGGGAAGACGAACACGATCGCCTGGACCGCGCACCGCCTCGCCCGGCTGCACGTCGACGACCGGAAGGTGTTCGACTCGGTCATCGTGGTCGTCGACCGGACGGTGCTCGACGGGCAGCTCCAGGACGCGATCCGGCAGATCGACGGCAGCGGGAACATCGTTGCGACGATCAGCCCCGAGGACGTGCGCAAGGCCGGCGCGACGTCGAAGTCCGGCCTGCTGGCCCAGGCGTTGAAGAACGGCGAGCTGATCATCGCGGTGACGGTGCAGACGTTCCCGTTCGCGCTCGACGAGATCCGGGCCGACTCCGGCCTGAAGGGCAGGCGGTTCGCGGTCATCGCCGACGAGGCGCACTCCTCGCAGTCGGGGCAGATCTCCTCGAAGCTGAAGCAGGTGCTGACCGCCGAGGAGATCAAGGACATCGAGGACGGTGGCCCGGTCGACGTCGAGACGGTCCTGGCCGCGGAGATGGCCGAGCGGGCCGAGTCGAAGAACATCTCCTACTTCGCCTTCACCGCGACGCCGAAGAACAAGACCTTGGAGCTGTTCGGCCGGAAGGGGCCGGACGGCCGGCCGCGCGAGTTCCACCTGTACTCGATGAAGCAGGCGATCGAGGAGGGCTACATCCTCGACGTGCTCAAGGGGTACCAGTCGTACGAGACCGCGTTGCAGATCATCGGCAAGGCCGAGAGCGGCGACGGCGGCGAGGTCGAGGAGTCGGCCGCGCGCAAGGGGCTGATGCGGTGGGTGAAGCTGCACCCCACCAACATCGGCCAGAAGGTGCAGATCATCGTGGAACACTTCCACGTCAGCGTCGCCCACCTGCTGGAAGGCCGGGCGAAGGCGATGGTCGTCACCGACTCGCGCAAGGCGGCGGTGAAGTACAAGAAGGCCATCGACGCCTACATTGCCAGGCGGGCCGCCGAGGACGCGTCGTACAACTACCGGACTTTAGTCGCCTTCTCCGGCTCGGTGTCGATGCCCGAGGACGAGACGTGGAGCCAGGACTGGGGGCCGGCGCCGGCCAAGGACGTCGAGTTCACCGAGGCCAACATGAACCCCGGAGCGGGCGCCGATCTGGCCGCGGCGTTCAAGGGCGACACGTTCAAGGTCATGCTGGTCGCCAACAAGTTCCAGACCGGCTTCGACCAGCCGCTGCTCTCGGCGATGTACGTCGACAAGAGGCTGTCGGGGGTCACCGCCGTGCAGACGCTCTCCCGGCTCAACCGCACCCACCGCACCGCCGGCGGGGAGCAGAAGGCCAAGACGTTCGTCATCGACTTCGTCAACAAGCCCGACGACATCAGGGCCGCCTTCGAGCCGTACTACACCGACGCCACCCTGGAGACCGAGACCGACCCGTACGTCGTCATCAACCTGGCGGACAAGCTCGCCCAGGCAGGGGTCTACACCAGGGAGCAGGTCCGCCAGGTCGCCGAGCTGTGGGTCGCCCGCAAGGGCAACAACGCGCTCTCGGCGGCGATCAGCCCGGCCCAGCACGAGTTCCGGCGTCGCTACGCGGCGGCGATCGAGGCCGACGACAAGGTCACGCTCAACACGCTCGACCTCTTCCGCAAGGACGTCGCCACCTACGTGCGGCTGTACGACTTCATGAGCCAGATTCTCGACTACGGCGACCCGTACCTGGAGATGCTCTCGATCTTCCTCCGGCTGCTGGACAAGGTCATCGCCGATTCCTCTTGGAGCGCCGACGTCGACCTATCGGACGTGGTGCTGGCCGGCGTGAAGCACAGCAAGGGGATCCCGGTCGACATCTCGCTGACCGGGGACGGGCAGCTGAAGGGGATCGGCGCGGCCGGCACCGGCACCAGGAAGGAGCCGAAGTACGTCGCGCTCCAGGTCGTCATCGAGAAGCTGAACGACCTCTTCGGTGCCGAGTCGTTCGCCAGGTCCCAGATCCAGGAGTTCGTGCAGGGACTCCTGCAGCGGCTGCTCGCCGACACCAACCTGGTCCAGCAGACCCGGGTGAACTCCAAGAAGCAGTTCGTGGAGTCGGCGGACTTCCAGTCCGCCGTCAGCGAGGCCGTCGCCGACAACCAGCACGCGCACAACACCATGGCCGACTACTTCTTCACCGACGGGCCCAGGGGCCAGGAGGTCATCGCGGCGCTCGCCGACGCGTTCTACGAGGCCGCGATCGACAACGACGCGGTTCAGCCTTCTTCGCGACCGTGACGGCCCGAGGCGCCGGGGCGGGTTCGGCGGCGGGCCGGGGCGTGCTCCGCGCTGATCGCGACCACGCCCCGGACCTGGCCGGGGATCCGGCGTCGGGGAGGTCCTATCGGGTCATCGCTGCGTGATGATCTTCTGCCAGGTCTGGATGGTGCGCTTGTAAGGTTCGGGCATGCGCAGGGCCGGCACCTCAAGGTAGCTGAACAGCCCGAGCTCCTTGTGCTCGTTCGAGCTGCGCACCTGCTCGTCGCCGTCGTAGGTGGTGCCATAGCTCACGATGAAGGTGTGCCGGTTTCTGGTGATCTCGTAGACCCAGGTGTCGATGATCTCCTCGACGCTCACCGTGAGGTTCAGCTCCTCGAAGACCTCCCGGTAGACGCACACCTCCGGTGTCTCACCGACCTCAAGCTTCCCGCCTGGTAGTTCCCACTCGTCCCGCTCGTTCATGAGCAGCGGGACCTTCCCGCCCATGTCGACCACCAATTTCACCGAGATCGGCAGTTGGTACTCGAAATATCCGGGGTTCCGCTCGACCAGGTACTCCGGCATCCCATTACTACGAAGGCGGTCAGGGCCGTCCATGCTCAACTCCTGCTTCCACTGTCCGTAGGATGGCTGCTCGGCTTCTCCCAGCTCGCTGGCTGTCGAGGGCTCCGCTTTTCGCTCAAGATACTGCCACGAAGGTGACCGCCTGACGTACGGCCACGGCGATGTCTGGCACGTCTCTTGCCGTGCGTCAATAACATTCTCTGGATTTGCGGAGACTGACGTCATCTGCCCGGATGTGCCGCAATTATCGTAAGGGCGATGGGGAAAAGCGGCTCTTTCCAAACGGCTCGGGGCGGCGTACGGCCGGGTGCTCGTACTCACTGGGGAGCAGGAGGTCGCCGGCCCGGGAAATGTCGGTGGTGAGGGCTATGGTCGTGGGTGTGTGCGAGTGAGACACCGGGTGCGGCAGTTGAGCCGCGCGTGGTGGGCCGCGAGAATCCGACATCCCTGACCGGAGGCCGCCGGGCCGGCCGGTGAGTTCGTGATGTCCAGAACCGGAAGGCGGACCGGATGACCGTGTCGAACGAGACCCTGAGCGGCGAGCGGCGCGATCTGCTGCAGACGCTGGCCAAGCACCGGGGGTTCCTGCGCCAGACCGTGCGGGGGCTGGACGACGAGCAGGCCGCCCGGCGGACGACGGTGAGCGAGCTGACCCTGGGCGGCCTGATCAAGCACGTCGCCACCACCGAGTCGCTGTGGATGGGCTTCGCGACCGGCGGCGCGGATGCCATGCGGCTGGAGCCGGAGGACTGGGCGGGTCAGCATCGCATGGGTGAGGGCGAGACGCTGGCCGGTCTGCTGGAGGGCTACGAGCAGGTGGCGGCGCGCACCGACGAGCTGGTGGCCACGCTGCCCGACCTGGACGCCTCGCACGAGCTGCCGAAGGCGCCGTGGTTCGAGCCGGGGGCGCGCTGGTCGGTCCGGCGGGTGCTGCTGCACGTCATCGCCGAGACCGCCCAGCACGCCGGGCACGCCGACATCATCCGCGAGGCGCTGGACGGTGCCAAGACCATGGGCTGACGCGCGGGTCCGCGTCGCCGGTGCCATGCGGTCGAGGCGATATGGCGGCCGGCGCCGGCCGCGGTCCGCGCGGTCCGGTCATCGGCCCGCGCGGTCCGGTCAGCGAGGTGCGTGGCGGCGGAGGAACGTCCGGGCGGTCGCCTGCGCTCGCGGCGCCGCCGGGCTGAGCCAGAAGGCCAGGTGGTCGTCCTGCTCCAGCCAGTGGTGTTCGGCGCGGGGGATCCGGCCGGCCGCGTACTCGCCGTCGGAGAACGGCACGTCGCCGTCCTGCCTGCCGTGCACCACCAGCGTCGGAGCCGTGATGCGCTCCAGCGGCGGGCCGGTGTGCCGGAGCTGCGCGGCGTCGTTGTCGGTCCCTGGCCAGCGCCGCTGGTAGGGGAACGTGGTGGCGAACATCGCCTGGAAGAACGCCCGCACCCGGGGCGTGCCCATGATGTACGCGACCCGGGCCGCCCGCTGCTCGGCGGTGAAGGTGCTGGTCTCGTCCAGGGTTCCCTTGACGATGGCCTCTAGGGAGATCTTCGCCGTCAGCGCGGCGATCTTCTGGCCGATGGCGTTCAGAAAGGCCCGCTGTACCGGGGCAGGCTCGGCGGCGGGCCGGGGTGTGCTCTGCGCGCTGATCGCGACCACGCCCCAGACCCGGCCGGGGTGGCGGGCCGCGAACGTGTAACCGACCGGGCCGCCCGCCGAGATCGCCAGAACGCCGACCCGGTCGATCCCGAGCCCGTCCAGCAGCGCTGCCAGCAGGTCGGCCTGCTCCTCGTTGGTCCGGCCGCTGTCCAGCGGGGTGCCGAGGTATCCGGGGCGGGACGGGCTCAGGATGCGGAACCCGTCGCCGCGCAGCCAGTCGGCGAACAGCCGGCCCTGGTCGGCGCCGCCCAGCCCGGCGTGCACGACCAGCACGACCGGCCCCCGCGTCCCGTACAGGTCGTACTCCACCGGGCCCAGCCGGGTGGTCGCCGTGCGCAGGTCGACGCGGACGCCGTCGGCGATCTCGCGGCGCGGATCGTCGTTCACCCCGCCGTCCCACAGCAGCAGCCCGGCCAGGCCCAGCGCGGGCAGCCCGACCAGCACGGCCAGCGCGACGCGGACGGCCCGGACGATCCGGCGCGGGCGGGTCATGCCGGCCTCCGAGCGGCCGGCGTCGCGGGCCGGGCCAGGGCGCCGACCGCGATGACCAGCACGAACGCCGCCAGCGCGGTGCCGGTCCGGATCGTGTGGAAGGTCTCCCACCGCGCCAGGATCCCGGTGTATCCCTCGGGGACGACGGACGTGGCGGCCCACCGGCGGAAGTGCCCGTGCAACGGGACGTTGCCGAAGACGGTGACCAGCAGCGAGGTCATGGTGAGCCCGGCGGCCACCGCCGCCGTCCGGCGGGCCGGCCCGCGCTCGGCCACCGCCAGAGCGGCGGTGGACAGGATGGCCAGCGCCATCGCGCTCTGCATGACCGGTTCGTTGACCTTCATCATCGCGGTGTGGAAGGTCAGCCGGACGTCCAGCGGCACGGCGGCGAACGTGGGCACCACGTTCGCCGCGCCGTACCCGAACGCACCGGCGAGCAGCCCGGTGGCCAGCGTCGCTGCTGCCTGGGCGTACCTGACGGGGATTCTCATAGACCGAGATCCTCGCCCGGCCTGGGTGGTCCGGCGTCCCGCACCGAGCGGCCGCCGGCGTACCTCCCGGGATGAGAACCTGCCGCGCCTACCACCGTGGAAGTACCAGGACGTACCCGGCGCGCGGCGGGATCCAACCGATAAGGCGACCGTTCCGTCACCGGGCCGGATCAGCCTGAAATCGGACGGCAACCAGATGTCAGCCGTCGAAAAGTACGTTCAGGGCGGGCGATCGGCGTCCGTATCACGAGGTGTCGAGGCTCCGGCCGAGCAGGGAGACGAGATGGCAGGCACCCTCACCGTGTACTACCGCCCGGCGAAAGGCATCCTCGGCGGCGCCGGATACATCTACGACTTCGGACACGTGATGGTCGAGGTGCGCGACTCCACCGGCAAGCGCACCTCGCTGGACGTGTGGCGCGAGGAGCACGGCACCAAGATGTACGTGAACCCCAACGTGGACGACGTCCGCCGCGCGGAGTTCGCCGACAAGCTGTCCTTCTCGATCTCCGACCAGAAGGTCGCCGATGTCGTGAAGTACATGAACGACAAGCGGGCGAACCCCGGAATCTACGACCTGGACACCAACAGCTGCGTGACCGTCACCGCGGCCGCCTTACGCATCGCCGGGCTGATGAACTTCCGCAAGGCGTACGCGACGCCGGCCGACCTGTGGAAGGCGCTGCTCAACCGGGTGGACGACTACCGGCTGCGGCCGGTCTACGTGGACCAGCGGTCCATCCGGGGCGTGCTCGGCGCGGTGGGTCAGGTCTCGTACGTGGGGGAGCGGGGCGAGGTCGGCCAGGTCGCGGAGACCGGGGTGCGCGGCGTGGTGGGTGTCCGGGGCCAGACGGGGGTGGTCGGGCAGGTCGGGGTGCACGGGGAGGTGGGCCAGGTCGCCGAGACCGGGGTCCGCGGAGTGCTGGGCGTCCGAGGGCAGACCGGGGTGGTCGGCCAGGCCGGTGTTGGGGGTGAGGTGGGCCAGGTCGCGGAGACCGGGGTCCGCGGGGTGATCGGCCGCCGCGTTGACCGCGCTCGGGTTCCACCTGGCCTGCGCGGTGGTGATGGGCCTGGACGGATTCGTGCTCGCATTCGCCGCCGGGCTGCCCTGCGTGGTCTATACGGCCGCGACCCTGTCCGCGGTCATGCCGGTTCCGGCGCGCTGGGGTGTCGCGGGGGCGGTCGCCATGGCGGTCGTCGGATGGCTGGCCTTCTGGCTCGGCCGCGAGACCCGGCCCTGACCGGGCTCCCCGGCACCCGGCAGTCGCCGTCCGGGACTTCGCTACCCGCCCAGCCTCGCCGGGGACGCAACAGACGTCCGCTCCGATCGCAACCCCCGAGCCCTACCCGCGGTCGAGCACCGCCGCCAGCTGCCCAACGCCGGCCACTCGCGGATGCCGGGCCACCAACTCTCCGGCGATCGCCCGGATCGCCGGCCGGTCGCGTACCTCGCTCGGCGCCTCCTGGCCGGCGGCGAGCAGCGCGTGGGCGGTCTGCTCTGGCTTGCCCCACATCCACCACGCCCGTGCCAGGTCGGTGTGCAGCCGCCCCCGGCGCTCCGGGGTGGGGAACTGCTCCGGCCGTAGGCCACGACCCGCGTGCAGCGCTGTCCCGGCATCGCCGAGCGCCCAGTGCACACTGACGCGATACAGCGTCACCTGAGGCGATACCCCATCGCCTCCCCGCGAAATCCGCGACACCCGCTCCGCCTCGCCGATCAGCTCCAACGCCCGGTCCCGGTCCCCGGCCTGGGCGGCGTTGTAGCCGCACGTGCACAGCATCCGTACATACACCGCCGCCTTCACCGTTGTACGCAGCCCTGCCGCCTCCAACCGCCCAGCCGCCTGCAACGTCACCCGCTCGGCGATCTCCGGGCGCCCCTCATGCCGCAGCACGATCCCCAGCGCTCGCGCCGAAGCGGCCATCGCGGCCACCGAACCCGACCGCGCCGAGGACGCCGACGACCGGTCCGCGGTGATCCGGCTCGCCGGCCTTCTGCCGATCTTGTTCAACGCTCCGGTCGCCACGTCATAACACGCCGCCAACAACACCAGCGACGACGGCGTCCCCGTACGCTCCGCGGCGTGCTGTGCCGATGCCAGCAGATCAGGTAGCCCGCCGACCACCGCTGCCAGCTTCCCGGCGTCATACGCCCGGCGCGCTCCGGCCAGCGCCGCCTTGACGTCCCCCACCTCGGCCGCATGCGCCGGCGACGGGGTCAAGGCGAGCGCCTCATCCAGCCTGTCCAGCAGGTGCAGCGGCACTGACAGACCCGCCGCGGCCATCAATGTCCGACGTCGCATCGGGTCCTCGCTTCCGCTGGTGCCGCCTGCCGCCACGTCCACGATCGGCGACGCACTGCGGCCTGGACCAGCCGTAGGCGATCCTCCACGCCTCAAGGCGCCGCATCTCCGGCTGCAGGGCATCGAGGATCGCCAGGGCGATCTGCTCGACGGCAATGCCGTCGCGTTGGCAGGTGAGACGTATCTCTTGGGCTCGGCGTTGCAGCTCGGCCCGTCGTGCTCGGCTCATCGTGGCCATCGTGGACCTCCGGCGCGAACAACCTGCACCGAGAGTAGTCCTGCCGACACGCGCGAGGCATTGCCTTTGATGGCAATGTCCCGGGCGAACAGCGACATTGATGCGTTCACCTGCCGCAGCGGACCGTGATGCAGGACAAAGCAACGCCGGCCGCCCTAGGGCCGGCAGACCAGAGAAGGTGAGCCTTGGTGAGCGCTCTCACCGATCTCCCCATGCCAGGCCTCTCCGGCGGCGCCGTCGACTTCGCCCGCCGCGGCGGCCAACTACGGGTCTCCTTCACGCCTCGCTGCCAGCTTGGAAGCTGGTTCTGCCACAACGAAGGCGAGGTCCCACCGAGGATCACCCACCACGACCGGACCATTCAGCCGCGACGCCGGGCACTGGCCCCGGCCGACTACCTGAACGCGATCAACACGATGACCGCCGCCGGCATCCGGCGGGTCTTCTTCACCGGAGGCGAGCCCCTACTGTCCCCGGCGGCCCGCCCGGTCCTTCAGGGGATCCCCACCCACCAGCCCAGCCAGTACACCACCACGCTCATCACCAACGGTCTGACTCTCGTCAAGGAGCTGCCCTGGCTGGGTGACACCACGCTGGATCGGGTGAAGGTGTCGCTGCACTACTTCTCCGACGCGTCCATCGCCGCGATCGCCGAAGGGAAACCGGGCGACATCGCCAAGATCAAAGCAGGGATCGAGGCCGCCATCGACGTGATCCCGACCGTCGAGCTCAACCTGCTGCTGCAGGAGCAGAACGCCCACGAGGTGATGGACATAATCGCCTACTCCCGCCACCTCGGGACCGGCCTGCAGATCATCGAGCTGGTCGACACCGATCACAACGCGGGCCTCGGCGGAGCCAAGATCCCCTCCGTAGACATCGCCTCCTACCTGCGGGCCATCGCCACCGCCGAACAGGTCGTGACCACCGGAACCGGTCAGGGGAGGCGCGTCTTCACCGTCACCGGCAGCACCGGGCCGATGACCATCGAGGTCATCGATGCATCCCTCGGCCGCCACCACGTCGGCCAGTGCACCACCTGCCCGGCGCGCCGCAAATGCATCGAGGGGTTCTGGGCGCTGCGCCTGGACTCGGCGGGCACCCTCGCCCCGTGCCTGCTCCGCACCGACCTGCGCATGGACGTCACCCCCTACTCCGATGACCCGGCCGCGCTGCTCTCGGCGGTCTCGGCCCACCTGGACGCCTTCACTGAAGGGACACTCCGTTGACCACTACGCAGACCACTGCCACTGCCCACTCGGTATCGGAGGCCTACCAGCCAGCCGACACCCCCCGCCGCGGGATCTTCGTGGTCCTCGAAGGAGTCAGCGGGTCAGGCAAGTCGACTCTCGCCACGATCCTGGCTGAACGGTTCGCCTGCTCCCACTTCCACACCGTCCCCTCTCCGGTCAGCGAGCTGCAGCCCTACATCAACGCCCACGCTCGCGCGTTCCCCCAACTGGCGTTCTACCTCGCCGGCGCTCTCCACGCCTCCGACCTCGCCCGGGAAGCCCTCACGACCGGGCACGCCATCGCCGACCGGTACGTCAACTCTGTCATCGCCAACCACGCCGCAGTCCACGGCCTTGAAAACGACACCGTCGCCTCGGCGATCGCCCCGTTCGCCGGCTACCTCACCACCCCCGACCTGACCATCTATCTCCGCACCGATCTGGACGCCCTCACCGAACGGATACGTGCCAAACGAGACCAGACCCAAAGCGACCGAGACCTGATGCGTGACCGGGCCCTGCTGGCGCGGCTCCAGGACCACTATGACCAGATCGCCCGCAGCGACCCGACCGGCTACCTGCTGCCCACCGACGGCCGCGCCCCCAACGAACTCGCCGATCACATCGCTGCCTTCATTCCCGCTGGGGCCGATCGAGGCTGACGGCCGACCGGGCGGCGCCGTGCAAACCCGCGACGCCGCCCGGTTCCTTGACCCGACCACAACGAGCCGGCCGGGTACCGTGGCCCAGTGGCCGATCACATCTTCCGCCCTCACGTCGGCGTGCACCTCATCCTCGTTCGAGACGGCAAGGTGCTGCTGCTGAAGAGGGCGAATACCGGTTTCGCCGACGGCTCTTGGTCTGTTCCCGGTGGCTGCCTCGAAGAAGGCGAGGCTCTGCCCGCCGGCGCGGTCCGCGAAGCGATCGAAGAACTCGACATCGTCATCGATCCCGCCGAACTGGTCTTCGCCCACGTATGCCACCACGCAGACCCTGACGGCCAAGCCCGCATTGGCATGTTCTTCACCACCACGCGGTGGACCGGCGAGCCGGTCAACGCCGAACCAGGTAAATGCAGCAAGATCGACTGGTTCGACCTTGTCGACCTCCCCGAACAGATCGTCCCCTACATCCGCACCGGGATCCGGGCATACCAGCACGGCCGGCCGTTCAGCCTCGACGGATGGACCGGATAGCCGAACGCCCACCTGCGGGACATCGCAAGGCGATGATCGCTTCCCATCTCCGCTCATCACCCATGGTCGTCGTGCGCCTGCCCGGCGGTGACGTTCCGCTGCTGCCCGCCTCGTGGCCACCGACCCGACCGTCATGAGGCCGCCATGACCGACTACCAGTTGTGGCCCGAGACCAACGGCCCTGACACACCGGGCGTGCGAGGGAATCCGGGACTACTCGGTCCGCTGGGACCGAGCACGCGCCGGCCGGGCGGACGGCGGGGCGCACCTGGGCTGCAGCACGCCCGGTCAGCGGGCGCTGGCCGGGTGGCAGTGGCATTCCTCGCCGGGCGGGTGCGGCGGGCCGGCCGGGGTGAGGCCGGCCCGGGTGCGCGCGGCGGCACGGAAGTGCGGGCACTCGGTGACGTCGGCGTGCGAACAGTCCAGCGCCGTCTCGATCAGGTCGAGCGCCGCCCGCGCCTCGGCGATGCGGCGGGCCAGGGCGGCGTGGTGGCGGCGCAGGATCTCCCGGCGCTCCGCCGGGTGGCGGACGGCCAGCATGTCGCGGATGTCGTCCAGCGTGAAGCCGGCCTCTTTGGCGCGAAGGATCAGCGCCATCCGATAGAGGTCCTCGTCGCCGTAGCGACGCCGATCCCCCCGGACGCGGGCGGGGGCGAGCAGGCCGGCCGACTCCCAGTGCCGCAGCACGTGCGGCGCCAGCCCGAACCGGGCGGCGGCCTCGCCGATGGACAGCATCCGCCGGGGGGCCGTGCTCATGACATACCCCGGGTCCGCCGGGCGCGCACCGCCCGGCCGATGCGGCGGGGTGCCGTCGCGCCGCGGCCGGCGACGGCGCTGCCCCGGCCAGGGGTCCGCGACGCGTTCGCCGCCGGGCCGGCGGGGGAGCCGGGTTTCCCGATGGCCGCGAGGACGGGGCTTGACTTCATGTCGACATTAAGTCCGATGCTGGCCGACATGTCGAACGAGCACGCCACCGTGGAGAACGAGGACCCGGCCCTGCTGCGGCTGCTGGACACCGCCGACGCGTTGCCGGGCGCGGCCATGCTGCGCGCCTGGACCTACGAGCTGCTGCGGCCGGCGCCGGGCGCCGCCGTGGTGGACGTGGGCTGCGGTGGCGGGCGCGCGGTCGCCGAGCTGGTCGAACGCGGCGCCAACGCCATCGGGGTGGACGCCGACCCGCGGATGGTCGCCGCCGCCCGGCGCCGCTGGCCGGGCACCGACGTGCGCCTCGGGGACGCCGCCGACCTGCCGCTCGGGGACTGCGAGGTGCACGGGTACCGGGCGGACAAGGTGCTGCACGAGCTGCTGGACCCGGTCGCGGCGCTGGTGGAGGCCCGCCGGGTGCTGGCACCGGGCGGCCGGATCGTGCTGGTGGGCCAGGACTGGGACACCATCGTCATCGACTCCGCCGACCCCGCGCTGACCAGGGCCATGGTGCACGCCCGCGCGGACACCGTCGCGAGCCCCCGGGTCGCCCGCGCCTGCCGCAACCTGCTGCTGGACGGCGGCTTCACCGAGGTGACCGTGGAGGTGCGCACCGCGGTGTTCACCGGAGACCGGATGCTGCCCATGCTGCGCGGCCTGGCCGAGACCGCCCGCGCGGCCGGGGTGGACGGCCGGGAGCGGGTGGACGGGTGGCTGGCCGACCAGGAACGCCGTGCCGCCGCCGACCGCCTGTTCATCGCCCTCCCCCTGTTCATCACCGCCGCCACCCGACCCTGACCTCCGCGGATCGTCGCGGTGACCTGTCGGGGGTCAGCGGGGAGCGGGGCGGGGCGGCAGGGCGGCGGCGGGGGAGTGGAGGGTGCGGTCGCCGAGGTCGGCGCGGTGGCCGGCGGCGCGGCCGGTGTGGTAGCCGTCCGCGTCCAGGGGCGTGGTGCGGGCGTGGCGGAGGCCGGGGAAGCGGCGGTCGAACTCGGCGCGTACCAGCGCGGTGCGGTCCAGCAGCACCAGCTCGGCGCCGGTGCCGGCCAGTTCCTCGGTCATCTCGGCCATCCGCTCGCGCAGCCGGGCCGCCACCCCGGCGCCGAACCCGACGTAGAAGGCCCGCCGGAACCCGGCGGCCCCCCTGGCCCGCCGGCCGGCGTCCGCTCCGGCGCCCGGCGCGTCGCCATGGACGCTCTTCGTGCCGGCAAGCGGACGAGAGGCGGCCGGCCCGGTGTCAGGGCCGTTCCTCGCACCCGCTCGCGTACCGGGGACGACCGCCGGGCCGGGAGGGTGGCCGGCATCCGCTTCGGCGGTGGCGCGGCGCAGGGCCGGGGCGACCTGGTTCTCCATCTGCAGGGTGAGCGACGGCAGCAGGATGCGCAGGTCGTCCAGCACCGCCTCCGGGCCGACCACGGTGAGGGTGACCCGGCGGGCGCCGCGGATGCCGCGCCCCTTGACGCCGGTCCAGTGCTGGGCGCCCTTGCAGCCGAGGGCGTCGCAGACCAGGTGCAGCGCCCAGCAGCGTTCCCGGGCGTGGCCGCCCCGGTTGGAGACCTCCATCTCGATGCCGTCGATCGTCTCGGCGCGGCCGGTGCGGCGGCGCCGGACGGCGGCGGCGGTCAGGCCGTGCCGGAGCATCAGGGCCGCCGCGTGCGCCGAGGCGAGCGCGGCCTCCTCCTCGCCGGTGCGGGGATGCTCGGCCAGCTCCAGCAGCCGCCGGACCCGCTCCATGACCTTGTCGTTGGCCGCGTCCGTGGCGGCGGCCGCCGGATCGCTCGGATGGTGCACCAGCCGACCGTACCGCCTGGCGGCCGCACACCGGGGCACCCGGCCGGTCTCGCGGGCGTAAGGGTTCGCCGGGCGGGTCGGCTCGGACGGGCGGTCATCGGGCGAGCCGCTCCAGCAACTCCCGGTCTCGCTCGGCGATCCTCCGCCCCATCGCGCGGTAACGCTCCCGACTGCGGCGGGCGATGTACTCCTCGATCGCGAGCACCATCGCCGAGTTGACGCTCTGGGCGTCTCCGCTCGCGATCTGCTTGATCTGCTCGTACGTCTCATCCGGAAGCCGCAGTCGAGTCTCCGCCATACAGCCGATGGTGCCACTTTCCGGCACCGCCTCGCCGCGGGCATCGAACGCCGCCTGGGGGCCCGGTGCCGGGGTGGCCTTCAGGACGGCGGGGCGGTTCGCGTGGTGCGGCCTGGGGCCGGCGCGGACCGGATGCCCGGGGCCGCCGCGATCGCGGCGAGGACCTCGGAGACCGGGCCGAGGCTGAGCAGGCCGCTCGCGGCGCCCGCCAGTTCCCCCGCGGCCGGCAGCAGCGCGGCGTGCGCCCGCCGCAGCGGCGGGACGTCGCCCAGCTCCAGCGCGGCCCTGGCCAGGAGGGTCCACAGCGCTTCGGCGAGCAGGTCATGGGGCGGGTCGGGGGCGTCGCGCAGCGCCCGGGCGGCCTGGTCGCGCCGCCCGCCGGCCAGCAGGAGCACCGGCAACGCCCACGGGCGGTAGGGGCCGAAGTCGTCGGGATCGGCCGATTCGGGAGCGCGGCCGTGGCGCAGGCGCAGGGCGAGGCCGGCGAGGGCGGGCAGGCCCTCGCTCAGTCCCGGCATGCCGGCCGAATCCAGCAACTCGCAGGCGGCGCGCAGGGCCGACTCCTTGGCCTGGAAGGCGATCCCCGGCTCCTCGGCGCGGCGGAGTGCGCGGTACCAGGTGGTGAAGACGGTCACCAGCGGCCGGTCGTGGCGCTCGGCGAGGGCGTCCAGCAGGGCGGCATGGCGGTCAGCCCGGGTGAAGTCGGCGACCGCCGCGGCGGACTGCAGCTCGATCAGCCGGCCCAGCACCTCGTAGGTCGGCAGGCCGTGCCGGACCGACCGGGCGGTGATCTCCGCCCCGATGCGGCCCCGCTGTCCGGACATGCCGGTGGTCTGGAACGACTGCATGTACCGCGCGTTGAGGGCGAACGCCAACAGGGCCGGATCGTCCAGGCCGCGGGCGATGCGCTCGGCCTCCCGCGCCGCGGCGCCCGCGCGCGGGGAGCCGGTGCCGCGTGATTCCAGCGCGACCGTCGCCAGCAGGCGTGCCCGCAGGCCGGGGGCGGTGTCGGCGGGCAGGGCGGCGAGGGCGCGCTCGGCCGCGGCGACCACCCGGGCCGCCTCTGCGGAGTCGTCGGACCTGGGCCAGCTCGCCGGGACGTCGTAGGCGCCGATCACCCGGGCGGTCACCTCGGCGTCGCCGAGGTCCTCGGCCGCCTGGACGGCGGCGGCGCGGTGCTCGCGGGCGGCGAGCAGGCCGCCGGCTCCGGTGACGGCCAGGCCCCGCATGAGCCCGACCGTCGCCTCCAGGCGCAGGCCCGCTCCCGGAGCCGCCCGGTCGTGGGCGGCCGCCGCGTTCGCCCACACCTGGGACGCCGGGTCCGCGGGCGGGTCGAGCCGGTCGGCCTGGCGCAGGATGTCGGTCTCCAGCTCGCGCAGCCGCGGCCCGGGATCGAGGCCGAACTCCTCGGAGAGCGCGCGGCGCGCGCCGCGCAGGGCCGCGAGCGCGTCGGCCTGGCGTCCCGCCCGGTAGTACGCCAGCGCGAGCAGCCGCCAGCCCTCCTCCCGCCAGGGGTGCGCCCGGGTGTGCGCGTCGAGGCCGGGTACGGCCTGCGCGGCCCGGTCCAGCGCGAGGAGTGCCTCGGCACGCCGTTCGACCGCGCGTGACCGCAGTTCCGCCAGCCTGGCCCGCTCCGGCTCCGCCCAGGGCGCCGCGGCGAAGTCGGAGTAGGCGGGCCCGCGCCAGAGCGCCAGCGCCGCGTCCAGCCGGGTGAGCAGCGCGGACGGCTGCTCCCGGGCCTCCACCGCCTGCTCGAAGCGCCAGGCGTCGACGGCGTCCGGCGCGGCGCGCAGCGCGTAGCCGGTTCCGGCGGTCACGATCAGGCTCGGCGGTGTCCGGGGCGGGCGGCCGGGCTCCAAAGCCCGGCGCAGCGCTCCGACGAACGTGCGGATCGCGCCGATCGCGCCCGGCGGAGGGTCGTCCCAGAGATCGGCGGCCAGCAGGTCGACCGATACCACCCGCCCGCCGGCCGCGACGAGCCGGGCCAGGACCTCCCGGTGCCTGGGCCCCTTGAGCGGGACCGCCGCCCCCGCGGCGTCCCAGGCCGCGACCGGCCCGAGGACCCCGATGAACACCCGCCTCCCCCTCTCCCCGCTCTTTCACGTTAGCGCTGATCGGACGCTCATCGGGGGCGGGCAACCTGGGGGCGTCCGACCGACCGAGGAGAAAGATCTCATGACGAGCGGCATTCCGGGCTTCACCTACCACCGCGTCCCCGTCGGCGACGGCGTCGCGCTGAACACCGCCACCGGCGGGTCCGGGCCGGCGGTCGTGCTGCTGCACGGCTTCCCGCAGACCCACCTGATGTGGCGGCACGTCGCCGCCGAGCTGGCCGCCGACCACACCGTCATCTGTCCCGACCTGCGCGGCTACGGCGCGAGCGACAAGCCGGCCGAGACCGGCCCGGACACCTACGCCAAGCGCACGATGGCCGCCGACGTGGTCGCGCTCGCCCGCGCCCTCGGCCACGAGCGGTTCGCCCTGGCCGGGCACGACCGGGGTGCCCTGGTCGCCTTCCGGGCCGGCCTCGACCATCCCGCCGCCGTCACCCATCTGGCCTGCCTGGACGTGCTGCCCACCCTGGACATGTGGGACGTCATGCACGGCGTGTCGGCCGCCGTCGGATGGCACCTCTATCTCATGGCCCAGCCGCCCGGCCTGCCGGAGAAGATGATCGCCGCCGACCCCGACGCCTTCTTCGGCGCCTTCCTCGACCAGTGGGCCAAGGACCCCGAGGCGATTCCCGCCGAGGCCCGCGGCGCCTACCTCGCCGCCTGCCGCGACGCCATCCCGTCGATCGTCGCGGACTACCGTGCCTCGGCGGGCGTCGACGTCGCGCACGACGCCGCCGACCGTGCCCGCGGGACCCGCCTGCGCATGCCGGTGACCGTCGTCCAGCAGGACTGGGGCGCGGCCCTCGGCTACGACGCCGCCGCCGTCTGGGGTGCGTGGGCCGGCGACCTGCGGCACCACACCACGACCGCGGGCCACTTCATGGCCGAGGAGGCCCCGGCGGAGATCGTCGAGCGCCTCCGCGAGCTGCTCGCCCGCTGATCGTTGTTCCGCTGAATCCACCGCTGCCCGGAAGGGTATTTGTCGGGTTTTTCCGGGCGTTAAAGGCGTCGCGGGATTGGCGGTGGTCGCTGAGGGTAGCCGTTGAAGTGGAGAGGGCCGACGAGAAACGCGAGGTGGAACGATATGGCATCGGTGGTCGACCGCATCAAGGCCTACCTGAGCAGCCCCAAGGGGCACGCGCACGTGGAGCGGGCCAAGACGATGGCCAGGGACCCGCGGAACCGGCGCAAGGTGCAGGAGTTCGTCGACAGGTGGCGCGCCCGCCGCGGCCACCACTGATCCACCCGGCGGGTGGCCGCGAGCAGGGGTCACCCGCCGGCCATCACTCCGGCCCGGCCGGTGTCGAGGGGAATTGTGGGGGTGCCCGGGTGTCGGGAGGAGGGGTCTTTTGGCAGGCTTTCCGGTAAGCACCGGAGCGCCCTCGACCCTCGTGGAGGCTGACCTTGCAGGGACCTCTCAGCGACATCGTCGTCCTCGACCTGTCCCGCGCGCTCGCCGGGCCGCACGGCGCGCAGATGCTGGGCGACCTCGGCGCGACCGTCATCAAGGTGGAGCATCCCGACGGCGGTGACGAGTCGCGCGGGTGGGGCCCGCCGTTCGCCGGCCCGGACGGGGACGTCTCCACCTACTTCCTGGCCGCCAACCGCAACAAGCGCTCCATCACCCTTGACCTGAAGTCGCCGGAGGGCGCCGAGCTGCTCGCCCGGCTGGTCCGGCAGAGCGACGTGCTGGTGGAGAACTTCCGCACCGGCGTGCTGGACCGGCTCGGCTTCCCGGTGGACCGGCTGCACGAGCTCAACCCGCGCCTGGTGATCCTGTCGATCACCGGATTCGGCCACGACGGGCCGGAGGGCGGCCGCCCCGGGTACGACCAGATCGCCCAGGGCGAGGCCGGGCTGATGAGCCTCACCGGGCCGTCGCCGGACGAGCCGTACCGGGTGGGGGCGTCCATCGCCGACCTGCTGGCCGGCATCCACGGCGCCTACGGCGTGGTGGCCGCGCTGTACGAGCGGGAGCGCACCGGGCGCGGCCGGGTGGTGCGCACCTCGCTGCTGGCCTCGGTGGTCGGCGTGCACTCCTACCACGGCACCGCCTGGACGGTCGGCGGCAAGGTCCCGGCGGCGGCCGGCAACCACCACGCCTCGATCACCCCCTACGGCGCGTTCCGCTGCGCGGACGGCATGATCCAGATCGCG
Source organism: Sphaerisporangium rufum (assembly GCF_016863395.1). Taxonomy (GTDB): domain Bacteria; phylum Actinomycetota; class Actinomycetes; order Streptosporangiales; family Streptosporangiaceae; genus Sphaerisporangium; species Sphaerisporangium rufum. The sequence goes on along the minus strand of NZ_BOOU01000052.1, from coordinate 147,209 downwards.
GTGGCCAACGACGCGCAGTGGCGGCGGCTGGCCCCGCTGCTGAACATCGACCCGGCCGCGCCCAAGTACGCGGCCAACCGCGACCGGGCCGCGCACCGCGACGAGCTGATCACCGACATGGAGAAGGCGCTGGCCGGGCACGACCGGGCGCACTGGCTGGCCGCGCTGGCCGAGCTCGGCATCCCGGCCGGCGCCATCCGGTCGATCGACGAGGTGTACGCCTGGGACCAGGTGCGCTCGCAGGACCTGCTGGTCACCGTGGACCATCCGGTGCTCGGCCCGATCGAGCTGCCCGGGTCACCGCTGCGCTTCGACGGCGCGCCACCGGCCGAGCATCTGGCCCCGCCGGCCCTCGGCCAGGACAACGACGCGGTGCTCGGCTGGCTGGCGAAGCGGGAGGCGTGAAGGTGCGCGGCGTCCGGCCGGCACGGGGCGCCGGTGCGCCGGCCACCCGGTGCGGCGACCACGCGGCACCGATCGGCCAGGGACGTGCCGGCGGCCCGCCGCCGGCCGGCGGGGACGGGCCGCGGTGAGCCCGGAGCGGCCGGACGCGCGGACGATGATCCGGATCGTGCTGGACCCGGGCTCGTGGCGGTCCTGGGACGAGCCGGCCGGCGACCGGGTGCCACCGGACTCGACCTACGCCGACGACCTGGCGGCGGCCCGGGCCAAGACCGGCTACGACGAGTCGGTGGTCACCGGCGAGGGCCTGCTGGCCGGCCGCCGGGTGGCCATCGTGGCCTGCGAGTTCTCCTTCTTGGCCGGGTCGATCGGGGTGGTGGCCGCCGGGCGGCTGGTCCGCGCGGTGGAGCGGGCGACCGCCGAAGGGCTGCCGCTGCTGGCCTCGCCCGCCTCCGGCGGCACCCGGATGCAGGAGGGCGCGCTCGCCTTCGTCCAGATGATCAAGATCAGCGCCGCGGTGTCCGCGCACCGGGCCGCCGGGCTGCCCTACATCGTCTACCTGCGCCACCCGACCACCGGCGGGGTGTTCGCCTCGTGGGGGTCGCTCGGGCACGTCACCGCGGCCGAGCCGGGCGCGCTGATCGGCTTCCTCGGGCCCCGGGTGTACGAGTCGCTGCACGGCTACCCGTTCCCCGAGGGGGTGCAGGTGGCGGAGAACCTGTTCCGGCACGGGCTGGTGGACGCGGTGGTGTCGGCCGAGCACGTCCGGGACACCGCGATCCGCGCCCTGTCGGTGATGTGCGCGCCCCGCGAGGCCCGCCGGGCCGCCACCGGTGACGCCGCCGGCCCGGCCACGCCCGCCGGCCATGACGCGGACCAGGCGCATTCAGAGGTGGGGGCGTGGGAGGCGGTCACCCGGTCCCGGCGCGACGACCGGCCGGGGGTGCGAGCGCTGCTCCGGCTGGCCGCCGCCGATGTCACCCCGCTGAACGGCACCGGCGTCGGCGAGAACGACCCCGGCCTGCTGCTCGCGCTGGCCCGGTTCGGCGGCGCCCCCGCGGTCGTCCTCGGTCAGGACCGGCGGCGGCTGCGCGAAGGCCCGCCGCTCGGCCCGGCCGGGCTGCGGGTGGCCCGGCGCGGCATGCACCTGGCGTCCGAGCTGGGCCTGCCGCTGGTCACGGTGATCGACACCGCCGGGGCGGCGCTGTCCAAGGCCGCCGAGGAGGGCGGGCTGGCCGGCGAGATCGCCCGCTCGCTCGCCGACCTGGTGATGCTGGACGCGCCGACGGTGTGCCTGCTGCTCGGTGAGGGCGCCGGCGGCGCGGCCCTCGCCCTGCTGCCCGCCGACCGGGTGCTGTGCGCGCAGCACGGCTGGCTGTCCCCGCTGCCGCCCGAGGGCGCCTCGGCGATCCTGTACCGGACCATCGACTTCGCCCCGGAGATCGCCAAGACGCAGGGCATCCGGGCGGCCGACCTGAAGCGGGACGGCATCGTCGACGAGATCATCCCCGAGTTCCCGGACGCCGCCTACGAGCCGCGCGCGTTCTGCGAGCGGGTGGCCCGGGCGCTGGACCGGGAGATCACCGGCCTGCTGGCCCGCCCCGCCGCCGACCGCCTGGCCACCCGCCTGGCCCGCTACCGCCACCTCGGCTGAACGACCGGCCCGGCGAGGCCGGCCGTCGCGACGCGGAGCCGTTCCCCGCCGGTGGGACGCCGGAGCGTCCCGGGCGTGCGGGGGGACGGCCGGCCACCAGGCCGGCTCGCCGGTCCCGGTCGGGGAGCCGGTCCGATCGGCGGGCCGGGGGAGTGTCGGGACGGTCAGCGGCGCGGGACGGGGGTGGCCAGGGGAACGTCGGGCCACATCGGCCGGTACGCCGGCCGGTCCTCCCGCCACAGTTCCTTACCGGCGTGGTCGTAACCGGTGACCCGATAACCCTGGCGGGCGATCGTGCTCGAACCGCGTACGGTCGCGCTGAACATGGCCAGACCACGGTGCCACGGATCGGCCGCCGTCGTGGCCCGGACGGTGTCGCCCTGCCCGCTGCTCAGTACCACCTCGGCGGTTCCGCGGCCGGCGTAGCCGAACAGCCGCCCCTCGCTCAGCAGCACGCTGCCCGGCTGCCGGCGGTCCACCTTGGCCCCCGCTTCGGGGACACCGAATTCGCCGATGGCCTCGCCGGCCCGGGTGCGCCAGATGATGTCGTCGCTGTTGGCGTAGAAGGTCGCCCGGAGTCCGCCACCCAGGTGCAGGACGGGGCTGAGCGGCCGCCTGCCGAGCGTCGCCGGATCGGGCTCGGCCCGCTCCCGGTGCAGGACCTTTCCGCCGGAACCGGTGAACTCGTAGGTCGCCGGTCGCGTGTTCGACGGGAACGTGGCGGTCCAGATCGCGGCCGGTGCCCCCGCCGGCCGGTACAGCAGGCCGCGGATCCGGGTACCGGCGGCGGTCACCAGCACGACCCCGGTCACCGGGGCGCGGGCGACGCCATAGGCCAGGACGGTCCTGCCTCGCGGCGGGTCGCCGGCGCCGGCGACGTACCAGGCGGGATCGCCGGTGTGCTCGGCACTGCGATCCGCCCGGCACCCCCCCGGCGCCCCGCCGAAAGTGACGTCCTCCCCTATCTGGCAGAGCGTGTCGTACACCGGGGCTCCCGGTGTCACCGGCACGTCCAGCCCGACCTGGTACGGACTCCGGGTGAACCACAGGCGCATCCGGCCGCCGTCGGCGGGGTGGCGGATCACGATGCTCTCGCCCAGCGCCGGATGCTCCGCCAGCAGGCTCTGGAACCCGTCCTCGTGCGCGACGGGGGAGGCGGCGGTCCTCGCGGCGGCCCGGCCGTCCGCCGCCCCGCCCCGCACGACGAGGACGGAGACCAGGGCGGCCGCTCCGGCCAGGGCGACGGCGAGGACGACGCTCCGGCGGCGGCGTGACCGGCGTAAGTCGGGCTGTGGTTGCACGCCGCGATCCTAGCGATGATCTACGACGGTTCATGGTGATAACGGAATCGACGGGCCCCGGCGGTCCGGGACCGCAGGCCACCTGGCCGCGCCTGGGCACGAAGATGGAACCGGTGGGCCCGGAGCCCGGTGCCGCCTGCCCGCCTGTTCTCGTGCCGGAGTACCGCGGCGGAATCCGCGGGACGATGACCTGCGGGCGCGGTGGTCGAGCACAAGGAAGGCATGGGCGTCCGGTCGGGGCCGGGTGCGGAGGGGCGGAGCCGGGCCGGGAGGTGAGGTGCCGGCCCGGCCGGGGGTCAGCCGCCTCCGGAGGAGGCCGCGGGCGAGGCGGTGGGCTTGCCGTCCCACAGCGGCTTCACCGGCGGGGTGTCCTGGCGCCACAGCTCGCGGCCGTCGGCCGCGTGGCCGGTGACCCGGAAGCCCGCCGCGTAGACGTCGCCGTCCGGATCGAACGGCGCCGAGAACAGCACGGCGCCCTGCTTCCACGGGTCGGCGGCGGTCTCCGCCGACACCGAGCGGCCGTCGGGCAGGGTGAGGGTGACCCGCGCGGTGCCGGCCCGGGCGAACCCGAACCAGTACCCCTCGGCGATCCGGTCCTGCACCGGCGTTCCGCTGCCGTCCAACGCCTCGGCCATGGTCTCACCGGCGTTCACGACCGGTGACGAGGAGATGACGTCCAACCCGATCAGCTTGCGACCGTTCCACCAGACCAGCGACTGATCCTGGTGCAGGCGGGCCGTCACCCCGCCGTCCAGCCGCGCCACCGGCCCGACCGGCGCCGCGTCCGTCGCTGTGAGCGGATCCGGCAGGTGGATGATCCGCTGCAGCCGCTTCCCGTTCCGGTCCGACAGTTCGATCGCGGTCACCCTGGCCGCGCCGGGATGGCGGACGCTCCATATCGCGCGCGGCGCACCGGGTGGCTGGTCGATCCGGCCGGGATAGCGTTTGCCGCCGTCGGTGATCGCCGCGACCTTGGCCGTCCCGTTCATGGCCGCGCCGTACATGACGACGATCGCGGGACGCGGGAGCATGGAGTCGGTGCCGCCGGCGTACCATCCCGCGCCGTCCGGGGGCGGCTGATCGGCACAGCCGGCGGTCGAGCCGCCGGATGGCAGCTGGGTGGCCGAGCACAGCTGCAACCGCGTGTCCCCGGCCTGGTCTTTCGTCCGGCTGAACCAGAGCATCGTGGTGCGGGCGGTGCCCTCCCCGGTGAGATGGAGGCTCTCGCCGATCGGCGGGTTCTGTGCCGTGCCGGCCTGGTAGGCGTCGTGGTAGGTGAACGTCGCGGCCGGGGTGGGCGGCGTGGCGGTGGCGGCGGTGTTCGCGCCGCCGGTGCCGAGCACCAGGGGCAGGCCGGCCAGCGCGGCCCCCGCCGCGAGCGGGACGGCGGCCAGGCCGGCCAGCCGGCGGCGGCGGGCGCCGCGGGTGCGCCGTTGCACCTCGGCCCAGGCGAGCGGGCTGGTGGTGTAGGTCGAGGCGCGCGCGTCCAGCGCCGCGCGCAGGTCGTCATCGATCATCGTCGGTCTCCTTGAGTGCGCGGCCGAGGGCGGTGACGGCCCGGCTGGCGTGGCTCTTCACCGCGCCGGGGGTGACGCCCATCGCGTCGGCGATCTCGCGTTCGGAAAGGTCCAGCCAGTAGCGCAGCACGACGGCCTCGCGCTGCCGGCGCGGCAGCCGGTCCACCGCGGCCAGCAGCGCGCGGTGGCGTTCGGCGACGAGGTACGCCTGCTCGCCGCTGCCGGCCGGTGGCGGCGGCTCGGGGCGGCGCAGCCGGGCCAGCCGCAGGTGGCGCAGCCGGTTACGGGTCAGGTTGCAGACGATCGACCGCAGGTAGGGCAGCGCGGCGTCGTCGTCGCGCAGCCGGTTCATCCGCGCGTGCAGGCGGGCGAACGCCTCCTGCGCGATGTCCTCGGGGTCGTCCGCGCCGAGCAGCCCGGCCAGCCGGACCATCGCCGGGTAGTGCGCGGCGAAGGTCTCGGCGAACGTCGGACGCCCGCGGGCACGAGAGGGTGCTTGGGTCACACCTGAGAGACACTCGGGTCCCGGGACGGTTGGCAGGGGATCGACACCCGTTCCACCCGGATGGAGTGCACCTCGTCGTGCGGGACGACGACCTCGTAGGCGCCGTGGTCGACCATCCAGTAGCCGAGGGCCTCGGCCTTCAGGCCGCTGTGCCCGGTGTAGGCGATGTGCAGGCCGTCGTCGTCCTCGTCCAGCACCACGCACGGCTCGCCGCCGAACGCGCCGACCGTGCGCAGCAGCACCAGCCAGTCCAGCTCCGCGCGGCGGACCCGGCGCCGCCAGTAGCCGCCGGTCTGCTCGAACCCCTCCCGGGGCTCCTCGCAGAACAGGGTGACCTCGTCGGCGCCGGGGCCGAGGGCGGCGGCGTAGGTCTGGCCGCCGGTGTGGGCGATGTGGCCCAGCCCGACGGGCTCGATGTCGTTCATGCGGCGGGCCGCCAGGTGAGCCCGTCGTACTCGGCGAACGCGCGGTCGCCGCCGGCGGTGAGGTGGTGGATCGCGGCGCCGGCCGGGATGGGCATCGGCGCGGTGTGGAACTGCGGCACCACGTGCCGGCGGGAGGTGGTGAAGCCGTTGCCCGCGAACGGCGGCGAATCGTTCCAATCTCCGCCCATGTGCGGGCCGTAGGGCACGACGTAGGTGTCGGTGTCGCGGCTGTGCCAGCGCATGACGTACAGCTCCGGGACGCCGGGGCCGAGCTCGGACCCCTCGAACACCAGGTCCAGCGCGGAGACGAGCTGCTCGGGGCTGGACAGCCGCGAGCAGTCCTGCACGCGGTAGACGTAGCCGGAGATGATGGTGCGCTGCCCGGCCAGGTAGGGCACCAGCAGCCGGGGCGGGATGACCTTCTGCATGGGCGTTCTCGGCGCCGGCTCGCTCACATCCCGCATCTTACGATCCGCCGGCCCCGGCGCCCGGCGCCGCGGGATAAATATCGGGCCGCCGGTGCGCCAGGCTGGGCACGGTGGCGCGCACCCGCGCGGTCTCCGCCGGGTCCACCTCGACGACCTGCACGGCGGGCACCGGGCCGAGGTCGGCGCGCACCACGCCCATCGGGTCGACCAGCATGCTGCGGCCCACCCCGAACCCGTCGCGCGCCCGCGGCTCCGGCGCCTGGCCGACGGCGACCGTCCAGGTGGTGTTCTCGATGGCGCGGGCGCGGACCAGGGTGGTCCAGTGCTCCTCCTTCATCGGGCCCGACCCCCAGGCGGCGATGACGGCGAACACCTCGGCGCCCTGGTCGACCAGGGCGCGGGCCAGCTCGGGGAAGCGGATGTCGTAGCAGGTGATGAGGCCGACCCGCAGCCCGGCGAGCTCGACCACCACCGGGGTGTCGCCCGGGGCGACCAGCTCCGACTCGCGGGCGCCGAAGGAGTCGAACAGGTGGATCTTCCGGTACGCGGCGACGGCGCGCCCGCTTCGGTCCAGCGCGACGGCGGTGTTGTGCACCCGGTCGCCGGCCGGTTCGAAGACGCCGATGACGACGGCGATCTCGTGCGCGCGGGCCGTCTCGGCGACCGCGGTGAGGAACGGGCCGTCCAGCGGCTCGGCGGCGGCGGTGATGCCCCGGCCGTACCGGGCCAGGGTCGCCTCGGGGAACACCGCGAGCTCGGCACCGCCCGCCGCGGCGCGGCCGAGCGCGTCACGGACCCGTTCGAGGTTGGTCTTGGGCTCCTCGGCCACCGGTATCTGGCACAGGGCGATACGCGTCACCGTTCAAGCGTACGGCCGGCGGGCGCGGGAGGGCGCCGCAGCGGCACCCGCTCGCCCCATGTCAGGCACCGCCACACCCACTCCACCGGCCCGTAGGTGAACCGGGCCAGCCATCGATCGGCGAACCAGGCCAGCGCGGCGGCGGTCAGCACCGCGAGCGCCAGCACCCCGGCCCGCCCGGTGTCGTAGGGCAGCAGCGGGCGGGTGGCCAGCGAGACCGCGGTGCCGGCCAGGTAGGCGGTCAGCGCGATCCGGCCGAGCGGCTCCAGGAACGCGAGGCGGCCCAACCACCGCCGGTGGGCGAGCAGCAGCCCGGTGCAGTACGCGGTGGCGGCGGCCAGCCCGGCCAGCGGGTACACCGCGATGGCGAACGGGATGCCGTAATAGACGTCCGGGTGCGCCCACAGGTAGAGCCAGCCGCCGGTCAGCAGCGCGCCGAGCGCGGCGCTCGCCGCGAACACCGGCCACCAGGCGGCCGGCCCGGGGGCGTAGCGGGCCGCGGCCATGCCGAGCAGCAGCAGCCCGGGGATGAGCCAGGAGCCGCCGCCGTGCAGCAGCGCGGCGGCGAGCGTCGCGGCGGCCCCGGCGGCGAGCACGGCGGCGCGCGGCAGGAAGGTGGCGGGCAGCAGCGCGGCGGCGCCCCACGCGGCGTACGGCAGCAGCACCTCGCCGGAGTTGACCAGGGTGTGCAGCGCGCCGAGGGCGGCCAGCACGGCCAGCCGGCGCAGCATGACGGCCCGCGGCCGGGCGGTGCGGTCGGCCGCCGATCGCAGGAACAGCACGAAGCCGATGCCGAACAGGAAGGAGAAGATGGGGAAGAAGCGGCTCTGCGCCAGGTTCTCCACCAGCCAGTCGGCCGTGCTCGGCGTCCGGTGGGGGAGTTCCTCCACCGCGTGCTGCCAGGCGTTGACCAGGGTGATGCCGCAGACGGCGAACCCGCGCAGCATGTCCAGCTCCCGGACCCGGTTCACCGCGCCCCGCCGGGGCGGACCCAGTCCACAAAAGCCGCAAGGCGCACAATCACCCGCAAAAGGCTAGCGCGCCGGCGCCGGGCGGGGTCGGTAGGCTGGCGGCCGTGGACGACGTACTGGTCGAGCGGATGCGCGGGTTCGGCACCACCGTGTTCGCGGAGATGACGGCGCTGGCGGTGCGCACCGGGTCGATCAACCTGGGGCAGGGCTTCCCGGACACCGACGGGCCACCGGCCATGCTGCGGCGGGCCGCCGACGCGATCGCCCACGGGCACAACCAGTACCCGCCCGGTCCCGGGCTGCCCGAGCTGCGCCAGGCCGTCGCCGCGCACCACCAGGACCACTACGGGCTGTCCTATGACCCCGGCGCGGAGGTCCTGGTCACCGTCGGCGCGACCGAGGCCATCGCCGCCACGGTGCTGGCGCTGTGCGAGCCGGGCGACGAGGTGATCGTCTTCGAGCCGTACTACGACTCCTACGCGGCGGCGATCACGCTGGCCGGCGCGGTCCGCCGGACGGTCACCCTGCGCCCGGACGGCGGCCGGTTCGCCTTCGACCCGACCGAGCTGCGGGCCGCGGTGACGCCGCGCACCCGGGCCGTCCTGGTCAACTCGCCGCACAACCCCACCGGCACCGTCTTCACCGGCGAGGAGCTTGCCGCCATCGCCGCGCTGTGCCAGGAGCGCGACCTGGTCGCCATCACCGACGAGGTGTACGAGCACCTCACCTTCGACGGCGTGCCGCACGTGCCGCTCGCCACCCTGCCGGGGATGCGCGAGCGCACCGTGATGATCTCCTCGGCGGGCAAGACCTTCTCGGTCACCGGCTGGAAGACCGGGTGGATCTGCGCGCCGGCCCGGTACGTGCGGGCCGTGCAGACGGTGAAGCAGTTCCTCACCTTCACCGCCGCCGCCCCCTGGCAGCTCGCCGTCGCCTACGCGCTGCGCGAGGAGCTCGGCTGGGTGGCCGGGCTGCGCGAGTCGCTGGCCGCCAAGCGCGACCGGCTGGCCGGCGGGCTGGCCGCCGCCGGGTTCGGCGTCTACCGCCCGGCGGGCACCTACTTCGTGCAGGCCGACATCCGGCCGCTCGGCTTCACCGACGGCGCCGAGCTGGCCCGGCGGCTACCGGAGCTGGCCGGGGTGGTCGCCGTCCCCACCCAGGTCTTCTACGACCACCCCGAGGCGGGCCGGTCGTTCGTGCGGTTCGCGTTCTGCAAGCGCGACGAGGTCATCGACGAGGCCGTCGGCCGGCTGGCCGGGCTGCGCGCCACCCCAACCGGCTGACAACGTTCGGTAAATGGTCATACACTCACCGTGTCGGAAATGATCCGGATACCGGTGGGGCCCGGGAGGTATGACCAATGACGCTGCGCCTCAGCGACGAGCACTTCGCCGCCCTGCGGCGCCGCGCCGAGAAGGAGGGGCGCAGCGTGCGGCAGGTGGCGCACGCCGCCGTGGAGGAGTACATCGCCCGCCGCGAGGCGGACGAGGAGGTGCACCGGCTCGGGGCCGCCGCGGCCCGCCGCTGGCGTTCGGTGCTGGACGATCTCGGCGAATGACCCGCTACCTGACCGGCGAGCAGGTCCTCGGCCTGGCCCGGCTGGCGCTCGCCGCGCCGCCGCGGCTGCGCGACCGGGGCCTGCTCGACGCCGCGGTGCGGCGCCCGGCGGCGTCCATGTTCGGGCACGAGGCCTATCCGCACGTCATGGTGAAGGCGGCCGCGCTGCTGCACTCGCTGGCGGCGCACAGCCCGTTCGCCCGGGGCGGCCGCCGGGTCGCCTGGATCAGCACGGTGGTCTTCCTGGAGTACAACGGGGTGGAGCTGGCCGCCGCCGACGCATCGGCCGGCGACCTGGTCCGCGCGGTGGCCGCCGGCCGGTACGCCTGCCTGGACGAGATCGCCTACGGCCTGCGCGGCCTGCTCGCCCGGGTCTGACCCGCGCGCCGGCGCCGCTCGCCCGGCGGCTTCCCATGCCGCCTGGGCGGGTCGTCGCGTCCGGTGCCTTCGGCGGATCGGCCGGGGCGGGTGGTCGTGCTCAGGCCCGCCCCGGCCGGGCCGGCGGGCGCCGGGGGTGCCGGCGCCCGCCGGGTGGGTCAACGCTGGACGGCGTAGGCGCGGGTGATGGTGTGCTTGACCGCGGTGCCGTCCGGACCGGTGGCGGTGGCGCGCAGCGACACGTACCCGGCGGTGCGCGGGTTGGTGATCACTGTGAGCCAGGCGCCGCCGGTGCGGACCACGGGCAGCGGACGCCAGGTGGTGCCGTCGTCGGTGGAGGCCTCCAGGCGCAGGCCGGTGAGCTTGCCGCCTTCGGCGCGGGCCTGCAGCGGGGTGACCGAGCCGGGGCGGGCCCGGTTCAGCTCGCTCAGGCCGTGCGGCGCGAGCTTGACCGACGGCACCTCCACCAGGGCGAACTCGGGTGCGGGCGCCGAGCGGAAGGTCCAGGAGGACTCCACTGCGGTGGCCAGGTTGGCGTAGGGCACGTTCCGGCGGGCCGAGACGGCGACGGTGTAGGTGCCGGTGCCCTCCGGCGTCTCCACCTCCAGGCCGCACTGGCCGCCGGCCTCGCAACCGGCCAGTTCCTGCGTGCCCAGTACCTTTCCGTCGCGGCTCACCGTGGCGGTGCCGGTGGCGTGGCCGTCCCAGCCCATCCGGCCGGCCCCGGCGTCGGTGAACAGCCCGTCCAGGACGTAGCCCAGGGCGTTGCCGTCCTGGTAGACGAACGGCGCGGACGGCCCGGTCGCCGCGGCGTTCCACACCTCGGTCGCCGGCGCGCTGCGCACCGGATAGGGGTTCAGGTCGGACTCGAAGTAGAAGCCCTCGTCATGGCCGAACGCCCCGCTCATGTTCAGGCCGCCGGCCGGGGTGACGTAGTTGGTGAGAATGCCGGGCGCCTGTACGGTCTCGGGCGAGCCGAAGAAGTTGACCTGCATGTCCGGCAGCGTCAGGCTCCGGTCGAACAGGCCGGGGGCGGCGACGTCCTGGCCGTGGAAGCGGACGGTGACCTTGCGCATGTCCGCGCGGCGGCCCTGGATGACCGGGTCGGCGGGCAGGCCGCCGGTGTAGTGGCCGGCCACGTCGTAACGGACCGGGCCACCCGCCTGAGCCGCCCGGTCCCACACCGACCTGGCCATGAACTGCAGGCCCGGCAGCCGGGACGGCAGCACGTACAACCCTTCGTTGGGGTTGCCGCTGGACCAGGTATAGAACCCGAAGAGCTGATCGCCGTCCTTGTGTAGCACGTTGAGCGACGCGAATTCCTGGGGCTTGGCGGCCGGGTCGTCCACCGAGAAGCGCACCTGCTTGGAGCGGCGGGCGTCCAGCACCACCTCGGTGTCCTTGGCGACGGTCAGCCGCTGGTAGCCGAGGGTGTAGCCGGCATCCTCGTACAGGTCGGCGGCCAGCGTCCACTCGCCCTTGCTCAGCCGGGCATGCCCGGTCCCGTCCTGCAGGAGGACGTCGCGGAACCGCTGCGCCTTCAGGTCGTAGATCGTGGCGAAGCCGAACGGGATCGGGGCGCCGTCGTGGCCGGTCGCCTTGATGGTCACGTCGTAGGACTCGGGTTCGACGTAGGCGCTCGCGAGGCTGCGGACGGTGGTGTCACCGGTGGTGGCGGTGACGGTGCCGGCGTGGTTGCCGGTGGGCAGGCCGGCCTTGAGGGTGAGGGTGACCGAGCCGGTGCCGCCGGCGGGCAGCCGCAGCCGGTCGGCCGACAGGGTGTAGGGGCCGTCGGTGGCCAGCGCCAGCTCCACCTCGGTGTCGCCGGTGTTGGTGTAGGTGAGTTCCCTGGTGACGGTCTGGCCGCCCGCTTGCGGCCATTTCAGGTAGGCGTTGATGTTCGGGGTTTCGGTGACGATCTGCTGGGCGATGGTGCGTGGTACGTCGACGCGGCCGGTGCCCTGTTCGGTGGGGGTGAGGCCGTCGGTGGGTTTGGCGGCGCCCATCAGGGCGGCCTTGAGCCGGGCGCCGGACCAGTCGGGGTGGCGCTGGGCGAGGATGGCGGCCGAGCCGGACACGTGCGGGGTGGCCATCGAGGTGCCGCTATAGGAGATGTAGGCGTTGTCCCCGCTGCCGCCGGCGTTGGCGGCGACGATGCCGACGCCCGGTGCGGTGATGTCGGGCTTGATCGCGCCGTCGCCGACCCGCGGGCCGCGGCTGGAGAAGCCGGCCAGCTTGTCATTATCGTCCACCGCGCCGACGGTCAGCGCGGCGTCCGCGCTGCCCGGGCTGCCCACCGACTCCGCAGTGCCGGCGTTGCCCGCGGCGATGACGAACAGGGTGCCGGTGCTTTCGCTGAGCTCGTTGACGGCCTGCTCGATCGGGTCGACGTCCTCGCTGTCGGGGCCGCCGATGCTGATGCTGACGACCTTGGCCTTGACCTGGGTGGCGGCCCATTCCATGCCGGCGATCAGCGCCGAGTCGGAGACGCCGTAGAGACCGCCGACCTTGCCGAAGGCGATCTTGGCGTCCGGGGCGACGCCGCGGTACTTGCCACCGGAGGCGGCGCCGGAGCCGGCGACGGTGGAGGCGACGTGCGTGCCGTGCCCGACCTCGTCTCCGGTGTCGGGCTCGTCGGAGAAGTTGGCCTCCTGGGTGACCACGCCCTTCAGGTCGGGGTGGGCGTGGTCGTAGCCGGAGTCCAGCACGGCCACGGTGACGCCCTTGCCGGTGAGGCCCTGCTTCCAGGCTTCGGGCGCGCCGATCTGCGGGACGCTCTTGTCCAGCGAGTAGGACAGCTTGCCGTCCAGCCACAGCTTGGACACCCCGGAGGCCAGGGTGCGCGCCCCGGTGCCGCGCCCGAGCTGCTGCCAGGCGGTGGCCGCCTGCGCCTTGGGGATCCGGGCGGCGGTCAGGCCCAGCCGGGGAACGGCGCGGCCGGTGATCGCGGCCTTGGGCGCCGGTCCGCCCTGGGTGATGACCGGGATGTCGGCGCGGTGCGCGTCGTCGTAGCGCCAGGCGGCCAGCTGGGTGACGTCGAACAGCCGCCGGTCCACCAGGCCCTGCCCGATCAGTGGCGCCGCGTCGGACGGGACCACGTAGGTGTGCCCGGCCATCGTGCGGATCGAGAAGGAGACCTTCCGCCCCGCGCCGCGCTCCACCCGGTACGCCGGCGGGCCTTCCCGGCCGGCGGTGACCGTCACCCGGTCCCCGGTGATCAGCGTGATCTGGGTGGACCCGCCGCCGGAACGGGGGGCGGGCTGCGGCGCGGGGGCCGCCGCGGCGGGCGCGGCGAGCGCCGCCGTACCGCCAAGGACGAGCACGGCCGCCACGGCCGCGGCTCTGACTTTCGGTGTCATCAGCATCCTTTGCTAGAGGACAACTACCGTCATCTGGTTATTAGTCACTTGAGGGGGGAAGTGGTTGGCGGCCGATCCCGTAGAAAGCCGTATGTCCGAAATAAAGTTTCTTCGGGCTCGAAAAAGCGGATTCTTAGCGCCAAAGGCGGCGATTATCGTCAGGTCGCTAACCCGATTTGCGGTCGGTGCCTATCCGGGGCCGGCGGCGGCGGACGGTGGCACCCGGCCGGGCCGGCGCCGGCCGCGGGTTGGCGAAAGTTTCCGAACATACGGGCGTTCGTGGGCAGAGATGGCCAATGAGGGGCGGCCGGCCGGTGGATAGCTTCGGGCTGTGGGGGAACGCGTCCTGGTCGCGCTGGGCGGCAACGCGATGACCGGGCCGGACGGCAGTGCCTCGCCCGGCGACCAGCGGCGCGCCGTGGAGGGCGCCATGGCGCACGTCACGGCGCTGATCGGCCGCGGCCACCAGGTCACCGTGACCCACGGCAACGGCCCCCAGGTCGGCAACCTGCTGCTGAAGAACCAGCTCGCCGCGGACGTGGTGCCCCCGGTCCCGCTGGACTGGTGCGGCGCGCAGACCCAGGCCACCATCGGCACGCTCATCCTCAACGCGCTCGGCGAGCGGGCGGCCGTCGTGGTGACCCGCACCCTGGTGGACGCGGCCGACCCGGCGTTCGGGCACCCGGTCAAGCCGATCGGCCGCTATTTCGACGCCGCGCAGGCCCGCCGGTTCGAGCGGCTGGGCCAGACCTGGCGGGAGTTCCCCGGCCGGGGGTGGCGGCGGGTGGTGGCCTCGCCCGAGCCGCTGGAGATCCTGGACGCCCCGGCCGCGCTGGCGCTGATGGCGGCCGGATACACGGTCGTGGTGGCCGGCGGCGGGGGAGTGCCGGTCGTCCGGCGGCCGGACGGCACCCTGGCCGGGGTGGAGGCGGTGGTCGACAAGGACGCCGCCGCCGCGGTGCTCGCCCGAGCGGTACGGGCGGACGTGCTGATCATCGCGACGGACGTGCCCGCCGCCGTCGTCGGCTTCGGCACCGCCGACCCGCGGCCGATCGGCCGGATCACCGCCGCCGAGCTGGGCAGGCTGCACGCCGCCGGGCACTTCGCCGGTGGCAGCATGGGGCCCAAGGTGGCCGCCGCGCTGCGGTTCGCCGTGTCCGGCGGCCGGGCGGTGATCACCTCGCTGGAGCACATCGGCGAGGCGCCGTCCGGCCGGGTCGGCACCGTGGTGGAGGGTTGACGGCCGGCGCGCCCGCACCGGCACGTGGTGTCACGTGATGTAAGCGAAAGGGGAGGACATGCCGGATCCGATCGAGGTGCGCAAGGTCGCCATCGAGAGCGTCACCGACGCCTCCGGGCTGGCCCGGTTGATCGACGACGGGGTGATCGAGGCCGACCGGGTGCTCGCCGTCATCGGCAAGACCGAGGGCAACGGCGGCGTCAACGACTACACCCGCATCCTGGCCGACCGGGCGTTCCGCGAGGTGCTGCTGGCCCGCGGCACCCGCTCCGCCGAGGAGGTCGCCCAGGTGCCGCTGGTGTGGTCCGGCGGCACCGACGGCGTGCTCAGCCCGCACGCCACGATCTTCGCCTCGGTGGACCCGGCCGGCGTCCAGCCCACCGGCGAGCCGCGCGTCTCGGTCGGCGTGGCCATGAGCGACGTCATCCTGCCCGAGGACATCGGCCGCCCGGCGATGGTGGAGAAGGTCGCCGCCGGCGTCCGCGAGGCCATGAAGATCGCCGGTATCGAGGATCCGGCCGACGTGCACTACGTGCAGACCAAGACCCCGCTGCTCACCCTGGCCACCATCACCGACGCCCGCTCGCGCGGCCATGACGTGGTGACCGAGGACACCGGCCCGTCGATGGACATCTCCAATTCCACCACCGCCCTCGGCATCGCCGTCGCGCTGGGCGAGATCGAGATGCCGGCGGCCGACCAGATCCACAAGGACCTGTCGCTCTACTCCAGCGTCGCGTCCTGCTCCTCCGGCGTCGAGCTGGACCGCGCGCAGATCGTCGTGGTCGGCAACGTGCGCGGCATCGGCGGCCGCTACCGCATCGGGCACAGCGTGATGCGGGACGCGCTGGACGCCGACGGCATCTGGGCGGCCATCCGCGACAGCGGCATCGAGCTGCCCGACCGGCCGCACTCCACCGATCTCGGCGACCGGCTGGTCAACGTGTTCATGAAGTGCGAGGCCGACCCCACCGGCCGGGTCCGCGGGCGGCGCAACATCATGCTGGACGACTCCGACGTGCACTGGCACCGGCAGATCAAGGCGGCGGTCGGCGGGGTCGCCGCCGCGGTCACCGGCGACCCGGCGGTGTTCGTCTCGGTGGCCGCCGTCCACCAGGGCCCCTCCGGCGGCGGCCCGGTCGCCGCCATCGCCGACCTGGGCTGAGCGCCGGGACCCGGCGCAGCCGTGCCGGCCGGTCAGCGGCCGGCAATCCCACCTCCGCCCCGGCCGGCCATCCCGCCGCCCGCCCGCCCCGCGCGGGCCGGGCGGGAGCTCGGCATGCGCCCGGCGTGGCGGGCCGGCGGGCGGGTCAGCCGCCCGTCTGCCCGCCGCGGGCGCGGTAGCCGCGCATCTTGGTGCGGCTGCCGCAGATGCTCATCGTGCACCAGCGGCTGCGGCCGGACGGGCTGCGGTCGTAGTACACCCACCGGCAGCTGTGCGCGGCGCACGCCTTCAACCGTGGCCAGGTGCCGTCGGCGACGGCGGCGAGCACCCCGCAGGCCAGCTGCGCCACCAGGGCGGGCAGCCCGGCCAGCCCGGCCGCCGGCACCGCGCGGGCACCGCCGCCGGCGTCGATCGCCAGGCGCAGCGCGGCACCGGCCAGCATCTCCTCCAGCACGGCCGCCGACGCCGGCGGCACGTCCACGCCGGCGTGCGCCTGGCACACGTCGCGCAGCGCCTCGCGCAGCCGCACGCACTCGGCCACCGCGCCCTCTTCGAATCGCAGGCCGGGCAGGCCGTGCGCGGCGCAGAACTCCGCCAGGTCGGCCGCCGTGCGCAGCCCGTCCCGGCCGGCCTCCAGGTCGGCGGTGTTGGCGAAATCTTGTAGCAGCGCCAGCGCCGCGGGCGCGGGCGCCCGGCCGCCGGGCTGCTCCATGCCACCAGATTACCGGTGCTGTACTGTCTTGCGGTAACCGTTACCTGTGGGAGGGGTAGTGTCGGTAACAAGCCCGACGGGCGTGCTGCGCCGCGACCGCGATTTCCGCCGCTTCTGGCTGGGCCACAGCGTCTCCGCGATGGGTGCCCAGGTCACCGCGGTCGCCCTGCCGCTGGTCGCCTCGCTGACCCTGGGCGCCGGACCGGCCGGGGTGGCCGCCGTCGCCACCGCCGCGTTCCTGCCCAACGTGCTGCTCCCGCTGCTCGCCGGGCACTGGCTGGAACGGCGCCGCCGGCGCCGGGTGATGATCGCCATGGACCTGTTCCGCGCCGCCGCGCTGCTGGTGGTGCCGCTCGCGCACCTCGCCGGCCTGCTGTCGATCCCGCTGCTGGTCGCGGTGGCCTTCGCGGTGGGGGCGGCCGGCGTCGTCTTCGACATCGGCGGGTTCGCCTACGTGCCGTCCCTGGTCGCCGAGCGGGATCTGCCGGCCGCCAACCAGGCCATGCAGGGTTCCACCACCGCCGCGCAGGTCGCCGGGCCCGGCGTGGCCGGGATGATCGCCCAGCTCGCCGGGCCGGCGCCGGCGGTGGCGATCGACGCCGCCAGCTACGTGGCCAGTGCCGCCGGCGTCGCCGGGGCGCGCCGGCCCGAGCCGCCGCCGGCCGCCGCCGGCGCGCCGTCCGGCATCCTGGACGGCCTGCGGCCGATCGCCCGCAACCCCTTCCTGCGGGCGCTCACCGCGCACGCCGCGGTCTACAACTGCGCGGCGCAGATCCTCACCGTCAACCTGATCGTCTTCGCGGTCACCGAGCGCGGCCTGGGCGCCGGCCTGTACGGCCTGGCCCTCAGCGCCTCCGGGGCCGGCGCGCTCCTCGGCACCCTGGTCGCGCTGCGGCTCGCCGGGCGCGTCGGGTACGGCCGCGCGTTCGCCGCCGCCCTGGTGCTGTCCACCGGCACCCCGCTGCTGCTCGCCGCGCTGCCCTGGCGGGGCGGCGCGCTGGCGGCGGCGCTGGCCGCCGTCCAGCTGGTCGCCGGGGTCGGGCTCGGCGCGGCGAACGTCCTGTCGGTCACCCTGCGCCAGGTCATCGCGCCGCGCGGCGCGCTGGCCCGCACCAACGGCGGCTACCGGCTGCTGATCTACGGCGTGCTGCCGATCGGCAGCGCGCTCGGCGGGGTGATCGGCCAGGCCGCCGGCTGCCGGGCCGGGGTCGCCGCCGGCGCGGCCGGCATGGCACTATCGGCGCTGCCGATGTTCGCCCGCCGGGTCCGTTCCCTGCGCGAGCCGGGCGACGCCGCGCCGGGTAGGCTCGACGGTCGTGCCGAGCATTCCGCAGCCACTGGTGCCCGATGACGACGGCGCCGCCGACCCGGCGCTGGCCGCCGCGCTCGCCGGGCACGCCGCCGGCACCACCGGCCCGGCCGAGGTGGCCGCCGCGCTGGCCGGCGCCCGGCTGCTGGTGCCGGTCGTGGCCGTGCTGACCGCCGCCGAGACCGGCGCGCACGGCCTGCGGCAAGAGAAGGAGAGCGAGATGGCGCTGCCGCTGCTGGTCGGCGCGGACGGCCGCACCGCCGTCCCGGCCTTCACCGGCAGCGGCCCGCTGCGCCGCTGGCGGGCCGACGCCCGGCCCATCCAGGCGCTTGCCCCGCAGGTGTGCCGGGCCGCGCTCGGCGAGGGCGCCGCGGCGGTGGTGGTCGACGTGGCCGGCCCGGCGCCGTTCCCCATCGAGGGCGGCCTGCTGCACGCCCTGGCCGCCGCCGGCCGCCCGGCGGGCGGCCCGGACGAGCTGCGCGGGCTGCTGGCCGAGCTGTCCCGGCACGCCGACGTCACCGTGGCCCGCGTCCCGGACGCCCCCGGCCCGCCGCGGCCGCGCGGCCTGCGCGCCCTGTTCCGCCGCCGCTGACCCCGCGTCCCGCGGGCGTTCGGAACCTGCCCGTCCGGGCCGGCACTGGCGTGCGCCTGCCCGTTCATGGTGATCCTGGACGCACATCAACGTGGCCTGCCGGCCGCCGGCTACGACCTCGTCTTCCTGGTGGCGGCCGGACTTGGTCTGACCCTCGCGGTGGCCGGCTCGCTGCTGCCGCGGGACCGGCGGGGCTGACCCGGGCGCTGGACGTCCGGCCGTCGCAGCGCTCAGAAGGCGGCGACGGAGCGGAGGGTGACGAGCATCGAGCACTGGTTGGTGAAGACGCGCAGCCCGGAGATGGTACGCGGGCCCCACACGCCCACCGCCCAGAACGTCACCGGCGCGTAGGTCGTCGGGCAGGCCGTGGTGTCCGACGGCCGGAGCCGGCCGATGTCGCCGTTCACCCGGGTCAGCTCGGCGCAGGCCTCCCGGGGGCGCGGATGCGATCCGGCGCTGGATCCGCAGTCCAGCACGGCGACCCGGTCCGGCGGCCAGACCACCGGCCCGGGATTCACCGACAGCACCAGCGCGCGCGTCACCGGCGCCGTGCCGGCCTTCCTGATGGTCGCGCTCCGGGTGGTCCCGGCGGTCCGGTCGTCGCCGCCGCCCGCGCCGTCCACGGGGGGCGTCCTGCCGCCCGCGACCTTGGGGATCATCGCGGTGCCGGTGCCGGTGCCGGTGCCGGCCGCGGCGGGCGGCGCGTCCGGCCCCGGCCCGGCATCTGCGAGCGCGGAACGGCCGGCTCCGGCGTCCGCGAACGCGGGCCGATCGGCCCTTATGTCAGCGAGCGCGGGACGGCCGGCCAGGATCACACCGGTGAGGGTGGCGCCGGTCAGGGTGGCGGCGGTGAGGGTGGCGCCGCTCGCCAGGTGCCGGCGATGAGATCGCATGCCTTCCCCTTTCCGGGAACGGATCTCGATGATCTCTAGGTGTCGGTTCGACAGATCATCTCCAGGCGGGAGCGGCGGGTCGCATGAGGAACGCCGGTCGTCCGGCCGTTTTTGCGGGAGTTTTCCAGGCGACCGGGCCCACGAGGCGTTACCCGGGTCCGTGCCGTCCGGGCCGGGCCGCGTTCCCGCCGTTCCCGCCGTTCCCGCGCGGCCCGGCGTACTAGGGTCGGCGGGTGTCCATCATCGTCGCCGGCGCCGCGCTGCTCGGCCTGGTCGCCGGGCACTACGCCCGCGCCCTGGCGGCCGGCTTCGCCCCGCTCCCGGACGACCCCGCGCCCCTGCCCCCCGGGCAGGAGCCGCCCGATGGCCGTCCCCGCGGCACGCCCGCGGCCGGCGGTCCACCCGGCGGCCCGGCGGTGGAGGGCGGTGACGCGCCCGAGGACCGGGTGGTCACCCGGGAGGAGGCGCGGGAGCTGCGGCGGGCCTACCGGGCCGAGGCGCGGGCGGCGTTCCGCGGCGCGCTGCGCGCCCGGCCCGATCTCACCCGCCTTCCGGTCGCCGAGCTCGCCACCGCGGCGGCCTGCGCCCTGGTCGCCTGGAGGTTGACGGCCGCGCCCGCCGGCCTGGACCCCGATCTGGACCCCGATCTGGCCCACGGCCTGGCGCGCTGGGCCCTGCTGATCGCCTGGCTGTACGGGGCGGTCGCCGGCTGCGCGCTGACGATGATCGACTGGCGCACCCGGCGGCTGCCGGACGCCATCACCCTGCCGTCGTACCCGATCCTCGCGGTGCCGCTGGCCCTGGCCGGCGAGCTGCCCGGCGCGCTGGCCGGCGGGCTCGGCCTGGCCGCCGGCTACTTCGTGCTGTGGTTCGCCCGACCGGACGCGCTCGGCCTGGGCGACGTCAAGCTGGCCGGGCCGGCCGGCATGCTGACCGGCGCGCTCGGGGTGTCCGCCTGGGTGACCGGCGCGCTGGCCGGCCAGCTGTTCGGCGCCCTGTACGCGATCGCGCTGCTGGTCAGCCGGCGCGGCACCCGGCGCAGCCACTTCCCGCTGGGGCCGTTCATCGTGCTGGGCGCGCTGGCCGGCCTGCTGCGCTGACCGGCCTCCCGCACCGGGCGGTCCGCCGCGCCGATCGCGCCACCCGCCCGCGCGGTGAGGGCAGTGGGCGGCACGTGGAAGACTTGTCACCATGTTGCGCTGGTTGACCGCAGGTGAGTCTCACGGCCCCGAGCTCGTCGCCATCCTGGAGGGCATGCCCGCCGGCGTCGAGGTGACGACCGCCGACGTGCGGCACGCCCTGGCCCGGCGCCGGCTGGGGCACGGCCGTGGCGCGCGGATGAAGTTCGAGCAGGACGAGGTCACGATCGTCGGCGGCGTCCGGCACGGCCGCACGCTGGGCAGCCCGGTGGCGATCCGGGTCGGCAACAGCGAGTGGCCCAAGTGGGAGACCGTCATGGCCGCCGACCCGGTCGACCCCGACCTGCTGGCCGCCCAGGCGCGCAACGCCCCGCTGTCGCGCCCGCGCCCCGGCCACGCCGACCTGTCCGGCATGCAGAAGTACGGCTTCGACGACGCCCGCCCGGTGCTCGATCGCGCCAGCGCCCGGGAGACCGCGGCCCGGGTCGCGCTCGGCCAGGTGGCCCGCGCCTTCCTGCGCCAGGCCCTCGGCGTCGAGATCGTCAGCCACGTCGTGGCGATCGGCGCGGCCGAGGCCCCCGACGGCGTGGTGCCCGGCCCCGGCGACCTGGCCGCGATCGACGAGCACCCGGTGCGCTGCCTGGACGCGGCGGCCGGCACCGCGATGTACGAGGAGATCGAGGCGGCCCGCAAGGAGGGCGACACCCTGGGCGGCGTCGTGGAGGTGCTGGCCTACGGCCTGCCGCCCGGCCTGGGCAGCTACGTCCACTGGGACCGCCGGCTGGACGCCCGGCTGGCCGCCGCGCTGATGGGCATCCAGGCGATCAAGGGCGTCGCGGTGGGCGACGGGTTCGCCACCGCCCGGCGGCGCGGCTCGCAGGCGCACGACGAGATCGAGAACACCCCGGACGGCGTGCGGCGGGTCACCAACCGGGCCGGCGGCGTCGAGGGCGGCATGACCAACGGCGAGCCGCTGCGGGTCCGCGCCGCGATGAAGCCGATCTCCACCGTGCCGCGCGCGCTGTCCACCGTCGACGTCGCCACCGGCGAGCCCGCCAAGGCGATCAACCAGCGGTCCGACGTGTGCGCGGTGCCCGCCGCCGGTATCGTCGCCGAGGCGATGGTCGCGCTGGTGCTCGCCGACGTGGCCGTCGAGAAGCTCGGCGGCGACTCGGTGGAGGAGGTCGCCCGCAACCTGTCCGGCTACCTGTCTTCGATGGTGATCAAGTGACCTCTCCCAGAGTCGTGCTCATCGGCCCGCCGGGCTCGGGCAAGTCGACCGTGGGCCGGCTGCTGGCCGGCCTGCTCGGCACCGGCTTCCGCGACACCGACGCCGACGTGGAGGCGGCGGCCGGCAAGGCCGTCGCCGACATCTTCGTCGAGGACGGCGAGGAGCGGTTCCGCGAGCTGGAGGCCGATGCCGTGCGCGGCGCGCTCGCCGGGCACGGCGGGGTGCTGGCCCTGGGCGGCGGCGCGGTGCTGGACCCGCGCACCCAGGAGCTGCTGGCCGGCCACCCGGTGGCCTACCTGCGGGTCGGCCTGGCCGACGCGGTGGCCCGGGTCGGCCTGGGCTCGGCCCGCCCGCTGCTGGTGCTCAACCCGCGCAGCCGGCTCAAGGCGCTCATGGAGGAGCGCCGCCCGGTCTACGAGCGGCTGGCCACCCTCACGGTGGAGACCGGCGGCCGCACGCCCGACGAGGTGGCCGCCGAGATCGCCAAGGGGCTCCCGGCGTGAGCGTCACCCGCATCACCGTAGGAGGCGAGCGCCCCTACGACGTGGTCGTCGGCGCCGGCGTGCTCGGCGAGCTGCCCGGCCTGGTCGGCCCGCGGGCCGGCACCGTCGCGGTGATCCACCCCGAGACCCTGCCGGAGATCGCCCGGCCGGCCTGCGGCGCCCTGGAGGCCGCCGGGTACGCGGTGCTGCCGCTGCCGGTGCCGGACGGCGAGCGGGCCAAGACGGCCGAGGTGGCCGCCGGGCTGTGGTCGGCGCTCGGCCGGCACGGCATGACCCGCTCGGACGCGGTCGTCGGCGTCGGCGGCGGGGCCACCACCGACCTGGCCGGCTTCGTCGCCGCCACCTGGCTGCGCGGCGTCACCGTGGTGCAGGTGCCGACCACGCTGCTCGGCATGGTCGACGCCGCGGTCGGCGGCAAGACCGGCATCAACACCCCTGAGGGCAAGAACCTGGTCGGGTCCTTTCACCCGCCGGCCGGCGTGCTGTGCGACCTGGCCACCCTGGTCACGGTGCCCCGGGACGACTACGTCGCCGGGCTGGCCGAGGTGATCAAGGGCGGGTTCATCGCCGACCCGGAGATCCTGCGCCTGGTCGAGGCCGACCCCGAGGGCGCCCGGGAGCCCGGCGGCCCGCACACCCGCGAGCTCGTCGAGCGCAAGATCAGGGTCAAGGCCGAGGTGGTGGGCGCCGACCTGCGCGAGTCGGGCGTCCGGGAGATCCTCAACTACGGCCACACCCTCGCGCACGCCATCGAGCGGGCCGAGGACTACCGCATGCGGCACGGCGAGGCGGTCGCCATCGGCATGGTCTACGCCGCCGAGCTGTCGGAGCTGTCCGGCCACGCCGCCGCCGGCCTGGCCGCGCGCACCCGGGAGATCCTGGCCTCGGTCGGCCTGCCGACCGCCTACCGGCGGGAGGCCTGGGCCGAGCTGCGCGACCACATGCGGGTCGACAAGAAGAACCGCGGCGCGGTGCGGCGGTTCGTCGTGCTGGACGGCGTGGCCGCGGTCGCCCGGCTGGAGGACCCGCCGGAGGAGCTGCTGGAGGCGGCCTTCCGGCGGATCGCCCGATGAGGGTCGCCGGCGGGGACACCTGGAAGACCCGGCGGAGGGGATGACGATGCGGACGGTCTTCGTGCTGAACGGGCCGAACCTGGGCCGGCTGGGCAGCCGCGAGCCGGAGAAGTACGGCGCGGCCACCTTCGCCGACCTCGCGGCGCTGTGCCGGGCCACCGGCCGCGAGCTCGGCATGTCGGTCGAGGTCCGGCAGACCGACGACGAGGCCGAGCTGGTGTCCTGGCTGCACGACGCCGCCGACCAGGCCATCCCGGTGGTGCTCAACCCGGCGGCCTTCACCCACTACTCCTACGCGCTGCGCGACGCCATCGCCCAGCGCACCGCGCCGCTGGTCGAGGTGCACATCACCAATCCCGCGGCCCGCGAGGAGTTCCGGCACACCTCGGTGGTGGCCGGAGTGGCCTCCGGTACGATCGCCGGGTTCGGGCTGCGGTCCTACGAGCTGGCGCTGCGGGCGCTGGCGGACGGTATGGAGGGGGCATGAGCGCGTACACCTCGTTCGTCGCGATCGGCGACAGCTTCACCGAAGGGCTGAACGACCCGGGGGAGAACGGCCACTTCCGCGGCTGGGCCGACCGGGTCGCCGAGCGGCTGGCCGCCCTGTCGCCGGAGTTCCGGTACGCCAACCTGGCGGTGCGCGGCAAGGTGCTGGCCCAGGTCGCCGAGCTCCAGGTGCCGGCCGCCATCGAGCTGAAGCCCGACCTGGTCACCTTCAGCGCGGGCGCCAACGACCTGCTGCGGCCGGGCTCCGATCCCGACCGGCTCGCCAAGACCTTCGCCCGCGCGGTCCGCGACCTGCGGGCCTCCGGCGCGGAGGTGGTGCTGTTCACCGGGGTGGACCCGCGCGACCTCCCGCTGATGCGCCAGGGGCGCGGCCGGTTCGCCGTCTTCTACCTGCATGTCCGGTCCATCGCCGACCTGTACGGCTGCCACCTGGTGGACCTGTGGTCGATGCAGTCGATCCGCGACTGGCGGGCCTGGAGCGACGACCGGCTGCACATGAACGCCGAGGGTCATCGCCTGGTCGCGGCGAAGGTGTGCCGGGCGCTCGGCGTGCCGTGCGACGACGACTGGCGATACGACTGGCCGCCGCGCGAGCTGGTGGACCGGCGGGTCAAGCTGCGCGAGGACCGGCTGTGGCTGCGCCGGTACCTGCTGCCCTGGATAGGCCGCCGGCTGCGCGGCACCTCCTCCGGTGACCTGGTGGACGCCAAACGCCCCACGCTGGACCCCTACCCCGCGCCGGGCCCGCCCCCGTCCTGAGCGGCGCCGCCGGCGGGGACGGTGGCGCGGACCGCGAAGCCGCCGGTGCCGTCCGGCCCGGCGTGGAAGGTGCCGCCGAGCAGGGTCACCCGCCGGTGCAGCCCGGCCAGCCCCATCCCCGAGCCCGACCCGGCCAGCGCCGGGTCCGGGCCGCGGGCCGGCCGGTCGTTGCGCACCTCGACCTCGGCCCGCCCGCCCGGGTAGGCCACCGCGACGGTGACCGGCGCGCCGGGGGCGTGCTTGCGGGCGTTGGTGAGCGACTCCTGCACGACCCGGTACACCGCGCGCGCCACCACCGCGGGCACCGTCGCCGGGTCGCCGCGCACCGCCAGCTCCGCCCCGTCGGCCGCGGCCAGCGCGGACAGGTCGCCGCCGGTGTCGTCGTCGGTGTGATATCCGGCGCGCGGCGCCGGCACCGGCCGGGCCCCGGTGGTGACCACCCGCATGAGATCGCCCAGCTCGGTGAGGGTGCGGGTGCCGGCCCGCCGGATGTGCTCGGCGGCGGCGCGGGCTTCGGCGTCGGCGGTGGTAACGCGCAGCGCGTCGGCGTGCAGCACGATCTCGGTGACGTGGTGGGTGACGATGTCGTGCAGCTCGGCCGCCAGCCGCCGGCGCTCGGCGGTCTCGGCGCGCTCGGCGAGCAGCCGGCGCTCGGCGTCGGCCAGCTCGGCCCGGCGGTGCAGCGCGCGCAGCAGCTCGACCCTGGTCCGCAGGTAGAGCGCGACCAGCGCGGGCAGCGCGGTGGCCGACAGTGCGACGTACACGCGGGGCCAGCTCGGCGCCCACAGCGGGATCGCCGGGATCGCCAGCACGGCCGCGAACGCGAACGCCTGCCGCCACGGCAGCACGTACACCAGAAACGACACCACCAGCGAGGCCGCGGCCGGCGGTGCCGGGCCGCCGGCGAGCGCGAGCAGCGCGGTGACCGCGACCGCCAGCGTCCCGACCGTGCGCGGCAGGCGGACGACCAGCGGCAGGCAGGCGTCCAGCAGCAGGTTCAGCGCCAGTTCCGGCAGCGGGCCGTCGCCGGCGAACACGATGATCTGCACGGCGGCGCACGAGACGGCCACGCCGGTGGCGGCCAGCAGCGTCACCCGGCGGTCGCGGCCGGTCAGCAGTGGCCGGCCCGGCCGGATCCCCCGGAATCGCACGGATCATCTCTCCGGTCCGCCGGGCTCGCCGAGGAGCCCGGCCTGGTGGGCGAGCAGGGCGGCCTGCGTGCGGTGCGCCAGATCGAGCTTGACGAGCAGGCGGGAGACGTAGCTGCGCACGGTGGTCTCCGACAGGAACAGCCGCCGCGCGATCTCGGCGTTGGTCAGCCCCTCGCCGAGGCAGGCGAGCACCTCCCGCTCGCGTTCGGCCAGCCCGGCGACCCGTGTCCGCGCGGTCTCCCGCCGCAGGTCGCCCTGGGCGGACCGGGCGAGCAGCCGGCGCGTCACGCCCGGCGACATCACCACGTGCCCGGCGGCGGCGACCCGGACCAGGTCGAGCAGGTCCTCGGCGGGGGTGGTCTTCACCAGGAAGCCCGCCGCCCCCGCCTCCAGCGCGCCGAGCACGTGTTCGCCGGAGTCGAACGTGGTGAGCGCGATGACCGCGGGCGGGCCGGCGAGGGCCATGATCTCGCGGGTGGCGGTGATGCCGTCCACGCCGGGCATCCGCAGGTCCATCAGCACCACGTCCGGCCGGTGGCGCAGGACCTCCTCGACCGCCTCGGCCCCGTCCCGGGCCTCGCCGGCGACCTCGATCCCCGGGCCGGAACCCAGGATCGCGCGCAGATGGCGGCGGACCATCGGATCGTCGTCGGCGAGCAGCACGCGGATCACGCTTGCACGGTAGCCGCCGGCAGGTACGGCCGCACGGTCAGCCGCCCAGCCCGGCCCAGAAGCCGCAGCGGTGCTCCTGGCGGTAGCGGGCCGGCCCGATTCCGCCCTGGTCGGCCGGGCGCATGCTCAGCAGCGGCCCGCCCGGCCCGGTGAAGGCCGGCCAGGCGGGCGCCCCCGCGGCCCGCGGCCGGCCGGTGCGGGCGAACGACGTCCAGTAGCCGATCATCTGCCCGGCCAGCCGCCACTGCCCGGCCGTCATGGCGTGCCACGGCCGCCCGCCCAGGTCGAACAGGTACGGCAGCTCGCTCGCGTGCTGGGCGCCCAGCGGGAAATCGGCGGTCACCCCGCTGACGTTCGGCGCGTGCTCGTCGGCGAACTCGTAGGCGTACACGGTGGTCCGGGCGGCCAGCGCCCGGTCACCGGCCAGGGTCGGGCAGGCCCAGGCCCGGTCGGTGCTGATCGCCGCCCACGCCTGGCCGGGCGAGGCGAAGTCCCGCAGCGGATACTCCCGGGCCACGGCGTCCGCGTGCTCCCCGAACGCCCCCTCGATCAGCTTCGGGTAGTTCTCCGCCGTCACCGGGTACCCGGCCTGGGCGACGCCGGCGACGAAGCCGGTGGCCTCGTCGCGGTTGCCGCCCGATATCACCGGTATCCGGGCGAATCGCCCGGCGCGCAGCGCCCGGGCCGGGTCGAGCGGGAGCAGCGGCGTGCCGTAGGCGAGGTTGGAGGCGAAGCCGTCGTTGACCTTCATCAGCTCGGCGACCGGCTTGGCCCGCAGGCACGCCAGCTCCGCGCCCTTGGCGCAGCCGAGTTGTCCGGCCGCCGACAGCCCGGTCTCCTCGCTGCCGGCGAGCGGGCTGTAGGGCCGGATCGGCGGGATGCCGGGGATCGGGACGTAGGTGCCGCTCACCCAGTCCAGCAGGCACGACCCGGACTGGATGATCGCCTTGGCGGCCAGCCCGCGCAGCGCGGGCGAGGTGAGCAGCGCGCAGGTGCTCATCCCGCCGGCCGACTCTCCGAACAGCGTCACGTTGCCCGGGTCGCCGCCGAAGGCGGCCGCGTTGCGGCGCACCCAGCGCAGCGCCTCGACCTGGTCGGCCAGCCCGAACGTGCCCGAGCCGGCGAGCCCGGGCAGCGCCAGGTAGCCGAACGCGCCGAGCCGGTAGTTGGGCGTCACGACGACGACGTCGCCCTGGCCGGCCAGCCGGCGGGCGCCGTACAGGTCGCCGCCGCCGGTGGTGTAGCCGCCGCCGTGCAGCCACACCATCACCGGCCGCGGCCCGCGCGCCGGCCGGGACGGTGCGGTGACGTTGAGATAGAGGCAGTCCTCGGCGCCGGCCGGCTTGCCCGACGCCAGCTGCGGGCACTGCGCGCCGGGCCTGGTCGCGCCGGCCACGCCGGTCCAAGGCGCGGGCGGCACCGGGTCGGTCCAGCGCAGCGCGCCCACCGGCGGCCGCGCGAACGGGATCCCGGCGAAGGTGCGGACCGTGCCGTCGTCCAGGCCGCGGATCCGGCCCGCGTCCAGCCGGACGACCGGCCCGTCCAGGGAAGCGCTCGGGGCGCCGGTCGGGGCGCCGGTCGGGGCGCCGGTCGGGGCGCCGGTCGGGGCGGCGGTGGCCGGCGGGACGCCGGCGGCGGTGGTCAGGCAGCCGGCGGCGAGCAGTGCCAGCAGCCGGGCAAGGGGTCTGGGTGCGAACATGCGGCCAGGCTCGCGCGCCGGGCCCGCCCGCCGGTACCGGCGAACGTTGCGACCCGCCGGCGCTTTGTTGCGCCCGGCCCGAGCCGTCCCGTCACGCCGTCCGGTCGGACCGCGGGTCCGGATGGCGTCGACGCGGACGGCGACCTGATCTCGGAGACCGCCGGCCCTGCCTGCCCCAGCCGGATGGCGTCGCCGGGTACGGCGGCCGCGCGGGTCAGGACGCGGTGAGGCGGCGCAGCGCGGCGCGGACCTTCGCGGGGTCGGTCGTCGCCCAGAACGGCGGCAGCGAGGCGCGCAGGAACGAGCCGTACCGGGCGGTGGCGAAGCGCGGGTCCAGCACGGCCACCACGCCCCGGTCGTGCTGGGAGCGCAGCAGCCGGCCGGCGCCCTGCGCCAGCAGCAGCGCGGCATGGGTGGCGGCCACCGACATGAAGCCGTTGCCGCCGCGCGCCGCGACGTGCCGCTGCCGGGCCGAGGCCAGCGGGTCGTCCGGCCGGGGGAACGGGATGCGATCGATGATCACCAGGCTGAGCGACGGCCCGGGCACGTCCACGCCCTGCCAGAGCGACAGGGTGCCGAACAGGCAGGTGGCCGGGTCCTCGGCGAACTGCTTGACCAGCTGCGAGGTGGAGTCGTCGCCCTGGCACAGCAGCGGGGCCGACAGCCGGTCGCGCAGCGCGTCGGTGGCGGCCCGGGCGGCGCGCATCGAGGAGAACAGGCCCAGGGTGCGGCCGCCGGCCGCCTCGATCAGCTCGGCGATCTCGTCCAGGTACTCCTTGGGCAGGCCGTCGCGGCCGGGCTGCGGCAGGTGCGCCGCGACGTACAGGATGCCGCTGCGCGCGTGGTCGAAGGGCGAGCCGACGTCCAGCCCGCGCCAGGCCTTGGCGCCGCGCGCCGCCGCCCCCCGTGCGCCGTCCCCTTCATCGTCGCCGCCGTCGTCCGCGCCGTCGTCCGCGCCGTCGTCCGCGCCGTCGTCCGCGCCGTCGTCCGTGCCGTTGTTCGCGGCGTCCTTCGCGGCGGCGGAATCCGCCGGACCGGTGCCGCCCGGTGCCGGCTCCGTGCCGCCGGGGGCGTCCGGGGCGGGCGGGCCGAGGCCCCACTGGCGGGCCATGCCCTCGAAGGTGCCGCCGAGGGCGAGGGTGGCGCTGGTCAGGATGACCGTGCGGTCGGCGAACAACCGGTCGCGCAGCATGCCGCCCACGCTGAGCGGCGCCACCTTCAACGTCGCGGGCCGGCGGTCGGTCGCCGCCTCCAGCCACACCACCTCGGCCCGGTCGACCTCGGAGTCGCCGCCGAAGGCCTCGAGGATGCGCTGCGCGGTGTCGTGCACCTCGTCCAGGGCGGTGAACGCGGCCTTGCGCTGCCCGGCCTGCTCCGGGTCGTCCCGGCCGCCGCGGGAGTCGCGCGGGCCCATCGCGGTCAGGCAGGCGGCCGCCGCGTCGCGCAGCACGGTCAGTGTGACGCCGAGCACCTGGGGAAGCTGGTCGAGCCGCCCGGCGGGGGCGGCCGACAGCAGCGCCTTGAGGTCCTCGCCGGCCTCCTGCAGCCGGTCGGCGACCGCCTGTTCGATCAGCCGGCCGACCCGGCGCACCGCGACCGAGACGGCGGTGTCGGACAGCTCGGCGGTCACCACCCCGGTGACCCGGTCCACCAGCTCGTGCGCCTCGTCCACCACCACGACGTCGTGCTCGGGCAGCACGGCGAACTCCTCCATCGCGTCGATGGCGAGCAGCGCGTGGTTGGTGACCACCACGTCGACGTTGCCGGCCCGCTCCCTGGCCTGCTCGGCGAAGCACTCCGCGCCGCTCGGGCAGCGCGAGGCGCCCAGGCACTCCCTGGCGCTGACCGAGAACTGCCGCCACGCCTGCTCGCTCACCCCCGGCACCAGCTCGTCGCGGTCGCCGGTCTCGGTGGTCTCGGCCCACTCCTGGATGCGCTGCACCATCCGGCCGGTCGCGCCGACCTCGCGCGGATCGAACAGCTGGGCGTCCTCCTCCTCGGGCCAGCCGGCGCTCGCCTTGTAGCGGCAAAGATAGTTTCGCCTTCCCTTGAGGATGGCGAACTGCGGCTCATGCGGGAGCAGGTCGCCCAGCGCCCCGGCCAGCCGCGGCAGGTCACGGTCGACCAGCTGGCGCTGCAGGGCGATGGTCGCGGTGGAGACCACCACCGCGCTGTCGGACTCGATGGCGTGCCGGAGCGCGGGCACCAGGTAGGCCAGCGACTTGCCGGTGCCGGTGCCGGCCTGGACCGCCACATGCTCGTCGTGCTCGATGGCGTCGCGCACCGCCCGGGCCATGGTGACCTGGCCGGGCCGCTCGGTGCCGCCCACCGCGGCGACCGCGGCGGCCAGCAGCCGCTCGAGCGGCGGCAGGTCGTCCTCCTCGGCGTCCTCGGCCTCGAAGTCGTCGGTGTCGTCGAAGTCTTCGGTGTCGCCGGTGGCCGGGGACTCGGCGGACTCGGCCGATTCGCCGGAGCCGGCGGGCTCCGGGGACCGGTGGGCCTCCGTCACGGCGGAACCGTCGTGGCCGGACCCCCGGCCGCGCGCGCCGGGGCCCTCCCCGGTGTCGTCGAGGATCTCGTCGAGGGCGTCGCCGGTGGCGCTGGGAGAGTCGTCGAGCACGGCATGCAACGCTACCGGCCGCGGCGGGGTCGTCGGGCCCGGAGCGGCGGGCCGACCCGCGGTGCGTTACGGGTTGATCTCGGCATTCCGGATCCCGGGCGGTGGTTCCCATGGCAGACTTGCGGGGATCGGGTCCAGGGGGGTCAACGATGACCTGCCGGTCGGCCGTCCGTTCCACGGGCCGCCCGCGCGGGTGGCCTGCGGGATCGTGATGATGGCGACGAGCATGGTTCGGTAGGGTTCCTTGGTCGAGTGGACGAATAAGGCTGGTTGAAGCGACGATGTCTGCCATGTCGGAAGTTGTCCCACTGCCATCGTTCGGTGAGGTGTTCTTCGACGCCCGGGGCCAGGAGCGCGTGCTCAGGGTCACCTGGCACGACGGCACCCTCGTGCTCAGCCTGTGGCGAGGCGAGATGTGCACCGCCAGTTTCCGGATGCCCATGGACGACGTCGGCCGGCTCCTCGACACCCTCGACGAGGGGTACGCGGAGGCCGGCGGCGAGTACGCCGAGGGCGAGGAGGACTACGCCGAGGAGGCCGGCGCCGAGGACGGCTACTCCGACTACCCGGGCACCGGCCAGTACGCCCGCCCGGGCGGCGAGACCGGCGAGGAGGACGAGGGCGAGTACACCCAGGCGCTCGCCTATCCCGACGACCCCTACGACGAGGACGAGCCCGCCGGCCACGAGCACTACGGCCGGCCCGGCCCCTACGACCAGGATGAGCCTTACGACCAGGACGAGCCCTACGGCCGGGAGGAGCAGGTGCCCGCCGCGGCGCTCGGGCCCAACGACGTGCTGGTCGCGCGGGGCACCGCGCCGGTGGCCGACAAGCTGGTCGCCTCCGGCCCGCGGCCGGCGCGCGGCGAGCCCGGCCGTGCCGGGCGCCGCGAGCGCGGGCCGCAGGAGCGGCCGGACGCCGGCGTCCCCGGCCATCCCGGCCTGGCGGCGGCCCACCACGGCCACCCGGCCCGGCCCGAGCCGGCCCTCGGCCTGGTCCCCCCGCAGGTGTCGCACCAGATGCCGGAGACCGGCGCGCAGCAGGCCGCGCCGCTCGCCGACCACACCAACTTCGAGAGCACGCCGCCCACCGGCTACGCCTTCCCCGGCGAAGGCGTGCCGGCCGCCGCCTACCCGCCGGCCCGCGAGCACCGGGGCGGGCGGGGCCACGGCGGTGACCACGGCGCGACCGGCGAGCATCCCGCGCCCGACTACGGCGCGACCGGCGACTACCGGGTCCCCGCCGACTACGGGGTCACCGCCGAGTACGGCCGCGGCGGCGCGGGTCTCGGGGGCGCGGACTACGCCTCCGGCGGGGACCACGGCGTCACCGCCGACTACACCGCGCCGGCCGGCTACGGGCCCGCCGGACCCGGCCGCGAATCCTACGGGCGGGCCGACACCGATCCGAGCCTGCGGCGGCCGGACGACCGGTACGCCGCCGGCGACTACGGCACCCCGCCGCTTGACTACTCCGCCCAGCCGGCCTACGGCGCCGGGCAGGACTACCCGCCGGCCGGCGGGTACGGCGCGGGCGACGGGTACGGCAACGGCCACCGGGACGCGGTGCCCCGGGAGAACCTCATCGTGAACGACTCCCTGCCCTACGGCCAGCAGCCCGACACCGGCTACCGCGAGTCCGACACCTACGACTGGGCGGCCCGCACCGCCCCGCCGTCGGGGGTCGACCCGGCCGACCCGCTCGGCCTGGGTGCCCGCGCGCCGCAGCCCGGCGCGCCCGACCCGATGTACAGCACCGGCGAGCGGGTGCGCCCGGAGGGCGGCGGCCGTCGTGCCCGCCCGCGCCGGAGGTCCGACGACCCCGACTGGTGACCCCTCCGGGGTTCCGCCGCCGGTGGTGAGCGGGGCCGATGGTCAGGCAGGGCCGGTGATTGCCGATGGCGTTCGGCCGGGACGTATCCTCGTGTCGTTCCGCCCGCCCGGGCCGCCGGCCGGCCCGCCGCCCACGTTCGGGGTTAGATGCACCTGACCACCGTCATCCAGTTCGTCCTGCTGCCCGCCGTCGCGCTGGCGATCGCCGCGCTCGCCCGCGCGCGGGGCTGGCCGGCGCCGCTGCTGCTGGTGGTGGCCGGGCTCGCCATCGGGCTGGTGTCCGCCCGGATGCCCGGCATGCCCTCCTACGAGCTGGACCCCGAGCTGGTCCTGCTCGTCTTCCTGCCCCCGCTGCTCTACTCGGCGGCGCTGGACAGCTCCTACCTGCGGCTGCGCGAGGTGCGCCGCCCGGTGGGGCTGATGTCGGTCGGCCTGGTGCTGTTCAGCACCGCGGTGGTGGGCCTGCTCGTGCACGCCATGGTGCCGGACCTGCCGCTGGCCGCCGCGTTCGCCCTCGGCGCCATCGTCGCGCCGCCGGACGCGGTGGCGGCGGTGGCGGTCGCCCGCCGGCTGGGCCTGCCGCGCCGGGTGATCACCATCCTGGTGGGGGAGAGCCTGTTCAACGACGCCACCGCGCTGACCGCCTACCGGGTCGCGGTGGCGGCCATGGTGGGGGAGGGCGTCAGCCTGCTCGGCGCGGCCGGGCAGTTCGCCTACGCCGCGGGCGCCGGGCTGGCGATCGGCCTGGCCCTGGCGTACGCCTGCGGGTGGCTGCTGGACCGGCTGACCGACGTGCTGGTCGGCAGCGCGATCTCGCTGCTGATCCCGTTCGTCTCCTACCTGGCCGCCGAGGCGGTGCACGCCTCCGGGGTGCTCTCGGTCGTGGTGGTCGGCGTCTTCCTCGGCCACCGGATGAACCGCACCGGGTACGGCATGCGGGTGGTGTCCCACTCGGTGTGGAAGGTGGTCGACTTCTGCCTGGAGATCGTCGTCTTCGGGCTGATCGGCCTGCAGCTGCCGCTCATCCTGCGCGGGCTGTCCGGCCAGGACCCCTGGCGGGTGGCCGGGTACGCCGTGGCGGTGCTCGTGGCGGTGGTGGTGGCCCGCGCGGTGTGGCTGGTGCCGGGCGCCTACCTGCCCCGCCTGCTGTCCCGGCGGATCCGCGAGCGCGAGCCGCGCCCGCCCGCGGCGCACGTGGCGGTGCTCGGCTGGGCGGGGATGCGCGGGGTGGTGTCGCTGGCGGCGGCCTTCGGCCTGCCCGACGACTTCCCGGCCCGCGATCTGCTGCTGTTCCTGACCTTCGTCGTCGTCATCGGCACCCTGCTGGTGCAGGGGCTGTCGTTCCCGATGCTGATCCGCCGGTTGCGGGTCTCCGGCGACCAGGAGGTGTACGGGGACAACCTGGCCGAGGCGGCGGCCCAGCAGGCGGCGGCCACCGCCGCGCTGGCCCGGCTGGACGAGCTCACCGGCGACGGGGTCATCGAGACGCACGCCGAGGTGGTGGACCGGCTGCGCGACAACGCCGAGCGCCGGGCCATGGGCGCCTGGGAGCGGCTCGGCGGCGGGGTGGGTCCCCAGGGCGAGGAGACGCCGAGCGCGCTGTACCGGCGGCTGCGCCGCGAGATGCTGGCGGCCGAGCGCGAGGTGCTGGTGCGCATGCGCGACGAGCGGCGCATCGACGACGAGGTGCTGCGCCGGGTCACCCGCGAGCTGGACTTCGAGGAGGCCACCCTGGCCCGGGACTGACCGCCGGCGCCCCGCGGCGGCCGGCCGCGGACGCGAGGGCCGCGGGTGGGGGACGGGCGCGGATGCCCGCGCCGGGACCGGGACCTGGACCTGGACAGGAATCTGGGCCGAGACCTTGGCCGGGACCGGGAGCGGAAAATCTTGGCTAGGGTCTGGGCATGCGATTTCTCCCTCTGGCCGCGGCCGGCGTGCTCGGCCTCATCTCCCTGACCGGCTGCAGTACCGCCGACAAGGCGCAGGCCTGCATCGAGGCCAACAACGCGATCAGCGAGACCGGCACCAAGATCACCCAGACGCTGGACGACCCGAAGGCGCTCGAGAAGGCCCTGAACGACGGCGCGGCCAAGCTCAAGGATGTCGGCAAGGAGGTCGGCGACACCTCGCTCAACGAGGCGCTGACCAAGCTCGCCAATGGCTGGGAGTCGCTGGACGTAAAGAACGCCGAGGACGCGGTGAAGGCGGGGCAGCAGGCGGCGCAGGACATGACCGAGGCGGTCACCGCGATCGCCAAGGAGTGCACCTGAGCTGACCGACCGCCCGGGCGGTCGGCCTCAGGCGGTGGCGGCGAAGACCAGGGCGCCGGCTGAGACGGCGAGCACGCCGAGCCAGGCGATCAGGGCGTCGACGTGGTCGTCCAGCGGCCGGCCCGCCCGCAGCGCCCCTTCGGCCCGCCGGTGGCGCAGCCGGCTGCGGGCCAGCAGGATCGCGCCGCACAGCGCGGCGATGACGAACGGGACGGCCGCCCGGCCGTCCCCGGACATCCGCCCGGCGATCCCGGCGGCGCCCAGCCCGCCGGCGGCCAGCGCGGTGGCGGTGCGGATCCAGGCCAGCAGCGTGCGCTCGTTGTGCAGCCCTGGCCGTTCCCCGGGCTCGCCGCCCGTCCCGGCCACGCCGTCCTGCCCGGCCATCCGGTCAGCCGGCCAGCAGGATGGCGACCAGGGCCAGCACGGCGACCAGCGCGACGCCGTACCCGAACAGCGGGGCCAGCGCGAGCGGCGGGATCGGCGCCTCGCGGCGCAGGGCGCGCTGCACCTCCCGCCAGCGCGGGTAGGAGAGCGCGGCGGCCAGCGCCGACAGCAGCACCAGCACCACGGCCAGCAGGGTGCGCACCCAGGGCTCGAAGATGCCGCGCGGGACCGCGGCCATCGCGACGCCGCCCGCGCTGAGCGCGAGCGAGGTGCTGAGCCAGGTCAGGAAGGTGCGTTCGTTGGCCAGGGTGAACCGGGGATCCGGTTCCCTCCCGTCGGTGTCCATGAGGCGAGGCTAAATCAGCGATATTCCCTGGCGGGAAGCCGGGTTGGCGCCCGCCGGGGGGACCGGACGCGGTCAGGCGTCTCGGCCGAGGTCGACGGTCGAGGCGACCTCCTCGGCCCGTTCGGCCTCCTCGGCGGCGAACCGCCGGGTGTCCAGCTTCTCGGCGATCTCCTCGTCCTGCCGCATCAGCGCGTCGAGGTTCTGCCCGGCCATCTCCAGCACGCCCATGTCGGCGTAGGCCTTCTGCAGGCGCTCGCTCCACAGGCCGATGTCCTTGACGCACGGCACGATCCGGCTGAACAGCAGCGAGCGGAACAGCCGCAGGTACTCCGAGCGGTCGACCGCCTCGGTGGCCTCCTTGACCTCCTGCTTGGACAGCCCCTGGGCCTCCCACTGCTCGATGCCGCGCAGCCGGTCGCGCATGAGGTAGCAGCCCTCGATGACGAAGTCCTCGCGCTCGCGCCGCTCGGCGTCGGTGAGGTTCTGGTAGTAGTCGCGCAGCGCCATCCGGCCGAAGGCGACGTGCCGGGCCTCGTCCTGCATCACGTAGGCGAGGATCTGCTTGGGCAGCGGCTTGGTGGTGATGTCGCGCAGCACGCCGAACGCCGCCAGCGCCAGGCCCTCGATCAGCACCTGCATTCCCAGGTAGGGCATGTCCCAGCGCGAGTCGCTGAGGGTGTCGTCCAGCAGGGACTTCAGGTACCGGTTGATCGGGTAGGCGATGCCGACCTTCTCCTGCAGGAAGCGCGCGTAGGTCTCGGCGTGCCGGGCCTCGTCCATCGTCTGGGTGGCCGCGTAGAACTTGGAGTCCAGGTCGGGGACCGACTCGACGATCCGGGCCGAGCAGATCATCGCGCCCTGCTCGCCGTGCAGGAACTGGGAGAACTGCCAGGCGGCGCCGTGCCGGCGGACCTCCTTGCGGCGCTGCTCGTCCATCCGGTGCCACAGCGGGGTGTCATAGATGGCGATCGACTGGTCGGGGATGCCGAGCACGTCGTAGGGGTCCACCTCCAGGCCCCAGTCGATGCGCTTGACCGAGTCCCACTGCTTGTCCTTACCCTTCTGGTACAGCGCGAGCATCCGGTCGCGGCCCTCGTCGTACTCCCAGGTGAACCGTGCGGATCCCGCCATGTCCACATCCCAGGTGGATAGCTCGGCGGGGATCGTATAGAGCTCGTGGGTCGACATGTGGGCCTCCAGCAGGGGGGCGTACACCGTACGTACCTTTGGAGAGTGACACGTACACTGTACGTACGTCAACCGGCCAGGAGAGAATGACCGCATGCCGCCTCTGACCCGCGCCCGCATCGTCGCCGCCGCCATCGAGCTGATCGAACGCGAGGGCGCCGACGCGATCTCCATGCGGCGGATCGCCGCCGACCTCGGGGTCGGGGTGATGTCCCTGTACAACCATGTACCGAGCAAGGCGGCGCTGCTGGACGCGGTGGCCGAGGGCGTGCTGTCGCAGATCGCCTTCACCGACGACCCGGCGGCCGAATGGACCGAGCGGGTGCGCATCCAGGCCCGGGCCTTCCGGCAGATCGCCCACCACTATCCCCGCTCCACCATGCTCGTGGTGTCGCGCCAGCTCCGCTCGCCGGCCGGGCTGCCGCCGGTCGAACGCGCGCTGGCGACGCTGCGCGAGGCCGGGTTCGGCGGCGCCGAGGCGGTGCAGATCCTGCGGACGTTCATCGCCTACATCGTCGGCTCGCTGCTGCGCGAGGTGGGGGTGGCACCGTCGTTCGCGCCGCCGCAGCGCGCCGACGTCCATCCGGCGGCCGCGGACCCCACGCTGTTCCCCCAGGTCGCCGAGCTGGCGCCGCTGCTGGAGGAGGTCGACCACGAGAAGGCCTTCGAGTTCGGCCTGGACATGATGATCAAGGCGATCGAGGTGCGGCTGGCCGGGACGTGCGCCGCCCGCGGCGCCGAACGCGGAGGCGCCCGGGGGTGATGTCCCCCGGGCGCCGGAGTGCGCCCTTCCCCTGGGCACTCCCGCCGCCGGCCGGGCCGGCGCGGTCCGCCGGGTCAGTACCAGTTGTGCGACCGGAAATGGCCCCAGGCGCCGCACGGCGAACCGTAGCGGACCTTGATGTACTTGAGCCCCCAGCGGATCTGGGTCGCGGGGTTGACCCGCCAGTCATGGCCGATGCCGGTCATCTTGCGTCCGGGCAGCGCCTGCGGGATGCCGTAGGCGCCGGAGGACGGGTTCTGCGCCCGGTGGTTCCAGTTGCTCTCCCTGGTCCACAGGCTGTCCAGGCAGCGGAACTGGTGCACCGGCCAGGATCGCTGGGTGACCAGGCGATACGCGATCGCCTTGTTCCTGCCTTTCGGAGTGGTCGGCAGCCAGGTGCGCACCGTGGGCCGGGCGGAGGTCCGCCAGACCCGCAGGTGCACCCGGGCGCCGCGCAGCGCGGACGCCCCCCTCGCCCGGACGGCGCCGGCCGAGCCGGCCCGGCGGACGGCCGTGCGCGCCTCGGCCTTGCGGGCCGCCGTGCGTGCCTTGGCCGTGTGGGCCTCGACCGTGTGGGCGTTGGCCGTGCGGGCCGCCGTGTGGGCCTTGGCCGAGCGGGCCGCGGTACGGGCCGTCCGGCCGGCCCGGCTCGAGGCGAGGCCCTCCGCCCGGCGGGCGGTGCGCCCGGTCCGGGTGCCGCGCGCCGCGCGGTGCGCGGTGACACGGTGCGCGGTGAGATGGCGGGCCCCGGTGCGCCGCGGCGCGCGCGGCGCTTCCGGCTCCCCGGCCTGGGCCGGTGGTAGCGAACCGGCCAGGCCGATCAACCCGGCGGTCCGCGCCGGGCGAACGGTGCGGTGCGGGACCGCCGGTCCGGCGGGCGGGCGGATCGCGCCCCGCCGCTGCCGGCGCGCGGACGCGCGGGTCCGGGCGGTACGCATGGTGGTGCCGGCGGTCGTGCCGGCGGTAGTGCCGGCCACGGTGGCCGTCAGACCGGCGGCCGCTCCGTTCACGATCGTCCCCACCGGACCGGTCCGCCGGTCCGCCGGGCGCGCGAGGCCGGTGCTGCGGGCGTCGGCCGTGGCCTCCGACCCGTTGATGGCCTCGGCCGCCTCGGCCGTCCCGTTGAGGGCGACCGAGGCGATCAGGGCCGCGACTGCGCCACGAAAAGCGCGGTTACTGTCCAAATCGGTCCTATTCTTCGGGCCGCGTGCGGAACGCGGCCGCCCGAGGGCGGCCGCCGCACTTCCGCGCCCGTGGCTCGGGCGCGGGAGGTCCGCGTGGCCGTACCGGATTCTGTTCGGGACCCGAGGGTCCTCCGGACGGCGCCGCGACGTGCTCTAGGGCGGTTTCTAGTGGCCGGTGGGGGCCGCTCCGGCCTACCGCGACACGCCTCGGACAGGTGTTTACCGGTCGGCTGTTACATCTCTCCCGTTTCGCGACCCCGGGCCGACCCGCCCCGGGTGCGCCTTGAGGTGCGGCCGGACCGGAGATGCCGGAGATTTGACGACCGACCGGCAACCACCTCCGCATTTGTGGCGAAACGCACAAACTGGCCGGACGGGCGGTGCCGGATGATGCCTGGTTAGGGTGTCTTCATGAGTCTTCGCGAAATTCAGCTGCGCACCCTGTCCGGCGAGTCGGCCACCCTCGGCGAGTTGGCCGGCGACCGGGCCGTCCTGGTGGTCAACGTCGCCTCCCGGTGCGGGCTCACCCCGCAGTACGCCGGTCTGGTCCGGCTGCAGGAACGCTACGGCGAGCGCGGGTTCACCGTGGTCGGCGTGCCGTGCAACCAGTTCGCGGGACAGGAGCCCGGGTCGGCCGAACAGATCCAGCAGTTCTGCGCGGCGACCTACGGGGTGGACTTCCCGCTGCTGGAGAAGGCGGAGGTGAACGGCGCCGGTCGCCATCCGCTCTACCAGGAGCTGACCGCGGTGCCGGACGCCGAGGGCGAGGCCGGGGACGTGCAGTGGAACTTCGAGAAGTTCCTCATCGGCCGGGACGGTGAGGTCGTCGCGCGGTTCCGCCCGCGCACCGAGCCGGAGGACCCGGCCGTGACCGAGGCCATCGAGAAGGCGGTGGCCTGACCGGGCCCGCATCCCCGCCGGCCAGGGTGCCGGGCGAGGTGGAAAGGCGAGTGCCGCGCGAGGTGGAAAGGCGAGTGCCGGCGAGGTGGCGGCCGGCAGGCCGGTCCGGGGGCGAGCCCGCCGACCGGCGGGCCAGCCGCTCGGCTCGGCGGTGCGGCCTGCCGATCAGCGGCGCGGCCCGCAGCTGGCGCGCACGATGAGTTCGGTGGGCAGCGTGACCGTGCGCGGCCGGCCGCGCTCGCGCAGCACCAGCTCGGCGGCGCGGTAGCCGATGTCGTGGGCGGGCTGGGAGATCACCGTGAGCGGCGGCGAGCACAGCTCGGCCCACGGCACGTCGTCGAACATCACCAGCGAGACGTCCCGGGGGATCCGGATCACCAGCTCGCGGGCGGCCAGCACGGTGGCCTCGCCGAGCATGTTGCCGCCGGCCAGC
This sequence comes from Sphaerisporangium rufum, assembly GCF_016863395.1. Classification (GTDB taxonomy): domain Bacteria; phylum Actinomycetota; class Actinomycetes; order Streptosporangiales; family Streptosporangiaceae; genus Sphaerisporangium; species Sphaerisporangium rufum. Next base: position 107,288 of record NZ_BOOU01000052.1, on the reverse strand, counting down.
ACGGCGGTGACGTCCGGCCGGCGCTGGAGCAGCCCGGCCGCCGCGGCGTACGCCGAGTCGCGGGTGCCGCGGGCCAGCACGATCAGCTCCTCGTCCACCGGCACGCCCAGCTCGGCCAGCGCCTCGCGGAAGGCGCGGACCCGCTGCTCCTGCCCGTGCCGGGCCAGCAGCGCGATGCGCCGGTGGCCGAGCCCGGCCAGGTACTCGACCGCCGTGCGCACTCCCGCGCGGTCGTCGGCCCGCACCGAGGGCAGGTTCCGCCCGGGCACCTCCCGCTCGGCGAACACCACCCCGAGCCCGGCGCGGAAGGCCGGCCCCCACATCTCGCCGTCCCCGCACGGGACCGCGATCACCCGCTCCACGCTCTCTTCGAGCAGCGAGCCGATCAGCTCCGCCTCCCGCTCCGGGTCGTCCCCGGTGGTCCCGAGGATCACCGGCTCGCCGGCGGACTTCGCGCAGGCCAGCACGCCGTCCGCCAGCCGGGCGTAGAAGGTGTCGGTGATGTCGGGCACCAGCAGCCCGATGCCGCCGGTGTGCCGCCGGCGCAGGTTGCGCCCGAGTGCGCTCGGCCGGTAGTCCAGCCGCGCGGCGGCGGCCAGCACCCGCTCGCGGGTGGCCGCACTGGCCGACCCGGTGCCGGTGAGCACCCGGGAGACGGTGGCCACCCCGACGCCCGCCGCCTCCGCCACGTCCTTCACGGTGACGCGCCGCTGCTCGCTCGCCTTCATGGAAACGATTCCATCATGGATTCCACCGGAAGTCCACGCGGGTCTCGCAGATCTACCGCTGGTGAGAAGGCAATATTCCGCCAGCACTTGACAGACTTGTCCGGTTCCGCTGAGATTCATGAAAACGTATCCATCCCCGGTGGCATCCGGATCCACGAAGGACTGGCATGGCTTCTATCGTTCTGCGCAACGTCGACAAGATCTACGCCGGCGGTGTGAAGGCCGTGAACGGCCTCAACCTGGAGATCAAGGACGGCGAGTTCATGGTGCTCGTCGGTCCGTCCGGATGCGGCAAGTCCACCGCGCTGCGCATGATCGCCGGCCTGGAGGACATCAGCGGCGGCGAGATCGCCATCGGCGACCGGGTGGTCAACCACCTGCCGCCCAAGGACCGTGACATCGCGATGGTCTTCCAGAACTACGCGCTCTACCCGCACATGACGGTCGAGGAGAACCTGGCGTTCGGCCTCAAGCTCCGCAAGATGCCCAAGGCGGAGATCGCCCAGCGCGTGCAGGAGGCCGCCAAGATGCTGGGCCTCGACCAGTACCTCAAGCGCAAGCCGGCCGCGCTGTCCGGTGGCCAGCGCCAGCGTGTCGCGATGGGCCGTGCCATCGTCCGCGAGCCGCAGGCGTTCCTGATGGACGAGCCGCTGTCCAACCTGGACGCCAAGCTCCGCGTCTCCATGCGCGCCTCGCTGAACCAGATGCACGAGCGCCTCGGCGTCACCACCGTCTACGTGACGCACGACCAGGTCGAGGCCATGACCCTGGGCGACCGGGTCTGCGTGCTGCGCGACGGCCTGCTCCAGCAGGTCGACACCCCGCAGAACCTGTTCGACAGCCCGATCAACCTGTTCGTCGCCGGCTTCATGGGCTCGCCGTCGATGAACTTCGTCAACGCCGAGCTGGTACGCGGCGACTCCGGGGTGACGGTGTCGTTCGCCGGCTACCACCTGCCGGTGCCCGAGTCGACGTTCGCCGAGAAGCCGGGCCTGGACCAGTACCTCGGCAAGAAGGTCATCCTCGGCATCCGTCCCTCCGACTTCGAGGACGCCGGCTCCGCCAGCGGCCACTCGGCCGGCTGGGCCCGCATCCCGACCCGCGCCGAGGTCACCGAGGAGCTGGGCAGCGAGATCAACGTCCTCTTCCTCATCGACGCCCCGCCGGTCGAGCACAAGGACACCGTCGCCGCCCAGGACACCGGGGACGACGAGGAGGCGGCGCTCCCGCTGGTCGGCGACAAGTCGCTGTGGACCGCCCGGGTGAACTCCCGCAGCCACGCCCGCCCCGGCCAGAACATCGAGCTGGTGGTGGACACCGGCAACCTGCACTTCTTCGACACCGACTCCGGCCTGTCCATCGGCCACCCGGGCAACGTGGGCCGCTGACCCGCGCTCCCGGCCCCCGGAGCCCCCGCCGCGCGATCCGTCCCGCGGCGGGGGCTTCGGCCTTCTTCCGGCCAAGCGCCGGTGATCTTTCGGTACGTCGGCGCCGCCGGAAGATCTTCCAAACCCCGGTTGCGGTACAACGGCCTGGCGGATAAGCCGCCGGCCCTCACCCGTGGCCGGCGCGGAGACCGCGTCACGTCACCGGGGGTTTGGACAATGAACGTCAAGATCGTGATTCCGGCCGTCCTCGCGGCGGCCGTCGGCGGCGCCGCGCTGACCGGCGCCGCGGCCGCCGCCACGGTGCCGCCGGCCGGCGCGCCGGAGCGGGCCCCGGTCCAGCCGTACCCGCCGGTGCCGGTGCCGGTGGTGATGACCCTCAGCGCCAGCTCCGGTGGTGGTGGCGGTGGGACGGCGGCCTCGGTCGCCGACGACGACGATGGCGAGGCGACGACGACGGCGAACCTGGAATGGACGCCCGGCCCGCCCGGCACCGACTCCTACGACATCTACCGCGCCGCCTCGCCGTTCACCCTGATCGCCACCGTGCCCGGCCGGGTATTGAGCTACCTCGACAGCGGCCTCGCGCCGCGGATCAGGTACCACTACTACATCCTGGCCAGGGACGCGGCCGGCGAGCCGCTGGGCCGCAGCAACGTCGCCGAGCTGACCAAGCCGAACCGGACGTTCGTGATCGTCGAGTCCGGCCACAAGGTCTGGTTCGAGACCGGGGAGGTCGACCGGCGCGGTGGCGGCGGCTACGGCCGGGACGCCTATGGCCGGGACGGCTACGGCTACGGCGGTGGCGACTTCGGCGGCCCGGGCCGGTACCGCGCCGAGGGTGGCCTGCCGTTCACCGGCGCGCCGATCGCGATGTACGCGGGCCTGGGCGGGGTGCTGGTGCTCACCGGCGGTGCCGCCGTCGTCGTCGCCCGCCGCCGCCGGGCCGCCCGCGCCCGCTGACCGGCATATCTCCCATTCCGCACATCCCATGCCGGCTCGCCTGCCGGGCGGGTGATCTGCCGGTGATCTTTTGGTAAGGGCTGGACACCTGCCGGGGCGCCCGGCGGCTCGCGGGCATAGAACCGGATGTCACGGGCGCGCCGGCCGGCGCGCACCGGACCTGCACGGGCCGGCTCGCGGGGGGAGATTCGTCATGATGGTCTTGCGCGGCGTTCCGCTGGCGCTCGCGGTGGCGCTCGCGGCCCTGCCGGCGCTCGGCACCGCCGGGCCGGCGGCCGCGGCCGCCGCGGCGGGCCGGCCGATGGCGGTCCCGGCGCAGCCCTACCCGCCGGTGCCGCCCACGGTGCGGGCGCCGCGGAATCTGACCTGCACCCGCACCTCGCCGACCACGGTGACGGTGGCCTGGCTCGCGCCGCTGGAGACCGCCGGGCTGGCCGGGTACAACATCACCCGCCTGTGGCCGGGCGAGTCGCTGCTGATCACGCTCGGCAACGTGACGTCCTACATCGACACCGTGGACCCGGCCACCGGCTACACCTACTTCGTGCAGTCGCGGTACACCGGCGGCGAGACCTCGACCTGGACCGGCCCGTGCTCGGTGCCGCCGGTGGGCGCGGCGGGGCGGGGGAACGCCGCCGGGACGGCGACGCCCGGCCGGACCACTCCGGCCGGGGCGCCCGGAGCGCAGGCCGCACCGGCCGCCTCGGCCGTCCCGCAGCGGCCGGCAACCGGCGCGGCCGGGACACCCGGACCGGGCGGAGCCGCGCGTGCCGGCGCCCAGGCGGGCCCGGCGGCCACCGGCACCACCGGCTCGGGTACGGCCGTTCCAGGCGCGACCGCGCCTGGCGCCTCCGCTCCGGCGGCCGGCGGGTCCGGCGCGGCGGCGTCGACCTCGACGGCCGCCGGCACCCTGCCGGCGGCGAGCGTGCCGGGAACCGGAATGGCCGGTGTCCCGGCCACGGGTGCCGCCGCCGCGGCCGGCGGTTCGACCGCAAGGCTCCCCGGGAGGGTCGTTCACCGGCTGGACGGCAGCCCCGCCGCCTTCACCGGCGATGCGGCGGCCGGCGACCAGGAAGTGATCCAGGCCGACCGGCTGCTCGGGCAAGAGGAGCAGGCGAGCGGTGGCGGCGGCCGGGCCGGTGAGCGGGCGCCCGGAGGCGGATCCGGTGCGCAGGCGCCCGGCGGGCCTGCGGGGACGTCCCCGGCCGCGCGGAGCACGCCCGGCGCGCGGCTGCCGGTGACCGGCGCCCCGCTGGCGGCGCTGGCCGTTCTCGGCGGCACGCTGCTCATCGCGGGCGGCGTCGCCTTGGCCTCCACCCTGCGCCGCCCGTCCCGCGGCCGGCTGTTCCGGTGACCGGGCCGGGCCGGGAGCACACCGCGGCGGGCGCGCACCCGCCGGCCGCGGACGACACCCTGCCCGGCGCGCCGGTCCCGCCCGGGATCGGGACCCGGGCCCGCACCGGCGGCCGGTGGCGGCGGGTGGTGCTCGGCGGGCTCGCCGCGGCCGGCCTGGCGGCACTCGGCGCGGGCCGGGCGGCGCACCTGGCGGTGGACACCCGCGACCACCTGGAGGCGGCCCGCAGCGACCTGATGCGGATGCGCGTCGCGATGGCGGCCGGCGACACCGAGCGGATGGGCGCCGCGCTGGCGAGCGCCCGCGCGCACGCCACCGAGGCGCGCCGGCTCACCGGCGGGCCGACGTGGTGGCTGCTCGCGCGGGCGCCGGTGGCCGGCGACGCGGCGACGACGGTGCGCGGGCTCGCGGTGGGCTCGGCGGAGCTGACCGGCGTGCTCGCCGACGTGCGGCGGGCCGGCGCGGTGTTCCTCACCACCCGCAGGCACTCGCTCGGCGACGTTCGCCAGCTGCTGGCCCAGCTCGCCGCCGCCGCCCCGGTGCTGGACGCCGGCACCGCCCGGCTGGCCCGCACCGGCGCCGACCTGTCGGAACTGCCCGCCCGCACCGGCGTGGACTCGGTGGACCGGGCGCTGGCCTCGGTGCGCCGCGAGGTGGCCGGGCTGCGCGACCGGCTCGGCGACGCCGCCACCGCCGCGGCGCTGCTGCCGCCGATGCTCGGGCACGCCGGCCCGCGCGGGTACTTCCTGGCGTTCCAGACCAACGCCGAGGCTCGCGGCACCGGCGGGCTGGTGGGCGCCTACGGCATCCTGGCCGCCGACCGGGGGCGGGTCACCGTGCGCGGCCTGGCCGCCGACGACCGGCTGGCCGGCAGCCCGGTGCCGGTCGTCGACCACGGCCCCGCCTTCCAGGCCCGCTACGGGGCGGACGCGACCCGGCTGATGTCCATCTCCAACCTGTCGCCGCACCTGCCGTACGCGGCGCGGACCTGGACGGGACTGTGGGAGCGCACCACCGGCCGCCGGCTGGACGGCGCGGTGGCCATCGACCCGGTCGGACTGTCCTACCTGCTGGAGGTCACCGGCCCGGTGACGCTGCCCGGCGGGGAGAAGGTGACCGCGGGCGGGGTGGTGGACCTCACCGAGCGGGTGGCCTACGAGCGCTATCCCGACCAGCGGGCGCGCAAGCGGTTCCTGCTCACCATCGCCGAGGCCGTCGCCGGCCGGCTGCCCCGGACGTTCGCCCGGCCGTTCCGGATGGTGCCGGTGCTGGCACGGCTGGCGGGGGAGCGCCGCCTGCAGGTCTGGAGCCGGCACGACGCCGAGGAGCGGCGGCTGTCGCCGACCCCGCTGGGCGGGGTGCTGCCGGAGACCCCGGGGCCGTACGCGCAACTGGTGGTGAACAACTCCGCCGGCGGCAAGCTGGACTTCTACCTGGGCCGCACGCTCCACTACCGGCTGCGCCGCTGCGCGGGCGCCGAGCGGCGCACGACCGTGCGGGCCCGGCTGGTCAACGACGTGCCGGCCGGGCCGCTGCCCGGCTATGTCGCCGGCCGGCTGGACGCGCCGGGCCGGGCGCACGTCCCGGGCGCCAACAAGCTGTGGGTGTCGCTGTACGCGGCGGTGGGGGCCCGGCTGCGGGCGGCCCGGCTGGACGGCGTGCCGGTGAATCTCATCGCCGAGACCGAGCGGTCGCATCCGGTGTTCTCGGCGGTGCTGGAGATGGCGCCGCGGCGGGCGCGCATCCTGGAGCTCGACCTGGTCGAGCCGTATTCGGCGGCGGCCCCCGCGGTGCCGGTGCAGCCGCTGGCCCGGCCGCAGCTCACCCGGATCGCCGACGACCGGTCCGGCTGCCCGCGCTGAAACCCCAGCAGGCCGCTCAATGGCGTCATATCTGTCATCTCCGGAATCCGGAGTATGTGCGGAGAGAGTAAACGGCGCGCGTCGCGCCCCGGCCCCCGGCCCGGTCCCGGTTACCGTGACCTCATGGACCGTGCTCCGCTGCCAGGCGAGCCCGGCGGGCCGCCGCCGGGCGGCCGCGCGGCGGGCGGTCCGGCAGGTCCGGCAGGTCCGGCCCCATCGGACGGCGACGGGCCCGCCCGGTTCGGCATCCTGTTCGTCTGCACCGGCAACCTGTGCCGGTCGCCGATCGCCGAGCGCCTCACCCGGGCCGCGCTCGGCCCGGACTCGCCCATCGTCGCGGCCAGCGCGGGCACCGACGCGGTGGACGGGGCGCCGATGAGCACACCCGCGGTCCACGTGCTGCGGCAGGCCGGCGCGGACAGCGACGGCTTCGCCGCGCGGCGGCTCACCGCCGGCATCGTGCGCGAGGCCGACCTGGTGCTGACGGCCGCCCAGTCGCACCGGGCCCGGGTGGCCCGGCTGCATCCGCGTGGCGCCGGCCGCATGTTCACCATCGTGGAGTTCGGCACGCTGGCCGCCGCGGTGGACGCCTCGACGATCACCTGTCACGCCGACCCGGTGGCCCGGGCCGGCGCGCTGCTGGCGGCCGTGCGGGCCCGGCGCGGGCTGGTCCAGGTGGAGCAGCCCGACATCCCGGACCCCTACGGGGCGCCCGCCTTCGCCTACCGGCTGACCGCCCGCCGGCTGACCGACGCGCTGCGGGTGCCGCTGGCCCTGCTCACCGCGCCGGTCACCCGCCGGCGGCCGGCATCGGCTCCTTGCTGAGGTCGGACTCGTACCCGTAACGGGCGCCCGCGCTGTAGCCGTACCGCTCGTCGGCCTTGGGCGGCACGAAGTTCAGCACCGTCCCGACGGTCCGGGCGTGCACCGGGTCGAGCAGCTCGCGGGCGCGGGTCAGGTGCCCGCGCCGGGTCATGCCCATCCGGCAGACCAGCAGCACCTCGTCGCAGATGGCCGACAGGGCGGCGGCGTCGGTGACCGGCAGCAGCGGCGAGCTGTCGAAGATGACCATGTCGTACTGCGCGGTCAGCCGGGTGACGAGCTTTCGCATCGCCTCCGAGCCGAGCAACTCGCTGGGGTTGGCCGGCACCTGGCCGCTCGGCAGCACCGCCACCGGCGGCTCCCCCTCGCCCCACGGCTGGACCACGTCCTCCAGGGCGGCCTCGCCGATCAGCACGTCGGTGAGCCCGGCCGCCCCCTCGATGCCCAGATAGGCGGGCACCCGCGGCCTGCGCAGGTCGGCGTCCACCAGCAGCACCCGCCAGCCGGCCTGCGCGAAGACGATCGCCAGGTTGGTGGCCGTGGAGGTCTTGCCCTCCTCGGGCAGGCAGCTGGTGACCACCAGGGCCCGCGGCCGGCGGTCCACGCCGAGGAACTGCAGGTTGGTGCGCAGCGCGCGGAACGCCTCGGCCCGGGACGAGGCGCCCTCCTGCCGCACGACCAGCGGGTTGCGCTCGGCGTCGCGCTCGCGCGGGATCACCCCGAGCACCGGCGCTCCGGCGACGGCGTGCAACTGCTCAAGCGAGCGGATCCGGGTGTCCAGCCGCTCGCGGAGCAGCAGCGTGCCGTACGCCCCGATCAGGGCGAGCAGCATCCCTACCACCAGGTTGCGCACCGGACGGGGGCTGATCGGCGCCGCCGGCGGCTGGGCGGAGTCCACCACGGTGACCCGCACCCCTGAGCGACCCTTACGGTCGGGATGCTCGATCTCCCCGACGGTGTGGATGAACGTGGTCGCCAGGTCGTTGGCCAGCCGGGCCGCCCGGGCCGGGTCGCCGTCCACCACGGTGACCCGCAGTAGCGAGGTCAGCGGGATCGCCTCGGCCTTGACGCCGGCCACGCCGTGCCCCGGGCCGTCCTTGGCGAGGACCTGGCCGACCACCCGGCGGCTCATCAGCAGGTTGGCGTAGGACTGCACCTTCTGCTGGGACAGCCCGATCGCCTGCAACTCGCTGTAGACGTTCCCCTTGCTCTCCTCCTTCCCCGTTATCAGCAGCGTGAGCGATGCCTGATAGCTGGGCGGGGTGTTGGCGGTCACGACCATCGCGGCGACCGCGCCGATGAGCAGGGCGGGCAGCAGCAGGAACCAGTACCTGCGCGCCAGCCTCACGTGAGAGATCAGGTCCACTGATCATCGCCTTTCGCTGATGTCGAACGTAGGGGTGTGGGAGAGGTCCGGATCCGGGGCGCGCAGCCGCCGCGCCAGGACGACGAGCACCGCCGCGACGCCGATGCCCGCCGCCGTGGTGACCGGCGGGGACAGCCGGCCGGTGACCATCGCGAAGTGCGCCGTCCCCGCGATCGCGGCCGTCCCGGCCAGGGCGAGCGCGACCTGCCGCTCGCCGAACCCGGCCGCGCGCAGCCGGTGGGAGAGGTGGTCGTGACCGCCCTGCAGCTGCGACTGGCCGATCCGGGCCCGGTGCCAGACGACCATGACGGTGTCCACCGTGGCCACGAAGGTGGGCAGCAGCAGCCCGCCGAGCGCCGCGACGGGCGGCTGCCCGTCGGTGAGCAGCACGGCCGAACAACTGAACAGGAAACCGGCGAACAGCGACCCGCAGTCCCCGAGGAAGATCTTCGCCGGCGGCCAGTTGTGCAGCAGGAAGCCCAGGCAGGCGTAGCACAGCGCGGTGAGAAGCAGGCCGGGCCCGGGCCGGCCGGTGGCGAAGGCGGCGGCGGCCAGCAGGGCCGCGCTCACCGTGAGCACCGAGGCCAGGGCGCCGTCCATGTTGTCGAGGAAGTTGAACGAGTTGGTGAGCAGCACCACCCACAGCAGGGTGACCGGGCCGTCGGCCCAGCCACCGGTCAGCGGGACGCTCACCCCGTTGAGCACGACGCCGGTGGCCGCGGCGCCCTGCACCGCCAGCTTGGTCACCGGGGACAGCGGGCGCGCGTCGTCGATCAGGCCCACCAGCCCGACGATCAGCGCGCCGCACACCACCGCGGCGATGCGGCGCTCGGGCAGGCCGGCGACCAGCGGCAGCGGGACCAGGGCGCCGAGCGCGAGGGCCACGCCGCCGAGGTAGGGCACCGGCCGCGGGTGCCGCTTGTGGCCGCCGGTCGGCCGGTCGATCATGCCGAGGCGCCAGGCCAGCCGGCCGAGCGGCCGGACCGCCGCCGCGCTGAGCGCCAGCGCCGCGAGGGCGGCCGCCAGAAGGCTCGCGGTGTTCACCGGGCCGGCGCCTTCAGCTCGTCGCGGGCCTCGGCCAGGGTCTCGGTGAGGATGTCGGGCAGGGTGCGCCGCGGCATCCACCCGGTGAGCGCGCGCAGTTTGGCGGTGTCGGGCACCCTGCGCAGCATGTCCTCGAAGCCGGCCTCGTAGGCCTCGGCGTAAGGGATCTGCTCGATGCCCGCCGTGGTGCCGGTGCGGTCGATGATGCACTTGGCCAGCTCCATGATGCTGACCTCGTGCGAGGACCCCACGTTGAAGGTCTCGCCGACCGCGTCCGGGTGGTCCAGCAGGCGCAGCAGGGCGTCCACCACGTCGGCCACGTGGGCGAAGCAGCGGGTCTGGGTGCCGTCGCCGAACACCGTCAGCGGCTCGCCGCGCAGCGCCTGGCGGACCAGGCGCGGGATCACCATCCCGTAGGCCGGACTCTGCCGCGGGCCCACGGTGTTGAACAACCGCACGATGACCGTCGGCAGGCCGCGCTCCTTGTGGTAGGCGTTGGCGAGGATCTCGTCCACCGCCTTGGAGGTGCTGTACGCCCAGCGGGCCACCGCCGGGCTGCCGAGGATGCGGTCGGCGGTCTCCGGCAGCGGGCCGGTGGAGTTCTTGCCGTAGATCTCGCTGGTGCTGGTGATGAGGATCTTGCGCCGGTAGCGGTGCGCCGCCTCGATGACGATCTCCGAGCCGCGGATGTTGGTGGTCAGCGAGCGCAGCGGCTGCTCGACGATCAGCTTCACCCCGACCGCGGCGGCCAGGTGCACCACGACGTCGCAGCGGTGCACCAGCTCGTCGACCATGAGCTCGTCCAGCACCGACCCGTGCACGAACCGCAGCAGCGGATGTGCCGCGACGTGGTCGATGTTCTCCAGCCGTCCGGTCGACAGGTTGTCCAGGACCACCACCGAGTCACCGCGGGCGAGCAGCGCGTCGGTCAGATGCGACCCGACGAATCCGCTGCCGCCGGTGATGAGATAGGTCTTCCCGGCCGTTGCGTTCACGGCTACTCCTATGGCGTGCGAAGGCGGATGCGGGACGGTAGGCGCGGTCACCGGCCGGCGTTGAGCCGCCGGTCCGGCAACGGCCGGGTGAAGGTCTCGAACCAGGCGACCGTGCGGCGCAGCCCCTCCTCCAGCGGGACGGCCCGCACCTTCGGGAAGAGCTCGCCCAGCCGCCGGGGCGAGGACCTCGACTCGCGGATGTCGCCCGGCCGGGGCGGCCCGAACTCCGCCGCCACCGGCCGGCCGAGGACGGCGGCGAGCGCGTCGCGGACGTCCAGCAGCCGGGCCCGGGTGCCGAAGGCCAGGTTCACCGGGATCGGCGAAGTGACCCGGCGGAGCACCGCGTCGGTGATCACGTCGGTGACCGACGAGACGTAGGTGAAGTCACGCGACTGGGAGCCGTCGCCGTGCACCGGCACCGGCTCGCCTCGCAGCGCGGCGGCCACGAACGCCGGCACCACCGCCGCGTAGGCGTGGTCGGCCGGTTGCAGCGGGCCGTAGACGTTGAAGAACCGGAAGGCCAGCACCGGCAGCCCGAAGGTCGCGGCGTAGGCGAGCGCGTAGCACTCCGCGGCGAGCTTGGCGGCGCCGTACGGGCTCAACGGCCGGGTGGGCAGGTCCTCGTGCTTGTACTCCGCCGCGCTGTCGCCGTACACCGAGGAGGAGGACGCGACGATCAGGTGCGGCATGGTCGTCCGGCACGCCTCCAGCACGTGCAGCGTCCCGGTGGCGTTGGCGGCGTGTGACGCCAGCGGGTCGGCGATCGAGCGCGGCACCGAGGGCCGGGCCGCCAGGTGCACCACGGTGGTGGCGCCGGCGACCAGCTCGGCGAGCGGCCCGGCGTCCAGCACGCTGCCGAACACGAAGTCGGCGTCCACACCGGCCAGGTTGACCAGGTCGCCGCTGCTGAGGTCGTCCAGCACGGTGACCCGCTCGACCTCGGGCCGGGCGGCGAGCGCGCGGCACAGGTTGGCGCCGATGAAACCGGCGCCACCGGTCACCAGTACCCTCATGCCTTCACCTCCGCCCGCCGCCCGGTCCCACGGCGGCCGTCGACGGCCGCGACGGCCCGGTAGAGGGCCTCGGTGTCGGCGACCAGGCGCCTGGTGGAGAACCGCCCGGTCGTGAAGCGGCGGCCCTCCTCGCCGAGCCGGTGGGCCAGGGCCGGGTCGGCGAGCAGCCGGACCACCTGCCGGGCCAGCTCGCCGGCGTCCGTGCCGGCCAGCAGCCCGGTCCGGCCGTCCAGCACGACCTCGGCCACGCTGCCCACCCGGGTGGCGACGACCGGGACGCCGGCCATCCCCGCCTCGATCAAGGTCAGCGGGGTGCCCTCGCTGTCGGAGGTGAGCAGTACCACGTCGGCGGCGGCATAGACGGTGTGGGTGTCGGCCCGCCAGCCGAGGGGGAGAAAGGCGCCGGGCAGCGCGGCGGCGGCTTGGGCCACCAGGCCGGCCAGCTCGCCGCCGCCGCAGACGACGAAGCGGCAGCCGGGCACCTCGGGCAGCACGGCGCGTGCGGTGGCGATCAGCCGGTCCGGGCGCTTGATCCTGGTCAGCCGGCCGACGAACGCCACGACCGGCCCTTCCTGAGGGAGGCCGAGCGTGGCGCGGGCGGCCGACCGGGTGGCGGTCCGGTCGCATCGCACGCCGGGCGGGATCACCACGTACTGCTCCGGCCGGCCGACGCCGGCCGCCAGCAGCTCGTCGCGGACCCGCTCGCCGACGCTGACCAGCCGGTCGGTGACCGAGGCGAGCCGCCGCTCGGTCCAGACGTAGGCGCGTAGCCGGTGCCCGGTGAAGTGACCGTGCAGCAGGTGCCCGTGGAAGGTGTGCACCCGGGCAGGGCGCACGCCGGACAGCAGCGCAGCGATCCGGCCGAGCGCGCCGGCCTTGGCGGTGCGGGTGTGCACGACGTGCGGGCGGAAGCGGCGGATGGCCGCGGTCAGGTGGGCGAGCGCGCGCAGGTCGTCGGTAGGCCGGATGGACCGGCCGAGGCCCGGGACGTGGTGGACGCCGGGCGCGCCCGGACCGGCCGGGGCGCGGCGCAGCAGGAGGTCGTCGAACTCCTCGCCGTCGACCTGGCCGGTGTAGAGCCGGTGGTCGAACTCCTCGCGGTTCAGGCCGCGCAGGATGCCGGAGATCTGTGTCGCCGGGCCCCCCACGTTGAGGCGCGCGATTATCTCCATGACCCGAATGCGGCCGTCCGGCGGCGCGGCGGCTTCTCGGGCATTGTGCCTGGTCACGCCCTCGAACCTAGCCGCCGGATTCTCGTATTCCCCGGTTCCGCCGCGAGCGGCGTGAAAGTGTTTCCTTATTCGGTACTTGGTCATGAGCTTCCCGGTGCCATTTCCCGGACGGGTGGGCGGACCGGAGCGCGTGGCGGCTTTTCCGGGGAGGCGATCCCGATATAAGCGGAATTGTGCGCCGGATATATCGACCGAGGTCACGGATGCGATACCGTCGGCGCGCCGCCGGTCGGCCGAGTCCGGGGGAGCGGCGGGGAAAGAAAGACCAGGCCCGGGTCATCGTCGCGTCAGCCAGGTGTGGTCCCGCGGCCCGGGCGGAATGCGCGGAGGTTAGCGTCTGGCGAGGTGCTCGGCCTGGCCGGAATCCGGCCCCCGGCCGGTCGTGCCGAATTGGCGAGCCGGCGGGAGGCCGAACCCCATGGAAGTGCTGATCGTCATCGTGCTGGCGATCGTCGTGGTGACGGTGGCGCGACGTGGCGTGGACGCGTCCCAGGCCCCCAGGGTGGTGCCGGTGATCCTGGCCGCCTACCTCGCCCGGCTGGCCGCCCTGTACCTGCTGCAGCGCAACCAGCTCCTCGGCTACGGCGGCGACAACCTGGGCTACGAGCGCCTCGGCATGATGGTCGCCGACCGCTGGCAGCGGGAGGGCCTCTCCTTCGTCAGCGCCGACGACATGCCGGAGGTGCTGTCGGTGGCGGTGCCGGCCAACGTGTTCGCGCTGGTCATCACGCTGAACGGCGGCCTGGCCACCCTGGGGTGCACCGCGGTGGTCGCCGCGCTCGCCTGCGTGCTGTGCGTGGTCGTCTACCGCTTCGCCCGGCTGGTCGGCGCGGACGCGCCGGCCGCCTTCCGGCTGCTGGCGGTCACCGCGTTCATGCCGTCCTTCCTGCTGCACACCGCCGACACCTACAAGGACGGCTTCAACGCGCTGTTCACCGTGGGCGCGCTGGCGCTCGGTGTCTCGATGACCCGGCGCTTCGCGCTGTGGAAGCCGCTGGCCATCGCGCCGCTGCTGTGGGCGCTGTGGTACGTGCGCCCGTACATGGTGTTCACCTGCGTGCTGCCGCTCGCGCTCGGCGTCAGCGGGCTGCGGCGCCTGGTCTCGCTGCGCACGACGGTGCTGGCCGTCACGGCCCTGCTCGGCGCGCTCCTGCTGGCCGGGAGCGCCGTACCGGGCCCGGCGGTGCAGAGCATGGAGGCGCAGCTCGACACCGGGCAGTCGGACATCGTGCGCCACAACCACCAGGCCAAGGGGTCGGGTGTCCGCTTCGACGACGGCGGCCGGGCGTGGGGCGAGCTGCACACCAAGGTGCTGTACACGTTGCTGTCCCCGTTCCCGTGGACCCCGGGCAGCCGGGTGCTGCAACTCGGGAAGATCGACACCTGCGTGTGGTACGTGCTGTTGGCCTACGCGGTGGCCGGGGCCCGCCGGCTGTGGCGCCGCGACCGGGCGGTGCTGCTGGTCCTGCTGCTGTTCCTGGTGCCCACCACCGTGGCCTTCGCCACCGGCATGGCCAACATCGGGCTGACCTTCCGCCAGCGAATGCCGATCGTGATGGTCGCCAGCCTGCTGGCCGCCGTCGCCTGGACCAGAGAACGGGACGGGCACCCGGTGCCGCCGGCCGGCCCGCAGGCGCCGCCCGGCGGGCAGGCGCGGCCGTTCGTGCCCCGCCAGGCGGCGGCCCGGTGACGATCCCGGCCCGCGGCGTCGCGCGCACCGTCGCGCGCCGCGCGCTGCGGGTCGTGCTCGCCTCGGCGGCCAACGTCCTGATCGCGCACGCCCTGCGCCCGGACGGGCGCGGGCACTACGCGGTCATCACCACCGTCGCCTTCACCGGGATCGTGATCGGCCACTTCTCGGTGGAACGCACCCAGATATCGCTGTGGGAGCGCGCGGAGCGGCGGCAGGCCCTCAGCGTCAACGCGCCGGCCCTGGGGCTGGCCGCCGGCACCGCCGCCGCCGTGCTCGGCGGGGTGCTCGCCCTGCTCGGCGCGCTGCCCGCCCGCCCGGCGCTGCTACTGGTGGCGTTGCTGGCCGTGCCGTTCGGCGCGGTCACCGTCAACCTCACCGCCATCGCCCTGCTGCGGGCGCGGGTCGAGCTGGTCAACCGCAGCGCCATCGCGGCCGGGGCCGTCCAGTGCGGGTCGGCCGCGGTGCTGGCCGCCACCGGGCGGCTGACCCTGCCCGCCGCGATCCTGTGCTGGACCGTGGCCATGATCGTGCCCGCGCCGTTGCTGGCCCGGGCGCTGCGCCCGCTCCCGCCGCGGGCCTTCGACCCGCGGCTGGCCCGCCACCAGCTCCGGGTCGCGGCCCGCTACCACCCCGGGCTGGTCGCCTTCCACCTGCTGCTGATCATCGACGTGCTGCTGCTGCACGCCCGCCACTCGCCCGCCGCGGCCGGCGTGTACGCCATCGCCGTCGGGTTGCTGGAGCTGACCCGGATCCCCGGCGAGTCGGTGGCCCAGGTCGCGCTGGCCCGCCAGGCCGCCGACGACCTGCCTGCCGCCGCGCTGCTCACCGCGCGGGCGGTGCGGCTCGGCGTGGTGCTGTCCTGCTGCTCGGCCGGGCTGCTGGCCCTGGCCTCCCCGCTGCTGATCCCGCTGGTGTACGGCCGGGCGTTCGCCGGCGCGGTCGCACCGCTGGCCGTACTGGCTCCGGGCATGGTCGCGCTGATCGCGATGCGCCCGCTGGAGCAGCACCTGGTGCGGCTCGGACGGCCGGTGCTGATGACCTCGATCGCGCTGGCCGCGCTGGCCGCCAACGTGCTGCTCAACCTGGCGCTGATCCCGCCGCTCGGCGCGACCGGCGCGGCGCTGGTGTCCTGCGCGACCTACATCTGCATGGCGGTGGCGGAGGCCGCCTGGTTCCTCGGGGCCACCGGGCTGGCCGCCCGGGAGTTGCTGCCCCGCCGCGCCGACCTGGCCTTCGCCGGCCGGGCGGTGCGCGCCGGCCTGCGCCGTGCCGCAGAGCGGCGCGTCCCCCGGCGGGCGGCCGCCGAACGCGACCCGGTGCGCTGACCGGCGGGCCGCCGGATCACCGGCCCCGTGCCCGCCGCGCCCCGGCCAGCTCGTCGTACAGGCGGTCGAACCACCGCGCGGTGTCGGCGATGTCCAGCCCTTCTCCGCTGCGGCGCGCCGCCGCGGCCAGCCGGTCGCGCACCGCGGGCCGCATCGCGCGCAGCACCGCCCCGGCCAGTGCCCCCGGGTCGCCCGGTGGCACCAGCAGACCGTTCTCGCCGTCGGTGACCAGGTCGGGCAGCCCGCCGACCCGGGTCGCCACCACCGGCACGCCCGCGGCGAACGCCTCCATCACCACCACCGGCAGTCCCTCGGAGCAGGAGCTGAGGACCAGCAGGTCCGCGGCCGCCACCAGCCGGGCGGCGTCCGGGACCAGGCCGAGCAGCCGCACCCGGTCCAGCCCGAGCGCGGCGACCCGGCCGCTGATCCGGGGCAGCAGCGGCCCGGTGCCGGCCAGCAGGAACAGCGCCCGCGGGTCGGCCGCCGTCACCCGCGCCGCCGCCTCGACCAGCGTCGCATGATCCTTGACCGGGTGGAAGTTGGCGACGTGCGCGACGAGGCACGCGCCGTCCGGCACGTCCAGCTCCTTGCGGATCACCGCGGCCTCGGCCGCGTGCCGCCGCTGCGCGGCCAGGTCCACCCCGTGCCGGCGGACCGAGACGCCGCGCCGGCGCCGGGCCGTCGCGCACCGGGCGATCTCCTCCGACACCGCGACGGTGTGGTCGTCCAGCCGGCGGGTGGCCCGGTCGGCCAGCAGGACGGACCGCCGGTGGGTCACCAGGTGCACCGTGGACACCAGCGGCGGCCGGCGCCGTCCCGGCGGCAGGCCCAGCCGCAGTACCACCGCCGGCAGCGGGGAGTGGCAGTTCACCACGTCGGGTCGCAGCCGCCGCACCACGCCGGGCAGCAGCGCCAGGCGCAGCGCCCGCGGACGGGCGGTGAGGTCGACGACGGCCACCCCGGCCGCGCGCAGCCGGTCGATCAGTACCGGGGTGGCCGCCTGGAGGCAGACCACGGTGTAGCGCTTGCCGGGCGGGGCGGCGCGCAGCCGGGCGACCAGCAGCGTCTCGGCGCCGCCGATGTCCAGGGTTTTGATCACTTCGCAGACGTGCACGGCGTGCCGGCTCCCGGGTCCGGTGGCGCGGGGAATCCGGGCGGGACGTCACCGGGGGCCGGGCGGCCCGCGTGCGCCCGGTGCCAGAGCTCGAACTGCAGCAGCGTCCACAGCCGTACCGCGTGGTCGGCGCCGGCGGCGTGCGCGTGCAGCATGCCGCGCACCACCTCCGGTCGGAACAGGCCCCGCTCGCGCGCGGTCGCGTCGGTGAGCAGGTCGAAGGCCGGCTCGCGCAGCGGGCCGCGCAGCCAGTCGGCCAGCGGCACGCCGAACCCCTGCTTGGGCAGCCGGAGCACCTCGGCCGGCAGCCAGGGCGCGAGCGCGTGCCGCAGCAGCGCCTTGGTGGTACCGCCGCGGATCTTCCACCGGGGCGGCAGCGCGGCGGCCCACTCCATCAGCCGGTGGTCCAGGAACGGGGACCGCGCCTCCAGGGAGTTGGCCATCGAGGTGATGTCCACCTTGACCAGCAGATCACCCGGCAGGTAGGTGGCCAGGTCCACGCTCAGCGTCCGGTCCAGCGCGGTGCGGGCGCCCGAGCGGTGCGCGGCGTCCTCCAGCAGCCGGTAGCTGTCGACGCCGGCCAGCGCGGCACGCAGCGGACCGGTGTACAGCTCCATCTTCTGCGCCTGGGTGAAGGCGGCCATCAGCCGCGCGTAGCGGCGCGGCGGCGGCTCGGCGGCGAACTGGGCAAGCCGGCCGATCCGCCGGGACCGGGAGGTGCGCTCGCCGCGCGCAGTGATCGCGTCACCGGCCCGGCCGGCCAGCGCGGCCAGCGGTCCGGGCAGCGCGGGCAGCAGGCCGGCCTTCCCCATCAGCACGTAGCGCTGGTAGCCGCCGAACGACTCGTCGCCGCCGTCGCCGTTGAGCACCACGGTGACGTGCTCGCGGCCGAGCCGGGCCACGTAGAAGCTCGGGATCGCCGAGGAGTCGGCGAACGGCTCGTCGAAGTGCCAGGCCAGCCGGGGCACCACGTCCAGCAGGTCGGTGGTGACCACCAGCTCGTGGTGGTCGGTGCCGTACCGGCGGGCCACCAGGCGGGCCTTGTGCCGCTCGTCGTAGCGGCCGTCCTCGAAACCGATGCAGAAGGTGCGGACCGGGCCGGAGACCTGCCGGGCCATCGCGGCGACCACCGCCGAGGAGTCGATCCCCCCCGACAGGAAGGCGCCGACCGGCCGGTCGCTGACCAGCCGGATCCGGGTGGACTCCAGCAGCAGCTCCCGCAGCCGCGCCGCCGCCTCCCGCGGGTCGCCCGGCGGGCGCGGGGTGCGGTCCAGTTCCCAGTAGCGGCGCACCGACACCGCGCCGTCCTGCCAGACCAGCAGGTGGCCGGGCGGCAGTTTGCGCACCCCCCGGTAGATCGACAGCGGCGCCGGGACGTACTGCAGGGTGAGGTAGTGGTGCAGCGCGACCGGGTCGATCTCCCGCCGCAGCTCCGGGTCGCAGGCCAGCGACTTCAGCTCCGAGGCGAACGCGATCGAGCCGCCGCCGGCCCGCCAGTAGAGCGGCTTCTTGCCGACCCGGTCGCGGGCCAGCAGCAGCCGGCCCCGGCCGCGGTCCCACACGGCGAAGGCGAACATGCCGCGCAGCCGGTGCACCAGGTCCGGGCCGTGCTCCTCGTACAGGTGCACCAGGCATTCGGAGTCGCCGGTGCCGCGCAGCCGGTGGCCGCGGCGGGCCAGGTCGGCGCGCAGCTCGGCGAAGTTGTACAGCTCGCCGTTGAACACCGCCACGACCTGGCCGTCCTCGCTGTACACCGGCTGGTCGCCGGCCACCAGGTCCAGCACCGCCAGCCGGCGCATGCCGAGCGCGGCCCGCCCGTCGGTGTGGAAGCCCTCGCCGTCCGGGCCGCGATGCCTGATCACCGCGCACATCCGCCGCACCAGCTCCGGGTCCGGCGGGCCAGCGCCCACGATCCCCGCGATCCCGCACATCGCTTCCCCCTCGTGCCGGGCCGGCGGTCAGGCCGGGTAGCCGAGCTGGCGCAGCCGGTGGCCGAGCGACCGGTCCAGCACCGCGAGCTGGCGCGGGGTGAGATCCCGGCGGAAGGCCTCGGCGCGGCCGGCGGAGATGGGCTGGCGGGCGAAGCGCCGCTCGAAATCGGTGGTCCAGGGCAGGCCGAGGAACTCGGTGATCACGTCCACCTGCTTGCGCGGGTCGGCGAGCAGGTCCTCGTAGCGGACCTCCAGCCACAGCCGCGCCGGGACGCCGGCCCGGCTCATCTCGAAGGCGTCCATCAGGATCTTCCATCCGATGCCGGCCAGGTGCACCAGGCACCGGCCGCCTTCGTGCCACTCCTCGGCATAGGAACGGGGCAGCGGCCCGTAGTCCCAGGACGCCGGGCCCAGATGGCCGCGCCACCAGGACATCTGCAGCCAGGAGTTGGCCACCGCCCGGCCGTCCCGGACGATGTGCACGAACCGCGCCTCGGGGAACACCTCGTGCAGGAACCCGGCCCGGGGCCAGCCGGTGAACTTGTGCAGGTAGTGCCGGACGCCCTCCGCGGCGGCCCGCCCGGCGAAGAACTCGCGCGCCCGCCGGGCCAGCCAGGGGGTGACGTCCTCGGCGAGCAGGTCGCGGAACGGGTCTGAGATCATCGGGGAGATCTCCCGGGCCATCGCGGCCTGCGCCTCGGCCGGCCGCACCCGCCGCGGCGGGAAGCCCGGCGGCAGCCGGCGGTGGGCGGCGGTGCCGAGCCGGCGTAGCGGCGCGGGCACCCGGCGCAGGTGGTCGTCCAGATTGGTGGGGAACCCCGCGTCCGGGTGGCGGGCCAGCACGTCGAACAGCAGCGTGGAGCCGCAGCGCCCGGTGCCCAGCACGAAGCCGAGGCCGGGCCCGCCCGGCGTGCCGGGCGCGGGCGGTGGCGGGTGGTGCATGGCGGTCCCCCTCGAAAGGACGGTCAGTCCGGGCGGTGCGCGCGGACCATGATCGACACGCCGGGCAGCGCGGAGACCGGCAGGTACCGCTCGGCGGCGATCACCGTGCGCAGCGCGGCGTTCAGCAGCGGCGGCACCTCGCCGACGTCGTTGCCCGAGCACCGCCGCCGGCGCCAGGCGACCACCGGCTTCATCAGCACGTTCCAGCTCCACATCCGGTCGATCACCAGCTCGGCGCCGGTGAGCACCTGCCGCAGCGACGGCCGGGTGTAGCGGCGGAAGTGCCCGCTCACCACGTCGTGCTCCGACCACAGCGCCATGTCACACGGCACCGCCAGCAGCAGCCGCCCGCCCGGCCGCAGCACCCGGACCAGCTCGGCGGCGGCGGCCGCGTCGTCCTCGATGTGCTCCAGCACGTCGAACGCCAGCGCCAGGTCGAAGTGCCCGTCCGGTAGCGGCAGGTCGCAGGCGTCGGCGTGGATCGCCCGCAGGCCGCGCTCCTTGGCCAGCTGGACCGCGGTCTCCGAGGCGTCGACGACCAGCGGGTCCCAGCCGTGCCGCACGAATACGCGCGCGTTGCCGCCGCCGGCGCCGCCGAGATCCAGCGCCCGGCCGGGACGGTCCAGCCGGCGCAGCTCGCGCGCGATGATCGCGCGCCGCTCCTGGAACCACCAGTGCCGGTCCTCCAGCTCGACGGTCCGCTCGATCAGCGTCGCCTCCATGGGCCCCACCTCCGAAAGAACACAGGTACACGGGCCGGGCACCGCCCGGAGTCCGGCACCCGGGCCGCTGCCGAACCGGGGCCGGTCGCTGACCGCACCTTTACCGCCCATCGGGCCGCGCATCGGGCCGCCCCCGCCGCTCCCGGATCGCCCGGAACCGCCGCGGCGCCGCCTGCCGCGCGGGCGGCCTGTCCCGCGGGCCGCCGCCATCCCACCGGAGGGCCGCGAGATGGCGCGCGGCGCGGGTATCTGGGCGGCGCCTGCGTTGCGCAAGAACTTGTCCAAGCACGGCCGTCGCGCCCCGTCGTGCCGCGGCGGCTGGTGTTCATTGACGCTGTGACCTCTTCGAACATGACCCAGATCCCCTTCCATCGCCCGTACGTGGCCCGCGACCAGCTCGCCTACGTCACCGACGCCATGCACCGGCCGTGGACCTCCGGGTACGGCCACTACGGGGAACGCGCCGTCCACCTGCTGCGCGAGGTGACCGGCGCGCCGCACATCGTGTTGACCACCTCGGGCACCACCGCGATGGACCTGGCCGCGCTGGCGTTCGACCCGCGGCCGGGCGACGAGGTGATCGTGCCGTCGTTCACCTTCGTGGCGACGGCCAACGCCTTTGTGCTGCGCGGCGCGGTGCCGGTGTTCGTCGACTCCCGGCCGGACACCCTCAACATGGACGAGGACCGGATCGAGGCGGCGATCACCGGCCGCACCCGGGCCATCGCGGTCGTGCACTACGCCGGGGTGGCCTGCGAGATGGACCGGATCATGAAGATCGCCGAGCGGCACGATCTGGCGGTCATCGAGGACAACGCGCACGGCCTCGGCGGCACCTACCACGGCCGGGCGCTCGGCTCGTACGGCCTGCTGGCCGCGCAGAGCTTCCACGCCACCAAGAACATCCAGTGCGGCGAGGGCGGCGCGGTGCTCACCGCCGACGCCGGGCTCGCCGAGCGGGCCGAGATCCTGCACGACAAGGGGACCAACCGCCGCCAGTTCTTCCGCGGCCAGGTGGACATGTACCGCTGGGTGGACCTCGGGACCGCGTTCGCGCCGTCGGAGATCCTCGCCGCGCAGCTGGTCGCCCAGCTGGAGTCCTACGACCTGATCCAGTCGCAGCGCCGGTCGCTGTGGCTGCGATACCACGAGGAGCTGGCCGACTGGGCCGCCGCCCAGGGCGTGGCCCGGCCGGGGGTGCCCGACGGGTGCGAGCATCCGGCGCACATCTACTACCTGCTGCTGCCCGACCTGGCCAACCGGCAGGAGCTGATCGCCCACCTGCGGGCCCGCGGCATCCAGGCGATCTTCCACTACTCACCGCTGCACAGCTCCCCGGCCGGCCAGCGGTTCGGCCGCACCGCGCCCGGCGGCTGCCCGGTCGCCGAGAGCGCCGCCGACCGGCTGATCCGGCTGCCGCTGTACGCGGGGCTGGAGGACGACGCCCAGAGCCGGGTGATCGAGGCGGTCAAGACCTTCCGGGTGACCTGATGGCCTGGCAGGAGGTGATGGCCGCGCCGGAGGTGCGCGCCTGCCCGTCCCCGCACGACACCGCCAGGTTCGGCCGGCCGGTCGAGCGGCTCACCGTGCCGGACGGCAGCGCCCCGGAGGCGTTCGCCCAGGTGCGGGCGGCCGTGCTGGACTCCGCCGCGGACGTGATCATCCTGCGCTACCCGGCGGACCTGGCCGGCTGGGCCGCCGGGCTGGCCGCGCTCGGCCGTACCGTCCTGCTGGCCGACTCGCTGGTCTACTGGCGGCTGCCCGCCGGCCGCGGCCGCGCGCCCGATCCGCTGCCCGGCCTGCGGGTCGCCGAGCCCCGCGACCCCGCGACCGCCGAGCGGCTGGCCGCGGAGATCTTCGCCGGCTACGCCGGTCACTACCTGGCGAACCCGCTGTTCGACCCGGCCGGCGCCGAGGCCGGCTATGCCGAGTGGGCCGGCCGGTCGGCCGCGGCCGGCGACTGCCTGACCGCCGTCGACCGCTCCGGGACGTTCGGGCTCGCCACCGTGGCCGAAGACGGGCCGCGCACCGAGATCCTGCTGGCCGGAGTGGTGCCCGGCCGGCAGGCCCAAGGGCTGTACGCCCACGTGCTGCGCGCGGTGGAGGAGCGCGCGCTCGCCGGCGGCGGCACCGAGGTGGTGATCTCCACCCAGGGCCACCACACCCGGGTGCAGCGGGCCTGGGCCCGCTACGGCTTCGAGCCGGTGAGCACCTTCTACACCCTCCACCTGGTCCGCCCCGGCCTCCTGCCCGCGACCTGACCCGGCCGGGCCGGGACCGGCGCCCGGCCGATCCCGGCCCGGCCGGGTCAGACCGATACCGAGGAGCCGATGCGTTCGCGGATGACGTAGGTGGGGCGGCCCATGCCGCTGGCGTGGATGCGGCCGACGTACTCGCCGAGCAGGCCGACCGCCATCAGCTGGGCCGAGGAGAACAGGGTGATCATCGAGGCCAGGCTGGTGAAGCCGACCACGGTGGTGTTGCCGACCGCGAAGCTCCACAGCACCACCGCGCCCATCACCAGCCCGAACACCCCGACCATGAAGCCCAGGTAGCTGGCCACCCGCAGCGGGATCGTGCTGTAGCCGAACAGCATGTTGGCGGTGTGCCGGACCAGCATGCGCAGCGTGTAGGTGGACCGCCCGTCGCGGCGGCGGTCCATGTGCACGCCGACCGAGCCGACCCGGGTGGTGGCCCAGGACAGTGCCACGTCCACCGAGGCGTGCGGCCCGGCGAACCGGTCGAAGCCGTGCCGCAGGTGGGTGCGGAAGGCGCGGAACGCGCTGATCATCCGGGCGGACCGGATGCCCAGCATGCCGGACATGCCGGCCTTCACGGTCCGGGAGACGAGGCTGCGCACCGCGCCGTGCTCCTCCTCGTGCGGCAGCCCGTAGACCAGGTCCAGCCGGTCGCCGGCCAGCGCGGCCAGCAGCAGCGGGATCTGCTCGGGCGGGTGCTGCAGGTCGTCGTCCATCGTGACGATGACGTCGTGCTCGGCCTCCCGGATGCCGGCCACCAGCGCGTTGTGCTGGCCGTAGTTGCGGGACAGGTGCACGGCGCGGACCGCGGGGAACCGGCGGGCCAGCGCCGCGGCCACGCTCCAGGTGTCGTCCGGACTGCCGTCCACCACCAGGATCACCTCGTGCGGCACGGCCAGCGAGCGCAGCACCGCCACCGATCTGGTCACCAGCTCGTCCAGGGTCCGCGCGGACCGGTAACACGGAATGACGACCGACACCGACATCAGTTCCCCCGCTGTTCGCCGTTCATCCGGCATTGGCCCATTAAGCTATTCGTGAGATGACTGTCCGACCGCGATTCGGGGGAATTCGTATGGTCGAAACCGGTAGTCGGACCGGTCGCGGCCGGAAGACGTATTCGCGAGTGCGGCACCTGACCCCGGCGCTCGGCGGCCACCTCATCACATACCTGGTGAGCGGCGGGGTGACCGCGCTGCTCTACTACGCCATCCTGGCCGCCGGATTGCATATTTTTCGGGATTCGGTTTCCTATCTTTGCGTAGTCGTTGCCAGTCATTTCATCACATTGGTGGCCGTGTATCCCTGGTATCGCCTGGTGGTGTTCCGTGGCGGCCGGAAATCATGGATCGCCGGATATCTGCGTTTCTACGCGGTGGGGCTGGGCTTCCTGGCCTGCTCGCTCGCCGGGCTGCCGCCGCTCGTCGGGGCCGCCCACCTGCCGGTGCTGGCCGCCCAGGCGGTGGTGCTCGTCGGGTTCGTCCCGCTGAACTACCTCACCCACCGGTTCTGGACCTTCCGTGACCGGCGGCGAGACCCTGGAAAGGACATGACGTGAAGGCACTCGTCCTGGCGGGCGGCAAGGGCACGCGGCTGCGGCCCCTGACGCACACCTCCGCCAAGCAACTGGTCCCGGTCGCCAACAAACCGGTGCTCTACTACGGGCTGGAGGCGATCCGGGACGCCGGCATCCGCGAATGCGGCATCGTCGTCGGCGACACCGGCGCCGAGATCCGCGCCGCGGTGGGGGACGGCGCCCGCTTCGGCCTGGAGGTGACCTACATCGAGCAACCGGCCCCGCTCGGCCTGGCGCACTGCGTGCTCATCGCCGGCGACTTCCTGGCCGGCGACCCCTTCGTCATGTATCTGGGCGACAATTTCCTGGTGGGCGGCATCGGCGGCCTGGTGGAGGCGTTCACCCGCGAGGCCTGCGACGCGCGCATCCTGTTGACCCGGGTGGCCGAGCCGCAGTACTACGGGATCGCCGAGCTCGGGCCGGGCGGCGAGATCCGCGCGCTGCAGGAGAAGCCCGAGCACCCGCGCAGCGACCTGGCGATCGTCGGCGTCTACGCCTTCTCCCCGGCCGTGCACCGCGCGGTCCGCGAGATCCGCCCGTCCGCGCGCGGCGAGCTGGAGATCACCGACGCCATCCAGTGGCTCATCGAGAACGGGCACACCGTGCGCTCGCACATGGTGAGCGGCTACTGGAAGGACACCGGCCGCCTCCAGGACATCCTGGAGTGCAACCGCATGGTGCTGGAACGCGTCGAGCCGGGGGTGGCCGGCACCGTCGACCGGCTCAGCGAGATCACCGGGCGGGTGGTGGTCGAACCGGGCGCCGTGGTGGAGAACTCGGTGCTGCGCGGCCCGGTCGTGGTCGGCGCGGACGCCAAGATCATCTCCTCCTACGTGGGGCCGTTCACCTCGATCGGCGCCGGCTGCGTGCTGCAGAACGCCGAGATCGAGTACTCCATCGTGCTGGACGGCTCGTCGGTCGACGGCGTCTCGCGCATCGCGCACTCGCTCATCGGCCGCAACGTCGAGGTCAGCCGGGCGGCGGGCGTGAGCAACACCCACGAGCTCATGGTCGGCGACCACAGCCGGATCCAGGTGAAGGTGTGAAGGTCCTGGTCACCGGCGGCGCCGGTTTCATCGGGTCCAACTACGTGCGCTCGCTGCTGCGCGGCGCCTACCCGGGGTACGAGAACGCGCACGTCACCGTGCTGGACCGCCTCACCTACGCCGGGAACCTCGCCAACCTCGCCCCGGTGGCCCGCCACCCCGGCTACGCGTTCCGCTACGGCGACGTCACCGACGCCGCGCTGCTGGCCGAGACCGTCCCCGGGCACGACGTGGTGGTCAACTTCGCCGCCGAGACGCACGTCGACCGGTCGATCACCGGCGCGGGCGACTTCGTCACCACCAACGTGCTCGGCACCCAGCGGCTGCTGCAGGCCGCGCTGGAGGGCGGGGTGCGCACCTTCGTCCAGGTGTCCACCGACGAGGTGTACGGGTCGATCGCGGCCGGCGCCTGGACCGAGGACGAGCCGCTGCTGCCGAACTCGCCCTACTCGGCGGCCAAGGCCGGCGCCGACCTGCTGTGCCGCGCCTACCACCGCACCCACGGCCTGGACGTGCGGATCACCCGCTGCTCCAACAACTACGGGCCCTACCAGTACCCAGAGAAGCTGATCCCGCTGTTCGTCACCCGGCTGCTGGACGGCGAGCGGGTCCCGCTGTACGGCGACGGGATGAACGTCCGCGAGTGGCTTCACGTCGACGACCACTGCCGGGGCATCCAGCTGGTGCTGGAGAAGGGGGAGCCGGGGCAGGTGTACAACATCGGCGGCGGCGTCGAGCTGACCAACCGGGAGCTGGTCGATCGGCTGCTGGCCGCGGTGGGCGCCGGCTGGGACAGGGTGGACATGGTGCCCGACCGGCCCGGCCACGACCGCCGGTACGCGGTGGACAGCGGCCGGCTGCGCGCCATCGGGTTCCTGCCCGCCGTCGGCTTCGACCGGGGACTGGCCGAGGTGGTCGGCTGGTACCGCGACCACCAGGCCTGGTGGCGGCCCCTTAAGCGCGGCCGCTGAGTCCGTCCGCTGAGTCCGTCCGCTGGGCCCGGCCGCCGGGGTCCGGCCGACGAGGGCCGGCTCCCGGTCCCGGCCACACTCCGGCGGCCCTGGTCCGGCGGACCGGTCGTGGCGCCCGCGGGTCCGGTCGTCCCGCCCGCCGGCCCGGGGCCGGTGTCCGGCCTGGGGTCCGGGTCCGTAATCGCGGCCCGGCGGTCCCGGTCCGGTGGTCACCGGGACCGGGCCGCCGGCGCGGCCGGTCCGGTGACCACCTTCAGGACGCCGGACCGGGTACCTGGTAGACCGCCCAGTCGCCGGCCCGGAGCCGGAAGCCGGCCACGTCGCCCAGGTGGACGCCGGGCGGCAGGTAGCGCTCGTCGGCCACCAGCCAGCGCACCCGGTACTCCTGGCGCAGCCGGTCCACCGCGGCCGGGGTGGGGTCGGCGAAGACCGTGTCGTTCAGCGCGATCCGCTGCCGGTCCCAGTGCGGCCGGTGCTCCAGGATCTCCCCGGGTCGCCAGCGGGCGAGGTTCGGCGTGGCGTACGTCCAGCCCTCCACCAGCACCCGGCGCTCGGCCAGCGCCGACAGCCAGTACTGCCGGCTGTCGCAGGGGTTCTCCACCCCCCACCGGCAGTACACGTTGGTCGCCACCACATCGCCCGGACCCGAATGGGCGCGCAGCCAGCGCGCCACGGCGAGCGCGCCGCCCGGCACCAGCTCGGGCGGCGGCCGGTGGTCCTGGTACATCCGCGGCTCGGCGCCGGGGTGGGCGAGCAGCCACACCCGGGCCTGCCAGGCGCCGAGCGAGCCCGCGCCGACCGCCGCCGCCACCAGCAGCGCCCACGGGCGCGGCCGCTCGCGCAGCGCGAGCATCCCGCCGGCGGCGAGGGCCGCGACGGCGGCCAGCACCAGGTACGGCAGGAACACCAGGCCGCCCTGGCCGGGCGGCACCGGCACCCGCACCCCGCAGATCACCCGGATCCCCACCGCCGCCGCCAGCCCGCCGGCCGCCGCGCACGCCGCCGCGACCGCCGGGATCCGCTCGCGGCGCAGCAGCACGCCGAACCCCAGCGCGGTCATGATCGCCAGGTACGGGGTCACCGCGTGGTAGAAGTACGCCTGGTTGAACGCGCCGGTCGCGGTGCCGAGGAGCAGCGTCGCCGCCACCCCGGCGGCCCCCATGCCGAGCAGCAGCACCACCTCGGGCCGGCGGGCCACGGCCGGCCGGCGCAGCAGGCCGAGGACGCCGCACCAGGCCATCGCGCACCCGGCGGCGAAGATCAGCGTGACGCCGAGCACCGGCGCCGACAGCGGCAGGTCGGTCCGGCCGCCGAGCCCGGCGAGCATGCCCCAGGTCCGCCGGGCCACCGACAGCGGGACGACCACCAGCCCGTTGCGCGTGCCGCCGAACAGCACCAGCTGGGCGAACAGCAGGCCGCCGGCGGTCATGCCCAGCGCGCCGAGCACCGCCCGGGACGGCGGCCGGCGCCGGAGCAGGTCCAATCCGGCCACCGCGGCCAGTCCGGCGGCCAGCACCGGCAGGTAGGTCGCCTTGGCTCCCATGACGGCGGCCAGGAACGCCGCGAGCAGCACCCAGCAGGCCCGGCCGGCGCACCGGCCGGCGAGCAGGTCGGTCACCAGGAGCACGACCGGGACGAACAGCATCGCGCCGAACGTCGTGCTCGGGCTCGGGAACGGCAGGTAGGGAACGCCGGTGAACATGACCAGGCCGTTGGCGTTGGCGTACAGGCTGGGCAGCGCCAGGAAGAGCGCGCCGAGCACGCCGAGCGCCCCGCCGGCCCGCGAGCCGGTCACCCGCCGGGCGAGCAGGCCGAGCAGCAGCACGTACACCGCCGCCACCGGCAGCATGCCGAGCCGGGCCAGCAGCACCAGCGGCTCGGTCCCGGTCAGCCAGCTCGCCGCGCCCAGGTGCGCGGCGAAGAACCAGTGGTAGAGCAGCGGCTCGCCGGCCACCGTCGGGGTCTGCGGCGGCAGGTGATGCTTCAGTTCGGCGACCAGCCCCAGGTTGAAGGGCAGGTCGAACTGCGCGGTGCCGAGCGCCGGCCAGGTGAGCGGAGTCGACCGGAAGGACAGCAGCGCGGTGCTCGCCAGCAGGTAGAGCAGGATCGCGGCCAGGAACCACGACCAGCGGGCCGGGGCCCGGCGGGCCGGCGCGGCGCGCCAGTGCCGGCGCAGCCCGGGCACCAGCAGGAACACGGCGCAGGTGAGCAGCGGCCAGCCGGCGACCAGCATCGGCGCCCCGGCGGCCCGCGCGGCGGCGTAGACCGGCAGCTCGACCGCGTAGCCGAGCGCGGTGCCGAGCGCGATCTCCTCGCCGAGGGTGCGCCGGCCCCGGTACAGGGCGCGCACCAGCAGCGTGCCCGGCAGCGCCAGCCCGAGGATGGCGTACCCGGCGAACGCCGCGATGTCCCGGGGCGGGGTGCCGTAGCGGAGCAGCACCGCGACCGTCGCGGCGAGCACCACCGCCGCCGGTGTCCAGCCCGAGCCGAGCATCCGCCGGCCGGTCCCGGACGGCCACCGTCTTCCGGACGGCCACCGTCTTCCGAACGGCCACCATGTCCCGGGCGGCCGTCGTGTCCCGGGTGCCGGCGCGGCGGTGCCCGGCGGACGGTCGGGTGCGGCGGTGGTGCCGGTCGCGGCGGCGGTGGGTTCGCCCATCGGCGGAGTACTGGCCATGCGCGTAGTGTGATCATCGGGTCGCCGCCGTCCCAGGTCACCGCTCCGCCGCAGGCCAGGTCCTTACCCGGCCTTGTGCCGCCACAAAGATGCGGCGCGGCGCACGCGCGGCCTCCGCCCGCCGGGTGCCGGCCCTCACCGGGCGACCGGCCGGCGGCCGGCCACCCGAGTGCGGCCGGCTCCCGTCCGCGCCACCCGGCGAGCCGCCGGCAGGGTGCGGCCGCGATTGCCGGCGCGCGCCCCGGCGGGCTCCGGTCAGCGGGCCGGACGGAGCCGGTAGACGGCGTACCCGCCGGTGCGGAACGACAGCCGCGCGTGCTCGGCGAGGGGCGCGCCGGGGGCGGTCCGCCGCTCGTCCACCAGCAGCCAGCGCACGCCGTGCCGGTCACGAAGCTCGGCGAGCGCGGCGGCCGATCCGGCGACGGTCGCCGCGTCGTTGACGGCCAGCAGCCGGCGGTCCCAGAACGGGTCGCCGTTGTAGGGCCGGCCGGGCCGCCAGCCGGTGATGCCGGTGGGGGAGTAGGCCCACCCCTCCAGCAGCATGCGGCGCTCGGCCAGCCCCGACAGCCAGAACTGGTTGCTCTGGCACGGGTTTTCGTGCCCCCACCGGCAGTGGGTGTTGGTCGCGACCAGGTCGCCGGGCGCCGAGTGGTCGCGCAGCCAGCGGGCGGCCGGCGCCGCGCCCGGCGGGACCGGGTCGGCCGGCGGCCTGGTGCCGGGCGGTACCGCCGGGGCGCGGTCGGCCGTCCGGCCGGCGGCGAAGGTCAGCAGCCGGCCGGGCAGGCAGCCCAGCAGACCGGCGCCGGCGCAGCAGGCCAGCGTGAGCGCGGCCGCCCGCCGCGGGCCGGCGGCCAGGGTCACGGCCAGGCCGCCCGCGGCGATCGCCAGGCAGAGCAGCAGGTAGGGCAGGAACACCAGGTATCCGGACGAGCCGGCCGGCAGCGGTACCCGCACGCGGCACGCGGCGGCGATGGCCAGGACCAGCAGCGGCCCGGCGGCCAGGGCGCATCCGGCCTGCCGCCGCGGCGTCCCCGAGCGCAGGCACCGGCGCCGCACGCCGTGCACGCACAGGATGGCCAGGTAGGGATAGGCGGAGAACAGGAAGAAGTACTGGCTCGCTCCCGGATGGGTGACCAGCAGCAGGCAGGCGTACCCGGCGCCGGCCATGCCGAGGACGAGCGGCACCACCGGCCGGGCGAGTTCCCGCCGGTCGCCGATCAGGCCCGCGGCCCCGCAGCAGGTCAAGGCGCAGCACAGCAGGAACAGCGCGCCCAGGCCGCCACTGGCCGCCAGGCCGGCCAGTGGCGGCCGGCCGCCGAGCTTTTCCGGTGTCTCGGTGACGAACGAGAACAGCGCGGGCACGATCCCTTGCCGGCCGCCGCCGAAGAGCACCAGATGGGCGAACAGCAGCAGGGCGGCGCACAGGCCGGCCGCGACCAGGGCCGGCCGATGTGTTCCGCGTCCGGCGAGCGCGGCGGCCGCGAGCACCGCGAGCAGCCCGGCCAGCAGCACCGGCAGGAAGGTGGACTTCGCCCCCATCACGGCCACCAGCAGCGCGCCGAGTAGCAGCCACGGGCGGGCACCGGACCGGCGGCCGTCCAGCAGGTCCAGCAGTATGAGGAACGCCGGGGCGAACAGCAGCGCGGCGTAGGTCTGGGTGGGGCTGGTCCAGGCCTCCCCGGGGATGCCGCCCCAACCGAAGATCATTCGAGTGGTCAGGTACATGCCGGGCGTGCCGATGAAGACCGCGCCGAGCAGCGCGGCACCCGCGCCGGTCCAGGTGCCGACGATCCGCCGCGCGGTGGCCGCGAGCAGCACGAGCAGCGCGGCGACCATGGGGAGCGCGTCCAGGCGGGTGAGCAGGACCAGCGGTTCGACGCCGGTCGCCCAGGAGGCCGCGGCCAGGTGGGCGTGGGCGAACCAGTGGTAGGAGAGGGGTTCGCCGGCGACGCCGGGCATGCCGGGCGGCAGATGGTGGCGCAGCTCGCCGGCCAGCGCGAGGTGGAAGGGAACGTCGGTGGGAATGCGCGCGAGCGCGGGCCAGGCGAGCGGCGTGGCGCCGAAGTACCCCGTGGCGCTGGTCAGCAGCAAGACGATCATGATCGCGGCCGGCCAGTACGGCCACCATCCGGGGACGGCGGGCCGTGGCCCGCCCCGCCAGTGCCGGCGCAGCCGGGGCACGGCGAGGAAGGCCAGTACGGTCGCGGCCGGCCAGATCAGGATCAGCCGCGGCGCGCCGAGGGCGCGGGCCGGGAGGTAGACCAGCAGCTCGGCGGCGTGGCCGATGGCGAGGCCGAGCGCGGCGTCCTCGGCCCGGGTCCGCCGGCCCGGATACAGCGCGCGGGCCAGCAGGGTGCCGGGCAACGCCAGGTATAGGACGACATATCCGGAGAACAGCGCCATGTCGTGCACCGGAGTGCCGTGGCGCAGCAGGACGGCCACCGTGCCGCCGAGCGCCGTGACCCCGGGCACCCACGGCGGCGGCCACCGGGTGAGCCGCCGGGTGGGCCGCCGAGCGGACCTCCGGGCAGGCCGCCGGGCGGGCGCGGGTTCCGCGCGGCGGGGCGGCGGGACCGGCCCGCGGACCGGCGCGACCGGTGGCAGCAGCCCGGGTGAGGGCGAAGTGTCGGCCATGGTCAGCGGGCCGGAGCCGCGGGCAGCCGGTAGACGGCGATGTCGCCGGCCCGGAACAGCGGGCCGGTGACACCGGCCGGCGGGGTGCCCGGCGCCAGGCGGCGCTCGTCGGCGACCAGCCAGCGGACGCCGTAGCCGTCGCGCAGCCGGGCCACCGCGGCCGGGCTCGGCGCGGTGAAGGCGGCGTCGTTGGCCGCCAGCCGGGCCGGATCCCAGAACGGCCGCAGCTGCAGGATCTCACCCGGCCGCCACCGGGCGTGGTTGACCGGGGTGAACGCCCAGCCCTCCACCAGCACCCGGCGCTCGGCCAGCGCCGCCAGCCAGTACTGGCGGGTGTCGCACGGCAACTCGTGGCCCCAGCGGCAGTGCACGTTGGTGGCCAGCACATCGCCGGGCGCCGAGTGGTCCCGCAGCCAGCGCGCGGCGGCCGCCAGCCCGCGCGGCACGTCGGCCGGCGCGACCCGCTGGTCGTTCTCCAGCCCGGCCCGGCCGTCCGGCCGCACCATCAGCATCGCCCGGGCCGGCCAGGCCCCGGCCGGCCCGACCCCCACCACCAGCGCGACCAGCAGAGCCCACGGGCGCGGCCGCCGGCGCGCCGCCCACAGCCCGGCGGCCGCCAGGGCCACCACGGCGGCCACCACGGCGTACGGCAGCAGCAGGGCCCGCCACGGCGTGCCGGGCGGCAGCGGCACCCGCACCCCGCAGGCCGCCCGCACCGCCACCGCCACCACCACCCCGGCCGCCAGCGCGCCGCAGCAGGCCTTGGCGCCGAGTCCCTGCCGCCGCGCCAGGACGAGGAACCCGTGTACGGCGAGCACCGACAGCAGCGGCGCGGCACAGATCAGGAAGTACCCCTGGTTGAGGGTGGTGGTGCTGCCGAGCAGCAGCGCCGCGCCCACCGCGACGACCCCCGTGCCGGCGGTGAAGGCGGTGAACGGGGTACCGGGCGTGCCGCGCAGCAGCCAGAGGGAGCCGCACCAACCGGCCGCCCAGCCCAGCAGGAACAGCACCGCGCACGCCAGCAGTGCCGCCGTGGTGACCTCGGGTTCGGGGACGCCGGCCAGCGCCGCCCACGTCTTGCGCGCCGCCGCCAGCGGCTGGACGAACAGCCCGAGCCGGGCCCCGCCCAGCAGCACGAACTGCGCGTAGCACAGGCAGGCGGCGGCCAGGGCGAACGCCGCGAGCGCCCGCCACGGCGGCCGGCGGCGGGCCGCCTGGGCGGCGGCGACGGCCGCCAGCCCGGCCAGGGCCAGCGGCAGGTAGACGGCCTTGGCGCCCATGATCACCACGATGAGCAGGACCAGCAGCGCCCAGGTCGCCCGGCCGGTGCGCCGGCCGTCCAGCAGGTCGAGCAGCACCAGCACGAACGGCACGAACAGCATCATCGCGAACGTGGTGGTCGGGCCGCGCCACGGCGGTTGCTGGACCCCCGTCCAGATGAGCAGCCCGTTGGCATTGGCGTACAGGCTGGGCAGCGCCATGGCGAAGGTGGCCGTCACGCACAGCGCCGCGCCGCCGAACGAGCCGGTGATCCGCCGGCCGAGCGCCGCGAGCAGGACGACGAAGACTCCGACCAGCGGCAACGCGGCCAGCCGGAACATCAGCACCATCGGCTCCACGCCGGTGATCCAGCTCGCCGCGGCCAGGTGCGCGAAGGCGAACCAGTGGTAGTAGAGCGGCTCACCCGCCACGATGGGCAGCTGCGGGGGCAGATGGTGACGCAGCTCGCCCAGCATGCCGAGCGCGTACGGCAGGTCGAAGTGCATCGTCCCGGCGGCCGGCCAGCGCAGCGGCGCGGTGCGGAAGAACTCGGCGGCGCTGGAGGCGAGCACGTAGCAGGCGACCAGCGCCAGGAACCACGCCCACCACCGCGGCGCCCGCTGCGGGCGGGTGCCGCGCCAGTGCCGGCGCAGCCGGGGGATCAGCAGGAACGCGGCGTAGGTGGCGGCCGGCCAGCCGAGGACCAGTAGCGGCGCGCCGGCGGCGCGGGCGGCCAGGTAGGCGAGGACCTCGATCGCGTACCCCACCGCCAGGCCGAACGCCACCTCCTCCAGCCGGGTGCGCCGGCCGGGATGCAGCGCCCGCACCAGCAGCGTGCCCGGCACCGCCACGCACCCGGCCAGGTAACCGGCGAACGCCGCCAGGTCGCGGATCGGAGTCCCGTAGTGCCGCAGCACCGCCACCGCGAGCGCGGCGACCAGCACGGCGGGCGGCCAGGGCGAGCGGGCCACCGAGCGCAGGCCGCGCGGCGCCCGGTGGCGCGGGCCGGCCGGCCGGCCCGCGGCGCCGTCCCGGACCGCCAGTGCCGGATCACCGGCGGGTGGAGTCGTCGTCATGGCCGTAGTCTGGCGACCGGCCTCCCGGCCGCCGGGCCGGACGCCCGCGGCCCGATGATCTTCTTGCCGGTCCTTGTCCCTATCGCGACCCTGTCCCGGGACCGGGGATCACCCGGTGGACGGCGAAGACCCCGGAGCGGTACGCGAGCGGGGCCAGCTGGGCGAGCCGGTCCGGCGCGGTGACCCGCCGGGTGTCGGCCAGCAGCCAGCGCACCCCGTACCGGTCGCGCAGCCGGGCGAGCGAGGCGGCGTCCGCCCGCTCGATGGCCGCGTCGTTCAGCCGCAGCAGCGCCGGGTCCCAGAACGCCGGGGTGTTGGCCGCCCAATCCGGGCGCCACAGCTTGATGGCGGCCGGCGCGTAGGACCAGCCCTCGACCAGCATGCGGCGCTCCGACAGCCCGGTGCCCCAGAACTGCTGGGGGTCGCACGGGTCCGCGTCCTGCGTCCAATGGCAGTGGGAGTTGGTGGCGACCAGGTCGCCGGGGGCGGAGTGGTCGCGCAGCCACCGGGCGGCCGCCATGAGACCCACCGGGACCACGGCGGCCTGCGCGACCGACGCCTTGCCGACCCCGTCCACCCCCTTGGCGGCGATCTTGCCCGGCAGGGCCTGTGCGATGGCCGAGGCGCAGGCCACCAGGCCGATGCCGGTCACCGCGGCCGTGGTCAGCGCCACCGCGCGGCGCCGGCCCGCGGTAAGGGCGAGGACCGCGGCGGCCAGGACGGTGACGGCCACCAGCACCGCGTAGGGCAGGAAGATCAGCGCGCCCGGCCGTCCCAGCGCCAGCGGCACCCGCACCCCGCAGGTCAGCGCGATCACCCCGGCCACCGCCACCCCGGCGACCCCGGCGGCGAGCGCCGTCCGGCCACCGAGCCCGGCCCGGTGGCACAGGATCCAGACGCCGTACGCCGACAGGATGACCAGGTAGGGGTAGGCGGCGTCCAGGAAGAAGAACTGGCTGCGGCCGGGGTGCTGGAACAGCACCACCATCACATGTCCGGCGGCGACCATGGTGAGCATCAGCACCACCGGCGGCCGGAGCGCCAGCCGGGGCGCGGCCAGCAGCCCGACCAGCCCGCAGGCGGGGATGGCCCAGCACAGCAGGTGCAGCGCGACGACGCCGGCGGTTCCGGCGGCCGAGCGGCCGGGCCCGGCCAGGTCGTGCCAGGCGCTCGGCGCGAAGCCGAACGGCGCGAGCACCATGCCCTGCCGGCCGCCGCCGAACAGCACCAACTGGGCGAACGCCACGCAACCGGCGGTGAGCGCGGCCAGGGCGAGCACCGGCGCGCCGGGCGTGCGGCGGCGCAGCAGCCCCACGGCGACCACGGCCGCCAGGCCGGCCAGCAGCAGCGGCAGGAAGACCGCCTTTGCCCCCATGACGGTGACGGTGAACAGCACCAGCAGCACCCAGTGCCCGGCCGGCACCCGGCGCCGGGTGAGCAGGTCGGCCAGCAGGATGACGAGCGCGGCGAACAGCAGCCCGGCGAACATCTGGGTGGGGCTGCGCCAGGCGAGGAACTGCACGCCGCCCCAGCCGAACACCATGTTGGCGGTCACGTACAGGCTGGGGGTGCTGACCAGGACGCTGCCGGCCAGCACCGGCACGGTCAGCGCCCAGGTACCGGCCAGCCGCCGGGCGGTCATCACGATCAGGACCAGGAAGGCGGCGTTCACCGGGAGCATCCCGAGGCGCAGCAGCAGCACCAGCGGCTCCACGCCGGTGATCCAGCTGGCCGCGGCGGAGTGCGCGTAGACGAACCAGTGATAGAGCAGCGGCTGGCCGGCCACGCTGGGCATGGCCGGCGGCATGTGGTGGCGCAGCTCGCTGATCAGTGCCAGGTGGAACGGCATGTCGTACCCGCCCGCGCCGGCCGCCGGCCAGGTCAGCGGGTTGTTGCGGAAGTGGGTGGCCCCGGTGTAGGCGACCAGACCGGTGACGGTGGCGGCGATGGCCCAGGCGCACCACCCGGGCGTGCGCGCGGTGACCTGGTGCCGCCAGTACCGCCGCAGCCGGGGGACGCCGAGGAAGGCGAGGTAGGTCAGCGCGGGCCAGGCCAGCACGGCCAGCGGCGCGCCGAGCGCCCGGGCCGGGATGTAGGCGAGCACCTCGGCGGCGTACCCGGCGGCGGTGCCCAGCGCGATCTCCTCGGTGAACGTGCGCGGGCCGCGGTACAGGGCGCGCACCAGCAGCGTGCCGGGGGCGGCCACGCACAGCACCAGGTAGGCGGCGAACTTCCCGATGTCGCCGGCCGGGGTGCCGGTCCAGCGGAACACCGCGACCGCGGCGCCCGCGGCGCAGAGCAGGGGCAGCCACCGCGCCGCCGCCCGCCACCCCCCGCCCGCCGGGGCGGCGGTGATGGGCGGCCGGGTGGCGGGAACGGTCGCGGCCGGGCCGCCGGATCCGGACTGTGACTGCGTGTTGGCCATGCCGGCCAGTCTCGCCGGGAGATCATCAGGTGTCCGGGCGCCGCCCGGCCGGGTGACGGTCTCCTTACCCGTTCCTCACCGGGTCTTCGGCCGCCGGCTCACAGCCGCTCGACGTTGGGGCCGCGGCAGCGGTTGCGGGTGTCGAAGACCAGACCCGCCGCGCGCTGGACGAGCCCGTAGTCGAACGCGTCGTGGTCGGTCAGCACGACGGTGATGTCGGCGGCGGCCAGCTCGCGTTCGGTGGCGGCCACCATGGTGACGTCGAGCGGCACCTGGTCGGCCAGGTGCGGGTCGGCGGCGCGCACCTCGGCGCCCAGCTTGCGCAGCGACTTGGCCACCTCGACCGCGGGTGATTCGCGGACGTCGCCGGTGTTCTTCTTGTAGGCCAGGCCGAGCAGCAGCACGGTGCTGCCGTTGACCGGCCGGCCGCGCCGGTTGAGCGCCAGGGTCAGCCGGTGCACGACGTGCGCGGGCATGTGGTCGTTTATGTCGTTGGCCAGCTCCACGAAGCGGAAGTTGTGCCCGAGGCTGCGCTTCACCTTCCACGACAGGTAGGACGGGTCGATCGGCAGGCAGTGCCCGCCCACCCCCGGGCCGGGGGTGAACCGCAGGTAGCCGAACGGCTTGGTGGAGGCGGCGTCGATGGCCTCCCACACGTCGATGCCGAGCTGCCCGGCGAAGATCGACAGCTCGTTGACCAGCGCGACGTTGACGTGCCGGAAGGTGTTCTCCAGCAGCTTGCACAGCTCGGCGACCTGGGTGGAGGACACCGGCACCGTCCGTTCGACGATCCGCCGGTAGAACGCCTCGACGCGGGCCAGCGACGCGGGGTCGAGGCCGGAGACCACCTTGGGGGTGTTGTCCAGCCGCCAGCGGGTGTTGCCCGGGTCGATGCGCTCGGGGCTGTAGCCGAGGAAGAAGTCCTCGGGGGTGCGCAG
This sequence comes from Sphaerisporangium rufum, assembly GCF_016863395.1. Lineage (GTDB taxonomy): Bacteria > Actinomycetota > Actinomycetes > Streptosporangiales > Streptosporangiaceae > Sphaerisporangium > Sphaerisporangium rufum. Next base: position 69,936 of record NZ_BOOU01000052.1, on the reverse strand, counting down.
CCCGGAACCATCCTCCAGCAGCGGGCGCAGGTACTCCTCGGTGGTGCCCGGGTAGGTGGTCGACTCCAGGATCACGGTGCCGCCCGGGCGGATCAGCGGGGCGATCCGCCGGGCGGCGTCGGCGACGTGCCGCAGGTCGGGCGCGCCCTCGCGCAGCGGGGTCGGCACGGTGATCACGCACAGGTCGAAGTCGCGGGCGGCGGCGTAGTCGGTGGTGGCCCGGTACCGGCCGGACCGGTGCGCGGCGGCGAGCACGGTGTCGGCGACGTCCTCCACGTAGGACTCGGCGGCGTCCAGCCGCTTGACCCGCCAATCGTCCACGTCGACCCCCACGACGTCGAACCCGGCGGCGATTGCCCGCATGGCCAGCGGCAGGCCGACATATCCCTGCCCGACCACGACCAGTTTCTCGCCCATATCGCGCCTCCCTGTCTTCGACAGGCCCGACTTTAGACCGCCCGTGACGAACGGCCTTTCACCGCCTGCGGGACCAGCGTGTCGCCACACTGAAATATCAGTCGAAGCGCTGATTGGTGGGCATTTAACGGCGTGAGTAGCGGTGAAGAAAAGCGGGGATTTCCGATGATTCGTCGCATCGATCATGCTCTTCCGCAGGAAGGCGGCCTTCGCGCCGCCGGCCGGGTACGGTCCGGTTCGTTTACTCGGCCTAGAGGGGCCCAGCGGGATAAACGGCCGTCCGTGGTTTATCGCACCGTTCGCGTAAATCTCTGGTCCGGGCCGGGCGCGCCGGGAGAACGGCGGGACGTCGCTCGAATAGGAATGGGGTCGGAACCCCCGGACGTCCCATTCCAGGAAACGAGGTGGCGCAGTGCGCCTGATCAGACAACCGGCCGGACGCTCCGGCCGCGGACTCCGGCGAACCAGGTCGGCCGTTACCCTGGCCGCCGCGATCCTGCTGTCATCGCCGGTGGCGAGCCCGGTCCACGCCGACACCACGCCTGGCCCCGGCCGGGACCCGGTGCCCGGGGCCGACGTCCCGGCCGCCCGCGGCGGGCTGCGACCGGCGCCGGGCATCCAGATCCCGGCCTGGCACAAGCCCACCCGGGCCCCGGTCAAGCTGCCGAAGAAGTTCCGGCGCGGCATGCCGTCGCAGGGCATCCACTCCAACATCGACTCCTTCGCGCCGCTGCTGTTCATGCAGAGCGGCCCGAACCCCGGCCTGCAGGCCTGGTCGATCGCGCACCACGCGTTCGCCCCGCCGGCCGCAGCCAAGATCACCTGCGTGAACATCGCGGACGGCACGCACTGCACCGACCCGGCCGGCCAGCCGACCGCCTGGCCCAAGACGCTGAACACCCAGCCGTCCGCGCTCGGCACCCTGCCGTCGGCGCTGGACGCCAAGATCGGTGACATCTCGACCACCGAGGTGCCGCAGTACATCACCAACCCGCTGGACACCTCGCTGATCCTGTACCCGGCGGTCACCTCGACCCCGTTCGCCGGATACCCGAAGGGCTCGGTGGGGGTCGGCTGCCTGCTGCTGGCCACCCAGTACAACTGCGGCTACCAGCCGCTGGCGCCGCTGACCAACAACCCCGGCAAGAGCAACACCAACGGACTGACCGGCTTCATCCAGGTCGGAGATGAGATCTACGGGGCCAGCACCGACGGCCAGGTGCTCTGCTACAACACCCTCAACCTGCTGCGCTGCGACGGCCAGCCGTACAAGAACACCGGCATCATCCCCAACAACGACAAGGCCGGCATCGGGCCGCAGGACTTCCTCGGCAACACCGAGACGGTGAACGGCCGGGTTTACATCTCGTCGAACAACGAGTCGGGGTTCAGCACCACCCCGCACCCGCCCACCGTCACCTGCTTCGACCCGGCCGCCAAGGCGCCGTGCGCCGGCTGGACGCCGCAGGCGGACGGCGGGCCGGACGCCATGCGCATCCTGGCGATCTTCACCGAGCGGGACGCGCAGAACAACGCGGTGGGAGTGTGCACCGTGGCCGGACAGAAGACCAAGAAGGCCCCGGTGGTCACCTGTCACGACTTCAACGGCGGGATCCGGCCCACACCGCCCGGCCTGCAGGAGATCTTCCCCGCGGACGGTGCCAAGAGCGTGGTCTTCCAGCCCACCCAGATCGCCTACAGCCAGCAGCAGCGGTCGTACTTCCCCTTCTACACCGAGGACGGGAAGTACAAGGGCGACACCCTCTGCTACAACTGGACCACCCGGGCGGCCTGCGAGGGCTTCCCGGAGCCGTCCGGCCACCCGCTGGTCAACAACGGGTTCACCCTCGACTACGGCTACGCCTTCTACCAGCCCACCGGCTGCCTGGTCGGCTCGGGCCACAAGGGCTGGATCTTCGGCATCCACCCGGAGAACGGCACCAGCATCTGCTGATCCCACCTCACCCGCCGCCGGCCCACCCAAGGGCCGGCGGCGGGCACCGCCTTGTCATAGCGGGATGACGTCGACGACCGATTCCAGCCCTTTGAAGTCAGCGGCATTGCGTGTGTAAAGCGGCAGGTTCCGGGTCGACGCGACTGCCGCGATCATGAGGTCCATCCGGCGGGGGCGAGGATCACGGCCCGCCCCGATGGCGAGTGCCACCAGAGTCCCGTATCGTGCCGCCGCGTCACCGTCGAACGGCAGCGCGGCGAAATCGGTGACGGCCGCGCCCAGCTTCTCCATGCGCGCGGCTCTTGACGCGGCATCCTTCGCCATGGCGACCCCCTGATGGAGTTCGGCGAGGGTGATGGTCGTTATCTCCGGATAATCGGGCAGCAGGCGCGGGTCGAGTACATCCAGATCGATGTATGTGCAGGTGTCCAGCACTCCTGAACCGGCGGGGTCAGCCACCGGAACGCCGCCACGGGTCGTCATGCTCGGAGACGCGGTCGTCGGTGCCGAAGAACTCGTCCGCCTCCTGCCGCATGCGACCATGGTCGACCCGCGGCAACCGGCGGTGCCGGGCGACCAGCTCTTCCGCGGTCAGGCGGCGCCGCCGGGCGAGCGGCCGCAGCTCGGCCACTTCCACGCCGTTACGGGTGATGTGGTAGACCTCGCCGGCCTCGACCGCGTCCATGACCGCTGCGGAGTTGTTGCGGAACTCGCGCTGCGTTATCACCTTCATGCAACCAGTGTAGCTCCGCGTGTCTCGCTGTGTCTCGATTGCGAGCCGCATGCTCGCAAGAGGAGACGGGTGCGGCGCTCAGCGGCCGAGGCGGGTGGCGACGAGGTCGACGACGCGGTGCGGGACGTGGCGGCCGACCGCGGAGATGACCTTGTAGCGCGGGTCGGGGACGCTGACCGTGCGGCCGCGGGCCAGGTCGCGCAGCGCGGCGTCCACCACCCGGCCGGCGTCCAGCCACAGGTAGCCGGGGATGCCGGCGGTGTCGATCTCGGCGCGCCGGTGGAACTCGGTGCGCACGAACCCCGGGCACAGCGCCATGACCCGCACGTTCTTCTCCGGGATCTGGCCGGCCAGCGACTCGCTGAAGTTCACCACCCAGGCCTTGCTCGCGCTGTAGGTGCCGTGCGCGAAGAACGCCGCCACCGAGGCGACGTTCACCACCGCGCCCCGGCCACGGGCGCGCATGCCCGGCAGCGCGGCCAGGGTGAGACGCAGCACCGCCTCGCAGTGCAGGCGCAGCATGGTCACCTCGTCGGCCACCGGCACCTCCAGCGCCGCGCCGGGATGACCGAAGCCCGCGTTGTTGACCAGCAGATCCACCCCCTGGCCCACCTGCTCGGCCACCGCCGCGATGCCGTCCTCGGCGGACAGGTCGGCGGGCAACGCCTCGGCGGCCACCCCGTAGCGGCGGTACAGCTCGGCGGCCGACTCGGCCAGGCGCCCGGCGTCCCGGGCCACCAGGACCAGGGAGAACCCGTCGGCGGCCAGCCGGCGGGCGAACGCGGCGCCCAGCCCGGCGGTGGCTCCGGTGATCAGTGCGGTAGGCATGCGTGGCAGCCTAACGCCCGCCGGGAGGCCGGCCGAGCAGGCCCGGCCTGGCCCGGACCGCCGTCACGCACGCCGGGCCGCCGGCCGCACGGGGATGCCGGCCGATCGCGGATGGCGGCCGCCGGGATCGCGGGCCGGCGGGAATGGCGGTCGCGCGGGGATGGTCCCCGGTGGCGGGGATCAGGGAATCCCCGCCGCCGGGGGCCGCGTGACGTGCGAGCCCGTGGAACGGCCTCACCCATCACTTCGGGCCGGACCGGTCAGATGGTTTCGTCCTGGCTGGACCGGTGCGGAATCTTCTCGGCCGGGACGACGCCCATCCGGCCCGCCTGGAAGTCCTCGAAGGCCTGCACGATCTCCTCGCGGTTGTTCATCACGAACGGGCCGTAGCGGGCGATCGGCTCGCGGATCGGCCGGCCGCCGAGCACCAGGATCTCCCAGCCCTGCGCCGAGGCCTGCGGCTGGGTGTCCGCGGCCCGCACGGTCAGCGCGTCGCCGTTCGGCCCGAACGCCGCGAGCTGCCCCTCATCCAGCGCCACGCCGTCCGGCCCGGCGGTGCCGCGCCCGCTGAGCACGTACACCAGCGCGTTGAACCCGGCCGGCCAGGGCAGGTCGAGCCGGGCACCGGGCGCCACCGTCGCGTGCAGGTAGGTGATCGGCGTGTAGGTCAGGCCCGGCCCGTCGTGCCCGTCCAGCGAGCCGGCGATGATCCGGACCAGCGAGGAGCCGTCCGCGCTGGACAGCAGCTTCACGTCCCGCCGGCTGATGTCCTGGTAGCGCGGCGCGACCCACTTCTGCGCACGCGGCAGGTTGACCCACAGCTGGACGCCGTGGAACAGGCCGCCGGAGGCGACCAGCTCGGGCGGCGGCTGCTCTATATGTTGCAGTCCAGAGCCGGCCGTCATCCACTGGGTGTCTCCGTCGGAGATCAGCCCGCCGCCGCCGGTGGTGTCCTGGTGCCGGAAGGCGCCGTCGATGATGTAGGTGACGGTCTCGAAACCGCGGTGCGGGTGCCACGGGGTGCCCTTGGCCTCGCCGGGCGCGTACTCCACCGCGCCCATGTGGTCCAGCAGCAGGAACGGGTCGGCCAGCGACAGGTCCACGCCGGGGAAGGGGCGGCGCACCGCGAAGCCCTCGCCCTCCAGGTGGCGCTTGGCGGTGACGACCCGGCCCACCCGCCGCCAGGCCGTCGCGCCCTCGGGCAGCTGGGGGAGGCGGGGCAGGGTGAGGGTGTCGGCGGTGACGGCAGGCATGGTGCTCTCCTTCTCGACGCGGCCGGGGCGCCGCGCTCCAACATTACTCCGCACAACAGAAGTTGACGGTTCAACTATTCCGCGACGGCGATCCACCCCGGTCCCGGGAAGGCAACCCCCTTCGGGTCACAAGTAGAGCCAACGTTCCGGAAAGATTTGGTCAAGACTTCGAGCGTCGAATGGTTGGAATCCGGGCACAAAGCCGATGTCGGCCCGCAAAGCGGAGGTAACGCCCGGTGGAGCGAGCACGGGTGTGGTCACGGCCGGCCGTGACCCTGACAGCGGCCCTGGTCATGGGCGCGACCATCGCGGCGGCCGGGTGCGGCGGCGCCGCCTTCACCTACGTCACCGGCGGCGACGGGCAGAGCTACTTCAAGGTGCCCGCGTCCTGGCGCAAGGTCGACCAGCGTTCGCTGGAAGGGTATGTGTTCGGCGACCTCACCTCGGCCACCGCCCAGGCGCGCAAGCGGCTCAGCTGGACCGCCGGCTACGACGCCTTCGGCCCGCCGTCCGCCGACCACCTGTACATCGCCGGCGGGGACGCCGACCGGCCGTTCGCGTTCGCCATGGTGTCCCGGCTGACCGAGGCCGAGCGGGACAAGGTCTCGCTGGACTGGCTGCGCAACGCCGCGCTGCTGCCGGTCGTGCTGCCCGAGGAGACCCGGCAGAAGCTGGAAGAGGCCCCCGGCTACCCCTTCAAGGGCTTCGAGCTGGTAGAGGACGAGGTGCTGCCGCCGGCCGACGGGGTGCGCGGCGTGCACGTCGTCTACAACCTGCGGGTGCTGGGCGGGCCGGTGCAGACGTTCGACCAGACCGCCTACCTGGCCGCCGACGGCGGCTCGGTGTCGGTGCTGCTGGTCCGCTGCTCGGCCGCCTGCTACCGGGAGCGGGCGGCCGAGATCGGCACGGTGGTCGGTTCGTTCAAGGTCAAGCGGCTGCCCGGCTGACCGGCCGGGGTCTTGAGGAGAGCCCATGACACAGGAGGCACCCGCGGGCCTGCGCCCGCCCGGCTCCGGCCCCAGCGAAGCCGGCCGCGGCCGGCTGCCGCTGTGGGACCGGACCAGGATCCTGCTGGTGCTCGGCCTGGCCTTCCTGGTGCTGGCCTGGCACCAGATGGCGTCCTTCGAGGGCATCATGCCGTTCGGCGACGCGCTGCGCACCACCGCCGCCGGCCGCGGCGGGTCGATCATCCTCATCCTGCTGGCCGCCGAGGCGGTGCGGCAGGTCCACTTCCTGGTCAGCGAGCGGTCCGCTCGCTACCACCGGTTCTGGACCGCCCGGGTGTTCGGCGGGTTCGACCGGTGGAGCCGGCGCCGGTTCAGCGACTGGAACCGCTACCGGATCGCCCGGGCGCTGAAATGGCTGTTCTGGATCGGGGTGCTGGCCCTGGTGCTCGGCCAGATCCTGGACGTCCCGCCGGCCCTCGCCCTGTTCCAGGCGCCCGCGCTGCTCTGGCAGGTGCTGCCGTACGGGCTGCAGCTGGCCTTCGGGTTCTTCTTCGTCATCGTGCAGTTCGTCGGGTTGTTCTGGTTCATGTCCCGCGGCGGCGTGGAGACCTACTTCCCCGACGACATCAAGACCCGGTTCACCGATGTGTGGGGCCAGGACCACGTGGTGGAGCGGGTCAAGGAGAACATCGTCTTCCTGGAGAAGCCGGACGAGATCGAGGCCAAGGGCGGCTACGTGCCGAGCGGCCTGCTGCTGTGGGGGCCGCCGGGCACCGGCAAGACACTGATGGCCGAGGCGGTCGCCGGCGAGACCGGCCGGCCGTACGTCTTCGTGGACCCCGGCGCCTTCATCAACATGTTCATGGGCATCGGCATCCTGAAGGTGAAGTCGCTGTTCCGCAAGCTGCGCAAGCTCGCGCTGCGCTACGGCGGGGTGATCGTCTTCTTCGACGAGGCCGACTCGCTCGGCCGGCGCGGCGCGCTGGCCCAGCAGGGGCCGCCCGGCGGCGGCCACGCCACCCCCTTCCAGGCGCCCGGCTGCCACGGGTTCGGCTACCTGTCGCCGGACGCCCGGTCGGCGCTGCTGCGGAGCACCGCCGGGCCGGACGCCCCGGCCGAGCAGCGCGACCGGGTGATGATGGGCGGCATGGGGATGGGCGGCAGCGGCGACATGGGCACGCTGCAGGCCCTGCTCACCGAGCTGTCCGGGCTGAAGAAGCCGCGCGGCCTGGTCAACCGGTACGTGCGCCGGCTGTTCGGCATGCGCCCCAAGCCGCCGCCCAAGTACCGCATCCTGGTCATGATGGCCACCAACATGCCGAACTCGCTGGACGAGGCGCTGCTGCGGCCCGGCCGGATCGACCGCATCTACAAGGTCGGCTACCCCTCCAAGGCCGGCCGGGTGCGCACCTACCAGGGCTACTTCGGAAAGGTGCGCCATGAGCTGACCGCCGAGCAGCTGGACAAGCTCGCCACCATCACCCCCTACGCCACCGGCGCCACCATCAAGGACCTGGTCAACGAGTCGCTGATCACCGCGATCCGGGCCGGCCGCGAGGTCATCACCTGGGCGGACGTGATGGTCGCCAAGCGCCTCAAGCAGCTCGGCCCGCCCGAGGACGTGGAGTACATCGAGCGCGAGCGGCACGCCGTCGCGGTACACGAGGCCTGCCACGCGGTGGCCGCCTACCGCACCCGGCGGCACCTGGAGATCGACATCGCCACCATCGAGAAGGGCGCCGACTACCTCGGCATGGTCTCCAGCATCAAGCCCGAGGACCAGTTCACCCGGTGGCGGAGCGAGTACGAGTCCGACATCATCGTCTCGCTCGCCTCGCTGGCCGGCGAGCGGATGTTCTTCGGCGAGGACAACTCCTCCGGGGTGAGCGGCGACCTGGAGAGCGCCACTATGGTCACCGGCATGATGGAGGCCCACTGGGGGATGGGCGTCGGCGTCGCCTCCCTGCCCGCGCTGCAATTGCTCGGCATCCGGGACGGCAAGGCGTCCCTGCGGCCGGGCGCCGCCGGGCAGGTACCCGAGCCTCGTGACCCGGTCACCCCGGAGATGCTGGCCGAGCGCATCGAGTACAACCTCACCCGGCTGCTGGCCCGCACCGAGGAGCTGCTCCGGGAGAGCCGCCGCGAGGTGCTGAGCCTGGCGCACGCCCTGGAGCGGCACAAGACGCTAGCCGGCGACGACGTGGTCGCGGTGATCGAGCGGCGGCCCGGCCCGCTGGTCGACGGGTCGGGATACGCCTCCGACGACTTCTACCGGCGGCTGGAGGAGTACCACGAGCTGGCCGCCGAGGCGCACCGCACGCACAGCCGGGTGACCGCGGCGCTGCCCGAGCCCGTGCCGGCCGGCGCCCCGGTGCCGGCGATGACCGGCGAGCTTCCTCCCGCCCTCGGCCACGTCTCCTACGTTCCGGGCTTCGCGCCGCATGCTTTCGCCGGCGGCGGCCCGGACGCGGAGCCGGGCCGCTCGAACGGGGCGCCGGTCGTGGGACGCCCGGCCAACGGCGGGCGATCCGGCGACGCGAGACCGCCGGACGGTGAGGGGAACGGCGCGCCGCACTTCATCCCGTGGCGCGAGGAACGGCCCGCCGTAGCGGGACCGGCTGGAGCGCCGCCCGCCGCCGTCCCGGACCGGGCCGCCGCCCGCCGCCGGGTCTGGCCGCTCGGCGTCGCGGTGGCCGGCGTGCTCGCGCTGGTGCTGCTGGTGCTGCTCGCGGTGGCCGCGTTCGGTGGCACCCGGGGCACGCCCGGGCCGGGCCAGGGGCCCTCGCCCGGCGGGGTGCTGGCGGTGGCGGCGGCGCTGGTACTGCTGGTCACCGGGGGCGCCGCCGCGCTGGTGGCGGTGCGCGGCCAGCATGTGCGGCGCGTCCGGGCCGAGCAGGCCCGGGACCGGGCCGTCGAGCGCGCCCAGCTGCTCGCCGCGGCGCTGGACCCGGAGACCGCCATGCGGGTGCTCGGATACGACCCGCCCGGTGCCCGGCCGCCGGGCTAGAGCTCAGAGGCGGAACTCCAGGTCGGGGATGATTTCGGCCACGTCCATCTGCGCCTTCTGTAGCCGCCCGGAGTAGTCCCAGTTCAGCGCCTGCCACCGGGTGAACTGGTCGAGCACCCACATACCGGACTGCCGGCTGCCGTTGCCGGACCGGCCGTTGCCGCCGAAGGGCAGGTGCGCCTCGGCACCGGAGGTCGAGTTGTTCACGCTGACCATCCCCGCGCCGACCCCCTCCCGGAACCGGAACGCGGCCGCCGGGTCGGTGGTGTAGATCGAGGCCGACAGGCCGTACCCGGGGCGGTTGGCCAGCTCGACGGCCTCGGCGAGCTCGCCGAACGAGGTGACGCCGACGATCGGGCCGAAGGTCTCCTCCAGGAACAGCCGGTCGTCGGGGCGCACGCCGTCCACCACCACCGGGTGGTAGTAGAGGCCGCCGGCGCCGTCGAAGCCGCCCCGCGGATTCTCCGGCGAGATGCGCCCGCTCGAGCCGGTGACCACCGTGTGGTGCGGCCGGATCCAGCCCAGGTACTCCTCGTAGCGCTCGGCGAACCGGTGGTCCAGCATCGGCCCGTACAGCACGGCGCCCGCCGGGTCGCCGACGGCGGCGTCGCGGACGGCCGCGGCGTACCTGGTGACGAACTCGTCGTGCACCGACTCGTGCACCAGCACGGTGCCCAGCGAGGTGCACCGCTGGCCGGCGGTGCCGAACCCGGAGAACAGCGCGCCCTCCACCGCCAGGTCCAGGTCGGCGTCCGGCATGACGACCATCGGGTTCTTGCCGCCGAGCTCCAGGCAGGGCGACTGCAGGTGCCGCCCGCACAGCTCGCCGATCTCCCGGCCGACCGCGGTGGACCCGGTGAAGCCGACCTTGTGCACCGTGCCCTCGCCGAGCGCGGCCGACAGCCCGGCGAAGGTCGCCGGCCCGTCGGCGAACACCAGGTTGAGCACGCCCTCGGGCAGCCCGGCCGCCGCGAACAGCCGGTACAGCGCGTGCGCGGAGGCGGCGGCGTACTCGGCGGGCTTCCACACCACGGCGTTGCCGCACAGCAGCGCGGGCACCAGGTACCAGCTCGGCACCGCGACCGGGAAGTTGCCGGCGGTGATCACCGCCGCCACGCCGACCGGGACCCGGAAGGTGAACAGGCTCTTGTCCGGCATCTCCGACGGCACGGTCTGGCCGTACAGCCGGCGGCCCTCGCCGAGGAAGAAGTCGCAGGTGTCGACGATCTCCCGCACCTCGCCGAGCGCCTCGGCGTACGGCTTGCCGATCTCCTCGGTGACCAGCCGGGCCAGCGTCTCGGCGTTGGCCTCCACCAGCCGGCCGATCGAGGCGATCACCCGGCCGCGCACCGGCGCGGGCACCTGCGCCCACTCTCGCTGCGCGGCGGCGGCCGCCCCGCACGCCCAGGCGAAGGTGTCGGCGCCGGCGAGCCGGACCCGGGCCACCACCCGCTCGGTGCGGGCCGGATCGACCGAGTCGTAGGTCGCGGCGTTGGCGTCGTCGGCGGGCTTGCCACCGACGACGGAGACGAGCTGGCGGGTCACCGTTGACCTCCTCGTTCGGGCGCTTTCCTGCATTGTTCCGCGCCGCCGACCGATTTCCCAGCCGGCCCCGCTTGCTCGCGGCCGGTTCCGTCCGGGATCCGGCCCTCCCGCCCGGCCGGTCGATATCCGGTCGGCTGCCGGGCCCGCGCGGGCCTCGTACCGCCATGGCGGTAAATGCGTGGCGGGTCGGGATATCGCAGTCGTGCGGATTGACCGGTGCTTCACGGTGTTTGTCATTCGGGTTTTGTGCATTCCTTGCCGGGACTGCCCAGCTCATGATCAAGAAGCGGGTAATCACGCAGCGATCGTCCTCCTCCATCGGGAATCGGGCTCGTGCCCGGCCCGGCGCGGCCGGAGCGTCCGGCCGCGGTAATCGCGTCGGACCGGCCGCCGGAAAAGGGCGATCCCCGTAATTGCTCCAGTTATCCGCCATGTCCGGCTATCGAGCGATATTCCGGTTCAGGCGGCCGGTGTTCAGGAGGATCCTGTGCGAAATCTTCGCCGGCGCGCGCCGCTGGCCGCCGCCGGGCTCGGCATCGCGGCCCTCTCTCTGTCCGCCGTGCCGGCGCTGGCCGGTACCGTCACCCCGGATCCGGCACGTGCCGTGCCGGCCGGCGCGCCACCCGCCCGGCCCGCCGTCTCCGCCGTGTCCCTCGGCACCGCCGGCTCGACCGCCGCCGGCTCGACCAATGCCGGTTCGACCATTGCCGGTTCGACCATTGCCGGTTCGACCGTTGGCGGTTCGACCGTTGGCGGCTCGGCCGCCGCCGGTGCGGCCGGTCCAGGCGTCCAGGCTCCGGCCCGTCCGGCCGCCGCGGCCGGCGACGGTACCCGGCCGGTCTGCACCGCGCCCTTCATCAACCTGGATCCGCGGCTCGGCCCCAAGTACCTGCCAAAGAAGGGCCTGCTCGGCCGGATCCTCAAGCCCTACGTGCCGCTCGGCGGCCTTTCACCGCAGCGGTTCCTCAACCGTTACTGGGACTTCGCCACCAACTTCTACCGCTTCCCGCCGGACGCCGGCTTCGCCCATGCGGGCGGTTACCCGAACGGGAAGGTGCTGGCCGCCGGGATGACGCTGCGGGCCGGGGAGAAGCTGGACCGGTTCGGCGGGGAGGGCGGCTCGTTCATGGCGCCGCTCGGCATGCCGTTCCCGCAGCGGGCACTGCCGCCCACCAACCTGGACACCAACCCGCAGTCGCCGCAATACCCGTGCAACTACCACCAGTACGAGGTGATCCGCGACTTCGCGGTGGACGGCGGCCCGGCCGCGCCGGCGTTCCAGCAGCCCGGCGGCGGAACCCAGTACCACCTGGTCAGCAGGTTCATCCCCGAGGCGCCGCCGGTCCCCGAGGAGGTGCCGGTGAGCTGGCTCATCGCCAACGGATTCCTGCGCCGGCTCAACTGACCGCCTCCGGTCGCCCGGCGGATGCCGCTGCCGGACATCCCCGGCCACGGCCGCGCGTGGCCGCACGCGCAGGTGCCGGCCAGGAAAGTCGAGCACCCGCCGCCGCGGGCTCAGGCACGGGCCGTGGCCCGCGGCGTGCAGTGTGGTGCGGACCTGGCGGAGTCGTTCCGCCGCCTGCGGGCGGCCGGCGGACGGCCACCCGCCCGGGCCCGGTCCGGTAACGGGCCGGCGGGCGGTCCCCGCGGGCCGCCACCGGTCGCGTCGTCCGGGCCGGGCCCGGTTCAGCTGTTGGAATTCCCGCAGTACGTCGTGGTCGTCTCGACCTTGTCGAGCAGCCGGATCGAGATCCGGTCGACGCCCGTGCCCGCCGTCGTGCCGGTGGACCCCGCCACCGGTACGGATGGAGCCTCTTCCATATCTTCCCCTTTCTCGACGTGGCGGCATCGGTGCCGCCGTGCGCAGCGCCGGGAGGTCATGGCGGGCCGGGGGATGGGGGCCCACATGCCGGGCAGCGGGGGTCCGGCGGGTGGCGGGTATAGACGTGCTGGTCCGGGGCGACCAGGTTGACGCCGGTGACGTAACCGCCGGGCAGCTCCGGCACTCCGGTCACCAGGGAGATGACCGCGTGCGCGGTGAGATGGCCCGACACGCCGGCCGAGGTGGCGATCACCCCCGTGTCACCCAGCACGGGCGGCGGCGCGTCGAGCGACGCCTCGACGGTCTCGGTGAGGCACTCGTAGCAGGGGCCGGCGGGGTCGAAGACGGCCACGCTGACCAGCGGGCCGCTGTACCCGCCGACCGCCCACGGCGTCTTGGCCGCCCGGCACGCCCGGTTGGCCCAGACCCGGATGCCGTCCGGGCCGGCGGGCTCGTCCGCGCACAGCGCCAGCGCGTCGAACCCGCGGACGAGTTCGGCCAGCTCCTCCGCCCGGACGATCTGCCGGACCTCGCCGGTGATCTCGGCCGACGAGTTCACCTCGGCGAGCCGGGCGACCGCGACGCTCGCCTTCGGCCGCCCGATGTCGGACTCCCGGTACAGCGACTGGCGGGTGAGGTTCGACAGTTCCACCACGTCGCGGTCGACGCAGTGCAGGGTGCCCACGCCGCAGGCGGCCAGCGCCCAGGCGGCGTGGCTGCCGGTGCCGCCCAGCCCGAGGACGAGTACCCGGGCCCGCTTGAGGCGGATCTGGGCGTCCCAGCCGTGCGGGCGCGGCCGCAGGTCGACCCGGCGGAAGAAGGCCATGTTGCGCGAGTATCGCTCCTGCTCGGTGGCGCTCAGCTCGCCGGGCGGAGTGGCGGCGGCGTCCTCGACGTATCCCGACCCCACCAGCAGGTCGACGATCCGCTGCGCGGCGTCCACGCTTAGACCGGGGAAACGATCGTGCAGATGGCCGGCGATCTCCCGCTGGGTCCGGGTGCCGTCCATGATGTTGAGTGCGGCCCAGGCGAAACCGTCCGGGTCGGTGATTTCCGCGGCGATCCCATAAATGGCGCCACCAATGCGGATTTTGTCTTGTCCGTATTTATGGGGACGGTGTTCCGGTTTCACTCTGGGCAACCGCACGGAGACCTCGGGTACTCGTGGCCGACGGAACCGGCTAAAGGATGATGCTGGCCCCGGAGGATCTCGTCAATACCGTACTGGACTCGATGCTAATACATTATGAAATGTAGGGATCTGGTAGGAAAATGTGGTGTACGACGCCTTTCTTGCGTTCAGCGGGCGGTGAAGTCGGCGAAGTCGAAGCCGGGGGACACCACGCAGCTGACCAGCACCGCCGCGTCGCCGGCCGGGCGGGCCGCCTGCCAGGTGCCCGCCGGAACCAGCGCCTGCGGCACCTGACCGGCCTCCACCTCCGGACCGAGCAGCACCGTCTCGACGCCCGGCGTCCCGCCGGCCGGCGGGTGCTCGCCGGTGCCGCCGAGCACCAGTGCCAGCGGACCGCCGCGATGCCAGAACCAGACCTCGTCGGAACGCACGGCGTGCCACACCGACTCCTCGCCCGGCTGGAGCAGGAAGTAGATGCCGGTGGCGGTCCGGCGCGGGCCGCCGTACCCGGGCGGCTCCAGCGCCACCTCCGTCCGCCAGGTCTCCCGGTACCAGCCGCCCTCCGGATGGGGCAGCAGGCCGAGCGCCTCGGCGACCGGCGGCCGCTCCCGCACGGCGACGAACCGGCCGCGCACGTCCCGGCGCAGGAACCCGACCCGGTCCCCGTCCACCACGACCAGCTGGCCGGACTCGGTGAACCGCTCGTTGGCGACGCGCAGCGCCTCCTGCTCGCCGGCCACCGGCTCCCCGGGGCCGTCCGGATACGCCTGGAACGTCATCAGCAGCACACCGATGATCTTATCGACACCTGGCCGCCTGGCCACGGGTCACCGCGCAGGCCGCCGGGTCACCGCGCCACCCGGGCGCCGGGTCACCGCGCCACCGCGCCACGGGGCCACCGCGCCACCGGGCCACCGGGCCACCGGGCCACCGGGCCACCGCGTCACTGGGCCACTGGGCCGCCGGGTCATGGCGCGCTGCGGGGCGTCGGTCTGTCGAGCCGCCGGGCGTCCGCCATGGCCGGTCCGGCTGCGGGTGAGGGTGCCTCCGGCGGCTCGCCCGGCGGTCTCGGTGGCGCCGGGCGGACGCGGTCGGTCAGGTACGGCCGGTCCGGCCGGCGGCGGGGGCGGGTTCCGGGGCCGGCGCGGTGTCCGGTGCCAGGGGGAGGCGCCGGATCGCGGGCAGCGCGAGGACGAGCAGCGCGGTGACCGCCTGCCAGGCGGCGCCGAAGGCCAGCACCGGCCCGGCGCCGGCCAGGTCGGCGGCCGGCCCGGCGGCGGCCAGCCCGGCCGGCCCCAGGGCGAACGCGCCGACCGCGGTGAAGGAGGTGACCCGCGCCAGCACCGCCGCCGGCAGGTGCCGCTGGTTGACCATCGCGTACAGGGCGCCGCTCACCGCGGCGCCGACCCCCGCCACCAGCGCCGCCGCGCCGACCAGCGGCACGGGCAGCCCGGCCGCCAGCGCCGCGGACGGCAGCGCCCAGCCGAGCGTGGCGAACGTCGCGACGGCCAGCGGCCGCCGCCACGCGCGGCGCCCGCCGACCAGCGCCAGGCCGCCGGCCACCGACCCCGCGCCGTAACAGGCCATGATGATGCCCCAGTCCAACGCGCCGCCCAGCCGGTCGTGCGCGACCACCGGGCCAAGGACGAGGAACGGGGCCCACACCAGCATGTTGAACAGCGTGAACTGCAGCGTGCTGACCCACAGCCAGCCGCGCGAGCGGAACTCCCGCCAGCCCGCGCGCAGCGCGGCCGCCTCGGATCCTCCGCCGGACGCGGCGGGGGAGTCGTCCACCGCCAGCCGGGCCAGCATGATCGCGCTGAACGCGTAGGTGGCGGCGTCCAGCGCGATGACCGGCCCAGGGCCGGCCGCCGCGACGGCGAGGCCGGCCAGCGCGGGGCCGCTCACCGTGGCGAGCGACTGCGCCAGCCCGCCGAGCGCGTTGGCATCCTGCAGCTTGCCCTCGTACTGCCGGCCGGCCGCCGCGACCCGGGGGACCACCGCGCCGCGCGCGGGCAGGTAGCAGGCCTCGCCGGTCCCCGATATCACCGCCAGGACGGCGAACACCACCGTCGGCGGGCGGCCGGACATCAGCGCGACGGCGAGCGCCGCCTGGCCGAGGCAGCGGATCAGGTCCCCGGCCACCATCATCCGGCGTGGTCCCAGCCGGTCGGCCAGCACTCCGCCGGCCGGCATCAGCACCACCATCGGCAGGATGCGGGCGGCCATGACCAGCCCGAGTTCCCGCCCGGACCCGCCGGCGCCGAGCACCGCGAAGCTGAGCGCCAGCGAGGCCATGGCCGAGCCGAGCAGGGACGCCGCCTCACCGGCGAAGAACAGCCGCAGGTCGCGATGGGCGAGCGGGACGAGCCGCCGCCGGACCGTATCTCCGATCACGCCCGCCAGCCTGACGCCGCGCCCCGGCACTCTTCAATACCTTCGCTGAGGAAAGTTGAGTCCCTTTACTGCAGCAACGGCGCGCACAGCAGGCCGGGAGGAACCACCTGGTCGAGGGCATTGCCGCAGCGGTAGGGTCGGCTCATCGTCATCACCGGCGTCTGTTTTTTACTGCGGTAGAGCCCTAGTCCGCAGGAGGGAGTCACGTGGCCACCGGCCCGGCACCGGTCGAGCATCCGGCACCGGTCGAGTACGCGGTCGCCGCCGAGCTGTACCTGGCGAGCCTGCGCCTCGGGACGGCCTCCCGGCGCGTCTACCGCATCGCGCTGGCCACCTGGGCCTGGCACCTGGTCGGCCGGGTGCCGCCGCCCGGCCGGTCCCGGCGCGGCGCGGCGCCGCCCGTGCTGCCGCTGGCGCTGCTGGACCCGCCGGACGGCGCCCGCCGGCTGCGGGACGCCCTCGAGCGGCGCGCGGCCGGCGCCGACCCGCGCACCGTCGGGCGCGAGCTGTCCATCCTGCGCGGCGCGGTCACCTGGTGGCGGACCAACGGCTGGATCACCGGCGACCCGCTGCACCGGCTCCGCCCGCCCGCGGCGGCCGCCGCCGCACCGGCCGCGGTCCTCGGCCCTGAGCACCTCAAGGCGATCTTCCGGCTGCCCGCCGGGCTGCGGGAGCAGGCGTGCTGGCGGCTGGTCCACGAGACGGCGGCGCCGATCGAGCGCCTGCTGGCCCTGGACGTGGACGACCTCGACCTGGTCCGCCGCCGGATCCGCGCCGAACCGGCCGTCCGGTGGGGCGCCGGGGCCGGCCGGCTGCTGCCGCTGCTGGTGGCCGGCCGGGCGTCCGGGCCGGTGTTCCTCACCGAGCGTCGCGCCGCGGCCGGGACGCCGGCCCGGGACCGCTGCCCGGTCACCGGCCGCGGCCGGCTGTCCTACCGGCGCGCCGCCGAGCTGTTCACCGCCGCCACCGCGCCGCTGGACCCGGCCGGCCGCGGCTGGACCCTCCGCGACCTGCGCACCGCCCGCCGGCCGGTCGCGCCCACCGGCTGAACCGCGCCGAAGCGCCGGGTGCCCGTCATCCGAATGGCGGCCGTCTTCAGGTGCCGCACCCTGGCGTTCACCGCAGGTGGCCCGAGATCACCCGGGTGAGCGGCCGCCGGACTCCGCCGGCTTCGATCCGGCCGACGGTACGAACGGCGCGCTGTCCCCGGCGGCGAATCGGTGCACATGATCGGGCTTGACGCGGCCGCGCGCGTCGGTCAGCGACGCGAGGTACTCCAGCAGTGACCGGTGCACGAACAGGTACCCCTCACCGGCCGGCCGCATGAACTGGCAGCGCACGGCGTGGTCCAGGAACGGCCGGCTCGGCAGGGGGAAGAGACCGGCCCGCCGAAGTCCCCGGCGCAGCAGGTACTGCTGGATCGCGGCCTGGCCGCCGAGCGCGCCGAGCCCGTACAGGAAGGTGCCGAAGGCGACCAGCGCGCCCACCGCCAGGCCGCGGGCGGCCAGCGAGGTCAGCGCCACGACCAGGCCGGTGAACGTGCCGGCCGCGGTCCCGAGGGCGAGCGCCGTACGCACCCCCTCGGCCAGCACTCCGCGCACCCGCGGCCCTGGCACCTCGCTCCACCGGGGACCGGGCTCGGCCTGGTATACCGCTTCGGCGAACCGCCACACCACCACCCCCGCCACCGTCATCACCACGGCGACGGCCGCCGCGCCGCCGGCGACCGCCGGCCATCCCTGATCCCATCCGAACAGCGCGCCCGCCGCGGCCCCGGCCCCGAGGGCGGCCGGCCGGGCCCGCCGCACCTTGCGATCGTGATGGAGGCGGATGCGGTACCGGCGCTCGAACCGCCGCTCGCGTCCGGTCAGCAGCCCGAAGTCGCGCTTCAGCGTGTGGACGGCCTGGGCCCATCTGGTCCGGCCGAACCTGGTCTCCCGGCGTTCTTCGTCCACGCGCAGGGTGAGATGTAGCAGATCCAGCCGGAGCGGCGGGTAGGCGACGCTCCTCGGCCTCCCGAACAGCGAGCCGACGGCGATGGCGCCCAGCGCGCCCGGCAGGCCCGCGGCGAGGTAGCCCGGGATCGCCAGCAGCGACGCGCCGGCCAGGCCCATCAGCCCGGCGCCATCGTCCAGCAGGAACCGCCCGCCGGCGTCGATCGCCCATGTCTCCCGGACGCGGTCCGGAGTGAACAACACCTGCGCGTCGCGATTCATCTGGTGGGCCAGGAACGCGAGCCAGGTCACGGTCTGCTCGACACCGAACCGGGGGTCGGGCCGGCGGCGCACCATGGTGGCCGTGTACGTGTCGAACAGCAGCCACCGGCGCGGCCCGTCGCCCGGCTCCCCGGGCGCGGCGACCGGCCCGCCGTCGCGGTAGGCGAGCGCCATCACGCTGAGCAGCAGGGGCGAGTCCAGCAGCTCCCACAGGCCGGGATCGGCGGCCAGCGCGGCGCGCATGCCGGCCAGCCCGGCACCGCCCTCGCGCAGGAAGCGCTCCACCGTCGCGCGTTCCAGCGGCAGGACGGTGAGCGTGCCGTACACGTCCAGCCGCGCGGTGAGCTTCTCGTAGTCGGTGGTCCGGCTGCACACCACCAGCGGCGTGAGCCGGTGTTCACCCCGGAACGCGTTGATCTCCTGGACGCAGTCCTCGCGGTACTTCTCGGCCACCTCGTCCAGGCCGTCCAGCAGCAGCGCCAGCCGGTCGCCGTGGAGCCAGGCCTCGGCGTATCGCGCCGGGATGTCGTACCGGGTGCCGACCTCACCGGCGACCCACTCGGCGAACGGCCGGCGCTCGGCCGCCCAGCCCGGGAGTTGCAGGACGACCGGCACCGGCTGCCGGTCATCGGCCGCCGCCCGGTCGAGCAGGTGCTCCAGGAGCTCCAGCAGCAGCGTGGACTTCCCGGCCCCCGGCGCGCCGGCGATCAGCATGGCCCGGTCCAGGTCGTCGTAGACCTCGGGCACGGCGCTCGCCGGGCGCGGACGGCGGTCCGGTCCGTGCCGGCGGGTGGCGGTCATCCGCCACGGGCGCGGCAGGCCGTCGGCCACCGCGAGCCCCAGCTCCACCCGCGCCGTCCGGTGCAGCGAATGGCGCAGCACGCCGTCGATCCAGGTGCCGCGCACCCGTTCCAGCGCCACGGCCCGCGCCGCCTCCGGGTTCCCCGGGTCACCGGCGTGCCCCGGCCGGTCCAAAGCGAGCACGGCGAGATACGCCAGGCCGTAAACCAGCAGAGCCAGGACCGGCCAGGTTGCCCACCACGGTAATCGCAGGTCGTCCAGCGGGCTCGACACCAGGTTCGTCGCGATGCCGGCCAGCGCGGTGCCCACCACGGTCGCGACGGCGACGAGGATCGGCCGCCGTGACCTGAGCCGATGCCCTAGGCGCGGGCCGGTCGTTCTCGGTAAGTGGGGCCGCGCCACGTCGGAGCGCCTCCTGGAAGCGATGCGAAGCGATTTTTCATGAACCGCCCGATGCTACCGCCCACCCCGGCGCGGAACCGGGACAACCAGCGATGTCACCGCGCCCCCCATCTGCCCGCCCGCCGGACGGCTCGGGTCACGGCAGGGCGGTACGGACCTCGCCGGCGGTCACCGGTGAGGTCCCGCCGGTCAGCCGTGCTGGGACGCGCGCGCGCCGAGGACGCAGAACTCGTTGCCCTCCGGGTCGGCGAGTGTCACCCACGACACGTCCTCGTCCTGGCCGACGTCCACCCTGGTCGCGCCCAGGGCCAGCAGCCGCTCCACCTCCACCTGCTGGTCCTGGGGCCGGAAGTCCAGGTGCAGCCGGTTCTTCGCCTTCTTGCCCTCGGGGACCGGCGCGAACAGCAGCCCGGGGAGGATCTCCTCGGCCACCCGGATCTCGTACTCGTCCGCCGACCCGTTGACGACCACCCAGCCCAGGGCCTTGGACCACCATTCGCCCAGCCGGACCGGGTCGGCCGCGTCGATCACCACTTGCTCCCAGATAAGACTCATGCCCTCCTGCGTACCCGACGACGATTACTTATGCGGTGTTTCTTGGCGCGCTGTGTTTTTTGGCGCGCGCTTCGCGCGCGCGGGTTCGGGCGCCTTCAGCCGGCGTTGTTCGAGCGTCGCTCGCAAGTCTTCGTTCCTCAGGCTTACTCGCTCCTCCTCACAACACCGGCGCGCCCGAACCGGCCTGGGAGGGGCCTACGGCGGATGAATCACTCGCTCCGCGCGAAATGGGGGAGTCCGCCTCGCCGGAGCGGCCTGGGAGGGGCCTGCGGCGGATGACGTGACGGTCGGTGGGGCGGTGGGGAGGTGAGGCTCCATGGGGGGGCGGGGTCGGGTTCGTGTCGAGTTCGTCCTAGGTGTCTTGGGCGGGGCGAGTGGGAAGATCTGCCCTTTCACCTGGGAGTGTTGGCCCTGACGAGGGCCGGATTTTGTCGGAGGGCGCCGATAGTGTGCCGCTCGTGATCGAACGTTGGAGCCGTGATCAGGTGCTCGCGCTCGCCCCCGACGCCTCCTCCCAGAAGGGGGCGCACAGCGTGAGCGGCCCGGCGAAGTGGCCGGCCGCCGGGCTCGCGGCCGGGCTGCTGTGGGGCGAGTGCAAGGGCAGCGGTGCCACGCCGTACCGCGCCTGTGTCGATCTCGCCGAGCCGGCCTACCGGTGCAGCTGCCCGAGCCGGAAGTTCCCGTGCAAGCACGCGCTCGGCCTGCTGCTGCTCTGGTCGGCCGACGGCGTGCCGCCGGCCGACGCGCCGCCCTGGGCGGCCGAGTGGCTCGAGCAGCGCCGCGCCCGCGCGGCCAAGGCCGCGAGCCCGGCACCCGAGGCGGCCGGCCCGCCCGCCGCGGCCGCGGACGGGGCCCGGCGCGACGCGGGCGGCGGTGACCAGCAGGCCGCCGCCCGCCGGGCCGCCCAGCGGGAGGAGCGGGTGGCCGCGGGCCTGTCGGAGCTGGAGCGCTGGCTGGCCGACCAGATCGCCCACGGGGTCGCCGGGGCCCGGCAGGGCGCGCCCGCGCAGTGGACGGACCTGGCCCGGCGCCTGGTCGACGCGCAGGCCGCCGGCGTGGCGGGGGTGGTGTCGCGGCTGCCCTCGGTGCTCACCGCCGAAGACTGGCCGGCCCGCCTGCTGGGCGAGTACGGCCTGCTGCACCTGCTCGCGACCGGATATCACCGCGCGCCGGAGCTGCCGGGCCCGCTGCGCGACACCGTCCGCTCGCGGGTCGGTTTCCAGGTCGCCCGGGAGGAGGTGCTGGCCGGCCCGGTGCTGCGCGACCGGTGGCACGTGCTGGGGCACCGCGACGACCAGCAGGACAACCTCATGTCCCGCCGGGTCTGGCTGAAGGGCGAGTCCACCGGCAGGTTCGCGCTGGTGCTGTCCTTCGCGCCGCCGGGGCAGGCGCTGGACGCCTCCCTGGTCAGCGGGTCGCGCGTCGAGGCCGAGCTGGCCTTCTATCCGGGCGCGGCACCGCTGCGCGCCCTGGTGGCCGCCCGGCATGGCGCGCTCCCCGCGACCACGCCGCCCGGGGGTGGCGTGGCCGAGGCGCTGGCGGAGGTGGCCGCCGCCCTGGCGGGCGACCCCTGGCTCGACTCCTGGCCGGTGCTGCTGTCGGGCGTGGTGCCGGCCCGGGGCCGGGACGGCTGGCTGCTCGGCCATCCGCCCGGCCCGTCCGCCGCACCGGCGGCCGAAGGCGGGCCCGTCGCCGAGGACGACGAGCCGGCCGGTCCTGCGGTGGACGGCCTGGCGCTGCATCCGGCGGGCGGCACGCCCTGGCGGTTGCTCGCGGTGTCGGGCGGCCATCCGCTGACCGTGGCCGCCGAATGGACCCCGGACGGCCTGCGCCCGCTCAGCGCGTGGGCCGAAGACGGAGAGGTGGTTCTGCTGTGAGCACGATCGACGACCCCGAAGCGTCGCCCGGCCCGGCGCCGGACGTGGTCGCGGTGGCGGAATGGGAGCGTCTGGTGTCGGCGGCACTGGTCGGCACCGACCGGCGACCGGCGCCGGGCCTGCTGGACCGGGCCGCGGCGCACGTCGTCGGGGCGCGGGCGGGCCGCCGGCCGTCCCGGGGCCGGCCGCTGCCCGCCGCGCCCGCCGAGGCGCAGCCGCCGGTGCCGCGCGCCGCCGGTGACCGGGTGGCGCGCATGCTCGACGGGGAGCAGCCGCGGCTGCTGGCGGAATGGCTGGAGGCGGCCGCGGCCCGCGGCCTGCGGCTGCCGCCGGGCCTGCTGCCGCGCGTGCTGGACCTCGGCGCCCGCGATCGCTCGCTGCGCGCCCCGATCGGCGTGCTGGCCGGGGAGCGCGGCCGCTGGCTCGCCGGGCTCAACCCGCCGTGGGGCTACCTGCTGCACGAGGCCACCACGCCCGGTGGTGCCCCGCCGCCCGCCGCCGGCGACGCGGCGGGCGGCGGGCCGGACGCCGAGACGCTGCGCCGGTGGGAGTTCGGCACCCGCGGCGACCGGCTGTCGGCGCTGCGCGGGCTGCGAGCCGTCGACCCCGCCCGGGCCCGCACGCTGCTGCTCTCCGGCTGGGACCGGGAGGCGCCCGAAGACCGGGCCGCCTTCGTCAACGCGCTGGCTGACGGGTTGTCCATGGCCGACGAGCCGTTCCTGGAGTCGGCACTGGACGACCGGCGGCGCGAGGTGCGCACCCAGGCGGCCGACCTGCTGACCCGCCTTCCCGACTCCCGGCTCGGCCGCCGGATGGCCGCGCGGGCCGCGGCCTGCGTACGACCGGCCGGTGACATGTTGCACGCCGAGCCGCCGCAGGCGTGCGACGGCGGAATGGAACGCGACGGCATCCGGCTGCGCGCCCCGGGCGGCACCGGGCAGCGCAGCTGGTGGCTGCAGCAGATCATCGCGCACACCCCGCTGCCGTTCTGGACCGCCCATCTCGGCCGCACCGCCAAGGAGATCGTGGCGCTCAACCGCGGCGAGTGGTCCCGGGAGATCAGGCTCGGCTGGGAGCGGGCCACCGTGCTGCAGAACGACCCGACCTGGGCGCGCGCGCTGTTCGCCGTCGAGCCGCTCACCGACCTGCTGGCCGTCCTGCCCGTCGAGGAACGCGCCGACAGGGCGGCCGAGCTGGTGCGCGACCAGCCCGTCGACGGACAGCTGATCATGATGCTGGGCGGGGTGCCGGCGCCGTGGGGCGCGGCGCTGACCGGCGCGGTGCTCGACAAGATCGTCGATACCGCCGGCCGCCAGCCGTGGAATCTGGCCGAGCTGGTCCGGCTGGCCGGGGAGCGCGCCGACCCGGCCATGCACGCGGCCGCCGCCGCGCGCTCGCCGGAGCCGCCCGTCCAGGAGGCCGCCGCCACCCTGCGCTTCCGCTTCGACATGCTGGCCGAGCTGGGGCCGCCCGGTGATCGACGACCACCGGGCTGATCCCGCCGGCCGATGCCCCCTCAAGATCCCCTCGACCGATCACGGAGATGTGATGACGACCGTTCTGCGACCGCACGCGGAGGACCAGTTCGCCGAGGAGCTGGCGCTGCTGGCCAAGTCCGACGACCGGCCGCGGCCGCCCGGCTGGCGGCTCTCGCCGTGGGCGGTCACCACCTACCTGCTCGGCGACGGTGCGCAGGTGACGCCCAAGTACATCGGGCCGCGCCGCATCGTGGAGGTGGCCGTCGCGACCCTGGCCACCGACCGCGCGCTGCTGCTGCTCGGTGTGCCGGGCACCGCCAAGACCTGGCTGTCGGAGCACCTGGCCGCGGCGATCAGCGGTGACTCGACGCTGCTGGTGCAGGGAACGGCGGGCACCGCCGAGGAGGCCGTCCGGTACGGCTGGAACTACGCCCGGCTGCTGGCGGAGGGGCCGTCGCGGGCCGCGCTGACCCCGAGCCCGGTCATGCGGGCCATGGCGGAGGGGCGGCTGGCCCGGGTGGAGGAGCTCACCCGGATGCCCTCCGACGTGCAGGACGCGCTGATCACGGTGCTGTCGGAGAAGACGCTGCCGATCCCCGAGCTGAACGAGGAGGTGCAGGCGGCCCGCGGGTTCAACGTGATCGCCACCGCCAACGACCGCGACCGCGGCGTCAACGAGCTGTCCAGCGCGCTGCGCCGCCGGTTCAACACGGTGGTGCTGCCGGTGCCGGCCACTGCCGAGGAGGAGGTGGACATCGTCGCCCGGCGGGTCGCCCAGCTGGGCCGCTCCCTCGACCTGCCGTCCGAGGCGGCCGGCCTCACCGAGATCCGGCGGGTGGTGACGGTGTTCCGCGAGCTGCGCGCCGGGGTGACCGCCGACGGCCGCACCACGGTGAAGTCGCCGAGCGGCACCCTGAGCACCGCCGAGGCCATCTCCGTGGTGACCAGCGGCATCGCGCTGGCCGCGCACTTCGGCGACGGCGTGCTGCGCGCCGGCGACGTGGCGGCGGGCATCGTCGGAGCGGTGGTGCAGGACCCGGTGTCGGACCGGGTGATCTGGCAGGAGTACCTGGAGACCGTCGTGCGGGAGCGCACTGACTGGCGTGACTTCTACCGCGCCTGCCGCGATGCGTCCTGAGCCGGTGCGCGCCCGGCCGGCACCGGGCCCGCCGGGCGGGACGGGGCCGGCCGCCTGCGCTTCGGCCCGGCCGCGCCGAGCGGTGACGGCCGGCCGGGTGGAGCTGCGAAGAAGGGAGCGGGGATGACCACGTTCACCGTGATGGGGGTGCGGCACCACGGCCCGGGGTCGGCCCGCGCGGTGGCCGCCGAGCTGGCCCGCCTGCGTCCCGACATCGTGCTCATCGAGGGCCCGCCGGAGGCCGACCCGCTGGTCCACCTGGCCGGCGACCCGGGCATGGAGCCCCCGGTGGCGCTGCTGGCGCACGTGCCCGGCGAGTCGTCCCGGGCGGCGTTCTGGCCGTTCGCCGCCTTCTCCCCCGAGTGGCAGGCGATCCGCCACGCGCTGGCCGCCGGCGTCCCGGTCCGGTTCTGCGACCTGCCCGCCGCGCACGCCCTGGCCGAGCCCGTCCCGGGTCTCGCGGAGCCCGCCGCTCCTGGTCCGGGTTCGGCGGGCTCCGGTCCGGCCCCGGCGGGGTCCGGCCCGGGCGCCGGGAGTGATCAGGCGCCGGGCGATCGGGACGCCGGGCAGGTACCGGCCGGGCCGGAGACGCGGGCGGACGATGCCGGCGGTGCGCCGGGCGCTCCGGTGGTGGGGGAGCGGCGTGATCCCATCGGGGAGCTGGCCCGGGCGGCCGGCTATGACGATCCCGAACGCTGGTGGGAGGACGCGGTCGAGCACCGGGGGGACACGCCCTTCGAGGTGATCGCCGACGCGATGGCCGCGGTGCGGGAAGGGCACGTGCCGGACGAGCGCGAGGCCCGGCGCGAGGCGTACATGCGCCGGACCATGCGGGCCGCCGCCAAGGAGGGGTACCGGAACGTCGCGGTCGTCTGCGGCGCCTGGCACGTCCCGGCGCTGGTCCGGCCCGGCCCCGGCGCGCCGGACGACCGCCTGCTGAAGGGCCTGCCCAAGGTGAAGGTCGAGGTCACCTGGGTGCCGTGGACCTACGGCCGGCTCGCGTCGTGGAGCGGGTACGGCGCCGGCGTCACCTCGCCCGGCTGGTACGACCACCTGTTCGCCGCGGCCGACCGGCCGGTCGAGCGGTGGCTGGCGGCCGCCGCGGCGGTGCTGCGCGAGGAGGACCTGCCGGTGTCCTCCGCCCACGTCATCGAGGCCGTCCGGCTGGCGGAGGCGCTGGCCACCGTCCGCGGCCGGCCGCTCGCCGGGCTGGGGGAGGTCACCGAGGCCGTGCGGGCGGTGCTGTGCGAGGGTGACGACCTGCCGGTCGAGCTGGTGCAGCGCCGGATGGTGGTCGGCGAGCGGCTCGGCGCGGTGCCGGACACCACGCCGATGGTGCCGCTGCAACGCGACCTGCGCGACCGGCAGCGCAGGCTGAAGCTGCGCGCCGAGGCGCTCGAACGCGAGCTCGACCTCGACCTGCGCAAACAACTCGATCTCGACCGCAGCCGGCTGCTGCACCGGCTGGCGCTGCTCGGCGTCCCCTGGGGCCGGCCCCGGGAGGCCCGGGGCAAGGGCACCTTCCGCGAGTCGTGGACGCTCGAATGGCGGCCCGAGTTCGACATCGAGCTGATCGAGGCGGGCGCGTACGGCACCACCGTGCCGGCCGCCGCCACCGGGCGGGTCCGCGAGCTGGCCGGCCCGGGCTCCAGGCCGCCGGATCCCGCGGGTCCGGGCGCCGCGCGCCGGCCCGGCCGGACCGCGGCGTCCCTGGCGGAGCTCACCGGCCTGGCCGAGCGGTGCCTGCTCGCCGACCTGCCCGGCGCGCTGCCCGCCGTGCTGTCGGCCATCTCGGCCCGGGCGGCGCTGGACAACGACGTCACCCACCTGATGGCCGCGCTGCCGGCGCTGGTGCGCGCCCAGCGGTACGGCGACGTGCGCGGCACGCCGGCCGACGGGCTGGCCGGCATCGTCGCCTCCCTGCTCGACCGGGTGTGCGCCGGGCTGCCCGCCGCGGTCACCGGGTTGGACGACGACGCGGCCCGCGAGCTGGCCGGCCATATCGACGCGGTGCACGCCGCCGCCGGCCTGCTCGGCTCGCGCGGCGACGCCTGGACGGCCGCCCTGCGCGGCCTCGCCGGGCGGCGCGGCCTGCCCGGCCTGATCGACGGCCGGCTCACCCGCATCCTGCTGGACGCCGGCGAGTTCGCGGCCGAGGAGGTGGCGCGGCGGATGTCCCGGTCGATGTCCCCGGGCAACCCGCCCGCCCGGGCGGCCACCTGGGTCGAGGGCTTCCTGTCGGGCGGCGGCCTGCTGCTGGTTCACGACCAGGCGTTGCTCGGCCTGGTCGACGCCTGGCTCACCGGCCTGTCCGGCGAGGCCTTCGTCGACGTGCTGCCGCTGCTGCGCCGCACCTTCGGGGCGTTCCCGGCGCCCGAGCGCCGGGCCGTCGGCCGGCGGGTGGCCGCCGGCGAGACGGCGGCGGCCGCGCCCGAGACCGACGAAGAGCGCGCGGCACCGGCCGTGCGCACCGTGCTGGCGATCCTGGGGAGGGCCTGATGGACGAGCGGTTGCGCAGGTGGCGGCTGGTGCTCGGCGGCGACGCCGACGGCACCGGTTGCGAGCTGGGCGGCGACGACGCCCGGATGGACGCCACGCTCGCCGCCCTCTACAACAGCGGCGGCTCCGGCGGGTCCTCCGGCGGCGACTCCGCCCGGGGCGCCGGTCTCGGCGGTTCGGCGCCGCGGGTCGCCCGGTGGCTCGGCGACATCCGCTCCTACTTCCCCTCGACGGTCGTCCAGGTCATGCAGAAGGACGCGATCGAGCGGCTCAACCTCACCCGGTTGCTGCTGGAGCCGGAGATGCTCGAGGCGGTGGAGCCGGACGTGCATCTGGTGGGCACGCTGCTGTCGCTGAACCGGGTGATGCCCGAGACCGCGCGGCGCTCGGCCCGCGAGGTCGTCCGCAAGGTGGTGGCCGACCTGGAGCGCCGCCTGGCGCAGCGCACCCGGGCCGCGGTGACCGGCGCGCTGGACCGCTCGGCGCGTACCCACCGGCCGCGGCGTGCCGCCGATATCGACTGGGACCGCACCATCCGGACCAACCTGAAGAACTACCTGCCGGACCGCGGCACCGTGGTGCCGTCCCGGCTGGTGGGGTACGCGCGCCGGCAGCAGGCGATCGTCCGCGAGGTGACGCTGTGCATCGACCAGAGCGGGTCGATGGCCGCGTCGGTCGTGTACTCCAGCGTCTTCGGCGCCGTGCTGGCCTCGATGCGCTCGCTGCGCACCTCCCTGGTGGTCTTCGACACCAGCGTGGTCGATCTCACCGACCAGCTGCACGACCCGGTCGAGCTGCTCTTCGGCACCCAGCTGGGCGGCGGCACCGACATCAACCGGGCCATCGCCTACTGCCAGGGGCTGATCACCCGCCCGGCGAACTCCATCTTCATCCTGATCAGCGACCTGTACGAGGGCGGCGTCCGGGAGGAGATGCTGCGCCGGGTAGCGGCGATGACCGCGGCGGGCGTCCAGGTCATCGTGCTGCTCGCCCTCTCCGACGAGGGCCAGCCGCACTACGACCGGGACAACGCCGAGGCGCTCGCCGCGCTCGGCGTCCCGGCGTTCGCCTGCACGCCGGACGCCTTCCCCGGGCTGATGGCCGCCGCGATCGAGCGCCGCGACATCGCCGCCTGGGCCGAGCGCACCCTCGCCGTCCGCACCGGCTGACCGCGGCGGCTGACCGTGCCGGTTGGCCGTGCCGGTTGGCCGTGCCGGTTGGCCGTGCCGGTTGGCCGCGGCTGGCTGCGGCGGCTGACCGGCGCCGGTCGGCCGCGGCGGCTCCGGCGCCGGAGCGTGGTGCCCCGCGCGACCTAGGACGGAAGGCCGAGCACGGGGACCGATGCGATCTGTCGGTGCCGATCCATAGGTTGGACAGGTGTCTTCCACAGTGATCGAGTCCCCGGCCGCCGCGCCGTCCGGCGTCTTCGGCCGCCCCTACCGGGCGCTCAGCACCGGCATGGTGGCGCTGGTGTTCCTGATGGCCTTCGAGTATCTGGCGGTGGCCACCGCCATGCCGGCGGTGGCCCGTGAGCTGGACGGGCTGGCGCTCTTCGGCCTGGCGTTCAGCGGGTCGATGGCCGCCGGAGTGATCGCCACGGTGGCCGGCGGACGGTGGAGCGACGTGCGCGGCCCGGTCGCCCCGGCGTGGGCGGGCGTCGGCGCCTTCGTGGCCGGGCTGCTGGTCGCCGGGTTCGCGCCCACCATGCACATCCTGGTGGCCGGCCGCTTCGTGCAGGGCGTCGGCGCCGGCCTGTTCTCGGTGGCGCTGTACGTGCTGGTCGCCCAGGTGTACCCGCCGGCCATGCATCCCAAGGTGTTCTCGCTGCTGGCCGCGGCCTGGGTGCTGCCGTCCCTGGTCGGCCCGGCGGTCAGCGGCATCGTGGTCGAGCACGCCGGGTGGCGCTGGGTCTTCCTGGGCGTGGCGCTGGTCTCCCTCCCGGCCGCGCTGGTGCTGTGGCGCGGCCTGGCCGGGCGGCCGACGGCGCCGCGGGACGAGCCGGCCGCCCCGCCGGCGGGGCGGTTCGCCGTCCGGCTCGCCTGGGGCGGCATGGTGGCCGCCGGGGCGACGCTGCTGCAGTACGGCGGCGGGCTCGGCACCTCCGGCCTGCCGCTGCTGCTGGCGGGCCTGGCCGTGCTGGCCGTCGCGCTGCCCCGGCTGCTGCCCGCCGGCACGATGCGGTCGGTGCGCGGGTTCCCCTCGGTGGTGCTGCTGCGCGGGCTGACCGCCGGCGCGTTCTTCGCCGGCGACGCGTTCGTCCCCCTCATGCTGACCACGTCGCGCGACCTGAGCGCCACGCAGGCCGGGCTGTTCCTCACCGGGGGCGCGCTCAGCTGGTCGCTCGCCTCCTGGGTGCAGGGCAGGCGTCCCGGCAACCGCCGACTGCTGCTGCGCGGCGGCACCGCGCTGATCGCGGTGGGTGTCGCCGGCGCCGCGACGCCGGCCCTTTCCGCCGTTCCGCTGGCGGTCGGGTTCGTCGCCTGGCTGATCGCCGGCTTCGGCATGGGGCTGGTGTACCCGACGCTGTCGGTGCTCACCCTGGAGCTGTCGGCGGCCGGGGAGGAGGGGCGGAACTCCTCGTCGCTGCAGATCGGCGAGTCGGTCTTCGCCGTCGTCGTCCTGGCGGTCACCGGTGCGGTCTTCGCCGCGGCCGGCACCGCCGGGTGGGTCTTCCTCGCCTGCTTCGCGGTCATCCTGGTCCCGGCCCTCCTCGGCGCGCTGGCCGCCGGCCGGGCCCGGGGCTGACGGGTCCGGCCGTCCCGGGGGCGGGTGCCGTTCGGAGTGGTGGCGCGCAGCAGGCACCATGGAGAGGAAGGTGTCCGACGAGGGGGTCCCATGCCGCGCGTCCGTGAGCTCGAGGTCTTCCGGGTGGTTCTGCCCTACGGCAGGCGCCCGGAGAGCATCCTGGTGAAGCTCACCGACTACGGGGGCATGACCGGCTGGGGCGAGGTCGTGCAGCCGCCCGAGCCGCGGCCGGCGGCCCCGGCCGAGCAGAGCGGCGCCGACCGGGGGCATGTCCTTGCCAAGACCTGGGCGAACCTGGAGGAGTCCCTGGCCCCGGCCCTCCTCGGCCTGGACTGGGAGCATCCCGACGAGCTGGGCGCGGTCCCCGGCGGCTCGGCGGCCGACCTGGCCTGCTGGGACCTGTGGGGCCGGATGGCGGGGGTGCCGCTCGCGCACGCGCTGGGCGGCACCCGCACGTCCATCACGGCGACCGTCCGGGTGGCCGCGGAGCGGTCGCTGGAGGCCATGGTGGCGCGGGTCAACCGGCACGTCTGCGCGGGGTACTCGCACGTCACCCTGGACGTGCATCCCGGGTGGGACGTGGAACCGGTGCGCGCCGTCCGCAGGGCCTATCCCGCGCTGGCGCTCGCGGTGGACGCCCGCGGCGCCTACACCTCCACCGCGGAACTGGCGGCCCTGGACGCCTACGGCGTCACCGCGATCGAGCGGCCGTTCGCCGGCCCCGGCGGCGCGGCGGATCTCGACCGGCACGCCGAGCTGCAGCAGCAGGTCGACGCGGTGGTCGCCGTGGAGGTGCATTCGGTGGCCGCGCTGGAGGAGGCGATCGCCGCGCGGGCCGGCTGCGCCCTGCTGCTGCGCCCGGGACGGTTCGGCTCGCTGCGCGCCGCCCGGCTCGCGCACGACCGGGCGGCGGCCGCCGGCTGGGACATCGCCGCGGCGGGCGGGCGCGGCACCGGCC
The DNA here is from genome assembly GCF_016863395.1 of Sphaerisporangium rufum. Classification (GTDB taxonomy): domain Bacteria; phylum Actinomycetota; class Actinomycetes; order Streptosporangiales; family Streptosporangiaceae; genus Sphaerisporangium; species Sphaerisporangium rufum. Next base: position 39,232 of record NZ_BOOU01000052.1, on the reverse strand, counting down.
TGGCCCGGGCCGCCACGGTGGCCGTCGCCAGCCTGCCCGGCTGCACGTTGCCGGGCGATGTCACCGAGCCGCCGCGCAACGCGCAGATCGTCACGCCGCCGGTCGGCGCGGCCGGCGGGGTCGTCGCGGTCCCGCTCACCCAGCCCGGCCTCGGCCATCTGGTCGACGAGGACCGGGTCCGCCGGCTGGCCGGCGACTCCTTCCGGATCTGACGGCCGCCGCGCCGCCTTGCCCGGCGTTGCCGCGGCCGGGCGTCCGGCGGGCGCGCTCCACCACGGCCGCCCCGGCCCGCCGCCCGGCGGCGCACAGCAGGTGCACAGCAGGCGCACGGCAGGCGCATGCCGTGTCCGGCCCCGCCTCGGGTCAGCCGGCGCAGATGCCGCGCGGCGTCGCGGTGGCCCGGGGCCGGGCGGCGGACCCCGACGGATCGGCCGTGGGCCGGCCGGGCGCGCTCGCCTCGGCGGTGGACCGGGCGCCGGTGCGGGTGGACTCGCGGATCGCCTTGGCGCTGAGCCGGCGGATCAGGGAGAAGTCCGGGTCGCCGGTGTTGACGAGCGGCGGGACGAACTGCACGCCGCTGATCCGGGCGTCCCGTGCCTTCAGCGCGAGCGGCACCAGCTCCGGCAGCACCGCGCGGGGGACGTCGGTGCGGAACATGCCCTTGGACGCCCGGGCCAGCTCGGTGAACCGGAGCAGCACGGTGGCCGGGTCGGCCTGGTGGAGCAGCGCGTCCATCACGCACCGCTGGCGGCCCATCCGCGTATAGTCGTCGCTGTTGGTGCGCGAGCGGGCGAACCACATCGCGTCCGCGCCGCGCAGCCGCCGGGTGCCCGCCTTGATCAGCCCTTCGTCGTGCTTGCCGAACACGATGTCGGCCGGGACGGTGAGGGTGAGGCCGCCGAGGGCGTCGATCATCCGGGCCAGGCCCCACATGTTGACCAGCGCGTACCAGTCGACCTGCACTCCCAGGGTGTGGCCGATGGTCTCCTTGAGCGTCTGCGGGCCCATGTGTCTGCGCCCGCCGAACAGCTCCGGATGGGTCTCGGCGTACTCCCAGACCGAGAACAGCAGGTCCTCGCGGGAACCGTCCGGGTTGGCGGGCAGCCGGAACCCGCCGGGGAAGGCGCGGCGCATCGGGCTGCCCGGCGGGAAGCGGACCTTCTCCAGGTTGCGCGGCAGGCTGAGCAGCACGGTGTCGCCGGTGCGCACGTCGACGCTGGCCAGATTGATGCTGTCGGTGCGCACGCCGACCCGGTCCGGTTGCCAGTCACCGCCGAGCAGCAGGACGTTGACCCGGGTGCGACCGGCCCACGGGTCGGCCGGGACGGGCGCGCCGGTGGGCGCGGCGGCCACCGTGGCGGGGGCGTCGAAGACGGCGTCCAGCGCCTCCTGTGACACCAGCGCGTACTGGGCGGCCACCGCGAACGGCAGCGCGGCGGCCACCGACAGTGTCCCGGCCAGCACGCCGGACACGACCTGCCCGGCCGGGGGCAGCCGGCCCGGCCGCAGCACCACGTACGAGCGGACCAGCAGCGCGAACCAGGCGACCGCCGCCAGCGCCGCGACGGCGGTCAGCGAGCGCAGCCACACCGGGTCGGCCAGCCGGCCGGCCAGCCGCGCGCCGCCGGCCAGCGCGGTCGCCGCGCCGCCGGCGCACGCGGCGAGGAACCCGCCGGCCAGGACGAACCCGGTGCGGCGGCGCCCGGCACGCAGGTGCGCCGCGCCCGGCAGCACCGCCGACAGGGCCGTCCACCCGATGACCGCCGCCGTCCCGCGCGGTCCGCTCGTCCAAGGCAATGCCGCCCCCATGTATAGATCAAGGAGCGGAACGGTAGCCGGTGCGGTGGACCGCCCGGTTAACGCCTCACCAATACCGCCTTATCCGCAGACATCCGGCGGTCGCCGGGTGCGGCGGGGCCGGCCGGTCACCAGGGGATGCCGAACAGCCCGTAATAGGCGGCGGCCACCAGCAGCAGCGCCGTACCGCCCAGCACGGCCGCCAGCGCGAACCGCTGCCCGCGGGACGGCTGCCAGCCGTCCCGCAGCGCGCCGGCCACCGCCGCGACCGCGGTGACCTCCTGGACCAGCATGAGCATCGCCAGCACCCGGACGACCAGCCACCCGGCCAGCACCGCGGGCCAGGCGCCCGCCTGGTTCACCGAGAACAGCACGATCAGCATGATGAACGCCATCACCGAGGCGAACAGCCCGACCCCGGTCCACACGAGCCGGCGCAGCCGGCGGCGGACGGCCGGCCACCGGTCCGGCCGCCCGGCGGGCAGCAGGTCGCGCCCGCGCAGCCGGGCCACCATCTCGGTCACCGGCACCGCGACGTAACCGACCGCCGCCAGCATCACCGCCAGCCCCAGGAACGCGCCACGGCCGTACCAGGGCGCCTTCGGGACGTCGGCCGTCTCGTAACGCTGCACCGGGGTCGCGCCGGCCACCCGGACCTCCGCCGCCGGCCGCGCCGTGCCGGGCAGGGCGGTGATCCAGTTGGCCATGGTCCGCAGGTACTGCTGGGTGAACGCGCCGCCCTTGATCCGCATGGCGTGGTCGGCGCCCGCGATGAACCGGATCGTGTAGTCGGCGTTACCGGCGTCGGCCAGCGCCGACACCAGGGTGCGGGTGCTCTCCACGAACGGGATGGACGGGTCCGTGGTCCCGTACAGCGCGAGCACCGGCTGCCGCATCCGGCGCAGCGCCGGCACGCCGTCGTAACGCAGGAAGTCGAAGCCCACCCCGCCCATCGCGCGCGTCAGCAGGTCGCGGACGCCGTCCGGCGCGCTGAGCCGCTCCAGCTGCTCGTTCAGCGCCCAGGCCACCTGGCGCACCGGCGTCACGTTCGGGGCGGACACCATCACCATGTAGCGGACGTCCGCGCTGCGCGCCGCCGCGATCGGGGTGACCCAGGTGCCCTCGCTGACGCCCCACAGGCCGGTCCGGGCCGGGTCCACGTCCGCGCGCCGGCGCAGCAGCTCGACCATGTGCAGCGCGTCCTCGGCCAGCAGGGCGAAGTCGCGGTGCCGGAAGTCGTAGCCGGCCGTCCGCTTGTCGTAGGCGAGCGTGATGACGCCGGCCCGGGCCAGCCAGGTCGCCTGGGTGGTGAACTCGCCGCGGTCACCGGAGCCCGACCCCTGGACGAAGACCATCGCCGGATGCCGCCCCGGCGTGCGCGGCGACCGGATCGTCGCGGTGAGCGTCTCGCCGCGGACCGGGACGCGCACCTCCTGCACGGTGACCGCTGCGGGCGTCGCGACCGGGCGGTACTCGGCCGGCGGCTGCGGCGGCAGGGCGGGCAGGGCCGCGCCGCCGACCATCGGCGGCGGGTCGAACGCCGGCGGGGAGATGGCGTAACCCATGGTGGCCAGGATCACCAGCAGGATCCCGGTCGCCAGGCTCACCCGGCTCCGATCGCTCACGCCGCCTCCTCACGAGCGGGGGCAGGTGGCGGGGTGATGCCACCGCGCCCGGGCGCACACCTCCAGGGTGCCTGGCCCGGACCCGCCGGCGCATGGGACGTTCGCCCCGGACCGGCCCTCCGATCATCAGATTAAGTCACACGGGTCGAACGATGGTGCGAGAGGTACCGCATTTGTCGGTGGGACCTGTTAGCTTCCTGCGACATGCGTGTGCTGCACACCTCCGACTGGCATCTCGGCCGGTCGTTCCACCGGGAGAGCCTGATCGGGGCCCAGGCGGCCTTCGTCGATCACCTGGTGGAGACCGTCCGCGCCGAGTCCGTCGACGTGGTGGTCGTGGCGGGCGACGTGTACGACCGGGCGCTGCCCTCGGCCGACGCGGTGGCCCTGTGCGACGAGGCGCTGCGGCGGCTGGCCGCCGCGGGGGCGCGGACCGTGCTGATCAGCGGCAACCACGACTCGCCGCGCCGGCTCGGCTTCGGCGCCGACCTCATCGACGCGGCCGGCGTGCACCTGCGCACCGACCCCGCGCGGGTCGCCGAGCCGGTCGTCATCGGCGAAGTCGCCTTCTACGGCATCCCCTACCTGGAGCCGGAGGTGGTCCGCGGCCCGTGGGAGCTGGCCGAGCGCACCCACACCGCGGCGATCGGGCACGCCATGGGCCGCATCCGCGCCGACCTGGCCGCCCGCGGCGGCCGCTCCGTCGTCCTGGCGCACGCCTTCGTCACCGGCGGCGAGAGCAGCGACAGCGAGCGCGACATCAGCGTCGGCGGCGTCGCCCACGTGCCGCTGGCCGCCTTCGCCGGCGTCGACTACGTGGCCCTCGGCCACCTGCACGGCCGCCAGCGGATGAGCGAGTCGGTCCGCTATTCCGGCTCGCCGATCGCGTACTCGTTCTCCGAGGCCCATCAGGTCAAGGGGTCCTGGCTGGTCGAGTTGCCGCCGGCCGGCCAGGTCACCGCCGGCTTCGTGCCCGCCCCGGTGCCGCGGCCGGTCGGCCGGCTGCGCGGCCGGCTGGCCGACCTGCTGGCCGGCCCCGAGTGGGCCCGGTACGAAGACCACTGGCTGCACGTCACGCTGACCGACCCCGAGCGGCCCAAGGGCGCGATGGAGCGGCTGCGCCGCCGGTTCCCGCACACTCTCGGCCTCGCCTTCGACCCCGAGGGCGGCTCGCCGGTCGCGCCGCGGCCGCCGCGGCTGGCCGGGCGCCCGGAGATCGAGGTGGCCCTCGACTTCGTCCGCGCGGTGCGGGGCGAGCCCGCCGACGAGGCGGAGCGCGCGCTGCTGCGCGAGGCGGTCGAGGCGTGCCGCGCGCAGGAGACCCTGGTATGACCCGAGACGGGGTGCACCGCGACGGCACGACCGCCGGCGAGGTGGTCGCCGGCGGTCTGGCCGGTGCCGGCATGACCGCCGGCTGTGTTGCCCATGACGGTCCGGCCCGTGCCTGTGCGGCCCGCGACGGCGCGATCGGGGCCGCGGCGGCCCTGGACGGTGTGGTCCGGGACGGTGTGGTCCGGGGTCGGGCCGGGGCCGGTGCGGGGGGCGCCCGGTGAGACTCCACCGGCTGCGGCTCACCGCCTTCGGCTCCTTCCCCGGCGAGGAGGAGATCGACTTCGACACGCTCGGCGAGGCCGGCCTGTTCCTGGTGCACGGCCCGACCGGCGCCGGCAAGACCACCGTCCTGGACGCGGTCTGCTACGCCCTCTACGGCCAGGTGCCCGGGCAGCGCAACAGCGCCCGCCGGCTGCGCTGCGACCACGCCCCGCCGGCCCGGGGGCCGCAGGTCATGCTTGAGGTGAGCCTGCGCGGGCGGCGGCTGCGGGTCACCCGGTCACCGGTCTGGCAGCGGCCCAAGCTGCGCGGCGAGGGGCTCGTCGAGGAGAAGGCCAAGGTGCTGCTGGAGGAGCTTCCCCCGGCCGGCGAATGGCGGTTCCTGTCCGGGCGCGCCGACGAGGCCGGCGAGCTGATCGGCGGGTTGCTCGGCATGAACGCCGACCAGTTCTGGCAGGTCGCGATGCTTCCGCAGGGCGACTTCGCCCGCTTTCTGCGCGCCGACGGCGACGAGCGGCGGCGGCTGCTGGAGCGCCTGTTCGCGGTCCGCGTGTTCGGTGACATCGAGCAGTGGCTGGCCGAACACCGCACCCGCACCGGCCAGGAGCGCGGCGATGCCCGGCGGCGGGTCGACTCGGTGGTGGACCACCTGCGCGGTGCCGCCGGCCCGGCACTGCTGGATCGCCTCGGCGCGCCCCCCGCCCCGGACGGCGCGCCTCTCGCCCCGGACGGCGCCTCTCTGGCCTCGGATGGCGTACCCCCTGTCCCGGACGGTGCGTCCCCCGTCCCGTCCCTGGCAGGCGCGCCGCGGATCCCGGGTCCGCGCCCGCCCGCCGACCTTTCCGCCACCGGTGTCCCATCCGGCGGTACGCCTGCCGGTGCCGGTCTGGGCGGGCCCGGCGCGGCCGAGGACCCTGCGGTCCCCGAGTTCCGCGAGCCCCGCGACCTCGGCGAGCTTCGCGAGGTCCCCGATCCGGCGGATGATCCGCTCGGCTGGGCGCGGGCGCTGGTGGCGGTGGCGGAGGAGGCCGTGGCCGCGGGTGCGCAGGTCCGCGCCGCCCGGGCCGGGGTGCTACTGGCCACGCGGACCGCGCTGGAGGCGGGCCGCGAGCTGGCCGACCGGCGCCGCAGGCACGCCGACGCGGTGGCCCGCCGCGACGACCTGGACCGCACCGCCGACGAGCGGTCCGACCTGGAGACCATCCTGGCCGAGGCGGCCCGGACCGAGGGGGTGCTGCCGCTCGCCCGGTACGCCGAGCAGTGCGCGGAGGCGGTGGCCAAGGCCGAAGGGCTCGCGGCCGACGCGCTGGCGCGGGCGCTGCCGTTGCTGCCGCCCGGCGAACGTGACCCCGGGCGGATCGCGGAGCTGGAGCGCGGGCGCCGCGACGAGGTCGCCCGGCTGTCGCAGCTGCTGCCGGAGGTCGCCAGGCTCGCCGTCCTGCACGAGGAGCTGGCCCGGTCCAGCGGCACCCTGGCCCGGCTGACCGCCGAGGAGGCGGCCACCGCCGAGCGGCTGGCGGCGCTGCCCGAGTCGCGCCAGGAGACGGATGACCGGCTGCGGCAGGCCCGGGCGGCGGCCTCCCGGCTGCCCGGTGTCCTGGCCGCGGTGGAGACCGCCCGGGCCGACCTGGCCGCGGTGCGGCACCGCGACCGGCTCGCCACCGAGCTCGCCGCCGTCCGCGACGGGCTGCACCATGCCCTGGCCGCCCTTCCGGCCCCGCTGGCCGCCGCCGTCCTGGGCCGCCGGCCGGCCGGGACGACCGGCGATACGGGCGATCCCGCCGCGGCGGACCCACCGGCGGCGATCCCCGGTGGCGTGGCGGGCGGGGAGCCGGCGGTGCCCGGTGGCGCGGTGGACGAGGGACTGGCGGTCATCTCCGGCGGTGCGGTGGACGGGGGGTCGGCGGCGGTGCCCGGTGGCGCGGTGGACGGGTGGCCGGTGGCGGCGGTGCCCGGTCGTGTGGCGGGCGGGTGGCCGGTGGCGGCGGTGGCCGCCCGGCTGGACGAGCTCGCCGTGGCCGGCGGGCTGCGGGCGGCGGTGCGCGGGCTCCGCGACCGGCTGGCCTCGGCCGAGCGAGCGCACCGCGAGGAGCTGGCCCGGCTGGAGCTGCACCGGGCCGACGAGTCGCGGGCCACCGAGATCCGGGCGCGGCTGGCAGAGCTGGACGACCGGCTCGCCGCGCTGGCCGAGCGCGAGGCGGCGCTGGCCGACGCGCGCGCGGAGCTGCCGGCGTCGGTGGCCGCAGCCGAGGCCGCGCTGGCGGACGCCCGAGCCGCGCAGGCCCGCGTCCCGGCGGCCGAGGCCGCGGTCGAGGCGGCCGAGGCGCGGCGCGAGCAGGCCGAGCAGCGCGACACGCTCACCGCCCGGCTGGCGGAGGCGGAGGCGGAGCGGCGGCTGGCCACCGACGAGGCACAGGAGTTGCGCGACCGCCTCCAGTCGGTCCGCCAGGCCCGGATCGAAGGCATGGCGGCCGAGTTGGCCCGCGGGCTGGTGGCCGGCGAGCCGTGCGCGGTCTGCGGCTCCGCCGAGCATCCGGCGCCGGCGTCCGCCGCGGCGGTCACCTTCACCCGGGACGACGAGGATGCCGCGCAGGCGCTCTCCGACGCCGCTCAGGACGCCAGGCAGCGCGCCGAGGGCCGGGTCGCGGTGCTGTCCGCCCGGCTCGCCGAGGCGGAGGCCGGCGCGGACGGGCTCGCGGTGACCGCCGCGCGGGCCGCGCGTGACGCGGCGGCCGGCGAGCTGGCCCGGCTGCGGGTGACGGCGGACGGCGCCGCCGCGCTGTCGGCGGCGGCCGATCGGCTGCAGCGCGCGCTGGAGGAGGCCGGGAGCGACCTGCGGGACACCGGCGTGGAGCTGGCCGAGCACCGCGCCCAGCGAGCCGGCCTGGCCGAGGAGCTGGCCCGGCTGGACGGCGTGCTGGCGGCCGCCCGCGGCGGCGACGCCGACGTCGCGAGCCGCTGTGACCGGCTCCTGGACGAGGCCGGCCGGCTGGTTCTCGCGGTGCGCGCGGCGGCGGCGACCGACGAGGCCGCCGCCGCGCTCGACCAGGCCCGGGCCGCCGTCCGCCCTCGCCCGATGCCAGGGACGGGCATGCCGGGGCCGGCCGCGGAGACGTCCGAGGCGGGGGAGCCAGGCGCGAAGGTGCCGGCCACCGGGGTCTCGGCCACTGGGGTCTCGGCCACCGGGGTCTCGGCCACCGGGGTCTCGGCCACCGAGGTCCCGGCCGCCGGCGTCTCGGGCGCGGGGGTCTCGGGCGCGGGGGGCCCGGCCGCCGGGATCTCGGGCGCGGAGGCGGCGGGCGCGACGATGCCGGGTGCCGGGCCGGCGCGCCGCGCGGAGCGTGCGGCCGGGCCGCCTGAGGTGCGGTTCGAGGAGGTGACGGTGGCGCTGGCCGGGGCGGAGCGGACGCTGGCCGCGGTCCGGGCGACCGCGGACCGCGAGCCGGAGCTGGCCGAGGCCGCCGCCCGGATCGAGGCCGAACTCGCCGAGCTGGCCGAGCTCGCCGCCGGTCTCGGCGTGCGGATCGCCGCCGAGCGTGCCCACGGGGAAGGGCTGGCCGGGGACGCCGGCCGGCTCGCGGCCCGGCTCGCCGAGGCCCGGGGGGACGACCCGACGCTGCGGGCCCGCCTGGAGCGGCTGGCCGACGAGGCCGACCTGCTGCGCGACGCCGCCGAGTCGCTCCGGCAGGAGCGGGCGGCCGTCGCCGAGCGGGACGCCTCGCGCGGCCGGGCCGAGACCGCGGCCACCGAGGCCGGGTTCTCCGGCCTCGCGGACGCGCGGGCCGCGGCGCGCACCGAGGCGGACCGGGCGGCCATGGCCGCCCGGCTGCGCGAGCTGGACGCCGAGCACGCCGCGGTGTCCCGGCTGCTGGCCGACCCCGAGCTGGCCGCGGCGGCCGCCGCGCCCGCCCCCGACCTCGCCGCCCTCACCGCGGCGTTCGAGACGGCCGAGCGCGCCCACGGGGCGGAGGTCTCGGCCGGTGACCAGGCGGCCGCCCGGCGCGACCGGCTGCGCGCGCTGGCCGGCGAGCTGGCGGACGCCGTCGCCGGCTGGCTCCCCGCCGAGGAACGGCACCGGCTGGCCCGGCGGCTGGCCGAGCTGGTCGTCGGCACCTCACCGGACAACACGCTGGACATGCGGCTGTCGGCGTACGTGCTCGGCGAGCGGCTGCGCCAGGTGGTGGACGCTGCCAACACCCGGCTGGACCACATGTCCGGCGGCCGCTATCTGCTGCAGTACGACATGCGCAAGTCAGCCGCCGACCGCAGGCGCACCGGCGGCGGGCTCGGCCTGCGGGTGCTGGACGGCTGGACCGGGACCGGCCGCGACCCGGCCACGCTGTCCGGTGGCGAGGCGTTCATGACGTCGCTGGCCCTGGCGCTCGCGCTGGCCGACGTGGTCACCGCCGAGGCGGGCGGGGTGGAGCTCGGCACGCTGTTCATCGACGAGGGGTTCGGCACCCTGGACGAGGACACGCTGGACGCCGTGCTGGACATCCTCGACGAGCTGCGGGACGGCGGCCGCGCCGTCGGCATCGTCAGCCACGTGGCCGAGCTGCGCAGCCGGATCCCGGTCCGGATGACGGTGGCCAAGGGCCGGTTCGGCTCCACCCTCACCGTGACCGCCCCGGCGTGACCGCCCCGGCCTGACCGGTCAGTGCGGGAGGGTGATGGGGGCCAGCAGGTAGCCGCCGGTGACCAGCGCGGCCAGCGAGGTGAGCAGGAAGAGGAAGACGAAGACGCCGCCGGGGACGCGGGTCAACCGGGCCAGCTGGTCGGCGTCGGAGTCGCGGGCCCGGCCGTGCCGCCGCTTGGCGCGCAGTTCGAGGATCGGGCGGACACCACCGACGAGCAGGAACCAGGCCGCGGTCTGTGCGGCGACGCCCTGCACGTCGGGCGGCGCGAACCAGGACAGCGCGAAGACGGCGCCGCCGATGGCCAGCAGCGCCACCACACCGAACACGTTGCGGATCATCAGCAGCATGCCGGCCAGCAGCAGCAGGGTCGTCCACAGCAGGATCGTCACGTACCCCGCGGCGGTGAGCCAGGCGGCGCCCACGCCGAGCAGCGAGGGGGCGACGTACCCGGCCGCGGCGGTGAAGATCATGCCCGGTCCGGTGGGGCGTCCCCTGGTCAACGTCACCCCGGAGGTGTCGCTGTGCAGGCGGATGCCCTCCAGCTTGCGCCGGGTGAGCAGGGCGGCCAGCGCGTGCCCGCCCTCGTGCGCGACGGTGATCAGTCCGCGGGACATGTACCAGGAGGTGGGGTGCAGGACGACGAGCAGCGCCACCAGCCCGGCCAGCACCGTGATCCACCAGGGCGGGTCCGGCTGCACGGTGGTCAACCGGGCGAACAGACCGCTGATCGTCTGCAGGGTCCACCTCCTCGGGGAGCGTCAGGAGGCCCGCCCGCCGGACGGCCCGCCGGGGCGGGGCGCCGGCGGGGGAGGGGCGCGTGTACATAGCCTGCCACGCCCGGCACCCTCCCGCGCCCGGCTCGGCCCCGGGCCGGTGCGCGAGTGCCGGGAGCGGCCGGGCGGGCCGGAGAAATGGGAGGGTGAGCTGGATTACGCGAAGTACCGGGGAGATGGGCTCGGTATGGGAGACTGCGCGGCCTAAGCTGGGAGAATGCAAAATCCCGCAACACCGGCGTCACGTGGTGACGCCGCGTCGCACCAGCGGCTGATCGAGGTGTTCTTCGACGCCTTCGCGCGGGGCGACATCGACGCCCTGGGCGGCTGCTACCACCCCGAGATCAGTTTCGGGGACCCGGTCTTCCCCGAGTTGGAGGGCCGGGACCGCGTCATCGGCATGTGGCGCATGCTGGTGGACCGCACCCGAGAGGTCGAGGTGACGGTGCGCGACGTCGCCGCCGACCACTACTCCGGCTCGGCCCGGTGGACGGCCCGGTACATCTACGCGCCGACCGGCCGGCGGGTGCTGAACCAGGTGACGGCGCAGTTCCGGTTCGAGGACGGGCTGATCGTCCGGCACCATGACGACTTCGACCTGCGCCGGTGGTCGCGGATGGCCTTCGGCCGGCCGGCCGGCACCGTGCTCGGCCTGACGGCGGTGGCGCGCCGGCGGATGCGGCGGCGGGCCCGCGGGCGGCTGGAGGAGTATCTGCGCAGCAATTCCCTGATATCCGGTTAAGGTCTGGCAGGAGGCGGAAGTAGGGGAGGCGGCCGGCCGACCGTGGGGCGGCCGCCGCCGACCAGGGAGGTGAGCCGTGCCGGACCGGCGAATGCGCGGGCTGCGCGACCTGATGCGGCCGCCGGCGCGCGGCACCGAGCGGGAGGTCGCGCCGGAGCATTCGATGGATCCCCGGCACGGCGAGAACGGCGCGCCGTCCCGGCCGAGCGTCATCGACAACGCGATCTACGTGGACGGCCGGCGGGTGGACAGCCCGCCGTCGCTGTCCGGCGCGCTCGCCGCGCTGCGGGCCCGGCCGGGCAGCATGGGGTGGATCGGGCTCTACCGCCCGGCGGAGGCCGAGATGCTCCGGGTGGCCGACGAGTTCGGGCTGCACGAGCTGGCGGTGGAGGACGCCATCGTCGCCCACCAGCGGCCCAAGGCCGACCGGTACGGCGAGACGCTGTTCGTGGTGCTGCGCGCCGCCCGCTACCTGGACTCGCCGGAGAAGGTGGAGTTCGGCGAGCTGCACGTCTTCGTCGGGCCCGACTTCGTGCTGACCGTCCGGCACAGCGAGGCGCCCGACCTGGGCAAGGTCCGCCGGCGGATGGAGACCGACCCGGAGCTGCTGCGCCAGGGCCCGCAGGCGGTGCTGTACGCGATCCTGGACGCGGTGGTCGACGGGTACGCGCCGGTGGTGGCCGGCCTGCAGAAGGACATCGACGAGATCGAGGTCCAGGTGTTCGGCGGCGACCCGGCCGCGCCGCGGCGCATCTACGCCCTGTCCCGCGAGGTCATCGAGTTCCAGCGGGCCACCCGCCCGCTGCTGGACATGCTGAACGGCCTGATCGCCGGTTCGCCCAAGTACGGGGTGGACGGCGAGCTGCAGCGTTACCTGCGCGACGTGGCCGACCACGCGATCACAGTGGTGGAGCGGGTGGACAACTTCCGGCAGATGCTGCAGGACATCCTGATCGTCAACTCGACGCTGGTCAGCCAGGCGCAGAACGAGGAGATGAAGAACGTCACCCAGGCCAGCTACGCGCAGAGCGAGGAGGTCAAGCGGATCTCCTCCTGGGCGGCCATCCTGTTCGCGCCCACCCTGGTCGGCACGATCTACGGGATGAACTTCACCCACATGCCCGAGCTGGGCTGGGTGTTCGGCTATCCGTTCGCCGTCGCGCTGATGGCGGCGGTCTGCGGCACCCTGTACCTGGTCTTCAAGCGTCGTGACTGGCTGTGATCGGCGCCACGGGACGGGCGCGCCTTTCGGGGTAGGCCGACGGTATGGAAGATCGCACACTTGAACTGCACGCCATGGCCATGGACGAGTTCGGCCTGCGGGTCTCGATGATCGACGAGGCGCACTGGGACGCCCCGACGCCGTGCGCGGACTGGACCGTACGCGAGCTGGTGAACCATCTGGTGGTCGAGCAGTTGTGGGTGCCGCCGCTGCTGGCCGGGGCGACGGTGTCCGACGTCGGGGACCGGTTCGACGGCGACCGGCTGGGCGGCGACCCGGTGGGCGCCTGGACCGACGCCGCGGCGGCGGCGCAGCGCGCGCTGGCCGAGCCGGGCGCGCTGGACCGGGACGTCCGGCTGTCGTCCGGGACGGTGAAGGCCCGCCGGTACTGCATGGAGATGACGGCCGACCTGGCGGTGCACGCCTGGGACCTGGCCCGCGGCCTGGGCGTGGACGACCGGGTGGACCCGGTGCTGATGGGCGAGGTGCTGGGGTACCTGGCGCCGATGGCGGGCGAGCTGGAGAAGAGCGGGTTGTTCGGCGCGCCGGTCCCGGTGCCGGACGACGCCGACCCGCAGACCCGGACGCTGGCCCTGACCGGCCGCCGCCCCTGAGCGGCCGCCGTCCCTGGCGCCCGCGATCCAGCACCGCCGCCGCTCCTGATGGCCGCGATCCCAGGCGGGCGCGATCATGATCGGGCGCACTCCTGGTCGGCGTCGCCGTTGACCGGTCGTCGCCGCCCGCCGCCGGCCGGGCGGCGGGGCGGCGGTCAGCCGAGCAGCCGGCGGGCCGCCTTCTCGATCTCCGCCTCGGACAGCAGGACGTGCGCGGCGGCGTCGCCGAGCGGGACGAAGCTGTCCCGGGACGTCACCCGGGCCACCGTGCCGGTGAACCCGCTGTCGTTCAGCGCGGCCAGCACGCCCTCCGACACGCCGCCGGAGGCGCGGGTCTCGTCGGCGATCAGCACCCGGCCGGTCAGCTCGGCGGCCTGCAGCAGGTCCTCCACCGGCAGCGGCGCCAGCCAGCGCAGGTCGAGCACCCGGCAGCCGTATCCCTCGGCGGTCAGCCGGATCGCGGCGCGCAGGCTCATCCGCAGGCCGTTGCCGAAGCTGACGATGGTGAGGTCGCGGCCGTCGCCGTAGGCGCGGGCGCGGCCGATCGGCACGTGCGTCTCGGCCCAGCGGGCCGGCGGCACGTAGGGGGCGAGCCACCCGTTGTCGCCGTCGTCCACCAGGTCGCGGGTGTGGTAGAGCGCGATCGGCTCCATGAACACCGACACCGTGCCGTCGGCGCGCGCCGCGGCGACGCAGGTGCGCAGCATCGCGGCGGCGTCGTCCGGCCGGGCCGGGGAGGCGATCACCAGCCCCGGGATGTCGCGCAGCGCGGCGACGGAGTTGTCGTTGTGGAAGTGGCCGCCGAACCCCTGCTGGTAGGCGTAACCGGCCACCCGGACGACCATGGGGTTGCGGTAGGCGCCCTGGGAGAAGAACGGCAGGCTGGCCGCCTCGCCGCGCAGCTGGTCCAGCGCGTTGTGCAGGTAGGCCAGGTACTGGATCTCCGGGATGGGCAGCAGGCCGGCCACTCCGGCGCCGAGCGCCAGCCCGAGCAGGGCCTGCTCGTCGAGCATGGTGTCGAACACCCGCCCGGCGCCGAACCGCTTCAGCAGGCCGCGGGTGACGCCGTACACTCCGCCCTTGCGGCCGACGTCCTCGCCGAAGACCAGCGCCTCGGGGTGCGCGGCCAGGATGTCGGCGAGCGTGCGGTTGATCGCCTGGGCGAGGGTCAGCGGCCCCTGCTGCTCCGGCGGCGCCTCGCCGGGCGGGGTCCGGTCCAGGGAGAAGCGGGCGGCCTCGGCGGCGACCCGTGCGGGCCGGCGCGGCGCGAGCGGCGCCATGACCTCGGCCGCCGACCGCAGCCGGGGTCGCCGGGTGCACTCCAGGGCCAGCTTCAGGACGTGCTCGCGCAGCGTCTCGTACCGGGTGAGGATCTCGTCGGGCGTGGCGAGGCCGCCGTGCACCAGCAGCGCGGCGGTGGCGACCAGCGGGTCGCGGGCCAGGTCGGCGGCGATCTCGCGCGGCGTGCGGTAGGCCGCCTCCACGTCCGAGCCCGCGTGTCCCATCAGCCGGACGGTGCGCAGGTGCAGCAGCGCGGGGGCGCGGCGGGCACGGACGTGCGCCACCGCGCGGGCGGCGGTGTCGTAGGCGCCGGCCAGGTCGCAGCCGTCGGCCTCGAACCGGGGGAGCAGCGGGTGGGCGGCGGCGGCCACCCATCCCGGCGGGGTGCGCACGCTGATGCCGATGCCGTTGTCCTCGCAGACGAACAGCACCGGCAGCGGCAGGCCCTGGTAGGCGGCGTAGGCGGCGGTGTTGAGGCCGGTCAGCGCGGTGGCGTGGTTGGCGGAGGCGTCGCCGAAGCCGCACATCACCACCGACCCGGCCGGCCAGGCCGCATCGACGCCGAGCTTGCGGGCCCGCTCGATGGCGAAGGCGACGCCGGCCGCGCGGGGCAGGTGGCTGGCCACCGTCGAGGTCTGCGGGATGACCGCCAGGTCCGGATGGCCGAAGACCTTGTGCCGGCCGCCGGCGATCGGTTCCTCGGCGGCGGCGGCCAGGCCGAGCAGCACGTCGCGCAGGCCCTCCTCGGCGAGCCGGCCGGCCTGCGCCGACCGGGCGAGGTAGAAGGCGCCGGACCGGTAGTGCGGCAGGGCCGGGTCGGTCGGGCGCAGCGCGGCCGCGACGGCGGCGTTGCCCTCGTGCCCGGCCGAGCCGATCGTGTAGAAGCCCTCACCCTGCTCGCGCAGCCAGCGGGCCGCGACGTCCAGCAGCCGGCTGGCGAGCTGGATCTCGAACAGTTCCCGGCAGCGGGCGCCGGTCAGCGTCGTGTCCGGCCGCACCGGCAGGCCTGGATCGCGCGGCCGGCCGGGGACGAGCGCGGCGACCGACTCGGCGAAGTGCGTCTCGACTGCATCGCGGGCCACAACGCCGATTATGTCGCCACCGCCACGGCCCGTCCCCCTGTTGCGGCAAGTCGGCGGGTCCTGAGACGGCCATCTACTTGACAAAGGTAAATGACAGTTCGTCAGAAATCACAACCACTGGACGTTTCCTGACGTCTTCTTTAATGACATGACGTGGCACCCTCAACGCCGCGTCCAAGCGACGGGAAGGACGGTAAACCCGTGTTCCAACGCTTTAGGGCCGCCGTCGTGGCGATGGCGGTGGGCGCCGGGGCATTCACCCTGGCGGTCGCGCCCGCGACGGCGGCCGGAGCCCTTGATGGTCCCTCAGTGACACCTCCCGAGGTCGACCCACCAGTGGTCGTGGTCGACGACGCGGATGGCACGCGGGTGACCTTCACCTTCGAGGTGGAGGGCGGCGCGACCACCGCCGGGATCACCCTGCGGGGGCCGGACGGTTCCAGGGTGGACGTCGCGGCGGCCAAGACCGGCGAGGAGGGCGGCGAGCAGAAGTGGGCGGGCGCCCGCACCTTCACCCGCGCCGACGCCGCCGGCCGGTGGAAGGTCACCTCCAAGGCGACCAGCGTGGTCGGCACCGCCATCGGTGAGCGGTGGTTCCAGGTCCGGCAGGTGCGCGACACCGACATCCGGGGCTTCAACGCCTCGCCCGAGCCGGTGCGCCGCGGCGGCACGCTGACCCTCGACGGCCGGCTGGTGATCGACGGCTCCGGCGGGTGGCACGCCTACCCGCGGCAGAAGGTGCACATCGCCTTCCGGGCCCGCGGCGCCGCCGGCTACGAGCGCGTCGCGCGTGCCTACACCGACGGCCGCGGGCACTTCACCGCCCGGGTGACGGCCAAGGCCGCCGGCTGGTGGCGGGCCGAGTACGACGGCTCCTCCCGGGCGCACAAGGCGGTCAGCGACAGCGACCAGGTCGACGTGCGCCGCGGCCGGGCCGACAGCCGGATCATCCGGTTCAACGCCTCCCCCGAGCCGGTGAAGTACGGCCGGTACGTCACCGCCCGGGGCGTGCTGCAGGTCCGGGAGCACGGCTCCTGGGCGTCCAACGGGTACGAGAAGGTGGCGCTGTACTTCAAGCGCTCCGGCCGGAGCACCTGGGAGTACGTCAAGACGACCACCACCGGCCGGTCGGGGGCCTTCCTCGCCAAGGTGAAGGCCTGGCACTCCGGCCACTGGCAGGTCCGCTTCGCCGGTGACCGCGCGGCGGGGCCGGCGGCGAGCTACGCCGACCACGTGAAGGTCCGCCGGTGACCGGCGGCTGATCCATCGGGTCCCGGCCTGCCCGGCCGGGACGGGGCGGCGGCGCGCACGACGGCCGCCGCCCTTACCGTTTCCTGGGCCGACCCATGCCCGGCGCGCCGGCTCCCCCCGTGCCCCGGTTGAGATGATCCAGGCAGGCTCGTGATCAGCCGCGCCCCGCGCAGGGCGCCCGGCCACGCCGCGGACGCCGTTCCGGCGGGCCGGATCGACGAGAACTCGGGGGAGATCATGTTGATGCGTACGACCTTGGCCGCCGCGGCCGTCCTGGCCGGGCTGTCGCTGGCCGGACCGGCCGCCGCGGCGGACGCCGCGGGCGGGGGGCACCGGGCGGCGCCGCCGGCGCGCAGCGCGCCGGCCACGAACTGCAGCGCGGAATGGTGCGCCGGCCGCTGGTGCCCGCCGGGCTACCGCTGCGTCTACCGGCCCAAGCAGTGCTTCACCCGGCCGTGCCCGCAGTACGACTGCGTGCGGATCGGCGGCTACCCGCCGTACGGCTATCCCTACGGCTACCCGTACTACCCGCCGTATGGTTACCCGTACTGGCCGTACGGCCAGACCTGGAACCGGCCCGGCCAGCCGCACTATCCGCCGTACTCGCCGACCACGCCCACCGGCCCGGGCCCGCAGACCCCGCCGCCGCCCGGCACGCCGGTCCCGCCCGGCACCCCGCCGCCGCCCGGCCCGGGCAACCCGTACCGGTAACGCGGGCGAAAGAGTGCCCACCGCGGCCGCGCCGGCATCGTCCGGCGCGGCCGCCGCCGTCAGTCCGACCGGCGGAACTGCGCGATGGCGACGCCGAGCAGTGCCACGCCCATCAGCGCCACGATGCCGAGTTCGAGGCCGATCGGCACCCGGTGGCCGAACCAGTGCACCCCCGGGTTGAGCGTCCGGGCGGCCGCCGGGCTGACCGCCAGGTGGGTGAAGACCGCGTGACGCATCGGGTCGACGACGTAGGTGAGCGGGTTGACCTTGGTGAGCGCGCCGAGCCAGCCGGGCAGGCCGGCCAGCGGGAACACCGCGCCGGACAGGAAGATCATCGGCATGATGGCCATCTGCATCACCCCGAAGAACGACTGCATGGTCTTCATCCGGGCGGCCAGGCTGACGCCGAACGCGGTGATGGTGAACGCCGCGAGGAACATCTCGCCGAGCAGGGTCAGCAGCAGTCCCGGCGAATAGGGGACGTGCACCAGGCCGGCCATGGCGAGGATGACGCAGCCCTGCACGGTCGCGACCAGCCCGCCGCCCAGGCACTTGCCGAGCACGATCGACGCCCGGCTCACCGGGGCGACCAGCATCTCGCGAAGGAAGCCGAACTCCCGGTCCCAGACGATCGACCCGGCGGAGAACATCGCGGTCGTGATCACCGTCATCGCGATCACGCCGGGATAGATGAAGGTGCGGAAGTCCACTCCCTGGGCGGGCCCGCGGGCCACCAGGCCGCCGAGGCCGGTGCCGATCACGAACAGCCACAGCACCGGCTGGAACAGCGTGGAGACCAGCCGGGTCCGGTCGTTGGCGAAGCGCAGCAGCTCGCGGTGCAGCACGATCTTGACCGCGCGCAGGTCGTGCCGGACGCCGCGGCCCGGCACGCGGACCCCGGCCACCCCGGGGGCGGTGACACCGGATGCCATCGGCTACCTCCTGGCCATCATCCGGGCCCAGTTCGCCGTGGCGCTCTCGGCCTCGGCGTCCCGGATCGTGGAACCGGTGTACTTCATGAACACGTCGTCGAGTGACGGGCGTGACACGCTCACCGCCCGGATCGGCACGCCGAGCCGGGCGAACAGTGCGGGCACGAACTCCTCGCCGGAGGCGACCGCGAAGGTCACCGCGCCCTCGCGGACCGTGGCGGGCAGGCCGAACCGCTCATGGAGCGCGGCGATGGCCGCGTCGTCGTCGGCGGTGTGGATCTGCACCCGGTCCTCGCCCACCCCGGCCTTCAGCGCCTCGGGGGAGCCGACCACCACGATCTCACCGTGATCGATGATCGCGATGCGGTCGCAATACTCGGCCTCCTCCATGTAGTGGGTGGTCATGAAGATGGTGATGTCCTCGGCGCGGCGCAGCCGGTCGATGTACCCCCAGATCGCCGCCCTGGTCTGCGGGTCCAGCCCGACGGTCGGCTCGTCCAGGAACAGCACGCGCGGGGAGTGCAGCAGGCCGCGGGCGATCTCCAGCCGGCGCTTCATGCCGCCGGAGAAGGTGAGCACCTTGGCGTCCCGGCGGTCCCACAGCGCGACCATCTCCATGACCTCGCGGATCCGGCCCGGCACCGTCGCCTTCGGCACGCCGTACAGCTCGGCGTGGAAGCGGAGGTTCTGCTCGGCCGACAGGTATCCGTCCAGCGTGGGATCCTGGAACACCAGCCCGATGTTGCGCCGGACCTCGTGGCGTTCCCGGACGACGTCGTGGCCGGCCACGGCGGCCGAGCCGCCGGTGGGCCGGACCAGCGTGCACAGCATGCCGATGGTGGTGGTCTTGCCGGCGCCGTTCGGCCCGAGGAACCCGAAGACCTCGCCCTGGCGCACCTCGACGTCGATGCCGCGCACGGCCTCGACCTCACCGTAGTTCTTGCGCAACCCCCGCACCGCGATGGCGGGGACGTCCGCTCCGCTCACGTCGCCTCCTCGGCTCCATCATCTCCTCCGGGCGCCCGCGACCGCCGTCCGGGCGGCCACCGATCACCGGCGCCATCCACAATGAAGATATATCTAGATATTTCTATGAACAATTCCCGCAACAGGAAGGGCCGGCCCGCCGGCGGCGGACCGGCCCCGTGAGGCAGGCGATTGTTAGTCTTGGTTAACCATGGTGGCCAGTGCGGCCCGGGCCATGCCGTGCAGCAGCACGGCCATCGCCTCCCGGGGCAGCTCGCCGGCGCTGTGCGGGGTCGAGTTGAGCAGGCCGAAGACCGCGTGCGTCGCGGCGCGCAGCCGGGGCGGCGGCGCGCCGGGGTACAGCTCGGCCAGCACGGTGACCCACTCCTCCACGTACAGCCGCTGCAGCCGGCGGACCTGCCGGCGGGACGGCTCGGGCACGTTGCCGAGCTCCCGGTCGTGCACGGTGATCAGCGCCGGGTGGTCCAGCGCGAAGTCGATCTGCCCGCGGATCAGCGCGTCCAGCGCCTCCTGCGGTCCGGCCGCCCGGGTGACCCGCTCGTCGCCCGCCGCGCGCAGCCGCTCGCTCACGTCCAGCAGCATCTCGGCGAGCAGGGCCTCCTTGCCGGGGAAGTGCCGGTAGAGCGCCGGGCCGGAGATGCCCACCGCCGCGCCGATCTCCTCGATCGGCGTGCCGTGGAAGCCGCGGGCGGCGAACAGCCCGGCCGCGGCGTCCAAGATGGCCCGCCGGCGCGGGCTCGGCGCGCGGGCAGGACTCCGGACGACCGTCATGAGCGGCAATGGTAGACGAATTCGTTAATGATGACTAACATCGGCAGCGTAGTTAGCGGTCGTTAACCGTGGGAGGTGTGCGCCATGGCCCCGGTGCTCCGGACGGCGGTGAGCCCGGCCGGCGAGGAGTTCAAGCGCAACGCGGAGGTCAACGAGGCGCTGGCCGCGGACCTGCGCGAGCGGCTCGCCGTCGCGGCGCTCGGCGGTCCCGAGCGGTCCCGTGCCCGGCACGTCGAGCGCGGCAAGCTGCTGCCCCGCGACCGGGTCGGCGCGCTGCTCGACCCCGGCTCGCGCTTCCTTGAGCTGTCACCGCTGGCCGCCACCGGCCTGTACGGCGGGGACGCCCCGGCCGCCGGCATCATCACCGGCGTCGGGCGGGTCGCCGGCCGCGAGTGCGTGATCGTGGCCAACGACGCGACGGTCAAGGGCGGCACCTACTACCCGCTCACCGTCAAGAAGCATCTGCGCGCCCAGGAGGTCGCCCTTCACAACCACCTGCCGTGCGTCTACCTGGTCGACTCCGGCGGGGCCTTCCTGCCGCTGCAGGACGAGGTCTTCCCCGACCGCGAGCACTTCGGCCGGATCTTCTACAACCAGGCCACCATGTCCCGGCGTGGCATCCCGCAGATCGCCGCGGTGCTGGGCTCGTGCACCGCGGGCGGCGCCTATGTGCCCGCGATGAGCGACGAGGCGGTCATCGTGCGCGGCCAGGGCACGATCTTTCTGGGCGGTCCGCCGCTGGTGAAGGCCGCCACCGGCGAGGAGGTCACCGCCGAGGAGCTCGGCGGCGGCGACGTGCACGCCCGGGTCAGCGGCGTCACCGACCACCTGGCCGAGGACGACGCGCACGCCCTGGCCATCGTCCGTGACATCGTCGCCACCCTCGCGCCACGCGCCGCCGCCCCCTGGGAGCGCGCCCGGCCGGCCGAGCCGGCGCACGACCCGCGCGACCTGTACGGCATCGTGCCCGCCGACACCCGCACCCCCTACGACGTGCGCGAGGTGATCGGCCGGCTGGTCGACGGCAGCCGGTTCCTGGAGTTCAAGGCCGAGTACGGCCACACGCTGGTCACCGGCTTCGCCCACCTGCACGGCCACCCGGTCGGCATCGTGGCCAACAACGGCATCCTGTTCAGCGAGTCGGCGCTCAAGGGCGCCCACTTCGTCGAGCTGTGCGACCAGCGCCGGATCCCGCTGGTCTTCCTGCAGAACATCAGCGGGTTCATGGTCGGCCGGGCCTACGAGTCCGGCGGCATCGCCAAGCACGGCGCCAAGATGGTCACCGCGGTGTCCTGCGCCCGGGTCCCCAAGTTCACCGTGGTCGTCGGCGGGTCCTTCGGCGCCGGCAACTACGCCATGTCCGGCCGCGCCTACTCGCCCCGCTTCCTGTGGATGTGGCCGAACGCCCGCATCTCGGTCATGGGCGGCGAGCAGGCCGCCAACGTGCTCGCCACCGTGCGCCCGGCCGGCGCCGGCGACGAGGCGGAGTTCAAGCGGGCGATCCGCGAGAGGTACGAGGAGCAGGGCAACCCGTACTACTCCACCGCCCGGCTGTGGGACGACGGTGTGATCGACCCGCTGGACACCCGCACGGTGCTCGGCCTGGCCCTGTCCGCGGCGGCCAACGCGCCGCTCGACCCCGCCGGCTACGGCGTCTTCCGGATGTGATCATGTTCGACACGGTACTTGTCGCCAACCGGGGCGAGATCGCGCTCCGCGTCATCCGCACCCTGCGCCGGCTCGGCGTCCGGTCCGTCGCGGTGTACAGCGACGCCGACGCCGGGGCGCCGCACGTCCGCGCCGCCGACGTGGCGGTCCGGCTGGCCACCGGCTACCTGGACGGCGCGGCCGTCGTGCGGGCCGCCACCGAGACCGGTGCCCGGGCCGTGCACCCGGGTTACGGCTTCCTGGCGGAGAACGCCGGGTTCGCCGAGCTGTGCGCGGCGGCCGGGCTGGTCTTCGTCGGGCCGCCGGCCGGGGCGATCGAGGCGATGGGCGACAAGATCCGGGCCAAGGAGACGGTCGCCGCGGCCGGCGTGCCGGTCGTGCCCGGCGGCGCCGAGCCCGCCGACGACCTGGCCGAGGCCGCCGGGCGGATCGGCTTCCCGGTGCTGCTCAAGCCGGCCGCCGGCGGCGGCGGCAAGGGCATGCTGGTGGTGCGCTCGGCCGGGGAGATGGCCGCCGCGGTGGAATCGGCCCGCCGCACCGCCACCGCGGCGTTCGGCGACGGCACCCTGCTGGTCGAGCGGTTCGTGCCCGACCCCCGGCACATCGAGATCCAGGTCATGGCGGACGCGCACGGCAACGTGATCCATCTCGGCGAGCGCGAGTGCAGCCTGCAGCGCCGGCACCAGAAGATCATCGAGGAGGCGCCGTCCCCGCTGCTGGACGAGGAGACCCGGCGCCGGATGGGCGAGGACGCGGTGCGCGCCGCCCGGTCGGTCGGCTACGTGGGCGCGGGCACCGTCGAGTTCATCGTCTCCGGCGGCCAGGCCGGCCACCCGGCGTACTTCATCGAGATGAACACCCGGCTGCAGGTCGAGCACCCGGTCACCGAGATGGTCACCGGGCTGGACCTGGTGGAGCTGCAGCTGCGGGTGGCGGCCGGCGAGCCGCTGCCCATCGCCCAGGCCGACGTGCGGCTGCGCGGTCACGCCGTGGAGGCCCGCGTCTATGCCGAGGACCCGGCACGCGGGTTCCTGCCCACCGGCGGGCGGGTGCTGGCCTTCGGCCACCCGGCCGGCGGCGACGGGGTGCGGGTGGACGCCGGGGTGGCGGCCGGCGGCGTGGTCGGCAGCGACTACGACCCGATGATCGCCAAGGTGGTCGCCTGGGCCCCGGACCGGCCGGCCGCGCTGCGCCGGCTGGACGCGGCGCTGCGGGCCACCGCCGTGCTCGGCGTGACCACCAACATCGCCTTCCTGCGCGCCCTGCTCGCCGACCCCGACGTGGCCGCCGGCCGGCTCGGCACCGGGCTGATCGACCGGCGGCTGGACGCCCTGCTCGCCGCCGCGCACGGCCCGGTCCCCGACGACGTGCTCGCCGCCGCCGCGCTGGTCATGCAGGACGGCCTGGCCGCCCGGGCCGGCGACGACCCGTGGGACGTGCCGGACGGGTGGCGGATCGGCGAGCCCGCCTGGACCACCTGGCTGCTCGCCGTGCGCGGCGAGAGCGCCGCGGTCGGCGTGCGCGGCACGGCCGGGCGGGCCGAGGTCGCGCTCGGTGACGGGCCGCCGCGCGCCGCCGCGCTGGCCGGCGGCGACGGCGAGGCGCTGGTCACCCTGGACGGCCGGACCACCCGGCTGTACTGCGCGGTGACCGGCGAGACCGTCTGGCTGGGCCGCGACGGCGAGGCGTGGGCGGTGACCCCGCACCGCCCCGGCGACCCCGGCGACCGTCCCGGAGCCGGAACGGCCGGCGACGGCGTGGTGCGCAGCCCGATGCCGGGCACCGTGCTGCTGGTCAAGGTCAACCCGGGCGACCGGGTCACCACCGGCCAGCCGCTGCTGGTCGTGGAGGCCATGAAGATGGAGCACACCGTGACCGCCCCGGTGGACGGCGTGGTCGCCGAGCTGCCGGTGCGGGCCGGCCGGCCGGTCGAGATGGACGAGCCGCTCGCCGTCGTCCGCGCCGACGCCGAGGCCGGCGAGCCCGCCGGGTCCGCCGGAACGGAAGGATCATGATGCGCGCGCCGCAGGAGTTCCCGCTGGACGGGCTGCCGGAGCGGGTGACGATCTACGAGGTCGGCCCGCGCGACGGCCTGCAGAACGAGGCGGCGATCGTTCCGGTGGAGGTCAAGGCCGAGCTGGTGGCCCGGCTGGCCGCCGCTGGGCTCACCACGATCGAGGCGACCAGCTTCGTGCACCCGAAATGGGTGCCGCAGCTGGCCGACGCCGAGGAGCTGCTGGCCACGATGGACCGCGCGCCGGGCGTCCGGTACCCGGTGCTGGTGCCCAACGAGCGCGGCCTGTCCCGGGCGCTGGCCCTGGGCGTCACCGACATCGCGATCTTCGGCAGCGCCACCGAGACCTTCGCCCGGCGCAACCTCAACCGCACGGTCGCCGAGTCGATGGAGATGTTCGCCCCGGTCGTCGCCCGGGCCCGGGACAGCGGGGTGGCGGTCCGCGCCTACCTGTCGATGTGCTTCGGCGACCCCTGGGAGGGGCCGGTGCCGGTCGGCCAGGTGGTCGCGGCCGGCGTGCGGCTGCTCGACCTCGGCTGCCACCGGCTGTCGCTGGGCGACACGATCGGCGTCGGCACCCCCGGGCACGTCACCGCGCTGCTGGCCGCCTTCGCCGCGGCCGGCGTCGGGCCCGAGCGGCTGGCGGTGCACTTCCACGACACCTACGGGCAGGCGCTGGTCAACACCCTGGCCGCGCTGCGCGGCGGGGTGACCGAGGTGGACGCCTCGGCGGGCGGCATCGGCGGGTGCCCCTACGCTCGCAGCGCCACCGGCAACCTGGCCACCGAGGACCTGGTCTGGATGCTGTCCGGTCTCGGCGTGGAGACCGGCGTGGACCTGCCGTCCCTGGCGGCCACCAGCGCCTGGCTGGCCGGGCGGCTCGGCCGTCCGAGCCCGTCCCGGGTCGTCCAGGCCCTGTCCGCGGCAGCTGCCGAAACCAAGGAGTGACATCATGCACCGGCTCGACGACGAGTACGAGGCCCTGCGCAAGACCGTCGAGGAGTTCGCCCGCGACGTGGTCGCCCCGGTGATCGGCGGTTACTACGAGCGCGAGGAGTTCCCCTACGACCTGGTCACCCAGATGGGGCGGATGGGGCTGTTCGGGCTGCCGATCCCCGAGGAGTACGGCGGCATGGGCGGCGACTACTTCGCGCTGTGCCTGGCGCTGGAGGAGCTGGCCCGGGTCGACTCCTCGGTGGCGATCACCCTGGAGGCCGGCGTCTCGCTCGGCGCGATGCCGCTGTACCGGTTCGGCTCGGCCGGGCAGAAGGCCGAGTGGCTGCCGCGGCTGGCGAGCGGCGAGCGGCTCGGCGCCTTCGGCCTCACCGAGCCGGGCGGCGGCTCGGACGTGCCCGGCGGGATGCGCACCACGGCCACCCTGGACGGCGAGGAGTGGGTGATCAACGGATCCAAGGCGTTCATCACCAACTCCGGCACCGACATCACCGGGTTCGTCGCGGTGGCGGCGGTCACCGGGCGGCGGGTCAACGCCGCCGGGCGGGACGTACCGGAGATCAGCACGATCATCGTGCCGGCCGGCACGCCCGGGTTCACCGTCTCGCGGAAGTACTCCAAGGTCGGCTGGTCGGCCTCCGACACCCGCGAGCTGTCGTTCACCGACTGCCGGGTGCCGGCGGCGAACCTCCTCGGCGAGCGCGGGCGCGGCTACGCGCAGTTCCTGCAGACCCTGGACGAGGGGCGGATCGCCATCGCCGCCCTGTCGGTCGGGCTCGCCCAGGGCTGCGTCGACGAGTGCCTGCGGTACGTCAAGGAACGGCAGGCGTTCGGCCGGAAGATCGGCGAATACCAGGCGATCCAGTTCAAGGTCGCCGACATGGAGACGCGCGCGCACACCGCCCGGCTGGCCTACTACCACGCCGCGGAGAAGATGCTCGCGGGCGAGCCCTTCAAGAAGGAGGCGGCCATCGCCAAGCTCGTGTCGTCCAACGCGGCGATGGACAACGCCCGGGACGCCACCCAGATCTTCGGTGGCTACGGCTTCATGAACGAGTTCCCGGTCGGCCGGTTCTACCGGGACGCCAAGATCCTGGAGATCGGCGAGGGCACCAGCGAGGTCCAGCGCATGCTGATCGCCCGCCAGCTGGGCATGCCCGCCTGAGCGCGGGCCGCCCGGCACCGAGCGGCGAGCACCGGCGCTGACCTGCGCTATCGTGAAAAAGCGTGAGGTCGTGCGCCCGGTGGCCCCGGACGGCCGGCCCGCCGACCGGGGAGGGGGACCTCGATGACCGACCCTCGAGAGGCCGTCGAACGGCTGCGCGAGGCCTACAACCGGCATGACCTGGTCGCCCTGGCCCGCAGCTTCGGCGAGCGGGCCGTGCTGGTCTCGCCGGACGGCATCGCCGAGGATCGGGACGAGATCGCCTCCTACTACGGGGTGTTCATGGAGGCGTTCCCCGACACGATCGTGACCCCGCAGACCGTCGGGGTCTACCACGACACGCTGGCGGCCGAGTTCATCATCACCGGCACCCACGAGGGCCCGCTGCTGGTCGCGGGCGGGGAGATCGTCCCGGCCACCGGCCGGCCGATCGCGGTGCGCGCGTGCAGCCTGTCGACCGTGGAGGACGGCCTGATCGCCAGCCACCGCCTCTACTACGACCAGCTGGAGCTCGGCGTGCAGCTCGGCGGCGACCTGCGCTTCGCCGGCCCGCCCTGACGCCGGTCAGGGGTACCCCGGATGGACGAATGCCACGTCCACTACCTAAAGTCCTAGCCATGACTTCTGATGATCTCCTGGTGCGGAGGGCCGAGAAGACGGACGCCGAGGAGATCTTCGGGCTGGCCCGCGAGTTCGCCCTGTCGTTCCGGCCCGAGCGGGCCGCCTTCGAGGCCGCCTTCCCGGCGCTAATCGACAACCGCGACGCCCGGCTGCTGGTGGCGACCGTGGGCGGTGACGTGCGGGGCTACCTGCTCGGCTTCGTGCACCTGACGCTGTTCGCCAACGGCCACGTGGCCTGGGTGGAGGAGGCGATGACCCAGCACGGGTTCCGCCGCCGCGGGCTCGGCCGGGCGCTGCTGGAGGAGTTCGAGGTGTGGGCGCGGTCCCGGAACGCCGGGTACATCGGGCTGGCCACCCGCCGGGCCCCGGAGTTCTACCAGGCCCTGCAGTACGAGTCGTCGGCCACCTTCTACCGCAAGGTGCTGAATCCCGTCGAGCCGCGGCCCTGATCGCTCAGGTGGTCAGCTGGGCGTCCAGCCGGTAGCCGTCCACCGTCACGTAGACCGAGTCGCCCGGGCGGGCGTTCAGCCGCATGAGCACCGGTTGCAGCGAGTCGAACACCGGCTGGCGGTCCCGCCACACCAGCACCACGGCGTTCTCGCCCGGCCCGGTGACCGACAGCAGCGTGCCCGGCCGCATGCCGAGCTGGGTGGCGTACCCCTCCGGCACCGGCACCGGCTCGCCGCGCAGGTGCTCGCTGGTCACGTCGATGCGCTGCCAGCGGCGCGGGTCGGACGCCGGCCCCGGCACCGGCGAGCGGCCGGCCGCCCGCGGCTCGGGCACCAGGTGCGGCCGGGGCGGGCCGGACAGCGCGGTCAGCGCGGCCAGCGCGGTCCGCGCGTCCGGCAGCTGGTCGGCGACCGACGGGATGGGCACCCCGCCGCGGACCTGGTGGCCGTTGGCGCCCGGGGTGCGGCGGGGCAGCGGGGTGAACCCGCCGGTGGTGGTGGCCGGGTCCGGCGGGCGCTGCGCGGCCGCCTTGGGCAGCGCGTCGATCCACGCCTGCGCGGAGTGGGCGCGGATGCCGATCTGGGTGAGCAGCTCCACGGCGTCCTCGCCGGAGGTGCGCCCGCCGAGCACCGCGACGGTGCGCTCGCGCAGCCGGGCGATGTCCCCGACGACCAGCCAGCCGTCCTGCAACCGGCGGTCGCGCATCAGCGCGACCAGCACCCGCCACAGCGGGGTGCCGAGCGAGGGCACCTCGATGGGGTGGGCCGGGTCGGCCGCGATCAGCTGCTCCTCGGTGGCGGCGACGCCCAGCCACTCGGTGAGCCGGAACAGGTGCCCGGTCACCGCGGTGGACTCCGGCGAGCGCAGCCAGTTCAGCACCCGCTCCTCGGCCGCCCGCTGCGCCTGGGAGAGCACCTCCCGCTCCACGTGCAACTCGTGGGCGAGCGCGCGCAGGCTGATCGGCTCCTCGGCGAACAGCCGCTCGATGGCCACCGCGCGCTCCAGCGGCGTCCACTCGCGGAACACCGCGTCCACCAGCCGGACCAGCGGGTTGTCCGACACCGGCGGCGCCGGCGGCGCGGGCCGGGCCGGCGGCGCGCCGGCGCCGGGCGTGGCGGCGAACGGCCCGGAGGTCGTGGGCCCGAGCGGCCCGGCGCCCGGGCCGGCGCGGAACGCGCCCGGGGCGGCGGGGCCGGCGCCGGGTATGGCGGGGAAGGAGCCGGTGGCGCCGGGGCCGGGGGGCGGCACGGCGGGGGGCGCGGTGGGGGGCGCGGCGGGGGGCGCGGCCGGCCGCGGCAGCGCCGGGTGCGGGGCGGTGACCGGCGCCCGCGGCGCCGAGACGGCGGGCACCCGGCCGAGCACCTCGCGGAACACCGCGGTTATGATCACTTCGGCGGACGGCGGCACCGCGCGCAGGTCGGCGGCGCTGAGCCGGCGCAGGCGCTGCCAGCCGCCCAGGCCGTTGATCGTCGAGCGGGCCGGTTCCGGCCAGCCGGTCAGGTTCGGATCCACCGCGTGCACGTGCAGGGCGGGCAGCACGTCCATGAGCGCCAGGTGGTCCCACCGGCTGACGGCCAGCCGGGACAGGCGGTCGCACACCCAGTCGACACCGGTGGTGCCCATGGCGCGACTCAGCGCGACCGACGCCCACCAGCCACCCGGGAGGCGCGGGTCGGCGAGCACTTCGGCGATCTGCTGAGGGCGGCTCCAGCGCAGGACCGGGACCAGGTCGCTCAGGCAGATCATTGAATCGGCGTCCATCGGCTGACCGCATCCTCCCGAGTGTGACGCATGTTGCTAATGGTGCAGCTTACGCCGGAGGCTATCAACTGCTGCCATCTCCGGAGAACACCGCGGTCACCGGCGGGCGCCCGCCCAGGCGGGTGACCGCCGCGGCCCCGGCCAGGCATCCGGCCGCCAGCGCCGAGCGGGCGGATCCGCCTGCCAGCAGGGTGGTGAGGAACCCGGCGGCGAAGGCGTCTCCGGCGCCCGTCGAGTCTACGACCCGCGCGGCGGCGGCGGGTGCATGATCGCGTACTCGGCCGTCCCGGGCCAGGATCGCCCCGCGCGCCCCCAGCTTGACCACCGCGGTGCCGTACCGGGCGCTGAGCTCCGCCGCGGCCGCCTCGGCGCCGTCCCGGCCGGTGAGGACCCGCGCCTCGTCCTCGTTCGGGACGATGATGGAGGCGGCCGCGGTCTCCCGCAGGAACCGTGCCGGTCCGAATCCGGCCAGGAAGCCGGCCGAGGCGGGGTCCACGCTGATCCGCGCGCCGCGGCGGGCCGCGGCGCGCAGCGCCAGCCGGGCCAGCTCCAGGCCGGGCCCGGCGAACATGGTGTACCCGGACAGGTGCAGGTGGGCGACGCCGTCCAGCAGGCTCTCGTCCCAGTCGTCCGGTCCGATGCGCCCGCCCGCGCCGCGGTCGGTGAGCATCGACCGCTCGCCGGTGGCGTCCACCATCGCGATCACCACCGCGGTGCGGCGGGCCGGATCCAGGCGCAGGTACGGGCGGGCGCCGCAGGCCCGCAGCTCGGCGGCGTGCCAGGCGCCGCTGTCCTGGCCGGCCCGGGCGAGCAGGCGGGTGTCGGCGCCCAGGTGCGCGGCCCAGCAGGCGGTGTTGGCGCCCGACCCGCCCGGGCGGACCGCGATCTCGGCGGCGGCGTCGGCGCCGGCCACCACGGGCGCCCGGTGCCGGGCGACCACGTCGGTGACGACGTCCCCGATCACCAGCAGGGCGCCCACTCAGCCCGCCGCGCCGCCGGCGAAGGCGGCGGCGATCCGCCCGGCCAGGCGGACATTGCCGCGCACGGCGGCCAGGTTCGCCTCGAGCGAGGCGCCGCCGGTGCCGCGGACCAGTTGGTCCAGCAGGAACGGGGTGATCGCCTGGCCGGTGACGCCCTGGCGGCCGGCCTCGGCCAGCGCCTCGGCCAGCACCCGGTCGTGCAGGTCAGGGTCGAGTTGCTCGTCCTCGGGCACCGGGTTGGCCACGATGAACGCCGACGCCGGGCCGCCCAGGCCGTCCTGGGCGCGCATCACGGCGGCGGCCTGCTCGGGGTCGTCGATCCGCCAGTCGACCGGCAGGCCGGAGGAGTGCAGGTAGAAGCCGGGAAAGGTGCCGGTCCGGTAGCCGGCCACCGCCACGCCGCGGGTCTCCAGCCGCTGGAGGGTGGCCGGGACGTCGAGGATGGACTTCACCCCGGCGCACACCACGGTGATCCGGGTGCGGGCGAGGGTGTCCAGGTCGGCGGACTCGTCCTGGGCGGCCGGCCAGTCCCGGTGCACGCCGCCGAGGCCGCCGGTGGCGAAGACCCGGATGCCGGCGCGGGCGGCGAGGAAGGCGGTGGCCGAGACGGTGGTGGCGCCGTCGGCCCGCAGCGCCACGGCGGCGGGCAGGTCGCGCTGCCCGAGCTTGCGCATGGCCGTCTCGCCGGCCACCCGCTCCAGCGCGCCCGCGTCCAGGCCCACCCGGGCCACCCCGTCCAGCACGGCGATGGTGGCCGGCACCGCGCCGGCCGCGCGGACCAGGTCCTCCAGCTCGGCCGCGACGGCGAGGTTGCGCGGCCGGGGCAGGCCGTGCGCGATGATCGTGCTCTCCAGCGCGACCACCGGGGCGCCGGCGGCGAGCGCCGCGGCCACCTCCTCCGACGGCTGGATGATCGGCTGGCCGGGGCCGGTCGTCTGCATTCTCGCTCCGCGTCCTCTCCGTCGGTACGCTCCAGGATTGCCGCTACATGCGCCGTATAACCGTACTGTCCGAGTTGGGAGGCCGGGTCATGCCCCGTTCGCACTACGACGCCGTCATCGTGGGCGCCGGGCACAACGGCCTGGTCGCCGCCGGCTACCTGGCGCGCGCCGGCCGCCGGGTGCTGGTGCTGGAGCGGCGCCCGCACCCGGGCGGCCTCGCGGTGTCGGCCGAGGCGTTCCCCGGGGTGCCGGCCCGCCTCTCCCGCTATTCGTACCTGGTCAGCCTGCTGCCCCGCAAGATCATCTCAGACCTGGGGCTGCGGCTGGAGCTGCGCCGCCGCCGCTACGCCTCCTACACCCCCGCCGGGGACACCGGCCTGCTGGTGGACAACGCGGACCCGGCCCGCACCGCCGCCTCCTTCGCCCGGGTCACCGGCGGCGGCCACGACCACGCCGCCTGGGAACGCTTCTACGCCATGACCTCCCGGCTGGCCGGGCGGATCGCCCCCACCCTGCTGGAACCGCTGCGCGACCGGGCGGCGATGCGCGACGAGGTGGTCGCCGACGCCGAGACCTGGCGCGACCTGTTCGAACGGCCGGTCGGCCAGGCCGTGGCCGAGCGGTTCGCCGACGAGACCGTGCGCGGCGTGGTGCTGACCGACGCGCTGATCGGCACCTTCGCCGACCCCGAGACCGACCTGCGCGCCAACCGGTGCCTGCTCTACCACGTCGTCGGGGACGGCACCGGCGAGTGGAACGTCCCGGTCGGCGGCATGGGCGCGGTCACCGGCGCGCTGGCCGCCGCAGCCCGGGACGCCGGCGCCGACATCCGCACCGGCATGGAGGTCCGCGCGGTGGACCCCGGCGGCGAGGTCGCCTTCCAGGACGCCGCCGGCGGCGAGCACACCGTCACCGGCGACCACGTGCTGGTCAACGCCCCGCCCGCCGTGCTCTCCCGGCTGCTCGGCGAGCCCGCCGGCCCGGTGCCGGAAGGCGCCCAGCTGAAGGTCAACATGGTGCTGTCCCGGCTGCCCCGGCTGCGCGACGTGCCGGTGGACCAGGCGCAGGCGTTCAGCGGCACCTTCCACATCAACGAGCGGCGCGACCAGCTCGACCTCGCCTACCGGCAGGCCGCCGCCGGCGTGATCCCCGGCCTGCCGCCGGCCGAGGTGTACTGCCACTCGCTCACCGACCCCTCCATCCTCGGGACGGAGCTGTGGGAGTCCGGCGCGCACACCATGACGCTGTTCGGCCTGCACATGCCTGCCCGGCTGTTCCGCGACGACCCCGGCGGCGCCCGGGACGCGGCGCTGGCCGCCACCTTCGCCTCCATGAACTCCGTGCTCGCCGAGCCGATCGAGGACTGCCTGCTGCGCGCCCCCGACGGCACGCCGTGCGTGGAGGCCCGCACGCCGGTCGACCTGGAGCGCGAGGCCGGGCTGCCCGGCGGGCACATCTTCCACCGCGACCTGGCCTGGCCGTTCGCCGAGGACCCGGCCGAGGCCGGCCGCTGGGGCGTGGAGACCCGGCATCCGCGCGTCCTGCTGTGCGGGGCCGGCGCCCGGCGCGGCGGCGGGGTCAGCGGCATCCCCGGCCACAACGCGGCCATGGCCGTGCTGGCCGGCGGCCGGCCGCGCTAAGCGTCCTCTCATCTCGGCGGCATACCGTGAGGGCGTGAGCGTGACGACGGAGGGCCGCCCCGCCCGGCTGCTGGTGGTCGACGAC
Organism: Sphaerisporangium rufum; assembly: GCF_016863395.1. Lineage (GTDB taxonomy): Bacteria > Actinomycetota > Actinomycetes > Streptosporangiales > Streptosporangiaceae > Sphaerisporangium > Sphaerisporangium rufum. Next base: position 6,977 of record NZ_BOOU01000052.1, on the reverse strand, counting down.
GAGCCGGCGCTGCGCGAGGCCCTGCAGAGCAGCCTGGAGTTCGAGGGTCACCAGGTCGTGCTGGCCCGCGACGGCGCCGAGGCGCTGGAGGAGCTCGGCCGGGAACGGTACGACCTGGTGGTGCTGGACGTCATGATGCCCCGGCTGGACGGGCTGACCGCCTGCCGCCGGCTGCGCGCGGCCGGCGACGCGGTGCCGGTGCTCATGCTCACCGCCCGCGACGCCGTGGGCGACCGGGTCTCCGGGCTGGACGCCGGCGCCGACGACTACCTGGTCAAGCCGTTCGAGCTGGACGAGCTGTTCGCCCGGGTGCGGGCCCTGCTGCGGCGCGGCGGCCGGTCGGCCCCGGTCGGCGGCACCGGCGTGCTCGCCCACGCCGGGTTGCGCATGGACCCGGCCACCCGGGAGGTCACCCGGGACGGCCGGCCGCTGGAGCTCACCCGCACCGAATACCTCCTGCTGGAGCTGTTCCTCAGCCATCCCCGCCAGGTGCTCACCCGCGAGCAGATCCTCAGCGAGGTGTGGGGGTTCGACTTCGAGCCCTCCTCCAATTCCCTCGACGTGTACGTCATGTACCTGCGCCGCAAGACCGAGGCCGGCGGCGCCCCCCGGCTCGTCCACACCGTGCGCGGCGTCGGGTACGTGCTGCGGGCCCCGGCCTGATGCCGCCCGGCGGCGGATCGCTGCGGTCGCGGATCACCCTGCTGGTGGCGGCCGCGGTCACCGTGGCGATCGCGGTCTGCGCCGGCCTCTGCTGGCTTCTGGTCCGCGACGAGCTGTGGCGCAAGCTGGACGAGTCGCTGCAGCAGCCGCCGGTGGACGCCCGGATCGCCCAGATGATCCAGCGGGAGTGCTCGGCCGACCCCACCGGTGACAGCAGTCCCGGGCCGTTCCTGCGCCTGCAGCAGATCGTCACCGCCGACGGCGTCCGCTGCGCCCAGGGCTGGGAGGCGGTCAAGGTCGCCCCGGCCGACCTGCCGATCACCACCACGCCGGGCGGGCGGCGGCTGCGCGACGGGACGACCGACGCCGGGGAGCCGGTCCGGGTGCTCACCGTGAACGTCGGCCCGGGGGTGGCGGTCAGCGTCTCCCGCTCGACGGCCGAGGTCGAGGGCGCGCTGCGCGGCCTGGCCCTGCTGCTGGGCGTGGTCACCGCGCTCGGCGTGCTCGGCGCCGCGGCGGCCGGCCGGGTCATCTCCGGCGCGGCGCTGCGCCCGATCCGCCGGCTGACCGGCGCCGTCGAGCACATCACCCGCACCGAGGACCTGGACACCCGCATCCCGGTCGAGGGCGAGGACGAGATCGCCCGGCTGAGCGCCTCGTTCAACGCGATGACCGCCGCGCTGGCCGGCTCCCGCGAGCGCCAGCGGCAGCTCATCGGGGACGCCGGGCACGAGCTGCGCACCCCGCTGACCAGCCTGCGCGCCAACATCGACCTGCTGCTGCACAGCGAGAACTCCGGCCGGTCGCTGGACCCGGGCGCCCGCACCCGGCTGCTGGGCAGCGTCAAGGCACAGATGGCCGAGATGTCCAGCCTGATCGGCGACCTGCTGGAACTGTCCCGGGTGTCCGGGGGCGAGGAGCCGGTGGCCGGCCTGCCGTTCCACGAGATCGTCGCCGCCGCCGCCGACCGGGTCCGGCTGCGGGCCGGTGACGTGCGCCTAGCCGCCGAGACCACGCCCTGGTACGTCGACGGCCGCGAGCAGGCGCTGGAGCGGGCGGTGGTCAACCTGCTGGACAACGCGGTCAAGTTCAGCCCGCCCGGCGGCACCGTCACCGTGCGGCTGCGCCGGGGCGAGCTGACCGTGCGCGACCACGGCCCCGGGATCCCCGAGGAGGAGCTGCCGCAGGTGTTCGAGCGGTTCTGGCGTTCCTCCACCGCCCGCAGCATGCCCGGCTCCGGGCTCGGCCTGGCCATCGTCGCCCAGGCCGTCCGGGACGCCGGCGGCCGGGTCACCCTGGCCAACGCCCCCGGCGGCGGCGCCGTCGCCCGCCTCACCCTCCCCGGCCGCCCGGACCCCCGCCCGGCCGGCCGGCATCCCGGCTGAGAGGGAACTCCTGGTCGCGGCGGTATCGGGGCCCGGATCCGGGGTAGGACGCGGGACCTCGGACGTGCAGGACAGGACAGGAAAGGAAGGTCGGACGTGGACCAGCAGAGTTTCGTCGCGCTCCTCAACGAGGACCTGGAGAGCGAGTACCGCTCGATCGTGCAGTACACGCAGCACACCGCGACGATCACCGGTGCCGAGTACCAGAGCCTCATCGAGGAGCTGAAGGCCCATCTCGGCCAGGAGCTGAACCACGCGACGACGCTGGCCGGGCAGATCGCCTTCCTGGGCGGCGTCCCGTCGGTCTCGGTGCCGGAGATCCCGAGCGTGCCGGACGGCGCGGCGGCGCTGGCCCAGGACCTGGAGCTGGAGGAGGAGCAGCTGCGCCGCTACCGGGAGCGGGTGACCCAGGCCATGGAGCTGGGGCTGCCCGACGTGGCCGAGGCGCTGCGCCCGCTGCTGCAGCAGACGCAGGACCACGTGATGGACCTGCAGACCGCCCTCGGCCGGTGAGCCGCGCGGGCCCCGTGCCGGCCGGGCCCGCCCCGGCCGGCACGGTGGACCGGCTCGCCGGCGGAGGTAGGATCAACGCCGTGGGCAGGGTGGAGGGCGCGGCCGACGGCGCCCGGGGCAGCCGGGCCGACCAGGCCGACCAGCGCCGGGCCGAGCTGCTGGCGGCAGCCCGCCGGGTGGTCCTGGAACGCGGCATGTCCAGCACGAGGGTGGCCGACATCGCCCGGGCGACCAACGTCAGCGGCGGTCTGATCCACTACCACTTCGCCACCAAGGACGAGCTGATCAACGCGATGCTCCGGGCGACCGTCGACGGCGAGGTCGCCCGGCTGCGCGAGCTGGTCGGTGGCACCGGGCCCGCCGTCGAGCGGCTGGACCGGGTGCTCCGCTTCTACATCCCGGGCTCGCGCGCCGACCAGAGCTGGATCCTGTGGATCGACGCCTTCGCCGCCGGACTGCGCGAGACGGTCGTCCAGCAGAACCTGCTGGAGCTGGAGACCGCCTGGATCGGCGCGGTCGAGGAGGTCGTCCGGGCCGGCACCGCGACCGGGGAGTTCAGCTGCGACGATCCGCGCGGCGCCGCCGAGCGGCTGGACGGCATGCTGGACGGCCTGATCATCCGGTACACGCTGCACCCCTCGGTGCTCAGCCGCGCCCGCATCCTGGAGCACGCCCGGGTCGCCGCCGCCCGCGAGGTCGGGCTGCCCCGCGCCGCCTTCCCCGCCGGCTGAGCGGCGGAACGGCCGGCGTCAGTCGCCGGTGACGCCGTCGACGATCTCGCGCAGGATGTCCAGGTGGCCGTTGTGCCGGGCGGTCTCCTCGACCAGGTGGTGCAGGATCCAGCGCAGCGTGGCGTGCCGGCCGTCGCGCAGCGGCTCCTTGGCCAGGGCGTCCAGGTCGGTGGCCGCGACCAGCTCCCGGTAGCGGGCGCACTGGGCCTCGTAGTCGGCCAGCAGGCGCTCCAGCGGTTCGTCCAGCGCGACCCGGAACTCGCGGTCGGGGTCCTCGTCGGTCCACGGGCCCCGGTCCGGCTCGCCGAGGAAGCGCACCTGGATCCAGGAGTACTCCACCCAGTGCACGTGGGAGACCAGCCCCTTGATCGTCATCAGCGGCGAGCCCGGCAGCGGCGCCCGCGCGGCGTCCTGCTCCGAGACCCCCGCGCACTTGGCGTGCACGGTGGCGCGGACGTAGTCGAGCATCGTGGTCAGCGTGGCGCGTTCGTCCCAGGTATCGGGCGTATCGGTACGTGTCATTCCGGCAGGCTTTCTGATCCGCGTCCCACCTGTCGAACCATTTAACGGGACGTCATCGACGCGGGCGCGCGGCGGCCGGGGAGACCGCGGCCGGCCCGGCCGCCGACACCGGACGTCATCCATGCGGGCGCGCGGTGGCCGAAGGGAAGGCGGGCCGGCCAGGCCGCCGCCTGATCGCTTTCGCCGCGCGATATATGGGTGCCGATCATGCGCCGGTAGCCGTCGCGCAGGAGCTGCAGCAGGTGTACGACGTGATGGTGTTGCCGCCGCAAGGCTGACCGATTTCTTTAGACAGGCGGGGCAATGCGGCGGGGCAGTTGTGCTCTGGTCAATTGAGCAGGTGCAGTACTCTCTTGGCCTGCCGCTTGAGAGTGCCGGCTGGGTTGTGCGGTGCCGCCGGCCCGCCGGGGCCGAGCTGGAGGAACCAGCCCAGCGCGATCAGGCGGCGGAAATCGCGAACTCGCTCGGTTTCTGCTGGGAGCAGATCGAGGTGAGCCAGGAGTTGCTCGGCGTCCAGGACGCCGTCGAGGCGGGAGATGTGCTCGCAGACCTCGCCGAGCTCGAACGCCCGGTCGCTGCGGCCGGAGTCTTCCCAGTCGATCAGCCGTACCCGGCGTTCGTGCTCGTCCCACAGATAGTTGGCGCGGTTTCCGTCCGCCAGTCCAAGGACGGAGGGACGCGGATTGCTGATCAGCTTGTCGGGGGCGGTGGAGGCCAGCCAGGCGGATCCAGCGCGCAACGCCTCCTGTACCAGCGGGTCATCGCCGAGGTCGGGCTGCTTGTCGGCCCAAGCGCGGGTCTTATCCACGGCCGCCGGCGGTCCCCATGGGGCGGGCTCGACCTTGTCCACCACGTGGGCCGGGATCTGATGCAGCCGGTTCAAGGCGGTGGCCATGGCCGTGATCTGCTCGCCGGTGGCGTTCTCGCCGCGCAGGACGCGGCCGGGAAGCCTGCTCATCACGATCACGGGCGGGTGAGCCGCCAGCGCGGCCTCGACGGGTGCGGGCGCGAGGCCGGGCGCGTGCTCGGCGAGCAGGTTGAGCGCCGCCCACTCCCGGCGGGGCTCTCCTCGTCCCCAGGAGGTGTAGCGCTTGACCACGACGTCGTCTCGAATGTCGAGGCTGTGGGTGCATCGGCCAGCCGTCATGCGTCCGCTTCGCCCTTTCTGTGCCTCGGGTCGCAGGGCGGCTTGTCCTGCGGCCACGTCCCTTGTGAAGGGGGAAGGAAAGGGCTGAGACTACCGCAGGCCGCGGCTTGTGCGGGCGAGCGGAGATCGGGCGGAGGGTTAGTGCTCGGGTCGTCGTCCCGTGTCGGGGACGGCGAAGCGGGCGCGGCCCAACGCGGTGTCGCGCAGATCCGACAGACGCGGCACCAGGGTGAGCGGCAGTTCCTCAGCAGGGTGAAGCAGCCCGTTTCGGCCGGCCGCCGTCTGATCACTTTCGCCGGGCGATGCCCGGTTCAGCCCGTGGCGGGCGGCGGGGGCGGCAGGGCGGCGGGGACGGGGACCGGGCGGGCGCGCAGTTCCTCGCCGAGGGCCTTGGCCTGCGCGTCCAGCGCCGGGTTCGCCGCGACGCCCTGGCCGAGCAGGCCGCGCACCACGAAGTTGAGCGCGAGCAGGTTCGGCAGCTCGTGCCGCTCCACCGGCAGGTCGCCGAGCCGTGGCAGCAGCGCGCGCAGCCGGTCGGTGGTGAGGAAGCCCGACAGCCAGGCGTAGTGCTCGGCGGTGCGCACCCAGACGCCCAGGTTGGCGTCCCCGCCCTTGTCCCCGGACCGGGCTCCGGCCAGCACGCCGAGCGGCACCGTCACCTCCGGTGCGGCGTCCGGCCCGGCGGGCGCCCGGGCGGCCTCGGTGGCGGTCTCCGGGCCGGCGCCGGCCGGTGATTCCGGGCCGGTGCGGAGACCGCCACCGGCCAGCGGGGCCGGCCGGCCGGCGGATTGGCCGGCGGCGGGCTCCGGCCCCGCTCCAGGATGCGGGCCGGTGGTGGCCGGCGGCGGGCCGGCGGGGGCGTCCGCCGGAGGGCCGGGCCGCCCGGCGGGCTCGGTCCACACCCGCTCGCCGTCCAGCCACACCTCGGCGCGTACCGCGGCGGCCGGTACGGCGGCGGCCCGGTACACCCCGTAGGCCGAGGCCTCACCCGGCGGGGCGAGCAGGTGGCAGCCCGGGTAGCTCGCCAGCGCGGTCTCCACCGCGGCCGAGGAGAACGCCCGGCCCGCGACGCGCGGGTCGGGGTCCAGCACCGTGATCCGCAGCAGCGCCATCGCCGCCGCGTCCCGTGGTGATCCGGTGGGCGGCGGCCCCGCGGATGCCGGCGGACCGGACGGGGCGGTGAACGCCGCCGGCCGGACCGGCATGGCGGCGGCGTCCCCGGTGGGCGCGGGGCCGGCGGATGCCGGCGGGCCGGACGGATCCGTGGACGCCGGCGGCCGGACCGGCGGCCGGTCATCCGGTCCCGCGGGCGCCGGCCAGGCGGGGGAGGGGCCGGCGAGGGGGACCCGCTCCACGTGCACCTGCCGGAAGGTCTCGCGGGGCACCCGGGCGAACACCGCATCCTCGGCCAGCCGGGCCTTGGCCGGGATGTCCAGGCCGGTCAGTACGAACGTCATGGTGTTGCGGTACCCGCCCGGATAGCCGAGCGCGACCTTCAGGGTCTCCGGCGGCGGCTCGCCCCGGACCCCGCTGATCCGTACCCGGTCGGTGCCCGCCTCGGCCAGCCGGATGGTGTCGAAGCGGGCGGTGACGTCCGGCCCGAGATACCGCGGCGAGCCGATCTCGTACAGCAGTTGCGCGGTCACCGTGCCGATCGTCACCCGGCCGCCGGTGCCCGGATGCTTGGTGATCACGCTGGACCCGTCGGCGTGCAGCTCGGCGATCGGGAACCCGCAGCGCTCGATGCCGGGGACCTCGGCGAAGAAGGCGTAGTTGCCGCCGGTGGCCTGGCAGCCGCACTCGATGACGTGCCCGGCGGCCACCGACCCGGCGAGCGCGTCCAGGTCGCCGGGCCCCCAGCCGAACCGCCAGATGCCCGGCCCGGTGACCAGGGCCGCGTCGGTGATCCGGCCGGTCACCACCACGTCGGCGCCGCGCCGCAGCGCCTCGGCGACCGGCCGGCCGCCCAGGTAGGCGTTGGCGGTCAGCGGCCCGGCCGGCGGGGGCCCGCCGGTC
>NZ_BOOU01000051.1 GCF_016863395.1 Sphaerisporangium rufum | reverse complement strand
CGGGGGCCCGCCGGTCTCCGGGTCCACCAGCCCGCCGAGGTCCCGCCCGGCCAGGTCGTCGCCGGTCACGTGCGCGACCCGCGCCGCCAGCCCGAGCCGGCCGGCCAGCTCGGTGACGGCCGCCGCGCAACCGGCCGGGTCCAGCCCCCCGGCGTTGGACACGATCCTGATCCCGCGGTCCAGGCAGGTGCCGAGCACCTCCTCCAGCTGGGTGAGGAAGGTGCGGGCGTACCCGGGGCGGCCCTTGCGGCGCTGCCCGGCCAGGATCAGCATGGTCAGCTCGGCCAGCCAGTCGCCGGTGAGCACGTCGATCGGCCCGCCCTCGACCATCTCCCGGGCGGCCGACAGCCGGTCGCCGTAGAAGCCGCTGCAGTTGGCGATCCGCAGCGGCGCCCCCGTACCCGGTGCTCCCGGCGCGGCCAGGGCGCCCGGCCCGGCGGACGTGCCCGAGGTCGCCGGGCCGGGGGACGTGTCGCGGACAGCCGGGCCAGGGGAGGTGCCCGAGGTCGCCGGGCCGGGGGACGCGTCGCGGGCGACCGGGCCAGAGGACGTGCCTGGGCCGGCCCGCCCGCCGGACGCGTCCGGGACGGCCGGGCCGGTGGACGCGCCCGGGGCGGAAGGGCCGGCCGTGGTCGCCCGGGCCGGGCCGGGGACGGTCACCGGGCCGGCTCGCCGGCGGCGGGGTCGTCCGGCGCGGCGACCCAGGCGGCGGGGCGCTTCTCCATGAAGGCGCGCAGCCCTTCCTGGCCCTCGGCGGAGGTGAACCGCTGCGCCGACAGCTCGGCCATCCGGCTCATCGCCTCCGCCACCGGCAGCGCCGGCACCTCGCGGACCAGCCGCTTGGTGATCGCCAGCGACTCGGGGCCGCCGCGCCGCAACATGCCCGCGTACCGGGCGACGGTGGCGTCCAGCTCGCCCGCGGGCACCGCCCGGGTGAGCAGCCCGATCCGCTCGGCGCGGGCGGCGTCGAACACCTCGCCGGTGAGGAAGAGCTCGGCGGCGGCGCGCCGCTCCACCCGGCGCAGCACGGTCACCGAGATCATGGCGGGCACCACGCCCAGCCGCACCTCGCTGAACGCGAACGTCGCGGTGTCCGGGGCGATGGCGAAGTCGCAGGCGGCGACCAGGCCGAGCCCGCCGGCCCGGGCGGTGCCGTTCAGCCGGCAGATCACCGGCTTGGGGCTGTCCCAGACGGCGCTCATCACGCCCGGGAACGACGCGGTCACCGGCGCGCCGTCCGGCCGGGTGCCGGGCGGCGGGGCCTGCTCCTTGAGGTCGGCGCCCGCGCAGAACACCGGGCCGGTGCCGGTGAGCACGATGACGCGGACGGCGTCGTCGGCGATGGACCGGTCGAGCGCGGCGCGCAGCTCGGCCAGCAGCCGGGTGGACAGGGCGTTGCGGTTGTGCGGCGAGTCCAGCGTGATCGTCGCGGTGCCGCCGTGCACCTGGTGGTGGACCAGCGCGGTCATCGGGTACCTCCGAGAAGCTCCCCGCCTCGTCGCGGGGGAGGAATCGGGCTACGGCCAGGGAGCCGGGCGGCGAGCCCTCGACCGCCGGCCGTTCGACCGTGGTGCGGGGGCACATCCCGGCCGGCCGGTCCGGGACGCGGCACGGCGGCCCGGGTGGGAGGTGGGGCGGCGGCCGTCATGGCGTTGCCTCGATGACGGCCAGCACGGCGCCGGCGGTGACCTGCCGGCCGGGAACGGCGGCCAGCGAGGTGACGACGCCCGCCGCCGGCGCGCGGATCTCGTGCTCCATCTTCATCGCCTCCAGGACCAGGACGGGCTGCCCGGCGGCGACCGTGGTACCCGGCTCGACCTGGACGCGGAGCACGGTGCCCGGCATCGGGGCGAGCAGCGAGCCGGGGGCGGTGCGTGCCACCGGGTCGGGGAACCTCGGCACCGGCACCAGGCGGACGGCGCCGAGGAGCGAGTCGACGTACACCGCGCCGGCCGGGTCGCCGGCGTACCGGGCGACCGCGAACCGGTGCACCATCGGCCCGGCCGACAGGACCACCTCGTCCGGCGCCGCCGCGACCAGCCCGACGCCGGGCAGGCCCTCTGCGGCCAGGCCGTCGCGGGTGACCCGGTAGGCGACCTCGACCCGGCCCTCCGGCCCGTCGAACGCGGCGCGCCGCGGCTGGGAGGGGACGTTGCGCCAGCCGTCCGGCAGCGCGCCGAGCACCGGCGCCGCCGCCCGGTCCGCCGCGGCCACCGCCAGCGCGGCGGCCAGCGCCGCCAGCCGCCCCGCCCGGTCACCGCCCACCGGACCGGGCGAGACCGGGGCATCGCCCGCCAGACCGGCCCGTGCCGGGTCATCACCTGCGGGCCGCACGGGATCGCCGCCCGCCGGGCGAGGCGGTACCGGCGCGTCGCCGGTGCCCGCCGGGCCGGGCCCCGGCTCCGGCGCGGGACGCAGCGCCGGGCCGGCCGGGCGGCGGGAGAGGGCGGCGACGCCGTGCCGGTCCAGGAAGCCGGTGTCGACGTCACCGGCCAGGAACGCCGGGTGCCGGAGCACCCCGGCCAGCAGGTCGCGGTTGGTGACGACCCCGTGCACCCGGGCACGGGCCAGCGCGGTCGCCAGCAGCCGGACCGCCGCCGCCCGGTCCGGGGCGCAGGCGATCACCTTGGCCAGCATCGCGTCGTAGTGCACGCCGATCTCCGACCCGGACTCCACGCCGGAGTCCAGCCGCAGGCCATCGGAGACGGCGGTGAACCGGGCGGTCACGCCGGGCACCTCGAACCGGTGCAGCTCGCCGCTCTGCGGGCGCCAGTCCTGCGCGGGGTCCTCGGCGTACAGTCGGGCCTCGACGGCGTGGCCGCACGGCTCGGGCGGCGCCGTGGGCAGCCGGCCGCCCTCGGCGATCTCCAGCTGCAGGCGCACCAGGTCGATGCCGTACCGGCACTCGGTGACCGGGTGCTCGACCTGCAGCCGGGTGTTCATCTCCAGGAAGGCGACCGTGTCCCCGCTGTCCCCGCTGTCCCCGCTGTCCCCGCTGTCCCCGCTGTCCCCTTGCTCGGCGCGGTCGCCCTCGTCCCCGTGGCCGGCGCGGACCAGGAACTCCACCGTGCCGGCGCCCACGTAGCCGATGGCCTCGGCCGCCCGGGCGGCGGCCCGCAGCAGCCGGTCGCGCACCGCGGCGGGCAGCCCGGGCGCCGGCGACTCTTCGATGATCTTCTGGTGCCGGCGCTGGATCGAGCACTCGCGCTCGCCGAGCGTCCACACCGTGCCGTGCGCGTCCGCGACGACCTGCACCTCTATGTGCCGGGCGCCCTCCAGCAGCGGCTCGACGAACACGGTGCCGTCCCCGAACGCCGAGCGGGCCTCGCGGCGGGCCGCCTCGACCGCCGCGGCCAGCTCCGCCGGATCGCGGGCGACGCGCATGCCGCGCCCGCCGCCGCCGGCCGACGCCTTGACCAGGGCGGGGAAGGTCACTTCCGCGGCGTCCACCGGGCCGTCGCCGGGGAGCGCCGAGGACAGCACCGGCACCCCGGCCGCGGCCATCAGCCGCTTGGCCTCGATCTTCGACCCCATGGCGGCGATGGCCGCCGGGTCGGGGCCGACCCAGGTCAGCCCGGCGTCCAGCACCGCTCGGGCGAAGCCGGCGTTCTCCGACAGGAAACCGTAGCCGGGGTGGACGGCGTCCGCGCCGGCCGCCAGCGCGGCGGCGACCAGCGCCGGGCCGGACAGGTAGGTGTCGGCCGGCCGCTCGCCGGGCAGCCGGACCGAAAGGTCGGCCTCGGCGGCGTGCGGGGCCGCGGCGTCGGCATCGGAGAAGACGGCCACCGTCTCGATCCCGAGGTCGCGGCAGGTGCGGAAGACGCGGCGGGCGATCTCGCCGCGGTTGGCGACCAGCAATCGTGTGATCATCGGGTCACATCCGGAAGACGCCGTAGCCGGCCGGCCGCTCGGGGCCGGGCGCGCCGGACACCGCGGCCAGGCACAGGCCGAGCACCGTGCGGGTGTCGCGCGGGTCGATCACCCCGTCGTCGTACAGCCGCCCGGACAGGAAGAACGGCAGCGACTCCTCCTCGATCCGCGCCTCGACCGCCCGCCGCATCTCGGCGTCCGCCTCCTCGTCGTAGACCTGGCCGCGCGCCCGCGCGGCCGCCCGCCCGACGATGGACAGTACCCCGGCGAGCTGGGCCGGGCCCATCACCGCCGACCGGGCGCTCGGCCAGGTGAACAGGAAGCGCGGGTCGTAGGCCCGGCCGCACATGCCGTAGTTGCCCGCCCCGTAGGAGGCGCCCATCACGACGGTGAGGTGCGGCACGGTTGAGTTGGCCACCGCATTGATCATCATCGCGCCGTGCTTGATGATGCCGCCCTGCTCGTACTCCTTGCCGACCATGTAGCCGGTGGTGTTCTGCAGGAAGATCAGCGGCGTGCGCGCCTGCCCGGCGAGCTGGATGAACTGGGCCGCCTTCTGCGCCTCCGGGCTGAACAGCACGCCCCGGGCGTTGGCGAGCAGCCCGACCGGGTGCCCGTGCAGGGTCGCCCAGCCGGTCACCAGGCTGTCGCCGTACAGCGGCTTGAACTCGTCGAATTCGCTGCCGTCCACCAGCCGGGCGATCACCTCGCGCGGGTCGAACGGGACGCGCAGGTCGCCCGGCACGATGCCGAGCAGTTCCTCCTCGTCGTGGCGCGGCGGCCGGACGGCGGCGGGCGGCGGCGCGGGGGCCGGCCCGCCGAGCCGGGCCACGATGCGGCGGCCGATCCGGATCGCGTCGTGCTCGTCGGCGGCCAGGTGGTCGGCGAGCCCGGAGACGCGGGCGTGCATCTCGGCGCCGCCCAGCGACTCGTCGTCGGACTCCTCGCCGGTCGCCATCTTGACCAGCGGCGGGCCGCCGAGGAACACCTTGGCCCGCTCGCGGACCATCACCACGTGGTCGCTCATCCCCGGCACGTACGCGCCGCCGGCGGTGGAGTTGCCGAACACCAGGGCCACGGTGGGGACGCCCGCCGCCGAAAGCCGGGTCAGGTCGCGGAAGACCCGGCCGCCCGGGATGAAGATCTCCGACTGGCCGGCCAGGTCCGCCCCGCCGGACTCCACCAGGTTGACCAGCGGCAGCCGGTTCGCCAGCGCGATGTCCAGGGCGCGTAGCGTCTTGCGCAGCGTCCAGGGGTTGGAGGCCCCGCCGCGGACGGTCGGGTCGTTGGCGACGATCACGCACAGCCGGCCGGACACCGCGCCGACGCCGGTGACCACGCCGGCGCCGACCGGGTGCTCGGTGCCCCAGGCGGCCAGCGGGGACAGCTCCAGGAACGGCGAGCCGGGGTCGAGCAGCAGCTCGACGCGCTCGCGGGCGAGCAGCTTGCCGCGCGCGCGGTGCCGGTCCACGTATTTCGGGCCGCCGCCGGCCACCGCGCGGGCCTGCTCGGCGGCCAGCTCGCCGAGCCGGGCCAGCATGGCGGCCCGCCGCGCCTGGAAGTCCGCGCCCGCGGTGTCGAGCCGGCTGTGGATCACCTTGCGCTCCCGGATAGCAGTGGCCGTGGCCCGAAGCTATTACACCGCCGCGCCGCGCGGGAGGGCGGGGGACACACGGCCGGCGGCCGGCGTGGAGGTCACCGGCAGTGCGACCAGCCGCTGCGCCAGGAGATCGAGCCGAACGAGCCGCCCCAGATGACGCAGGTCTTGCGGGCCGGGACGCGGACCGGGCCGGCGGTGGTCTGGCTGGTGCCGGAGTCGGATTCCGACGCGCCGGTCTTGGCGCGCAGCAGGGCGGTCATCTTCATCGGCTGCGGTTCGACGTACCGGGTCAGCGTGACGACGCAGTTGGTGCCGGCCTTGGCGTTGTAGAGCAGCCAGACCCTGGCGTCGCCCAGCGGGCGGGAGTCGATGACCTGGAAGCCGGGACCGCAGCTGCCGGCGGCGGTGTAGGGGTTGGGTTTGCCGCCGGACGGCTCGGCGGTCGGGGTGGAGCCTGGCGCGTCGGGATCGACCGAGTCGCGGGCCGGGCGCCGGGTCGGCTTGCGGGACGGGGTGTGGTGCGGGGTGGCGGTGACCTGGGCGGGCGGGGTCGCCTGCGCGGGCGTCTGGCGGCGCGGCCGGCGCGGGGTGGGGTCGACCGGGTCGGGCACCGGCCAGGAGTCCACGTCGGGCGGCTGCTCGGCGACCGGGTCGGTCGTGCCGGCGGTGGGCGGCGCCACGCTCTCCTCGGCGGCCGTCGGCCGGCCGGCCCACGGGACGTCGGTGGTCAGCGCGAAGATCAGGCCGCCGGCCAGGACCGTCACGGCGGCGGCGGTGCCCGCCGTCAGCAGCCCGCGGCGTCGCGGCGCGCCGCCGCCCGCCGCCCGGCGGGCCTTCGGCGGCACGGCGAGCGGCCCGGCCGATCCGGCGAACGCGGTCGGCCCGGTGCCCCCGGCGGGTCCGGTGAGCCCGGCTGATGCGGCAGATGTGGCGGGCGCCGCCGGGGCGGTCGGCCCGGCGGGCGCGGGGATCACCGTCCGGCCGCCCATCAGGTGGGCGACCACGTCCTCGGCGGACGGGCGGACCGCCGGGTCCTTGGACAGGCAGGCGGCGAGCAGGTCGCGCAGCGGCCCCTCCAGCGAGGACAGGTCCGGCTGCTCGTTCAGCACCCGATTGATCACCGCGGGGATGGAGTCGGAGCCGAACGCCGGCCGCCCGGTGGCCGCGAAGACCATGGTGACGCCCCAGGCGAACACGTCGGCCGCCGGCGTCACCGCCGCGCCCGCGAGCTGCTCGGGCGCCAGGTAGGAGGGGGTGCCGAGGGTGTCGCCGGTGGCGGTGGCGCCCGGGGTGTCCAGGGCCCGCGCGATGCCGAAGTCGATGACGACCGGGCCTTCCGGCCCCATCAGCACGTTGGCCGGCTTGAAGTCGCGGTGCAGGATGCCGGCCCGGTGGATCGCGGCGAGCGCGGTCGCGGTGCTGATGGCCAGCCGGTCCAGCGCCGCCCCCCGGCGCGGGCCCTCCCGCTCGACCAGCAGCCGCAGCGACGGCCCGGGCACGTACTCGCTGACGATGAACGGCTGGTTGCCCGCCAGGTCGGCGTGCAGCACCGACGCGGTGCAGAACCGGGCGACCCGCTGGGCGACCGACACCTCGCGCAGGAATCGCGCACGCGCGTCGGCGTCCCCCGACAGCCGGGCGTGCAGCAGCTTGATGGCGACCGGTTCACCGGTGCCCGACCTGCCGAGATAGACGACCCCCTGGCCGCCCTCGCCCAGCCGCCCGAAGATCTCGTAGGCACCCAGGCGGCGCGGGTCGTCGTCGGTGAGCGCCTGTGGCACGCCGAACCCCCCGAAACCCCATATTTCCGAAACGTATGTCGGAGAACGCTACCAGGGGGATCTTGGTCAGGAGGGCCGGTCAGATGGCCTTGCCGGGATTCATGATGCCGAGCGGATCGAAGACCTGCTTTATCCCGCGCTGCAGCTCGCCCGCCAGCGGGCCGGTCTCCAGCTCCAGCCACCGCCGCTTGAGCAGGCCCACCCCGTGCTCGCCGGTCAGCGTGCCGCCGGCGTCCAGCGCGGCCCGGAAGACCTCGTCGGCGGCGGCCCAGACGTTCGGCGGCGGCTCGGCCAGCCCGCGGTCGAAGACGAAGACCGGATGCAGGTTGCCGTCCCCGGCGTGCGCGACCGTGCAGATCATCGTGGCGTGCCGGGCCGCGGTCTCCTCGATCGCGGTGATCATGTCGGGCAGCGCCGAACGCGGGACGCAGACGTCCTCCACCAGGCAGGCGCCGAGCCGCTCCTTGGCCGGATAGGCCAGCCGCCGCAGCCCGATCAGCTCCTCGGCCTCCTCCGGCGTGGTGGACACCGCGACGAACGACGCGCCGGCGTCCTCGCACAACCGCGCCATCCGCGCCGCGTCCCCGCCCGGACCGGCCTCGGCCTGGGCGATCAGCATGGCCTGCACGCCCGGGTCCAGGCCGATGTGCTTCCAGTCGTCGATCGCGCGCAGCGTGTTGCGGTCCATCAGCTCCAGCAGCACCGGGCGGCATCCGGCCGCGATGATCGCCGCCACCGCGTCGCCGGCCGCGCGCGGCGAGGGGAACTCGGCGGCCAGGGTGACCGGCGGCGCGGCCGGGGCCCGGCGCAGCCGCAGCGTGGCCGCGGTGATCACCCCGAGGGTGCCCTCCGAGCCGACGAACAGCCCGGTCAGGTCGTACCCGGTGACCCCCTTCATGGTGCGGCGCCCGGTGGCCAGCACCCGGCCGTCGGCCAGCACGACCTCCAGCCCGAGCGTGGAGTCGCGGGTCACGCCGTACTTCACGCAGCGCAGCCCGCCGGCGTTGGTCGCCAGGTTGCCGCCGATGGTGGAGATCTCGTGCGAGGAGGGGTCGGGGGCGTACATCAGGCCGTGCCGGCGGGCCGCCCGGTCCAGGTCGGCGTTGATCACTCCGGGTTCCACGACGGCGATCTCGTCGGCGGGGGACAGCTCGCGGATCGCGGTCATCCCGGCCAGCGACAGCATCACGCAGCCGTCGACCGCGGTGGCGCCGCCCGCCAGGCCGGTGCCGGCCCCCCGGGGCACCACCGGCACCCGGTGCTCGGTGGCCCACCGCAGGGTGGTCACGACGTCGTCCCGGCTGCGGGCCTTCACCGCGCACAGCGGGGTGCCGGGCACCAGGAAGGTCTGGTCGCGTGCGTAGGCGGCGGTGACGTCCGGATCGGTGAGCACCGTTCCGGCCGGGAGGAGCGCGGCGAGCTCGGTGACGGCATTCACGCCTGCGACTGTACGTTCCGGCGGAATGCCGTTTCCACGAGGGGTGGCAAGCGGGCTTACCGGAATGCCGGTGGAATTCGCCGATGAACGGCCGCCGGCCGGCGCGCGCCGCCGTCGATGACGATTTGGCAACATCCTGGATCGCCTTTACCCTGCCTTTACTTTTTCCTCTAACGTCCGGTTTGCCGATTCTGGGCGTTCCGTACGGGCGTCCGGATCTCCATGGCGGGCGCGTTCATACCGGCGTGCCTCGAAGGTCGCCCGGGGACCCCGGGCGGAGCCCGGACATCCCGGGCGGAGGAGGATCCGTTGTCACGTAGAGTCAGGCGGCTCAGCGCGGTGCTGCCGGTCCTGGGGCTGGCGGCGGCCGGTCTCACGGTGAGCGGCACCGCGGCCGCGGGGGACACCTCGCAGGCCAGATACCAGCCGGCGGCGAGTGATTACTACATCAACTACGCTCCCCCGATGGTGCAGGGCGACTCCACGCCGAAGGGCGCGGAGAAGGTCGACAAGGGCGCCGCCAAGCGGCGCAGCGGCACCCCCACCGCCGAGGAGATCGACCACAAGTTCGCCGAGGGCAACCCGGTGGCGGCCCGCGAGCTCACCAAGCGCGAGCGGACGGCCGTGCGTACCGGGCAGAACCCCTTCGACTTCCTCTACAAGAAGTCGAAGATCACTAAAGAGGCGAAGCTTCTCACTCTGCTGGTCGAGTTCAACGAGAACGCCAACGACGATTTCTCCGGGTTCAGCCGCCCGAAGAGCACCGACGACACGAGCGACTGCGTGACGGAGCCGCCGGGCACGAAGATCAGCGGTCCGCTGCACAACAAGATCCCTGACCCCGCCCTCGCGGCCGGCGGCGGCAAGGACAACAATTCGATGT
The DNA here is from genome assembly GCF_016863395.1 of Sphaerisporangium rufum. GTDB lineage: Bacteria > Actinomycetota > Actinomycetes > Streptosporangiales > Streptosporangiaceae > Sphaerisporangium > Sphaerisporangium rufum. The sequence goes on along the minus strand of NZ_BOOU01000051.1, from coordinate 43,196 downwards.
GGGTGAAGGACTTCAACACCGCCCACTACAACAACATGCTCTACTCCACCAAGGGCATCACCGAGCGCGTCCGCAAGGACCTCAAGGACCCGCGCGACGGCAAGCCGGGCATCGACATCTCCGGCTACACGATGAAGAACATGTACGAGGAGATGTCCAAGGGCGCCTACACCGTGCACGGCGCGGCGATCGGCTGGCTGAAGGTGCCGCACTCGGAGGCCTGGTACGGTGCCGGCGCCTGCGACGCCATCCCGCAGGACATGTCCGGCCACCCGGACAACCCGCGCGGCGCGGCGCAACTCGGCATCGACGCCGTCAACGTGCTCGCCCAGCAGCAGCCGGACTTCCCCTGGAAGGACTACGACCTGGAGGACACCTCCGACGCCGACGGCGACGGCAACTACGCCGAGCCGGACGGCGTGGTCGACCACCTGGTCCTGGTGCACGCCGGCGAGGACAAGTCCGGCGGCGGAGGTGCGGAGGGCACCTACGCCATCTGGGCGCACTCCAGCGCGATCCCCAACGGCTACACCGTGCCGGGGAGCAACGTCAAGATCTCCAACTACATCGTGCAGCCGGAGGACTCCGGCGTCGGCGTGTTCGCCCACGAGTACGGCCACGACCTCGGCCTGCCCGACCTCTACGACGCCACCGGAGCCGGTGACAGCGACGTCGAGTTCTGGGACCTGATGTCCACCGGCTCGCACTCCGGCCCGATCTTCCAGTCGATGCCGACGCACATGGGCCTGTGGGACAAGCTGGTGCTCGGCTGGGCGGACCCGAAGATCCTCAACCCCGGTGACGGCACCAAGCTGCTGACCCTGGGCCAGGCCTCCCGCACGCCCAAGCTCACCCAGGACGGCGTCCGGATCAACCTGCCGGACAAGGACGTGGTGCTGACCACCCCGCACAGCGGCGCCAAGGTCTGGTGGTCGGGCAACGACCAGGACTGGGCGGACGTGAAGATCGCCCGGGACGTCGCGGTGCCGGCCGGCGCCGACGCCCGGTTCTCGTTCTGGACCGACTACACCATCGAACAGGACTGGGACTTCGGCTTCGTCGAGGTCTCCACCGACGGTGGCACCACCTGGGCCGAGCAGAAGGTGTACGGCGAGGACGGGTCGCTGGTCTCCACCGACGACGGCTACCCCGACCCCAACCACCGGCTGGCCGACTTCGGCAACAAGAAGTACGGCCTGACCGGTGACTCCGGCGGCTGGCAGCACTACCACATCGACCTGGCGCCGTTCGCCGGCCAGAACATCAAGCTGCGCCTGCGCTACGCCACCGACGCCGCCGCCAACGAGCGCGGCTGGTTCACCGACGACTTCTCGGTGAGCGCCGGCGGCACCACCACCTGGAGCGACGACGTCGAGTCCGGCACCGCCGGCTGGACGGCCGTCCCCGGCACCTTCACCGACACCAAGGGCGCCGGCTGGGTGCAGCACGGCGGCTCGCTGAAGAGCGCGCAGTACTACCTGGCCGAGTGGCGCAACCTGGACGGGTTCGACAAGGGCCTGAGCTACACCTACGACACCACGTGGCTGCGGGACGACGCGTGGAAGGTCGAGAAGGTCCCCTACAACGCGCCCGGCCTGCTGGTCTGGCTGCGTGACACCTCCTACGGGTACAACAACGGCGCCTCCAACCTCTGGTCGCTGCCGTCGGTCGGCCCCAAGGGCCAGCTGCTGCTGGTGGACTCGCACTTCGACCCGCTGCGCCGCTCCGGCGAGGCCGCCGAGGTCGACCCCAGCGTGCTGAAGAACATCCCCTCCCGTCCGCAGGCGTCCAACGCGGCGTTCGGCTTCACCAAGACGCGCTCGTTCTCCGAGTGCATCGAGGGCGAGCCGTTCACCGAGTACTGCACCAGGTTCGGCGGGCAGGACCCGGTCAAGGCCTTCACCGACGCCAAGGGCTGGTACCCCGGCCTGGAGCTGCGCGACGACGGCCTGTACTTCCGCAACCGCGACGCCTCGGTGGTCGTGCCGTCCAAGAACAACGAGCCGTACTCGGTGCGGGTCGTGCACGCCGACGGCAGCCCGGCGACCGAGGCCTACGGCGAGGACGTCGACGGCTTCACCCTGGGCACCGGCAACCCCGCCGACGCGGGCAAGCAACTCGGCACCCAGGTCAAGCTGATCGCGCCGCTGCCCGGCAACCTCGGGGTGATCGTCCAGGTGACGCCGCCCAAGAAGTGAGCCGTTCCCCGCGCCGGCGGTGACGCCGGCGCGGGGCCGGCCAAGGGAAGGCCCGGACGGGACGGATACGGGGGCACCGTATCCGTCCCGTCCGCGTCTCAGGGCCCGTCGCGGCCTCCCGGCGTCCATCGCGGTCCGCTGGTGCCGGCCGACTGCATAGCATGTCCCCGGGACGTCGGCGAGGGGACGGGCGAACGTGCGGAGCAAGGCGGAACACACCAGGGCGATCCGCGACCTGCGCCGGGTGGTCCTGGTGGTCAACACCCGGTCCCGCCGGGGCCGGCACCTGTACTTCGAGGCGCTGCGGCTGCTGCAGGCCGACGGCTTCCGGCCGCTGCGCACCTACGCGGTCATGGATCCGAAGCGGCTGCCGGACATCCTGGAGGAGGCCCTCGGCCTGCAGCCCGACCTGCTGGTCGTCGGCGGCGGCGACGGCACCCTCAGCGAGGCCGTCAAGCACGTCGCGCACCGGGACGTCGCGCTCGGCGTGCTGCCGCTCGGCACCACCAACAACTTCGCCCGCAGCCTCGGCCTGCCGCTCGCGCTGCCCCAGGCCGTCAAGGTCTTCAGCCGCGGCAAGGTGGCCGACATCGACCTCGGCATGGCCGGGGACAAGCCGTTCGCCAACCTGGCCAGCTTCGGCGTCTCGGTCGAGGTGGCCGGCACGGTCAAGCCCTGGCTGAAGCGGGCGCTCGGCCGGGCCGCCTACCCGCTGACCGCGCTGACCATCCTGCCCCGCCACCAGCCGTTCCGCGCCTACATCACCGTGGACGGCCGGCGGCACGAGGTGCTCACCCACCAGCTCAACATCGCCAACGGCCGCTACCACGGCGGCTGGCAGATCGCCCGCGACATCAGCATCGACAACCGCCGGCTGGTGGCCTACCAGCTCGGCTCGGGCAAGCGGCTGCGCCTGCTGGCCGAGACGCTGGTCCGGGCCACCAGCGGGCGGTGGCGCAGCCTGGCCGGCGGCCCGTTCGTGACCGGCGGCGAGATGCTGCTGGAGACCGAGCCCACGCTGGCCGCCGACGTGGACGGCGAGGTGGGGCTGCGCACGCCGCTGACCATCCGCACCGTGCCGAACGGCGCGCGGGTCATGGTCCCGCCCGGTTTCGTCGACACCTGACCGGGCCGCCCGGGAGCCGCCCGGGGCCGGGCGGGAGAGCCGCCCCGGGCGCCAGGTCGGCCGGGTGGCGGGTCGTGGTCTGGTCCACCGACGGTCCGGCCGCCCGGTCCGGCGCGGCCGGCCGGCGTGGCCTCGCGGCCGGCGATCAGGTCGCGGCGGGGGCGCCGCCGGCGATCGCGGCCGGCGGCCGGCCGAGCGCCGCGGCCATCCGGCCGACCGCCTCGGCGACCAGTTCCGGGCCGGTGGCGAAGTTGAACCGGGCGTGCCCGGCCCCCTCGGCGCCGAACTTCAGCCCCGGGTACAGCGCGACGTCGCCGCGGCGCAAGAACCACTCGGCCGGGTCGTCGCCGAGCCCGAGCACCCGGAAGTCCAGCCAGGCCAGGTAGGTGCCCTGCGGCGGCTGGTAGCCGACCTCCGGCAGGTGCTCGCGCAGCAGCGCGGCCAGCAGGTCCCGGTTGGCGGTCAGCCCGGCCAGCAGCTCGTCCAGCCAGGCCTCGCCGGCCGAGAAGGCCGCCTCGGCGGCGATGACCCCGAGCAGGCCGGCGCCGGTGCCGACCTCCGGGTCCATCCGGGCCAGGTCGGCCGCCGCCGGGGCGCCGCCCGGCACGGCCAGCGCGCCCTTGAGCCCGGCCAGGTTCCACGCCTTGGACGCGGAGGCCAGCATGATCGAGCGGGCGGCGGACTCGGCGTCCAGCGCGCCGAACGGCACGTGCCGGGCTCCCGGGTGGACGATCGGCGCGTGGATCTCGTCGGAGATCACCCGCACGCCGTGCCGGTCGGCCAGCCGCGCCACCTCGCGCAGTTCCTCGGCGGCCGGCACCAGCCCGGTGGGGTTGTGCGGGTTGCACAGCAGGAAGGCCCGGGCGCCGCCGGCGAACTCCCGCTCCAGCGCGTCCAGGTCCAGCCGGTAACCGTCGGCGGTGAGCGCCAGCGGGCTCGCCACGACCGGACGGCCGATGCGCGGCAGCCAGTAGAAGTACGGCGGGTAGGCCGGGGTGTTGATCACCACCGGGTCGCCCGGCTCGGTGACCAGGTGCAGCGCCTCGACGACCCCCATCATCACGTCCGGTACCAGGCGCATGGCGGCCGGGTCCGGGCGCCAGCCGAACCGGCGGGCGGAGAAGCCCGCGTACGCCTCCGGCAGCCCGCCGGGGACGGCGTACCCGGTGTCGCCGCGCTCCAGCGCCTCGGCGAGCGCCGCCGCGATCGGCGGGGCGAGCGGGGTGTCCATCTCCGCGACCCAGACCGGCAGCACGTCCGCCGGGTACTCGCGCCACTTGGCGCTGTGCCGGGCGCGCAGCTCGTCGAGACGGTAAGCGCCGAGTGGGCCGGCCGTCCGGCGGCCGTTCTGGTGGATGTCGCTGCTCGTCACATCAGTCCCTTCGGCATGGGAGCCCATATCGAGTGCTATGCCCGACTGCATCCCGGTAATTCGTCATCTACGGGATAGCACATGACCGCCCGGCCACCTCCGGCGCGTACCTCGGGAAATCCGGGGTCCACCAGCGCCCGCCGGACGGCAGCACCGCGAACGCCGCCACCCCGGGCAGCCCCGCCAGCCACTCCCGGGCCTGATCGCCCATGGCCAGCGCGGCGGTGGCCAGCGCGTCCGCCCAGGCCAGGTCGGCGGCCACCACCGTCACCGAGGCCAGCTCGCTCGCCGGCCGGCCGCTGCGCGGGTCCAGCACGTGCGCGCCCCGCTCGGCCACGCCCGAGGTCGCCACCGCCAGGTCGCGGCCGGACACCACCGCCGCCAGCCCGCCGGGGCGCAGCGGGTCGGCGATGCCGGTCCGCCACGGCCGCCCCGGCGCCGCCTCACCGGACAGCCGCACGTCCCCGCCGCCGTTGACCGCGTGGCAGGTCGCGCCCGCGGCGCGCAGCATCGCCGAGGCCCGCTCCACCGCCCACCCCTTGACCAGCCCGGACGGGTCCAGCCGCCCGCCGGGGGTGGCGGTGAAGCAGCCGCCGCTGGCCGCCGATGCCGCCGCGCACAGATCCAGCACCTCGCCGACCTCCGCCGGGCAGTCCGCCAGGTCGATCTCGCCGCGGCCCAGCCGGCTGACGTGGCTGCCCGGGCGGTAGGTGGAGAACACCTCGTCCACCCGGTGCAGCCAGCCGACCGCCCCGGCCAGCGCGGCCCGTAGCGCCGAGGTGCTCTGGTGCCGCACGTCGAAGGAGAACACCGTCCCCATCACGTGCTCGGCGTGCCGGATCACCGGCCCGCCCTGTCCAGCGCGCTCTGCAGCGAGCCGATGTAGCCCTCGCTGGTGTAGGTCGCACCGGAGACCGTGTCGATCTGCGCGCTCTGCGCGGCCAGCGTCTCGGCGTCCAGAATCGGCACCGCCACCCGGTTGATCTCCCGGTCCCGGCGGTTGGCATCCGGGACGACCACCGCGTCCACCCCGGTGATCTTCCCGCCGGAAAGCGAGATCCGCACCTGCACCGGCCCCCACCGGGTGTCCACCGCGTCCCCGGTCACCACCTGGCCGGCCTTGCCGGCCGTCCCGGTGTCGCCGCCGGCCGTCCCGGTGCCGCCGGTGGCGCCCGGCCGGGGGAGAACCCCGTCGTCGTCATCGTCCTCGTCGTCGCCCCGGTCGCCGTCCTCGGCGTGGTCGCGCCCGCGCCCGCCCGGGGCGCCGAGCGTGCCGCCGGTGCCGCCGCCGGCCACCGCGGCCGGCGGGGCGCCGGCCGGTCCCACGTCGTGCGGCTTGAACGACAGCAGCAGCACCAGCCCGACCACCGTGGCGAGCACGGCCAGAACCGCTCTACGCATCAGGGCTCCCATCAAGATCGAACGGGACGCCGGGCGTCCCGCGGAGGTTTCTCAGAACTCGAACGACTCGTGGTGGACGCGTCGGCGCGGCACGCCCGCGGCGCGCAGCGCGGCGATCGCCGCCCGGGCCATGCCGGCCGGGCCGCACACGTAGACGGTGTGCTCGCGCAGGTCCGGGACCAGCCGGGCCAGCGTCTCGGGGGTGAACGGGTCGCCGTACGCGGCGCGCGAGCCGACCAGGTAGCGCAGCGTCGCCCCGCGGCGGGCCGCGATGCCGGCCAGTTCGTGGTGGAAGACCACCCCGGCCGGCTCGCTCGCCCGGTACAGCAGCGTCACCTGCCCGGGCACCGTCTCGAACAGCGCCCGGATCGGAGTGATCCCGACCCCGCCGGCGATCATCAGCACCTTGCGGCGGCCCGCGGCTCGCCGCGCGGTGAACGCGCCGTACGGGCCCTCGGCCACCACCTGCGTCCCGGGCCGCAGCCCGGCCAGCGACCGGCTGTGGTCGCCCAGATCCTTCACGGTGATCCGCAGCCGGTCCCCGTCCGGCGGCGCCGACAGCGAGTACGGGTTGGCCGCCCACCACCGGTCCCGGGTGAGGAACCGCCAGCGGAAGAACTGCCCCGCCTCGGCGCGCAGGCCGTCCAGCCGGCGGCCGGCCAGGTACACCGACACCACGCCCGGCGCCTCCTGGACCACCTCGGCCACCCGCAGCCGGTGCCGCAGCGCCAGCCGGGCCGGCACCAGGAAGCGGAACCACACCAGCACCGCCGCCACCGCCAGGTACAGCCCGTACCAGGCGGCCCGCGCCACCGGGTCGCCGGCGAACTGCTCCCCGGTCGCCACCTGGTGGCCGAAGGCCAGAAAGGCGGCCAGGTAGGTGTAGAAGTGCAGGTAGAACCAGGTCTCGTACCGCAGCCGGGGCCGCGCCGCCCGCGCCGACACCGCGCCCACCCCGACCAGCAGCAGCACCGCGACCGTGGCCTTCAGCACGTCGGGGTAGGTCAGCACCAGCGTCACCGTCTCGTCCACCACCCCGGCGCGCTCGGTGACGGCGTACCCCCAGATGATCAGCAGGGTGTGCGCGACGGCCAGCCCGACGGTGTACCGGCCGCCCATCGCGTGCCAGCGGGTCAGCCGGTCGGCGCCCGCCGAACGCTCCAGCGCCGGGATCCGCGCCATCAGCACCAGCAGCACCGCGATCGCGTACCCGGCGAGCAGCCCGGTGATCCGCCCGGCGCCGGTCAGCCACCCGCCCAGGCCGGTGACCGCGGCGGTGTCGCGCCACCACAGCGCGAGCACCGCGGCCGCACCCGCCGTGACCAGGGACGGGACCAGCACCGCGGCGCCGTGCGGCCCGACCCCCGGCGGCCCGGACGTCCGGGCGGGGGTGACGGTGGCGGAGCGCCGGTCGGCGTAGGTGGTGCTCAAGGAGGCTTCCTTTCCTCGACTCGCCGCCCACCGTGCCAGAGCCACTTCTTTGTTCCCTCTGAGAAGCGGCGTTCAGAGGGAACTCAGAGCCACCGCATAGAGTGCGTTGCGCTACCGAGAGGACGCTGGACCCACCATGAGCGAAAGCATGTCCGCCCCCGCCGCCGGGCTGCGCCGCCCGGACGGCTCCCCGGTGCGCGTCCTGGTCGTGGACGACGAACCGGACCTGGCCGAGGTGCTCGGCGCGGTGCTGCGCTACGAGGGCTGGCAGGTGCGCACCGCCGGCGACGGCGCTGCCGCCCTCGCCGCGGCCCGCGAGTTCGCCCCGGACGCCGTCATCCTGGACGTCATGCTGCCCGACACCGACGGGCTGGCCGTGCTGCGCCGGCTGCGCGCCGAGCTGCCGCAGGTGTGCGTGCTGTTCCTCACCGCCCGGGACGCCGTGGAGGATCGGGTGGCGGGCATCACGGCCGGCGGCGACGACTACGTCACCAAGCCGTTCAGCCTGGAGGAGGTGCTGGCCCGGCTGCGCGGCCTGCTGCGCCGGGCCGGCATGGCCCGCGCCGAGGCCGGCCACCGGCTGGCCGTCGGCGACCTGGTCATGGACGAGGACGCCCGCGAGGTCACCCGGGGCGGGACGCTGGTCGAGCTGACCCCGACCGAGTTCGAGCTGCTGCGCTTCCTGATGCGCAACCCGCGCCGCGTGCTGTCCAAGGCGCAGATCCTGGACCGGGTCTGGTCCTACGACTTCGGCGGCCAGGCCCACGTGGTCGAGCTGTACATCTCCTACCTGCGCAAGAAGATCGACGCCGGCCGTCCCCCGCTCATCCACACCGTGCGCGGCGTCGGATACGTCCTGAAACCGCCCGCCCCATGAGCCGGCGGCCGTGGCCGGTGACCCTGCGCGGCCGGCTGATCGCCGGGCTGCTGGTGCTGCTCGCCGCCGCCTGCGCCGCGGTCGGCGCGGCCAGCGTGATCGCGCTGAACCGCTCGCTGATGGAGGGCCTGGACCGGCAGCTGGCCGCGGACGGCGGCCGGTTCGCCGCCAGCCTGGAACACGCAGGCGAGCACCGGGAGCGGCCCGGCGACGACGACGACCTGTACACCGGCGAGGGCGACAGCCGCGGCCAGGCGCCCGGCACCCTCGGCGCCCGGCTGGTCGCCGGGCGGGTCACCCACGCGGACATGGTGCCCTGGCGCGGCCGGCACGACGTGCTGCCCGCCGGCCGCGCCCCGCGCGCCCTGTCCGCGGCCGACGCGGCCACCCTGGCCGGGCTGGCCGCCGACGGCCGGCCCCGCACCGTCGGCCTGGCCGAGCTCGGCGACTACCGGGTGGCCGCGGTCCGCGGCGACGACGGCGACGTGCTGGTGACCGGGCTGCCGCTGCACGAGGCCGAGGAGACCGTCCGCCGGCTGGAGATGGTCGAGCTGGCGGTGTTCGCCGCCGCCCTGCTGGCCACCGGCGTCGCCGGCGCGCTGTGGGTCGGGGTGTCGCTGCGCCCGCTGCGCCGGGTCGCCGCCACCGCCGGGGTCGTGGCCGGGCTGCCGCTGGCCGACGGCGAGGTGGCGCTGCCGGGCGGCGTCCCGCACGCCGACCCGCGCACCGAGGTGGGCCAGGTCGGCGCGGCGTTCAACCGGATGCTGGAGCACGTCGGCGCCGCGCTGGCCCGGCGGCACGAAAGCGAGCAGCGGCTGCGCCGGTTCGCCGCCGACGCCAGCCACGAGCTGCGCACCCCGCTGGCCGCCATCCGCGGCCACGCCGAGCTGGCCCGCCGCCATCCCGGCCCGGTACCGCCGGAGGTACGGCACGCGCTTGATCGGGTGCAGGCCGAGTCGGTGCGGATGGGCCGCCTGGTCGACGACCTGCTGCTGCTCGCCCGGCTGGACGCCGGCCGGCCGCTGCGCCGGGAGGAGGTGGACCTGACCCGGCTGGCGATCGACGCGACCGGCGACGCCCGCGCCGCCGGGCCGGAGCACCGCTGGCGGCTGGAACTGCCCGAGGAGCCGGTGACCGTCACCGGTGACGCCGACCGGCTGCACCAAGTGCTGGTCAACCTGCTGAACAACGCCCGGATCCACACCCCGCCGGGCACCACGGTCACCGTCTCGGTGGCCGGGCCGGGCCGGGGACGGGACCATGCCGAGCTGTCGGTGGCCGACGACGGGCCCGGTGTCCCCGCCGAGTTCCAGCACGAGGTCTTCGACCGGTTCGCCCGGGCCGACCGGGGCCGGGCCCGCGCCTCCGGCGGCACCGGCCTCGGCCTGGCGATCGTCCAGGCCGTCGCGCACGCGCACGGCGGCACCGTCGCCCTGGACGGCGTCCCGGGCCGCACCGTGTTCACCGTCACCCTGCCCGCCTCGCCTGACCCGTCCCGCCCGGCAGAGCAGACCGGGCCGAGCTGACCGTGCCGTGCCGGCCGTGCCGTGCCGTGCCGTACCGGCCGTGCCGTGCCGGCCGTGCGGTACCGGCCGTGCCGTGCCGGCCGGGCCGGTCGCGGGCGGTGAGGTGTCGCCCGGCGGGACACCCGCGCCGCAGGCCGGCGGATGAGAGCCGGAGCTCCGTCAGGGCAGGCGCGCCCGGCGGCCGGGACGGGAACGCCGGCCGGTGAGCCGCGCGGAGGGCGCGGTCAGCGGCCGGCGTCCCCGCCGGTCAGGACGGCCTCAGGCCCGCCGGGTCAGCTTGAACACCGCTGCCCGTTGAGGGTGAAGGCCGCCGGCGCCTGGTTCTGGCCGGTCCAGCTGCCGTTGAACCCGATGTCGGTGGACGCGCCGGGCGCCAGCCTGCCGTTCCAGCTCAGGCTGGTCGCGGTGACCGCCGCGCCCTGCTGGCTCCAGTCGGCCGACCAGCCCTGGGTGACCTTCTGGCCGTTGGCGAACTCGAAGCCCAGCTTCCAGCCGTTGACGGCCTGGGCGCCGGTGTTGGTGATCTTCACGGTGGCGGTGAACCCGCCCGACCAGCTGGTCGCCTGATACTTCACCGAGCAGCCGCCGGCGGGGGCGGCCGCGGTCCGCACGGTCAGCGCCGGCGAGCCGGGCGAGACGTTGCCGGCGGCGTCCCGGGCGGTGACCACGAAGGTGTACTCGGTGTCGGCGGCCAGCCCGGTCACCGTGTACGAGGTGCCGGTGGCGCTGCCCACCTTGACGCGGGTGGTGCCGTCCATCCGGTACACGTCGTACCCGGTGACGCCCCGGTCGTCGATGGCGGCGGTCCAGCTCAGCGCCACGCTGCCGGTGGTGACCGCACCGGCGACCGGCTTGCCGGGCGCGGTCGGCGCCTTGGTGTCGGCGTCATCGCCCTTGGGCAGCACCACATGGGTGATGGAGTTGGCCGGGAAGGTGCCGGTGAACCCGGTGGCGGTCACCGGCTGGTCGGCCGCCCGCACGATCGTGGTGAGGTCGGCGTCGCTGTACCGGTAGACCTGCGCGGTGCCCGCCGAGGCGCCGGTCAGCGCCAGCTGGCTGGTCAGCTCTTCGCCGGTCTTGTTCACCACGACCATGGTCAGCGCCTTGTCCGAGGCGCGCTCGGCCGCGTACACCGCCAGCTTGTCCTGGTCGGCGCTGGTGGCCTTCACCGAGGTCTCGCCGAACGCCCCGCCCTTGCCGTCGTAGTTCCGGTAGATCCGGAAGGCGTGCGCGACCGGCTGGGCCGGCTCCGGCGCGGTCCACAGGGCGGCCATGTCCAGACCCTCCCGGCCGAAGATGCCGAGGACGTCGGCCTGGGCCAGCGCCCCGTTGATGTGCCCGAACGCGCCCCAGTTGTACTCGGTGATCGCGGTCTTGGTGCCGGGGTAGTGCTGGTCCACCAGCTCCTTCAGCCGCGGGATCATCCGGACCGGCTGGTTGATCCAGCTCTCGTCCACATACGTCGGGTCCCACAGCTGGCGGGTCGAGCGCAGCCGCAGCGCCTGGGTGGCCGCGTCGCCGGGCTCCTGGTTGAACACCCCGGACTGCTGGGGGTAGATGTGGATGTCGAAGTAGTCCAGCAGTCGGGTGCCGTGCTCCTGCTCGTAGGCGCGCATCTGGTCCAGGTACCACGGGCCGAGCTGCTGGCCGCCGTGCGCGGCGCGGTCCGGCGGGTCGCTCCAGCAGCCGGTCCGCGAGCAGGTGTCCTGGTCCAGCCCGGAGTAGATGATCGAGTTGAGGCCCCAGCCGACCGGGCCGAGGGTCTTGGCGCCCGGGTCGGCCTGCTTCAGCGCGCCCGCGTACTCGATGGTGCGGTCGCGCAGCTCGTCGTAGCCCAGACCGGCCGGCCGCACGTCCCGGTGGGTGGCGTGCCAGAGGTCCGGCTCGTTGTCCAGCGCCCAGAACCGCACCCCGCCGCTGCCGGCGCCGCCGTAGCGGCCCTTGAGGTGCGCCACCCAGTCCTTGATGTACTGGGGACCGGCCTCGACGCTGGTGTCGTGCGGGTCGTTACCGGTGATCAGCGTGCCGTCCGGCTTCTTGCCGTTGCCGCAGTCGGGCGCCCACGGGTCGGTGGACTCCTGCGGGCCGTACTTGGCCACGCTGAAGCCGCACGACTTGGTGCGGTCCTTGGGTACCCAGCCGATCAGCGGCATGGTGAGGATGGTCTCGGCGCCGGTCGCCTTGTTCTGCTCCACGAACCGGTCGCTGTCCGAACCGTTCGGCAGGCTCTCGGGGTCGGCGTTCTCGTTCGGGATGTTCTCGAAGTACCAGTCACCCGCCCGGTTGGAGGTGTCGTAGCGGAAGTTGTACCGGGTGGTGGCGTTGCCGCCCCACCGGTGCACCGGCAGCCGCAGGTCGCGGGCCAGCTCGGCGCCGGCGAAGTTCATGCCGTACACGTAGGGGCTGATGGCGTGCCGGCCGGCGGTGGCGTCGACGGTGAGGGCCGGCCCGGCGGCGGCCCGCGCCGGAGCGGACAGCGGCCCGGGGCCCAGGGCGATGCCCGTCGCCACCAGACCGGCCAGCACCGCCGGCGTCACTCGGCTTTTCGTCCTCATGGAGAGGTTGCCTCCTGCTGTCGTGGGGAAAGCGCGTGTGCCACGTTGGAAATCGGCCCGCCGGGAGTCAAGACGATCACCGCCGGAGCCGGCATCACCCCCGGTGGCCCGCGAAAGTTTCAGCCGCGTGCCGAACGGTCCGGCTTCGCCGATCTTGTTAACGTGGTCGGGTGATCGCGGGCTCGGGGGACCCGCGGCCGGAGAGGGAGAACCACATGCAGGAGCGACGGCCCGAACTGCCGCGCGAGCGGTGGCGGGAGTTCTTCGACACCATGACCCGCGAGCATCTCGGCTCGGCGATGACCGTCGAGGTGCTCGGCGCCGACATCGGCGATCAGATGGACGCCGAGCGCGTCCCGCTGGCCTACCTGGAGTACGACGCCAAGGACGACCAGTTCGCCATCGGCCTGGGCGGCGAGGACGGCCGCCACCCGGTGGTGACGCGGCACGCCATCGACCACCCCCGGCAGATCATGGCCGACACCGTCCAGCACGGCAGCGTCCAGGCCATCGAGATCATCGATGAGGCCGGCACCCGCACCATCATCACCATCCACCCCGCCCAAGGCCCCGCCTGACGGCCACCCGAACTAACTCGGAGCTCCAGGTCGGCAACCTGCTTGCCTTGAATATGGCAAGCAGGTTGCCTAGCATGGTGAAGAGAAAGGAACTTCTTGATCGGATGGCGAGACTGGCTCTTGAGTTCGGCTTCGAGTTCTCCAAGTCCCCCGACGTCCATGGTGGGAGCCATGACAAGTGGTACGTAGGAGGCGAGGCGGTCATCGTTCCCCGACACAACGAGATCAACGAGTTGACCGCCAAAAGGATCCTCCGGGTCTGGGAAGCGTTACTTGACGAGACGGCGAGGCGGGAAGAGGGGCACGGCCAGTGAGTACCTTTCGGGTGAAGGCCCAGAAAGCCGGTGGTTGGTGGGCCTTGACCGTCGAAGGCCCAGGAATGCGGCGTCCGGCATACACCCAGGCTCGTCGCCTGGACAGGGCGGAGGCTACGGTTCGGGATCTGCTTGCCTTGCATTTCGAAATGGCCGCTTCCGACCTGGAAGACATTGAGATCGTCCTGGTCGACGAACCATTGGCGGACGAGTTGGCCGCCACGCGCCAGATCCGTCAGGAGGCCGATCGTCTCCGTGAGGAGGCGACCGCCCGCACCCGTCTTACGGCACGCCATCTCAGGGACCGGGGATATGCCCAGCGGGAAATCGGCGTACTGCTTGGCGTCAGCCATCAGGCAGTAGGGAAGCTGCTCGGCGAGTATGCCCAAGCGCTGCCCCGTGAGCGCCGTACCGGAACGCATGGCTGATTAGTTCCTCCGCCGGGTGCTGAAGCGCGTTCCGCGATCCGCCGGCCGGCGCCGGGGGAGAGCGTCGACCTCTGAGGCGAGAGGGGCGTTGTCGATCCTCCGGCGGCGGGTCGGTGCCATCATGGTCGGCGGTTTCGCGCTTCCCGCCGGCGGTTCACGGCCGGCGCGCGGAGCCCGCACAAGGGGGCGACGGGCTGATGGTGGCACCGGGGACTGGCACCGGCATCGCGGACGGCGGCGCCCAAGGCTCGATGCCCGGGGGGCGGCGCCGGCGGCGGATCGTGCTGATCCTGGCGATACCGCTGGTGGTGCTGATCGTGCTGATCTTCGGGTCCGTGGCCTGGCAGGTGGCGCTGCCCGCCTGGCAGGGCCGGGGCGAGTACGTCCAGGTGGTGCCCGCCACGTCGGTGGTCAAGGTGGACGACCTGCGCACCGGGCGCGGGCTGGCGACCCGGATCCCGCTGCAGGCCACCGGCGGGATGACCGAGGACGGCGCCGGGCCGACCGACGATTGGTCCTGGGCGCGGTGGGCCGACCAGTTGGGCGACACCTCGCTGGATGTCGACATCAAGCGCTACCCGGCGACCGCCCTGCACCCGGGCGCGGATGATGCGAGGGAGCGGCTGGCCCAAGGGATCGCCTTCCTGCGCGAGCATCACACCCGGTTCCAGGTCTTCACCGGCCTTGGCGACACCGCCTACGACGTGATCGGCAACGGCGGGGTGGAGGTCAACGTCCAGGCCCGCAACGTCGTCATCCAGGTCAAGTTCGTCGCCGACCTCGACGCCGACCGGCTGCGGAACATCGCCCGGCCGATCGCCGAGGCCGCCGTCAGGCGCCTGGACGCGGTCGCCGCCTCCTGACCCCGGCCGGTGGCGCGGCGAGCCCGGTATCGGAACGTCCGGTCAGACGGTCGCGGCATAGGCGTCCAGCATGCCCGGCCAGCCGTTGGCCGAGCCGAACACGGCGGCCATCTGGGCGGCGCGGGCGCCGAACCGGTCCAGGTGGGCGTGCTCCAGCTCGACCCGGGTGCGGTCGCCGTCCTGCGGGGTGAAGGTGACCCGCACCTCGGTCACCAGCTCGGGGTCGTAGGCCCAGTCGGCGCTGATCTGCCAGGCGAGCACCAGCCGGTGCGGCGGCTCCCAGACCAGCACCCGGCCCCAGTCGCACTCCGAGCCGTCCTCGCCCTTCTCGTACCAGCGGCCGCCCTCTCCCGGCTCCAGCACGCTCTCGCGCAGCGGAGCGTCGCCGATGTGGTGGTCCCGGGGCCACCACCGGTCGATGCCGGCGGTGAACACCTCGAAGGCGCGCTCCGGCGTGGCGGACACGGTCACGCTGCGGCGCACACTCGTCGCCGCCTCGGTCTGGGTCATGATCTCTCCTCTGTGCTCGCCGGCCGGGCCGGCGGTTCGGACTCCTCGACCGCGGCGGCGAACCCGTCCAGGGCCTGCCGCCAGAAGCGGTCGAAGTAGCGGCGGACGGCGTCGAGTCCGGCGGGGTCCAGGCGGTACAGCCGCCGGGTTCCCTCGGCCTCCACCCGCACCAGCCCGGCGTCCTTGAGCACCTTCAGGTGCTGGCTGGTCGCCGGGCGGCTCAGCGGGAGGGCGGCGGCCAGCACCCCGACCGGCATCGGCCCGGCGGCCAGCCGCTCCACGATCAGCCGCCGGCTCGGGTCGCCGAGCGCGTCGAGTACCAACGAAGCGTTCGTCGTCACGAACCGTTTATAGCCACGAACCGTTCCACCGGTCAACCCCGTCACCCACCTTCGCCCGTATGGCCGGGAAGGCCACCCGGTCCAGGGCCTGCCGCAAGCCGGTCGCCGCGACGAGCCCGCAGCGCGGAACGGCTCAACCTCGAGGTGCGTGGCCTGGCGGATCGGCCGGCGACTCGCCGGATTTGTACGGCACCTGGCACCATGTGGTGACCGTCGCGCCGTGATGGGAGACGCCCCACTCCTCGGCCAGCGCGTTGACGATGCGCAGCCCTCGGCCGCCCTGGGCGTACAGGTCGTCCCGCGCCCGGGGTGCGTGCTGGGCCGAGCCGTCGTCGGTTACCGCCACCCGGACGATGCCGTCCAGGTCATCGATGGTCAGGGTCACCGTGCCCCGCGCCGTACCCGAGCGCGAATGCACGATCGAGTTGGTGACGAGTTCACTGACCACCAGCACCACGTCGTCGCCGGCCGGATGATCGCGACCCAGCAGGTCCTGGGTGAACTGCCGCGCCCGGGCCACCGACGTCCGGCATCCGAGCAGTCTGACGATCCCCGCGCGTTCGCTCGGCACTACGTCACCCCCTTGATTTCGGTGAGGGGACGGTGACTGAGGGTGAACTGATGCCGCAAGCCAATTGCAAGAGTTGCAGTTCCAACTTCCTTCACTATGAGTCAGCCGCAGTGACAGCCGGTAGGCGAGACTTGAGCGCGATTCGAGGAGGTGATGGGCTCGTGCTCGATCGCCAAGGGCCGAGCGTTCGCCGGCGCAGGCTGGCGGGACAGTTGCGTTCGCTGCGGGAACGTGCCGGCCTCACCGGTGATGAGGTCGCCCAACAGGTCGGTTGGTCGGCATCCAAGCTGAGCAGGATGGAAACGGCGCACGTCGGTATTCGGGTGAAGGATCTGCTGATCCTGCTTGATCTCTACGCGGTACCGGACAGTAAGCGGGCTGCTCTGGTCACCCTGGCGCGTACCGCGCGCCAGCGTGGCTGGTGGGACATGTACGACTCGATTCCCACGGAGTACGCGACCTACATCAGTCTGGAGGCAGCCGCTTCCGAGATCAGGCGGTACGACCAGACGCTCGTCCATGGACTGTTACAGACGGAAAACTACGCGCGCGCCATCATCGAATCCGGTCTCATGTCCCTGGTTCCCCGGCAGGAGGTCGAGCGCAGGGTGGAGATCCGCCTCACCCGGCAGGAACTGTTGCGCCGCGCGACACCGGTGGAACTACGGATCGTGCTCGACGAAGCCGCGCTGAGACGTGTTGTCGGTGGCCCTTCGGTCATGCGTGAACAGTGCGAGTACCTGCTCGCCGCGGCGGAGCGCTCAAATGTGGCAATTCAGCTCCTGCCGAACGAAGTCGGAGCGCATCCGGGTGCGGTGGGCGCTTTCTCCATTCTGGGATTCCCGGGGAGCGGTGAAGCCGACGTCGTTTACGTGGAGACCATGGCCAGCAGCCTGTACATCGAGGATGATTCGGATATACACCGATACTGCATGGCGTTCGATCGGCTCCGCACGATGGCTCTCGGCTCGGACGAATCACTCGACATGATCGGTCGGATCGCCGATTCCTACGACTCCGATGAGACGAGGACAGGGAATGAAGCGCGGGTCACCGGAAGGATCACCGCTCATCTGGCGTAAGAGCACGTACAGCGAAGGCGCCAACGGCTGCGTGGAGACCGCGGCCGTCGGCGGGCCGGCCGAACCATCACCGCACGCGGTCCTGAACTGGCGACAGTCCGCCTTCAGTAATGGCGGCGAGGGCTGCGTCGAGTATTCCGTCGGTGGTGCGACGGGCGGGTTCCGGCTGGTTCGGGACTCGAAGGTGCCGGATGGGCCGGTGGTGGCCTTCGGCGCGGTCGCGTGGCGGGCGTTCATCGCCGAGTTGAAGATCGGCGGGACCGGGTTCGGCCGCTGATCACCGCTCGGGGCCGTGCCGACGCGGGAGTCGCATGGGGTCGACCGTTTCCCGGGGACTGGAACTATGCTCTGCCGGGGAGGGGGTGGCCGATGACCGTGCACGGGCCGCGGATCGGGCGGTACTACGAGGACTTCGTCGTGGGCGACGTCTACCGGCACCCGCTCGGCCGGACGATCAGCGAGGCGGACAACACCTGGTTCACCCTGCTGACGATGAACACCAACCAGAACCACTTCAACGCGCACTACGCGGCGAAGGCGCCGGTCGGGAAGGTCATCGTCAACTCGGGGCTGTCGGTGGCCATCGTGCTCGGCCTCTCGGTGAGCGACGTCAGCCAGAACGCCATGATGAACCTCGGCTGGGAGGATATCCGGCTGACGCACCCGGTGTTCATCGGTGACACCCTGTACGCCGAGTCGGTGGTGCTGGCCACCCGGGAGTCGGCGTCCCGCCCGTACGCCGGCATCGTCACCTGCCGCACCCGTGGCCTGAACCAGGACGGCGACGAGGTCATGTCCTGGCGCCGGTCGGTCATGGTCTACAAGCGGGACGCCCCGCAGGACAAGGACCACTTCCCCGAGGCCAGGTCCGGCCCGCTGCACTAGCCGACAGAGCCGACAGATGGGACCCGCGCGTGGATTTCGAGCTCAACGAGGACCAGCGGCTGTTCCGGCGGACCCTGCGCGAGTTCGTCGACAACGAGATCGTCCCGGTCGCCGCCGAATGGGAGCGCACCGGCCGCGACCCCGAGGAGATCGTCGAGGGCTTCCGGCGGCTCGGCCTGTTCGGCATCGCGGTGCCCGAGGAGTACGGCGGCCTCGGCCTGGACCGGGTGTCGTTCGCCCTGGTCTTCGAGGAGATCGCCCGCGGCTGGATGGGCGTGGCCGGCATCCTCGGCTCGCACTCGCTCACCACCTGGATGATCGCCCGGTACGGCACCGAGGAGCAGCGCTCGGCCTACCTGCCGGACCTGGCCACCGGCGCCCGGCGGACCGGCATCGCGCTCACCGAGCCCGGCGCGGGCACCGATCTGCAGGGCATCACCACCCGCGCGGTCCGGGACGGCGACGAGTACGTCGTGCACGGCACCAAGACGTGGATCACCAACGCCCGGCACGCCGACCCGCTGCCGGTGCTGGTGAAGACCTCGGTCACCGAGCCGGCGCACCGGGGCATGTCGGTGCTGCTGGTGGACGCCGACCGCGGGTTCACCGTCAGCCGCGACCTGCCCAAGCTCGGCTACAAGGGCACCGAGACCTGCGAGGTGGTGCTGGACGGCGTCCGCGTCCCCGCCTCGGCGCTCCTCGGCGAGGTGGAGGGCCGCGGCATGCAGCAGGTGCTGGCCGCGCTGGAGCTGGGCCGGCTCAACATCGCGGCCCGCGCGGTCGGGGTGTCGCAGTGCGCCTACGAGGCGGCGCTGAACTACTCCCGTGACCGGCAGGCGTTCGGCCGGCCGATCTCGGAGTTCCAGGCGATCCAGCTCAAGCTCGCCGACCTGGCCACCGAGATCCAGGCGGCCCGGTTGCTCACCTACTGGGCCGCCGTCCGCTCGGAGGCCGGCGCGGTGAACGCCGAGGCGGCGATGGCCAAGTACTTCGCCTCGGAGGTGGCGCTGCGCGCGACCATGGAGTCCATGCGGATCCACGGCGGCTACGGCTACTCGCAGGAGTTCGTGGTGGAACGCCTCTACCGGGACGCCCCGCTGATGGCGATCGGCGAGGGCACCAACGATGTGCAGCGCATGGTCATCGCCCGCGCGCTGCTGTCCGGCGCGGCGCGGGTCGGCTGGTGAGCGCCGCGGCGGGCGAGGCCTGCCTGTTCTGCCGGATCGTGGCCGGCGAGGTACCCGCGCAGGTGGTGCTGGCCGACGACACCGCGGTCGCCTTCCTGGACGTCCGGCCGGTGTTCAAGGGGCACGTCCTGGTGGTGCCCCGCGAGCACCACGAGACGCTGGCCGACCTGCCGGCCGAAGCGCTCGGGCCGTTCTTCGCCCGGGTGCAGGCGATCTCCCGGGCGGTGGAGCGCGGGCTCGGCGCGGCCGGCACGTTCGTGGCGATGAACAACAAGATCAGCCAGAGCGTCCCGCACCTGCACGCGCACGTGGTGCCGCGCAACCGCAAGGACGGCCTGCGCGGCTTCTTCTGGCCCCGGGTGAAGTACGACGGCGACGCCGACGCCGCGGCCCACGCCGCCCGCATCCGCGCCGCCCTCGCCGAGCTCTAGACCTCTGCCGCGCGGCGCCGTGGTGCGGCGGGGCCGTCTCCGCCGTCGTCGGATTTTCCGGGAACCGGGCGCGAACTGGTGGCAATCATCGGTGTCAGGACGGACGGCGAAAGGCACCAGATGCGACAGGAGAGCCGGGCGGTGACGCCACCTCGGCCCGCCGCCCCGGACGGGATCGACGACGCCGCGGTGATCGCAAGATCCCGCCACGACCCGGAACAGTTCGCCGCGCTGTTCGCCCGCCACGCGCCGGCGATCAAGCGGTACGTCATCAGGCGGCTGGGCCAGGACCCGGCCGAGGACATCGTGGCCGAGACCTTCACCCTGGCCTTCCAGCGCCGGGACTCCTACGACCCGGCCTACGGCGACGCGCGGCCGTGGCTGTACGGCATCACCACCAACCTCATGCGGCGCCACCGCCGGCAGGAGATCGGCATGTACCGGGCGCTGAGCCGGACCGGGGTCGACCCGGTGGTGGAGCCGTTCACCAATGAAGTCCACCGCAGGCTCGCGGCGGACGGGGAGCGGCGCCGGCTCGCCGCCGCGCTGGCGGGCCTGTCTCGGCCGCATCGGGACGCGCTGCTGCTGGTGACGTGGGGCGAGCTCAGCTACGAACAGGCCGCGCTGGCGCTCGGTGTCCCGTCGGGGACGGTGCGCTCGCGGGTCAGCCGGGCCCGGGCGAAACTGCGCCGGGTACTCGGCGGCATCGATCAGGCAGGCGAGAACGAAGGGAAGATCGGATGAACGAGCTCGAACTGGTCGGGCGCCTGCGGGACGAGGTTCCGCAACGGCCCGACGTGCGCGCCGAGGAGCAGCGCCTGCTCGCCGTGATCCGCGGCGGCGCGCCGTCCGGGCGGCTCGCGGCGGTGCGGCCGGCCCGCTCGGTGCGTCACCTGGGCTGGGGCTTGGCCCTGGCCGGGGCGGGGCTCGCGGCGGGCACGGTGGCCGTGCTGCAGGCCGGCGGGACGGGGGAGCCGGGGAACCGGCCGGCCGTCGCCGGACCGCAGGCGGCCCGGCCGCGTGGCGCGGCCGTCGTCCTGGAGAAGGCCGCGCTGATCGCCGCCAGTACCCAGGTGCCCGCCATCCGCCCGGACCAGTGGGTCTACCAGAAGGAGACGCAGCACTTCCCGGACGGCGATCTGCCGACGTTCGAGCATTGGAGCCGGGTGGACGGGAAGCAGGACGCCATCCGGGAGGAGGGTAGAGAACTCAAGGTCGGCAAGGCGGAGCAGGGGCCGATGAACCCCGCCAAGACCCAGCGCGACATCGACGCCCTGCCCACCGATCCGGACGACCTGCTCGCGCACTTCCGCGGTGAAGCCGGAGCGGATGCCTGGAAGGCGGTGTGCGGATTGGAATGCCCACCCGGGACCGAGGCGGACGCCAAGGCGTTCGGCAAGATCGGGTGGTACCTCAAATACGCTCCCATCATCCCGCCGGAGAAGACCGCGGCGATGTACCGCGCGCTGGCCAAGATCCCGCGCGTCGCGATCGAGGAGAACACCATGGACGGTGACGGTCGCCGGGGAATCGGCGTCGTGCTCGACCTCGGGACGTCGGAGAAGACTTACTACATCCTCGACTCCGGTGACTACCACTACCTCGGCATGAAGGCCGTCAGTGGCGACGGCACCATCGCCATGTCCGTGCTGAACTCCGGCGTCGTCGACAAGCCCGGCCAGGTGCCCTGACCGGGGCGCCGGACATCGATGGACCGGTGGTCCGGCCCGGCCGCGCGGTGCCGGGCCGGACCAGGCGCACCGGGGGCCGGCCGTCGACCGGGCCGGGGTTCCGGAGGGCCGGTGGCCGGGTCGGGCCGTACGGAGTGATGGCCGGGGCCGGTGATGTCGCCCGGACCGTTGGTGGCGGTCACCGCTGGTAGGCTCCGGCGGCGTGGAGCCGCTGCTCGCCGTGCCCGTCCTGGTGGTGCTCGCCGGGGTGCCCGCCGTGGTGCTGTGGCGGGTGCTGCGCGGCCGGCGCGAGCTCGGCACCGGCCCGGCCGAGCGGGCCACCTTCGAGACCCTGCACACCGCGTCGCTGGCCGGGCCGCCGCTGCGCGCCGGGCTGACCGCGGCCGGCGCGCAGAAGGCGTCCCGGCACCTGCGCGCGCTGCTCGGCTCGCCGGCCATCGCCATCACCGGCCGCGAGGAGCTGCTGGTGTACGACGGCGCCGGCGATCATCACGCCAGGCACGCGTTCGCCGCGGCCGCGGCGACGCTGCGCGACGGCCGCATCCAGGTGCTCGGCCCGGACG
This sequence comes from Sphaerisporangium rufum, assembly GCF_016863395.1. Lineage (GTDB taxonomy): Bacteria > Actinomycetota > Actinomycetes > Streptosporangiales > Streptosporangiaceae > Sphaerisporangium > Sphaerisporangium rufum. The sequence continues at coordinate 21,266 of NZ_BOOU01000051.1, read as the reverse complement.
CGGTCGGCTGCGAGCGGCCCGAGTGCCCGGTGCGGTACGCCGTGGTGGTGCCGCTCACCACCGACGACCGGGTGGTGGGGTCGCTGGCCGCCTACGGCGACCACGCCTCGGCGGGGCTGGTGCGGGCGACCGGCGAGGTGGCCCGCTGGGTGGACTCCCAGCTGGAGCTGGCCGAGCTGGACCGCTCGCGCACCCTGCTGATGGAGGCCGAGGTGCGGGCGCTGCGCGCGCAGATCTCCCCGCACTTCATCTACAACTCGCTGACCACGATCGCGTCCTTCGTCCGCACCGACCCCGAGCGGGCCCGCGAGCTGCTACTGGACTTCGCCGACTTCACCCGCTACTCCTTCCGCCGGCACGGCGAGTTCACCACGCTGGCCGAGGAGCTGCGCTCGATCGACCGCTACCTGACCCTGGAGCGGGCCCGGTTCGGCGACGAGCTGCGGGTGACGCTGCGCATCGCGCCGGAGGTGCTGCCGGTCGCGGTGCCGTTCCTGTGCCTGCAACCGCTGGTGGAGAACGCCGTCCGGCACGGCCTGGAGAGCAAGGACGGGGCCGGGCACATCACGATCCTGGCCGAGGACGCCGGGGCCGAGTGCCTGATCAGCGTGGAGGACGACGGCGTCGGCATGGACCCCGAGCGGCTGCGGCGCATCCTGGCCGGCGACGCCGAGGAGCGGTCCGGGGCCGGCGGGGTCGGCCTGGCCAACGTGGACGAGCGGCTGCGCCAGGTCTACGGCGACGAGTACGGCCTGGTCGTGGAGACCGCCGAGGGGGCCGGCGCCCGGATCAGCGTCCGGGTGCCCAAGTACCGCAAGGGGGTCGCGGTGTGACGGCCGGCCGGCGGCGCGCGGGTTTCCGGACGTCTCCGTAAAGTTATCCGGGCAGGCCGCTGCACCCGTTGACTTCGGCTGTCTGATTCATCACGCTCAAGGGCATTCATGGGTGCGACAGGCAGGGAAAGTGACGTGACGGGCCTTCGTGTGCTGGCGGTGGACGACGAGCAGCCGGCGCTGGAGGACCTCGCCTACCTGCTGCGCGCCGATCCGCGCATCGGCGAGGTGGCCACCGCGCGGGACGGCGCCTCGGCGCTGAAGGTGCTCGACCGGGCGATGGCCGACGGCCGGCCGGTCGAGGCGGTCTTCCTGGACATCCGGATGCGCGGCCTGGACGGGGTGGTGCTGGGCCGGCTGCTGACCCAGTTCGCCCGGCCGCCGCGGGTGGTGTTCGTCACCGCCTACGAGGAGCACGCGGTGGACGCCTTCGAGTTGAAGGCGGAGGACTATCTGCTCAAGCCGGTGCGCCCGGAACGGCTGGCCGAGGCGATCCGCCGGGTCTGCGCGGCGGTCCCCGGCGGGGTGCCCGGCGCGGCCGCCGACGCCGATCCGGGGCCCGCCGGGCCGGACGCCGAGACGATCCCGGTGGAGCTGGCGGGGGTCACCCGGTTCGTGCTCAGCTCCGACGTGCGCTTCGTCGAGGCGCAGGGCGACTACGCCCGGCTGCACACCGCCACCGGCAGCCACCTGGTGCGCATCCCGCTCGCCGCGCTGGAGGACCGCTGGGCCGGTGCCGGGTTCGTCCGGGTGCACCGCAGCCACCTGGTGGCGCTCAAGCACATCGACGAGCTGCACATCGACTCCGGCCGCTGCACGGTGCGCATCGGCGACACCGAGATCCCGGTCAGCCGCCGGCACACCCGCGAGCTGCGCGACCTGCTGGTCCGCCGGGCCCGCAAGGGCCGCGCCGAATGAGCCCCGCGGGCGCCGGGTGATGGCCGAGCGGCAGCGCCGGCCGGCGCGCGAGCTGCGCGACCTGCTGTCGGCCGCCCGGGCGGCCGGCGGGGCCCAGGACGCCGAGACCGCCGGACGGGCGGCGTCCCGGCCGCCGGAGCGGCCGAAACGCGAGGTGGTGACCAGCCCGCGGACCACCGCGGCCCGCCGCCCGCGCTATCCGGCCACCCAGGAGATCGACGAGCAGACCCGGCTGGGCGAGGTGTACATGCGCTCGCTGGTGCGCACCCAGCTGCGGCTGGCGGTGTTCGTCTGCACGCTGCTCGGCTGCGTGGTCGGCGGCCTGCCGCTGCTGTTCCGGCTGGTCCCGGAGCTGCGCGAGCTGCGGCTGCTCGGCCTGCCGCTGCCCTGGCTGGTGCTCGGCGGGCTGATCTACCCCGGTTTTGTGGCCGGGGCCTGGCTGTACGTCCGGCAGGCCGAGCGCAACGAGCGGCACTTCGCCGACCTGGTCGAGCGCGAGTGACCCGGGCGGCGAGGTGAGCACCGGACTGGGACTGGCGGCCATCCTGGTGATCATGGTCGCCACGATCACCGTCGGCGCCTTCGGGCTGCGGCTGTCGCGCACCACCTCCGACTTCTACGTGGCCTCCCGGACGGTGTCGCCGCTGTGGAACGCCTCGGCGATCGGCGGCGAGTACCTGTCGGCCGCCTCGTTCCTCGGGGTGGCCGGGCTCATCCTCGCCTACGGCGCCGACATGCTGTGGCTACCGGTCGGCTGGACCGGCGGCTACCTGGTGCTGCTGGTCCTGGTGTCGGCCCCGCTGCGCCGGTCGGGCGCCTACACGCTGCCCGACTTCGCCGAGGCGCGGCTGGAGTCGATGACGGTGCGCCGGCTCGCCAGCGTGCTGGTGGTGCTGATCGGCTGGCTGTACCTGATGCCGCAGTTCCAGAGCGCCGGCCTGGTCTTCCGCACGGTCACCGGCGCGCCGTCCTGGGTCGGCGGCCTGCTGGTGGCCCTGGTGGTGATGATCAACGTGCTCTCCGGCGGCATGCGGTCGATCACCTTCGTGCAGGCCTTCCAGTACTGGCTGAAGCTGACCGCGCTGGCGTTGCCGGCGGTGTTCCTGCTGGTCGCCTGGCAGGGCAACGGCCGCCCCTCGCCCGGCGAGGACGCGCCGCCGGTGTTCGCAGCGGCCACCGCGGTGGCGGTCGGCGCCGACGTGTCGGTCAGGGTGGACCGGTCGGTGCGCGTCACCGTCACCGGCCAGGTGGACGGCCGGCGGGCCCGCGGCGAGCAGGTCACCCTGGCGCCGGGCACCCATACCTTCGGCCACGACTCGACGGTGACCTTCCCGGCCGGTGCCGCGGTGCCGCACCTGTCCGGGACGCCGGTGCTGACCGGGCACGAGTGGGCGCTGCCGCTGCACGGCCGCGAGCACCCGCTGTACGCGACGTACTCGCTGATCCTGGCGACCTTCCTCGGCACCATGGGCCTGCCGCACGTGCTGGTCCGCTTCTACACCAATCCCGACGGGCGGGCCGCCCGCCGCACCACGCTGGTGGTGCTGTCGCTGCTCGGCGCGTTCTACCTGCTCCCGGCGGTGTACGGCGCGCTGGGCCGCCTCTACACCCCCGAGCTTCTGATGACCGGGCGCACCGACGCGGTGGTGCTCACCCTGCCCGGCCGGCTGGCCGGCGGCACGGCCGGCGAGCTGCTCGGCGCGCTGGTGCTGGCCGGCGCGTTCGCCGCGTTCCTGTCCACCTCTTCGGGCCTGGCGGTGTCGGTCGCCGGGGTGATCGGGCAGGACATGCTGCGCGGCGGCGTGCCGTCGTTCCGGGTGGCCACTCTGCTGGCGGTGACCGTGCCGCTCGGCCTGGCGACGGCGGCCCGCTCGCTGTCGGTCGCCGACGTGGTCGGGCTGGCCTTCGCGGTGGCGGCCTCGTCGTTCTGCCCGCTGCTGGTGCTCGGCATCTGGTGGCGGCGGCTGACCACCAGCGGCGCGATCGCCGGGCTGCTGGCCGGCGGCGGGCTGGCCAGCGGCGCGGTGATCGCCGTCATCACCGGCGGGCCGTACGCGGGCTGGACCGGGGCGCTGCTCGCCCAGCCGGCCGCCTGGACGGTGCCGATCTCGTTCACCGTGATGATCGTGGTTTCGCTGCTCACCCCCGGGCGGGTGCCGCCCGGGGTGGCGCGCACCATGGTCCGGCTGCACGCGCCGGAGACGCTGGACCTGAACCGCGGCGACTGGCGGCCCCGCGACTGACCGGGCCGGTTACCGGCCGGCGCACCGCCGGTAACCGGTCTGGGGGCGGTGGCTCACCGGAGAAGCCCATCGACGAGGGCTCGCACGCCCTTGGCGTAGGTGTCACGGGCGGTCAGCTCTTCCCACCGCCCGGCCACCTCGCTCAGCCGGGGGAACTCCTCGGCGTCCAGCTCGGCGAACGCCCGCTCCCGGTAGGTGGTGCCGCCCTCCTGCCGCCGCCTGCGCGCCGCCGCCCGGCCGGCGATCTCACCCGCCGTGTAGTGCCAGATGATCCGGTACGCGTCCACGGCGTCCTCCACCGTCAGACCCGCGCGTACGGCGGCGTCGACGATCCGCTCCGGATACCACAGCGCTCCCACCGACAGCAGGTCGTCGGCTCTGAGCACGTCCACCGCCCACGGGCAGCCGGACACCGCCTCGTGCATGGCCATGGCGGCGGTCACCACGCGCTCGCGCGGATCCTCCGGCAGGTCGGGCCGGGGGAGCCCGGCCGCGTAGTCGTCGAGCAGCAGCAGGAGCAGTTCCTCCTTGTCGCGCACGTGATGGTAGAGCGCCATCGCGGTGGTGCCGACCTCTCTGGCCAGCCTGCGCATGGTGAGCGTGCCCACCCCGTCTTCCTCGATCACCCGGAGTGCGGCGGCCAGGATCTCCGCCCGGGAGATCCTGGGTGGCCTTCCGGTAGGCGTCGGCATCCTGCCATGCTACTTTCTATACATGTATAGAAACTGCTGGGTCGTCATGGTGCTCGCGTTCGCGGTGGCCGTAGGGACCCTCCAGATGACCGTCGTCGTGCCTCTGCTGCCGGGTCTCGAACGGCGGCTGCACGCCCCGTCCACCACCGTCTCCTGGACGCTCACCGCCGGGCTGCTGTCAGGCGCGGTCTCCATCCCGCTGCTGGCCCGGCTCGGCGACATGTACGGCCGGCGCTCGGTCTCGCTGGTCGCGCTCGGACTGCTCACCGCCGGTTCGATGCTCAGCGCGGTGGCGGGCACGTTGCCTCTGCTCATCGCCGGCCGGGTGTTGCAGGGGACGGCCGCGCCGCTGCTCCCGCTGGCCATGGGCCTGGTCAGGCAGGTGGTGCCCGGTCACCGGCTGCCGAGCGCGATCGGGGTGCTCAGCGCCACCATCGGGGTGGGGAGCGGCGGCGGCATGATCCTCGCCGGGCTGCTGGACGGAGACCACCGGACGGTGTTCTGGGCATTGGCCGGGCTGGCCGCCCTGAGCCTGGTGCTGGTATCGGCCGTGGTGCGGGAGACGCCCGCGCGAGGATCGGGAAGGCCGGACCTGGCCGGGGCGGCGCTGGTCGCGGGGTGGCTCGTCTGCCTGTTGCTGGCCATCAGCAAGGGCGCGGTCTGGGGCTGGACCTCGCCGTTGACGCTGGGGCTGCTCGCCGGAGCGGTGGTGATGGCGGCCGGCTGGGTCGCGACCGCCCGCCGTGCCGAGTGGCCGCTGATCGAGATCCCGATGCTGCTGCACCGGGCGACGGTGGGGGCGACCGTGGCGTCGTTCCTGCTGGGGTTCGCCCTGTTCGCCGCCATCACGACGGTGTCGGCGGTGGCCCAGGGCGCGCTCGGGGCCTCGGTACTGCAGGTCGGGATCTACCTGCTGCCGACGACGGTGCTGATGCTGGTGGTGTCCACGCTCGCGGGCCCCCTGATGCGCCGCTTCACCGCGTCGGCGCTGGTGGCGGCCGGCTCCGCGCTGGTGTCGGCCGCCGCCCTGTGGCTGGTGGTGTCCAGATCCTCGGGTGCGGATCTGTACGGGGCCGCGACGCTGCTGGGGCTGGGGGTCGGCCTCGGCTACGCGGCGCTCGGGACGATGGCCGTCGAGCACGTCGCACCCGCCAAGACCGCAGCCGCCGGCGGGGTGAACGCCCTGGTCAGGGTCGTGGGCAGCAGCGTGGCCGGGGCGGTGGGGGCGGCCGTGCTGTCGAGCGGGGGCGCCGGGTGGGCCTTTGGCGTCGCAACCGGGGCGGCCCTGCTGGCGGCGCTCTTCGCCGCCGTCCACGGAAGCTTCCCGCGGAAGGAACTGGCATGACGGACGAACGGCGCATCGTCGCCTGGGGTGACGAGCTGATCAAACTGCACGACGGCTTCCGCAGGGACCTGGCCGAACTGCGGTCGTCGCGGGCGGGCGCGGCGGACCTGCGGACGCACTGCCTGGCGTTCTGCGACGCCCTCCACGCCCACCACGAGGGCGAGGACAACGCACTCTTCCCGCATCTCGATGCCGGGCACCCCGAGCTGGCCGAGACCTTGACCCGGCTGCGCTCGGAGCACCGGGTGGTGGCCCGGCTCGTGGAGCGGATCAGGCGACTCCTCGACCACGGCGGCCCGGGGATCGGCGCGGAACTCGACCGGCTCGCCGCCGAACTGGAGGCCCACCTGGACTACGAGGAGGAGCAACTGGTCCCGATCCTCAATGAGATGGTGACCCTCCCCGAGGAGGTCTAGGTTCGGCGCACGGTAGCGGGAGCGAGGTGCCGGCGGATCGCCGGGTTCGGGCTTCGCTCTTCAGTGCCGGGTCTACCGAGGACTCGTGGGATTCCGCGCCGTTGTCACCGCGACCCACGGCGCTCGCCCATCGGTTGACCTGATCCGCGCGGTGGCCGCCCTGCCTGCGACGGGCCCGCCGGCCGGACCGCTCGTCGCGCGGAACGGGCCATTCGGCGCACCGCCCGTCCAGGTGACCGAGCCGTCCGAACTGCTCGGCGATGATGCGGCGCACACCCCCTATGCGCGCGGCGATGCCGTTCCTACGGTGAGGCGTGATTCAGATCACAACGTGGGAGGTCTTGTGACCACTCGACACGATGAATCATCGGTTTACGAACAGATGCAGGCGAATCCGGAGTTCCAGGAACTCCGCCGCCGCTACCGCAACTGGGCCTTCCCGGTGACCGTCGCCTTTTTTGTCTGGTACCTGCTGTATGTCATTCTGTCCGCCTGGGCGCGTGGCTTCATGGGCACCAAGGTGTTCGGCAACATAAACGTGGCGCTGATCTTCGGCGTGCTGCAGTTCGTCTCCACATTCCTCATCGCCTGGCTGTACGCCCGGCATGCCGACCGCAAGCTGGACCCGGTGTCCAGCCGGCTGCGCGCCGAGATCGAAGGGGACGCGGCCAATGAGTAACCAGACGCTGTCCATCACCCTTTTCCTGGTGTTCGTGTTCGCCACGCTCGGCATCACCTACTGGGCGAGCCGCAACACCAAGAGCGCCGCCGACTTCTACGCCGGCGGCCGGTCGTTCAGCGGCGTGCAGAACGGCCTGGCCATCGGCGGCGACTACATGTCGGCCGCGTCGTTCCTCGGCATCGCGGGCATCATCGCGCTGTCCGGCTACGACGGGTTCCTCTACTCGATCGGCTTCCTGGTCGCCTGGCTGGTGGCGCTGCTGCTGGTCGCCGAGCTGATGCGCAACTCCGGCAAGTTCACCATGGCCGACGTGCTGGCCTTCCGGATGAGCCCCCGCCCGGTGCGCACCGCGGCCGGCGTGTCCACCATCGTGGTCAGCATCTTCTACCTGCTGGCCCAGATGGTCGGCGCGGGCGCGCTGGTCGGCCTGCTGTTCGGCATCACCTCCGACGCCGGCAAGGCCGCCACCATCATCGTCGTCGGCCTGCTCATGATCGTCTACGTGGTGGCCGGCGGCATGAAGGGCACCACCTGGGTGCAGATCGTCAAGGCCGTGCTGCTGATGACCGGCGCCGCGCTGGTCACCCTGCTGGTGCTCGCCCATTCCGGCTTCAACCTCTCCAGCCTGCTCGGCGAGGCCGCCCAGCAGAGCGGCAAGGGCGAGGCGTTCCTCAACCCCGGCCTGAAGTACGGCACCGAGGCCGCCGGCCTGGCCGGCAAGCTCGACCTGATCAGCCTGGGCCTGGCCCTGGTGCTCGGCACCGCCGGCCTGCCGCACATCCTGATCCGCTTCTACACCGTGCCCACCGCCCGGGACGCCCGCAAGTCGGTCATCTGGGGCATCGGCATCATCGGGGTGTTCTACCTGCTCACCCTGGTGCTCGGCTTCGGCGCCGCCGCACTGGTCGGCAGCAAGGCGATCGCCGCGCAGAACAAGGCGGGCAACACCGCGGCGCCACAACTCGCCCAGAAGGTCGGCGAGATCATGTTCGGCGAGGTCGGCGGCACGGTCCTGCTGGCGATTATCGCGGCGGTGGCGTTCGCGACCATCCTCGCGGTGGTCGCCGGCCTGACGCTCGCCTCCTCGTCCAGCTTCGCGCACGACCTGTACGCCCACGTGTTCAAGAAGGGCACCGCCACCGAGCGGCAGGAGATCCGGGTCGCCCGGATCGCCGCCCTGGTGATCGGTATCGTCGCGATCGCGCTCAGCATCCCGGCGCAGAGCCTCAACGTGGCGTTCCTGGTCGCGCTGGCCTTCGCGGTGGCCGCGTCCGGCAACCTGCCGGCCATCCTGTACAGCCTGTTCTGGAAGCGGTTCAACACCGCGGGCGCGGTGTCGGCCATCTACGGCGGCCTCGGCTCCGCGGTGTTCCTGGTGTTCTTCTCGCCGGTGGTGTCCGGCAAGCCGACCTCGCTGATCTCGAGCGCGAACTTCGCCTGGTTCCCGCTGGAGAACCCGGGCCTGGTGTCCATCCCGATCGGCTTCCTGGCCGGCTACCTCGGCACCGTGCTGAGCAAGGAGCACAACGCCGCCAAGTACGCCGAGATCGAGGTGCGGTCCCTCACCGGGGCCGGCGCCGAGAAGGCGGTCCCGCACTAAGACCACGCGCCCGGCCCGTGCCGCCGTCCCCTCCCGGCGGGCGGGCCGGGCCCGGCGGGCGGGACTCCCGGCCGCGGGCCACTCCTCCAGCGGGCCCGCGGCCGGGTCACCGCCCGGGGGCCCTCCTCAGGCGACCACGGTCACCGGATGGCGCACCACCGCGTCGAAGTGGTAGCCGAGATCGTTGGGCCCGGACGCCAGGGGTTGCCGGGCCCCGGTGGCGTCGGTCGCCCGCGCCATCAGTTCGGCCGGCCCCGGCGCGCCGGGCGTCCAGCCCAGCCGCCAGCGGGTCCACGACCGTCCGGCATCACCGGCCGGTGGCCGCAGCAGCTCGGCCGCGCGCCAGACCCGGCCGCCGTCCACGCTGACCTCGACCCGGATCACCCGGCCGTGCCCCGACCATGAGCGGCCGTGCAGCACCTGCGGGGCGAACGCACGCAGCCGGGCGGGCCAGGGCAGCTCGAACGCGCTCTTGACCACCTGCTCGGCCAGCGCGGCGTCCGGGCCGGCCGGATGGCCCGGTCCGGTCATCAGGTAGAACTCGGTGGTCCACGGCGAGGACAGCGGGGCGCAGGACACCTCGATGTCACCGAGCCACTTGATGGAGGCGACCCCGCTCCAGCCGGGCACCACCAGCCGGGCCGGGAACCCGTGGTCGGGCGGCAGCGGCCGGCCGTTCATCTCGTAGGCCACCAGCACGTCGTCCAGCGCCTTGCCGATCGGCAGCGGGCGCCGCACCCGCCCGTGGTCGACGCCGTCCTCGACGTACGACGCGTCCAGGCCGCGCGGCATCACCGCGACCGCCGCCGGCCGCACCCCGGCCAGCTCCAGGAGCACCCGCAGCGGCACGCCGCGCCACCGGGCCACCCCGATGGCGCCCAGGCCCCACGGGATCCCGGGGTAGTCGGTTCCGCGCTGCGCGGAGAAGTGCGCCCGGCCGTTGCCCGCGCATTCGATGGCGATGTCGGCGACGGTGGCCGGCAGCGCGCGCAGCTCGTCGTAGGTGATCGCGCGTGGCGCGGGCAGGCCGTCGCCGTGCAGGCGCAGCCGCCAGGCGGCGGCGTCGATGAGCGGGGTGGCGGTGTGGTTGCGGACGAAGAACCGGTCGGTCGGGGTGTGGTGCCCCTGGCCGCGCATGGCCGCCCAGCGGGTCTCGGCACTGGCGCCGTGCACGACGAACACCTCCGGCGGCAGCGGCTTGAGGATGGCGGACGGGATCGCGGTCGCGGCCGCCGCGCCGGTCGTCCGATGGTCGAGGTCCATGGGGCCACCTCCCTCTACTGATCCCATATTACCTACCCGTAATAAGGGATATGCAAGCCGGGCCAGGCCGCCCGCGCGCCATCCCGGTCAGGCCCGGTTCAGGAATGCCAGCAGCCGCTCCACCGGCCAGGCGTTGATCACGTCCTCGGCGGTCAGCCAGCCGCGCTGCGCCACCCCCACCCCGAATCGCAGGTTGGCCAGGTGCGGCACCGCATGGGAATCGCTGTCGATGGAGAACTTCACCCCGTGGTGCCGCGCCCGCCGCACCAGGTCCGAGGGCAGGTCGGCCCGGTCGGGGTAGGCGTCGATCTCCAGCGCGGTACCGGTGCGCGCCGCCGCCGCGAAGACCGCGTCCCAGTCGGCGTCCACCGGCTCCCGCCGGCCGATCTTGCGGGTGGTGGGATGCCCGATCACGTGCACGTGCGGGTTCTCGCAGGCGGCCACGAACCGGCGGGTCATCTCCGCGCGCGGCTGGGTGAAGTGCGAGTGCACCGACGCCACGGTCACGTCGAACCCGGCCAGCACCTCGGCCGGCCAGTCCACCGCGCCGTCCGGGCCGATGTTCAACTCGGTGCCGTGCAGCAGCCGCATCCCCGGGTAGGCCGGCTGCAACTCGGCCAGCGCGGCCCGCTGCTCCAGCGCCTTGTCCAGCGTCATCCGCTGCATGACCAGATCCGGCGCATGATCGGTCACCGCGTAGTACGCGTACCCGAGCCGGGCCGCCGCCGCGACCATGTCCGCCAGCGGCGCGATCCCGTCGGTGAGATTCGTATGGGTGTGCAGGTCCCCGCGCAGATCATCCAACGTGACCAGGTCGGGCAGCTCACCGCGCAGCGCCGCCGCCACCTCCCCGGTGTCCTCGCGCAGCGGCGGCGGAATCCACGGCATGCCGAGCGCCTGGTAGATCTCCTCCTCGGTGGCCGCGGCGATCACCCGGTCGCCCTCGAACAGACCGTACTCCGACAGCTTCCAGCCACGCTTGACGCACATCTCGCGCAGCCGCACGTTGTGCTCCTTGGACCCGGTGAAGTACTGCATCGCCGCGCCCCACGACCCGGCGGGCACCAGCCGCAGGTCCACCTGCATGCCCTCCCGGGTGCGCACCGAGGTCTTGCGCTCGCCGCTCGCGATCACCTCCGCGACGTACGGCTGCCGCCGGAAGTGCTCCATCAGGCTCGGCGGCCCCACCGCCAGGATGTCGATGTCGCCGACCGTCTCCTTCATCCGGCGCACCGACCCCGCGCAGGCCACCCGCTCGGCGGGCAGCGAGGCGATGACCCGCTCGGCCAGGTCCATCGCCACCCCGAGGTGCACCCGGCCGCCGGCCTGGCGCAGCTGCTCGACGCCCTTGAGGAGGTTCTCCTCGCTCTTGGCGCCGAACCCGCGCACCCCGGCCAGCCGGCCCGCGCCGATCGCCGCCGCCAGCGCCTCGGGGGAGTCGATGCCCAGCTCGCGGTAGAGGAAGATCGCCCGCTTCGGCCCCAGCGACGGCACCCGGGTCAGCCGGCGCACCCCCTCGGGCACCTCGGCCCGCAGGTCGTCCAGCTGGCGGAAGCCGCCGCGGCTCAGGAACTCCTCCACCTTCTTCGCGATCGCCTCGCCGACCCCGGGCACCCGCCGCACGTTCACCTGGGAGATGTCCTCGGGGTGGCCGGCGATCGCCTTGGCCGCCTTCTGGTAGCTGCGCACCCGGAACGCGTCGCCGCCGGTCATGGCGAACAGGTCGGCGTACTCCGTTAGCGCCGCCGCCACCTCGTCGTTAGCCCTGCCCACGAGATCAGCCTAAGCCTCCCGCCTCCCCGGCCGCCCACGTCCCCGGCCGCCCGTTCACCGGCCGGGCCGCCGGGTCGGCCCGCCCGGCTCGACCGTCACCGGGAACGGCCGGTCCAGGACCCCCGTCCCGCGGGCCGGCACGAGCCGCGGATCGAGGTTCGGTATTTACGGATGTCCTTTTCATTGCCTTTGGTAAAGCACCCACCTAAGATCAACGAGGACTTGATCTTCATCGGGAGGGAGACCCCAATGACCGGTCGGCTACCGGCCCTGGGACGGCGTGTGGGTGTGGTGCTGAGCGCGGCATCGCTCGCGGTGAGCACGGGTGTGCTCGGGATGGGCACCGCGCACGCCGCTTACAGCGAGTGCAACTCCAGCCCGCAGCGGCTCTGCCTGTGGGACGGGTCCAACGGAACCGGGGCGAAGTACGAGTACGGCGGAGATTGGTCGGGCTGCGTCAACGTGGTATCGACCTGGAACGACCGGATCAGCTCGGCCTACAACCGGATGTCGATACCCGTCACGCTGTACCAGCACGCCAACTGCTCTGGCGGCATCTCATATTTCCGGCAGGGTATCTCCGGCAACGTCGGCGGCGGCATCGGCAACAAGGTCACGTCGATCTGGTTCGGCTACTAGCGGGGCCGGCCGTCGGGCGCGTCGCTCCCTGGTCCGCCGGACCGCGGGGAGGACGCGCCGGCGGGTCGCGGCGGAACGCCTGCCAGGCGGATCTGGCGGAGACGGCGGCAGCGCACTCCGTCAGCGCCGCCGCCACCTCGTCACCGGCCCCGCCCACGAGATCATCCTGAGCCTTCCATCTTCCCGCCCGCCCCCGCTCACCGGCCGGGCCGCCGGGCCAGCCCGCCCGGCTCGACCGTCACCGGGAACGGCCGGTCCAGCACCGCCGACCCGCCCGCCACGATCTCGGTGACCCGCCGGTACCCGCCGTTCGCGAGCTCGAAGACGATCACCCGGATCGCCGGCTCGTCCATCCGGACGACCCAGTAGGACGGGATGCCCAGCCCTGCGTACACCCCGCACTTGGTGACCATGTCGCGGGTGATGGCGTCCTTCCCGGTGATCTCCACCGCGAGCAGGACGTCGCCGCCGACCAGCAGCTCGTAACCGCCCTCGGTGGCCGCCCCGGGGATCACCGCGACGTCCGGGCTGAGATACCCGCCGCGGGCGCTCGGCACCGCCACGTCCACCGGTCCGATCGCCACCGCGTCCACCCCGGCCGCCTCGGCGGCGTCGTTCAGCAGGTTCATCAGCCGGTAGGCCACCAGCTGGTGCCCGGGCGAGGGGGAGTTCATCACGATGAGGTTTCCGTCCTCGATCTCGTACCGGAAGCCCTCCGGGAGATCCCGGGTCTCCTCCCTGGTCCAGGGGCGGTCCGCCCGGTGCTGATCGAATTCGATGGTCATGGTCACAGGGTAGGTCCTCCGTTCGCGCGCACGAGGTAGGCCGTGAACGGCCACCGCCTGGTCGGGCGTCCGGCGTGAGCCGGGTAAGGGGGCGGCCGACGGGTCCGCCGCCTCGGAGGGGGAGTGGTGAAGTCGCACGACCGCAGATATACCACCGACAGCGAGTGATCGGGTACTCAACGTGATGAAGTCAATGGCGGAACGGCCCGCGGCGCGTCGGCCGGCCGGATGGATTCACCGGCACCGGTGCGTCCGGGCCGGAATCCAGGAGTGGCATCCCGGCCCGGACGCCGTCAGTGCTGGACGGGGCGGGCCTGGTAGGGCTCGGCCAGGTAGGCGAGTTCCTTGTCGGTCAGCGTGAGGGTGGTGGCGGCGATCGCGTCGTCCACGTGCGACTCCTTGGTGGCGCCGACGATCGGCGCGGTCACCCCTGGCTGGGCGAGCAGCCAGGCCAGCGCCACCTGGGCGGCCGGCACCTCGCGGGCGGCGGCGGTCTCGGCCACCCTGGCCAGCACGTCGGCGTCGCCCGGCCCGCCGTAGAGCTGCTCGATCCGCGCGTCGGTGCCGGCCCGGGTGGTGGCGGCGCCCGACCCGGCCCGGGCCAGCAGGCCGCGCGCCAGCGGGCTCCACGGGATCAGCCCGACCCCCTGGTCCCGGCACAGCGGGATCATCTCCCGCTCCTCCTCGCGATAAAGAAGATTGTGGTGATTTTGCATGGATGCGAACTTTGTCCAGCCGTGCGTCTCGGCGACGTGCTGGGCCTTGGCGAACTGCCAGGCGTACATGCTGGAGGCGCCGATGTAGCGGGCCTTGCCGGCCCGGACCACGTCGTGCAGTGCCTCCATCGTCTCCTCGATCGGCGTCTGGTCGTCCCACCGGTGGATCTGGTACAGGTCCACGTGGTCGGTGCCCAGCCGGCTCAGCGAGTCGTCGATCGCGGCGTGGATGTGCTTGCGTGACAGCCCGCCGTCGTTGGCGCCCTCGCCCATCGGGAAGTACACCTTGGTGGCCAGCACGTAGTCGTCCCGGCGCGGGAACAGCCGGCGCAACAGTCGGCCGGTCACCTCCTCGCTGGTGCCCTGCGAGTAGACGTCGGCGGTGTCGAAGAAGGTGACGCCCGCCTCGGCCGCCTTGCGCACCAGCGGCTCGGCCGCATCCTCGTCCAGCACCCAGTCCTGCCAGCGTGCCGGGTCCCCGAAACTCATCATGCCGAGACACACCCGCGACACCTTCAGCCCGGTCGACCCAAGCCGCACATACTCCATAGTCAATCCTCCCGTGACCTCTCCCGCCGGCCCAGCCTACGACCGCCCCCCGCTACCGGAGATCACGGGGGAGGGCGAGCACCCGTCCCGCCACCGGAAGCACGGCCGACAGCCGACGGGCGCACATACGTCCCACCGGCCGGATCGGTGATCAGGCTGGACGAGAACCGGTGTGCAGCCGGTGGCGGGCGAGGTCGCTGGCCGCTCGCGCCGGGGTGTGGCCGTGGCGCTGTGCGGTGTCAAGCAGGTGGTCCACCGTGTCGGCGATGGCGTCCACCCGGGCTGCGGCCTCGTCCGGGTCGAGGTGGTTAAGTTCGGTGCTGACGGCGTTGATGACCCCGCCCGCGCCGGCGACGTAGTCTGGCACCCAGATGATGCCGCGCCCGTGCAGCAGGTCGGCGACGTCCGGGGTGGCGAGCTGGTCGTTGGCCGGTCCCGCAACTGCCCGGCAGCGGAGTTCGGCCACGGTCCGCCGGGTCAGGACCGAGCCGAGCGCCGCGGGGACCACGATGTCCACGTCCGCGGCGAGGATGTCGCCGGGAGCCAGCCAGCCGGCGCCGAGCTCGCCGGCGAGTTCCCGCTTGGCCGGGTCGACGTCGGTGACCGTCAGGACGGCGCCTTCGGCGGCCAGCAGCCGGGCGAGGCCGGCCCCGACCCGGCCCAGGCCGATGATGGCGAGCCTGCGGCCGTCCAGCGTCGGGGTGCCGTACAGCCGGCGGCCGACGGCCCGGAGCGCGGCGAGCGCTCCCCGCGCGGTGTGCGGTGAGGAGTCGCCGCTGCCGCCCAGCCGGGCCGGGCGGCAGAACACGTGCGGGGTGGTCTCCCCGATCACCGCCATGTCCTCGGCGCCGGTTCCGACGTCCGGCCCGGTGGCGTACATCCCGCCGAGCGAGTCGATGACGTCCGCCACGTCGTGCAGCACGTCGCGCCGCTCGCCGTCGTTCGGTTCCCTGCCTTCCGGCAGGGCCACGACGGTCTTCCCGCCGCCGCTGGACAGCCCGGCCACCGCGAACTTCGCCGTCATCCCCGCCGACAGGCGAAGGGCGTCGGTGAGGCCGTCCCGCCAGTCGGGGTAGTGCCAGAGCCGGAGGCCGCCGGCCGCTGGGCCGAGCGCCGTCGAGTGCACCGCCACGATCACCGGCAGCCGGGAGCGCCGGCCGGTACGGATCGTCACCTGCTCATGGTCGAGCATCCGTTCGTCCTTCCATCTGCCTGGCTTGACGATGCAATGCTGGACGGGTGACTGATCGTTCGCCAGCGTGACCGATCGTTCGGCCGGAATCGGCTACGGTTACCGACCGTGGATGAACTTGATTCGGAGATCGTCCGGTTGCTCCAGACGGATGCGCGGCAGTCGAACCGCGAGCTGGCCCGGCAGCTGGGCATCGCCCCCTCGACCTGCCTGGAGCGGGTCCGGGCGCTGCACCGCCGGGGCGTCATCCGCGGCTACCACGCGGAGATCGATCCGGCCGCACTCAACCGCGGCGTCCAGGCGCTGGTCTCGGTGCAGGTTCGTCCGCTCAGCCGGGCCGTCATCGACGGCTTCAAGGGGTTCGCCAGCGGCCTGCCGGAGGTCCTGCACACCTTCGTGCTCTCCGGCGGCGACGACTTCCTGCTGCACGTCGCCGTCCAGGACCTCGACCACCTGCACGCCTTCCTCACCGACCGGCTCAGCAAGCGCGGCGAGATCATCGGCTTCCGCACCTCGGTCATCTTCCAGCAGGTCAGCAACACCGTCCCCACCCGGCTCCCGGCCCCTGAGTAGCGGCGGGCCCGCATCACCGAGCGGTCTTGAGTCGAGTGCCGACCGCCCGTTCCAGCGAGGGGCCGGGATCGCTCAAGCGAGCAGCCCAGGTGTTGGGGCCCACTACGCCGTCGACCAGCAGGCCGTGCCATTCTTGGAAAGCCTCGACGGCCCTGCTCGTGGCGGGTCCGAATACGCCGTCCGCATCTCCCGCTGTGATCTCCCAGCGGTTCGGAGCGTAGTCCGTCAAGACGGTCTGGAGTCGTTCGACCATGTCGCCTTTCGCACCGTCGCGGAGTAGCGGCAGATTCTCCCCGATGGGCAGCGCCTTGCGGGTCGCCGACCCATATCTGCCGTCCGCGACCAGTCCGTTGGCCTGCTGGAAGGCACGCAACGCGCGTTCGGTCTCCCGCCCGAAAAGCCCATCCGCCACGATCGAGGTCTCACCGATCCGGCCAAGGGCCGACTGCAGCCGGCGCACTGCGGCGCCTTGGTCGCCGAACTGCAGCAAGCGCACCCGGGGCGCGGGGATCGGCTCGATGGGAGCCGCCTGACCCAGTTGACCGCTCTGCAGCAGCCGCAGCATGTGAAGGTTCATGACATAGACCTGATGGCTGAGCTGGTCAAGCCGCTGCCCTATCGGCGGGACCTGTTCGATGCGCCGGAAGCGCACGCTCGTCTCGCCTTTCTCCCGCGCCGTTTCGTGGCCGAGGTCGCGCATGAACTGGTCCAGCGCGCGCCCGATGGCCGCGTAGTCCTCATACAGTTCCTCGAGTCGCCGCCGGGTGCCCGTCCCGAAGTACACCTGCGTGAGAGCCGAGCTGCGATTCAGATTGTCGCTCCAGGTCAGCAGCACTTCGCGGTAGTGTTCGCGCGCCTCGGCGAGCCCAGCGGCCGCGCCGTCCGCAGCTTGCCGCTTGGCGGCCCAGAACACCAGGCGCATGCGGTAAAGGCGTCTGTCGAGCAGGCTGCTGATCTCCTCGAACGTCTTGCTCGCCTGTTCACGTTCACGTTCACGCTGCTGGATCTTGTACTGGTGTGCCCAGGAACGCCGCTGGAAGAAGTAGCCGAGAAGCCCGCCCAGCACGGTCGTCAGGATGAAGCCGAGCCCCAGCAGAACCAACTGATCGGTCACCGTGATCACCTCCAGGCAGGCTTGCCGACCTCCGCCGTGGCAGCCGAGGAGGACACAGAGACATCGCGCGGCGGACCGGAAGTGTTAGTGACGCGATGGGCGCCCCGAAGCGCGTGCCGGGGCGCCCGTCGCGTGCTCACGATCCGACGACGCGCGACTCGGATTCGTGCCGACCGTCTTCCTGGGCGCCGACCGGGTCGTGCTCCGGGTGGGTCGCCGGCGGCGGGGGGCGATCAGGTGCCGGCGGGCTGGTAGGTGGCGATGAGGACGCCGGTGGGGGTCACCGTGGAGTCGGCCAGCCGGAAGGCGGACAGGTCCGAGCCGGAGTCCGCGAACAGCCGGCGGCCCGACCCGAGGGTCAGCGGGTGGATCAGGAGCAGCAGCTCGTCGACCAGGCCGTGCGGCAGCAGCGACCTGACCAGCTCCCCGCTGCCGAACACCACCAGGTTCGCGGCCGACTCCCGCCGGAGGGCGGCGACCGCGGCGACCGCGTCGCCGTCCAGCAGGGTGGAATGCTGCCAGGGCAGCGGCCCGGCCAGCGTGGTGGAGGCCACGTACTTGCGCACCCGGTTCAGGGCCTCGGTGAACGGGTTCGGCGCCTGCCGCGGCCAGTGGTCGGCGAAGCGCTGGTAGGTCGTCCGGCCCGCCAGCAGGGACCACTCAGTCGACATGCGGGCGCCCATGGCGGCCTGCATGGCCGGGTCCTGGCACCGGGCCGCCCAGCCGCCGTGCCGGAAGCCGCCCCGGGTGTCCTCCTCGGGATGGCCGGGCGCCTGCATGACGCCGTCGAGCGTGAGGTGTTCGATCGCGATGACCTTGCCCATGTCCGTGATCCCTTCGGTGATCTTCTTCCGGAACCGTCGCCGGCTCTCGCCGACTACACGAACGGCGAGCCGCCGGATCGACGGGACGAGGACGACTCGGTCGACCGGCCGTCGGCGGGCAGGATGCGGTGACGGGGCGCTGGTGCGCGGGTGGGTGCGATTCCTCACATCGGGCGCACGACCGTAAAGGTTTGCAACCTTCGTCAAAACCTCTTCGAATGCCAAGGTACGGAAAAAGCGCATGTTAAGGGGGATGAAATGATGAGTCAGCTGCGACCCGGATCCGTCCTGGCGGCCACCGGTGCCACCTCGCTGATGCTGGCCGGCCACCTCGTTCTCCGCCGGCAGTGGGGCCGGCCGGACGCGGTGGGGGCCTGCTGCCCGGGGTCGGTGGGCGGTACCGGGCCTCCCGGCCTGGGGGAGTCGCCGGACGTCGGCCATATGCATTGTCCGTTCGCCCTTGACCTGTGCCACGAGCTGCGCTCCCCGCTCGCCGCGCTGCGCGCCGAGCTGGAGGTGGCCGGGATGGATCCCGGGCAGGCCGACCTCCACGCGCTGCTGGGCGCCTCGCTGCGCGCGGTGGGCCGGATGGAGGCGGTCATCACCGACCTGCTGGAATTCGCCCGCCGGCAGCAGGACGCTCCGGAACCGTCCGAACCGGTGGACCTGGCCGTACTGGTGGCCGCGGAGGTCGCCGACCGCTCCGACCGCCTGCCGGTGACCCTGCGGCTGGACGAGGGGGTGAGCGTGCACGCGGTACGCGAGCTGATATGCCGGGTGCTGATCAACCTGCTGGACAATGCCCAGCGCCACGCCCGGCAGGCGGTTGAGGTGCGGGTGCGCCGGGACGGTGACACGGCCGAGCTGGCCGTCGGCGACGACGGTGCCGGGGTCGCCGCGGCCGACCGGCGGCGGATCTTCGAGCGCTTCACCAGGCTGGAGGAGGCCCGCCGGCTGGACGGGCGGGGAAGCGGCCTCGGCCTGGCCATCGCCCACGACATCGTCCGCGCGCACGGCGGCGGCGTGCACGTCACCCGGTCACCGGCCGGCGGCGCGCTGTTCGTCGTACGGCTGCCCGCCGTCCCGCCCGGCCGCTGAGACCGGGCGGCCCGCCGTTCTCGTACGGCCGCCGTCCTCGTGCGGCCGCCGTCCTCGTGCGGCCACCGGCATCCGGCGGTCCCGGCATCCGGCGGTCCCGGCCTCCGCCCGGCCACCGGCCCGGTGCGGTTCATCGCCGGGCAACGTCGAGCAACTGCGAGGAACACCCTTGCTAGATCGTTTCGCCCGTTCTTACCTTCAGACCATGGGTTTACACGGGTTCTTGAGCACCGCGCCGGAGCCGGCGTCATGAGGGTCCACGACCGGTCGGGACGGCAGCCGGCGACCACGGCCGCCCGCCGGTTGAACCGCGTACTGGAGCAGTTCGGCATCACCGCCGAGGTGCACGAAGGTCAGGGCATCGCCCTGGTCGCCATCTGCGCCGACCTGGTCGCCTGGACCGACGGGCGCTGCTATTTCTGGTGGTCGGGCACGGTGTCGTCGAGCACCGGCCGCCGCGTCTACAACTACTGCCCGGCCGACGACACGGTGACCACCGCGCGGCGGCTGGCCGACCGGTACGCCGAGCTCCGCCCCGGCCGCCCGGCCCCGCCGCCGGTGCCGGTGCCGCCGGTCCTTGAACGGCCCGCTCCCGGCGCGGCCGGGACGCCGCCGGTGCCGCCCTGGCCGGCGGGCGCCGAGGAGGCGAGTTGACCGGCGCGGCGAGCACACCGCGCGACCCGGCGCGGGCCGGCCACCCGGCAGTGCGCCGGCTGCGCGCCGCGGTGGAGGCGGTGATGGAGAGCGAGCGCCGCCGGCGCCGCGCCGAGGCGATGATGCATAGCTGGCGGCTCAGCCGGGCCGACCTGGACCTGGCCGCCCGGGCGCTGGGCGCGCCGCCCATCTCCGACGAGGAGTGGATCGCCGTCCAGGACGGCCGCGGCCGGCGCTGACCGTCGCGGCCCGCCGGTCCGCCCGGCGGCGGGCCGGCCGCCGGCGAGATCAGATCCAGTCGCGGCGGCGGAAGATCAGATACAGGATCGAGGACACCGTCACGATCAGCACCGACGACGTCCAGAACCCGTCGTCCCGGGAGAAGCCGGGGAAGGGGATGTTCTGCCCGTAGAAGCCGGTGATGAGGGTGGGCACCGCGATGATCGCGGCCCAGCTCGTCACCCGCTTCATGATGTCGTTCATCCGGTAGCCCTGCAGGTTGAGGTGGGTCTCGTAGACGTTGCCGACCAGCTCGCGCAGCGACTCGGTCCACTCCGAGACGCGCAGCACGTGGTCGTAGATGTCCTGGTAGTACGGCACCAGATCCGGGTCGACCACCCGCAGGTCGCGGCGGATCAGCGTGTTGACCACCTCGCGCATCGGCACGACCACCCGGCGGAACCGCACGGTGGTGCGCCGGACGTCGAACATCTGCCGCTGCATGTCCCGGCGGTCGCCGGTCTGCTCGGCGAACAGCCGGTCCTCCAGCGCCTCGACCCGGTCGTCCAGCTCCTGGGCGACGTCGAAGTGGCCGTCCACCACGTAGTCGAGCAGGCCGTGCAGCAGGAACGCCACGCCGTGCCGGGTCAGGTGCGGGGTCGCGTCCCAGCGCGCCACGATCGCGTCGATGTCGCAGGAGTCGTTCGCCCGCACGGTGACCAGCGCGTTGCGGGTGACGAAGACGGAGACCTCGGTGAGGACCAGGCCGCCCGCCTCGTCCAGCCGGACCGCGTAGACGGTCAGGAACAGGTGGCTCTCGTAGATGTCGAGCTTGGGCCGCTGGTGCGGGTGCAGGGCGTCCTCGATGGCCAGCGGGTGCAGGCCGAGTTCCTCGCTGATCAGCCCCAGCTGCTCGGGGGACGGCGCGCACAGGTCGAACCACACCGTCGCGGCCGGGTCCTTGATGTGCTCGGAGACCTCCTCGATCGGGAAGCCCTCGGCCCGCAGGGCACCGTCGCGGTAGAGCCGGGTACGCACCATGACGCACCAGCGTAGAGCCCTGCCCGGCCGGTCCCGGCGGGACGCCCCGGATCGGCGACGCCGCCGGTTCCGACGGGCCACGCGCCGGCTGCCCGGC
>NZ_BOOU01000050.1 GCF_016863395.1 Sphaerisporangium rufum | reverse complement strand
GGAGGTGTCGCGGAGACGATCGGCGCCGAGTAGCCGACGATGTCGGCGCTGGACCGCGAGTAGCTGCGGGCGTGGATGGCGTCGCTGGTGTTGCCCTCGATGGTGTAGACCGTGCCGGACGTCGCGGAGGTGACGATGCCCACGTGGTCGATGTCGCCGTTGTGGTCCCAGTCGAAGACCAGCGAGTCGCCCGGCTGCGGGGTGTAGCCGCTGGACCGGGTGTGCCAGGTGCCGTACTTGACCCCGTAGTCCTTGAACGAGCTGGCCCAGCCGGTCAGCACTCCCCCGGCCGTCTCGGCCACGTCCGCGTGGTCCACGCCGGCGCTCTGCCAGACGTACTTGGCGAAGTCCGCGCACCAGTCGCTGTCGCGGAACTTCACCCCGTCGGCGGAACCGCAGCCCGAGGACGACTTCCAGGTGCGGAAAAGGCCGGTGTAGTAGTTGCAACCGCTGCCGGCCGGCCGCTCGACGTTGCGGTCGGAGTCACCCAGCTCCCGCTGCGCCACGCTCACGATGTCGCCGCGGGTGGCGGCGGACGCGGGCGTCACCAGCGCCAGTTCCAGTCCGGCCAGGGCGACGACCCCCGCCGCCAGCCCGCCGGCGATGCGCCGCACCCGGTACCCCGTGCTCTCCATGAGGTTCTCCTCGTCTCGATGTCGCTGAGTACGAGGATCCGGCGCCGGCCTCCAGCTCTTCTGCAACCGTGCTGCAGCCCGCGGGGTCGTGCTGTCAAACCGCTGGAACCCGCCTGTAACTTCACTGGAATCAGCCGGTCGGCGAGGTTCCGGCGAGTTCGGCGTACTCGCGGGTGCCGTAGCGCCAGAAGACCTCCATCGCCTCGGCGCGTACCTCGCGCGCCGCGCGGTCCTCTCCCCGGGCGTCGTGCAGCTCCGCCAGGTCGCGCAGGCAGCGGGCCCGGTACAGCGGGAGCCGCAGCGCCTCGAACCGCTCGATGGCCTCGCGCAGGTACGCCTCGGCCTCGGCGGTCCCGCCGGTCGCCAGGCACAGCTCGCCCAGGGTGCGCAGGGTGAGCGCCTCGCCCCAGCGGTCGTCCATGGACCGGGCCAGGGCCAGCACCGCCTCCAGCGGCTCGCGCGCACCGGCCGGGTCGCCGCGGCGCAGCCGGGCCTTGGCCCAGGTTCGCCGCGCGTACGATTCCAGCAGCCGGTCCCCCAGCTCGGTGAAGATCTGCAGGGATCGCCCCGCGCAGTCCTCGGCGGCGGCCGGATCGTCCGCCGCCAGGTGGTACAGCGCCATCGTCCGCCAGCTGAGCCCCTCGCCGCGGCGGCTGCCCGCCGCCCGGTACAGCTCGAGCGCCTCGGCCAGCCGACTCCGCGCCGGTTCCAGCTCGCCGCGCTCCAGGAGTACCGAGCCGGTCATCCGCAGCACGTGGGCCAGCACCGCCGGGTCGTCGTGGCCGCGCCACCTCTCCTCGGCCAGGCCGAGGTAGCGCAGCGCCTCCGGCAGATGCCCCTGCTCGCGGCAGACGCTGCCCACCAGCGCCAGCACGACGCTCTCGCCCCGGACGTCGCCGGCCGACCGGAAACGCCGCAGCGCCTGGCCGAGGTGCTCGCGGGCCTCGACGAACCGGTCCTGCTCCATCCGGACCTGGCCCAGCGCGGCCAGCAGCGCCGCCTCGCCGGCCGCGTTGCCGGTCCGCCGGACGGCCCCCAGCGCCGCGTCGTGGATGCGCTCCCAGGCGACGAAGTTGTTCTCGAAGATGAGCACGGAGGCGCAGGCGGCCGAGGCCAGCTCGACGGCGAGCTCGTCCAGATCCTCGGCGGCGGCCCGCTCGGCGCCGACCACCAGGCTCTCCTCCTCCGCCCGGATCCACCCCGCCGGCTCGGCGAGTACCGCGTCCTCGACCTCCGGATCCACCGGGACGGCGTGCCGCGAGCCGGCGCGCAGGGTGGGCGTGCCCGGCGGGACGGCCTCACCGGCGCGGTCCAGCAGCCACAGCCAGCCGCCGAGCACCCGGCGCAGCCCGTTCCGTAGCTCGTCGCCCACGTCCTCCACCTCGGCCTGCTCGCGGGCGAACAGGCGGATGAGGTCGTGCAGGCGGTAGCGGACGCCGCCTGCCGGATCCATGCCGTCCACGTCGGCCAGCGAGGCGTCGACCAGCTGCTCCAGCAGTCGCTCCGCCTCCAGGTCGCCGGTGTCCAGGGCCGCGGCGGCCACCCAGGCGGGAAAGTGCGGCAGCCCCAGCCAGCCGAGGTGCCGCAGCGCCCGCCGGGCCGGTCGGGACAGCAGGTCGTAGCTGAGCTTGATGCTCGCGCGCACCTCCTGGTCGCCCACGGCCAGCTCGTCCAGCCGGTGCCGCTCGTCGGCCAGGCGCCGGGTGAAGTACTCGACCGACCACTGCCGGCGGGCGGCGAGCCGGGCACCGGCCACCCGGATGGCGAGCGGCAGCGCGCCGCACTGCCGGATGATCCGCAACGCGCCGTCGGGCTCGGCGGCGACCCGGTCCGGCCCGGCGATCCGGCCGAGCAGTTCGAGGGCGGCATCGGTGCCGAGCACGCCGAGGTCGGTCAGCAGCGATCCGGCCAGGCCGGCCAGCCGGCTGCGCGAGGTGACCACGACGGCACAGCCGGCCGAGCCCGGCAACAGCGGCCTGACCTGGGTTTCCCCGGCCGCGTCGTCCAGCACGACCAGCACCCGGCGGCCGGCCAGCAGCGTGCGGTAGCGGTTGACCCGCTCCTCGGTCCCGGCGGGCAGCTCGGCGGCCGGCACGCCGAGTTCGCGCAGCAGCCGGGCGAGTACCGCGTCCGGCGTGACGGCGTCGGCGGTGCCGCGCAGCTCGACGTGCACCTGCCCGTCCGGGTAGTGGCCGGCGACGTCGTGGGCGACCCGCAGGGCCAGGGCCGACTTGCCGGCGCCGCCGGCCCCGGAGATCACGCAGATGGGGCTGGCGTCCGGCCGGGCGAGGGCCTCGCGCAGCGCCGCCCGCTCGCCACCGCGTCCGGTGAAGTCGAACGGGGCGGGCGGCAGCTGCTGCGGGCGGACCGGGCGGCCCTCGCCTCGGTCCGGCCGTTCGGACCGCCCGGCGTCCGGCCGGCCGGAGATCGCGTCGGAACGGCCGGCCGGGGAATCGGTGCGGCCGGGAGCCGGGTCCGGATGGCCGGCGGAGTGGGGACGGCCGCCGGGATGGCCAGGGGCGGCGACCCGCGGCTCCCCGGTGGATCGCGAGGCGTCCTCAGCGCCCGCGGCGTGCCCGGCGTGGCCGGGGTGCTCGATGTCCTGGCCGTCCCCGGCAGGTCGGACGGGGGCGGCCGCCGCGGCCGCGGGCCGGGCCGGCGGCCGCGCCGGACGGACGGCGGGACCGGCGCCCTGGGCGGCCCCCCGGCCCGCGGCGCTTCCCCGGCCCGCGGCGGCCTCCCGGCCCGCGGCGGCCTCCCGGCCCGCGGCGGCGTCCCGGGGGGAGCCGGCGTCCGGAGCCGGTGCCGGGCGGGCGCCGGTGGCGGGCGACCGCCCAGGGGCGGCGCGCCCCGGACCGGCGAGGGCCGGATCGCCGCGCAGGATCGCCTCGTGCAGGCGGCGCAGCTCCGGCCCCGGGTCGATGCCCAGCTCGGCGGCCAGCGCCGCCGCGCCGCGCCGGTACTCGGCCAAGGCGTCGCCCTGGCGCCCGGCCCGGTACAGGGCCAGCATCAGGTGCCCGCGCAGCACTTCGTGCAGGGGATGGCGGCCGGCCAGCTCGGTCAGCTCGCCGATCAGCCGGTCCGGCCGGCCGGTCTCCAGCTCGGCCGCGATCCGCTCGCCGGTCACGGTGAGCCGCAGCTCGTCCAGCCGGCGGCCGTCGATCTGCGGCAGCACCTCCCCGGTGCCGCCGAGCGCCGGCCCGCGCCACAGCGCCAGCGCGGCACGGTAGGCCCCGGCGGCCTCCTCGGGCCGGCCGGCCGCGGCCGCCGTCCGCGCCTCGGCGACCCGCCGCTCGAAGACGTGCAGGTCGAGGGTGCCGGGCGGGATCTCGGCAAGATAGCCGATGCGATGCGAGCCGATGACCGCGGGCAGGCCCGCCCGGGCCAAGGAACGCCGCAGCGAGGATACGTAGGTCTGCAGGACCGCCCGGGCGGTGCCCGGCGGCCGGTCGCCCCAGACCGCGTCCACCAGCCGCTCGCCGGGGACCGCGCGGCCCGCCTCCAGCAGCAGGGCGGCGAGCAGCGCCCGGGGCTTCGCCCCGCCCAGCGGCACCTGCCGGGTGCCGTCCCAAACCTCTACCGGGCCGAGGATCCGGAACTCCATGGGGCCACCCTGGCACGCGGCCGGTCCGCCCGGCCATCTCTGAGGTGGGAGATCACCCGGCGTGATCGAACAGGTGTGGATCGCTTCACCCGCCGGGACCGCCGATTCTGTCGGGCCGCTTTGGCAAGATCTGGCTGTTGGCGGAATGCCGAGGGGGCCTCACCCATGAGCGATGCGACGGCGTCGGATTACGCCTGGTTCACCGAGACGTACCGCGGGAGCTTATGCGTCTCGGGCTTCTGCCTGACCCTGGTGCGCGACCTGTCACCCGCCGAGGTGCTGGCCCGGATCGGCGGCACCGGCGCGGGCGACCCGCCGCTGCACGCCTACGCGGCCGCGGGCGGTGCCGCGCTGCTGGAGCCGGCCGGCCACGCCGGCACCCTGGCCGAGACGACCCGGCTGCTGTCCCGGGGCACGGCGACCGCCACCGTGGCGCTGGACGCCGCCGGCGCGCTGTCGTTCCTGTACGCCGTGGACGGGCGGCTGGTCACCGGCCTGGCGGACGGCGGGACCACCCGGTTCGGTGCCGCGCCGGACCGGCTGCGCCACCAGCTGCGGGAGATCTGCCGCGCCGGTGACCCGCCGGCCCCGGTCCCGGCGGCGCTGGCGCTGGCCGAGCGGGCGGCCGGGGTGCGGCTGGCCCCCGGCCACCTGTGCGGGCCCGCGCTCACCGGCTCGGCCGGGCACCTGTACTGAGGGCGCCCGGCCGGCCCGGGTCAGGGCGTGTCGGCGCGGCCCGCCAGTTCCAGGTCGGCGAGCGCCGCGTCCAGGCAGCCGGCGAGCGGATGCCCGGAGTCGGCGAGCAGCGCGGCGACCAGCAGCGGCGCGTGCGCCGCCGTCACCTGCGCGTCCAGCGGGATCCCGCCGTCCTGGTGCTGGTGGACGCCGAGCGCGGCGGCCACCAGCATCACCAGCACGTCCGGGTCGGCCCGCGGGTACACCGGGGCGGCGGCCCGCGCGCACCGGGCGACCAGGGCCCGCACGTCGTCCGCGGTCATCCCGCCCGGATGTGCGTCCTCCAGCAGCAGGCGCGCCATGGCCCCGAGGACGAGGCCGGTGTGCTCGGGGTCGAGCGCGCCGAGCCGGGTGACCGATGCGGCGTACGCCTCGGGGTCGCCGGACCGGGCGGCGGTCACCGCGCCGGTGACGGCCGCGGCGACCGACCGGGCCGGTTCGGGCAGCGGGCGCCGGCCCGGGCCGCCGGCGGCGTCCGTGGTGTGCATCGCTCCTCCTCGCGGGATGGCCGTCTGGGCCGCGGCCAGCATGCCACGTCCGTGCGCCGCGCGCGGCCCGGCCCGGCCGGTCAGGCCCGGTCGACGACGGCGGGGCGGCGGGGGTCGTCCATCCGCACCACCACGTCGGCCGCCTCCTGCGGCATCACCTCGGCCCGGTAGCGCTCGAAGGCGGGCAGGGTCCACCGCCGCTCCGGGCCGGTGCGGCGGGCCAGCGCCCCGGGTGACAGCCACAGGTGCACGCTGACCTCGAAGGGCAGCCAGCGGCCGAGCAGCAACGCGCCGGACAGCACCAGCACCCCGCCGGCCGGCACGGTCAGGTAGGGCGCGCGGGTGGCCCGGTCGGTGGCGCTGTCCCACAAGGTGGGCAGCACCCGCCCGGTGCCGCCCGGCTCCAGCGGGCCGAGCACCTCCCGGTCCAGCGCCCGGTAGTCGACCCAGCCGTCGTAGTAGGCGTCGGGGTCGGTGCGGCCGTGCTCCAGGCGCAGCGACGCCGGGCGCAGGAAGTCGGCCGCGGCCACCCGGACGACCGGCCGGCCGCGCAGCCGCAGCGGGGCGACCAGGGCGTCGGCCAGCTCGTCCGGTGCGGCGGCGGGAGCGCCGTCCACCGCGACCCGCACGAAGGGCGTGCCCGGCGCCGCGGCCACCCGGTCGGCCAGCTCGGCGACCAGCGCCTCGGGGGTGATGGGGCGGGCGCGCATGAGCCCATCCTCGCGGATCGGCGGCCGGCCCGGACGCCCGGCTCCGGGGTGGGCGGCGATCGCCGGTGACCGGGGCCGGCGAGGGAGCGGCGACGGGGCAGCGACGGGGGTGGCGCGAAACTTTCACCGGGTTTTCGGCGACGCTCAGACCCGCGGCGGGCCGGCACCGGCCGCGACCTGCGGCGGCGCGGCAACGCGCCCGATGGCGGCAGGGATCGGAGATTCGCCCGGTTCCGCCGGGCACAGGGGCGACCTAATGTTTTCACCGCGGGAGCCCTTGCGCAATGCCGGTCGGCCGATCTCCCAGGAAGCGGGCCGGTGCCTCACCACCAGGTCCTCGACCACTCCTGGCCACGTGCCTGACCGCCCGGACCGCTCCGGCCGCCGGGCAGCGTGCCGCGACGGACGTGTCCGGAGTGCCGAGTGCCGACGTCGTGCCCCCTCGAAAGGTGTTCAATGAGAAGGCGACGAAATCTCACGCTGACCGGCCTCGCGGCGATGGCCGCCACCATGCTGGTGGTCGCGTTGTTCCCCAGCCTGGCGACCGCGCACGGCGCGATGATGATGCCGGGAAGCCGCACCTACCTGTGCTGGAAGGACGGCACCAGCTCCAGCGGTGACATCCAGCCGAAGAACCCGGCCTGCGCGGCGGCGGTGGCGAAGAACGGCCCGAACTCGCTGTACAACTGGTTCGCCGTGCTGCGTTCGGATGGCGGCGGCCGGATGGCCGGCTTCATCCCGGACGGGAAGCTGTGCAGCGGC
Source organism: Sphaerisporangium rufum (assembly GCF_016863395.1). GTDB lineage: Bacteria > Actinomycetota > Actinomycetes > Streptosporangiales > Streptosporangiaceae > Sphaerisporangium > Sphaerisporangium rufum. The sequence continues at coordinate 29,740 of NZ_BOOU01000050.1, read as the reverse complement.
GGCGCGATCGTGTACGACTTCAGCGGTTTCGACCTCGCCCGCAACGACTGGCCGGTGACCCACCTCACCTCCGGGGCGAACATCCAGTTCCGCTACAACAAGTGGGCCGCCCACCCGGGCTCGTTCCGCACCTACATCACCAAGGACAGCTGGAGCCCGACCCGCGCGCTGGCCTGGAGCGACCTGGAGTCCACGCCGTTCTACACCGCCCAGGACCCGCCGAGCGTCGGCTCGGTCGGCAGCGAGAGCGGCTACTATTACTGGAACGCCCAGCTGCCGTCGGGCAAGAGCGGCCGGCACATCATCTACTCGGTGTGGACCCGCAGCGACAGCCAGGAGACGTTCTACAACTGCTCCGACGTCGTCTTCGACGGCGGTAACGGCGAGGTGACCGGCGTCGGCTCCGGCGGCAACCCGTCGCCCGGCCCGTCGCCGAGCGTCAGCCCGTCCCCGGGCACCAGCCCGTCGCCCGGTACCAGCCCGTCCCCGGGCACCAGCCCCACTCCGGGCACCAGCCCGGGGCCGAACCCGTCGAACGGCTGCTCGGCCAGCTTCAAGACGGTGAGCAGCTGGGGCGGCGGCTTCCAGGGTGAGGTGACGGTCAAGAACACCGGCTCCTCCACCATCAACGGCTGGAGCGTCAGCTGGAACCTGGGCAGCACGACGATCAACAGCGTGTGGAGCGGCACCTCGTCGGTCAGCGGTTCCACGGTCACGGTGAAGAACGCCGCCTGGAACGGCGGGGTGGCAGGCGGCGCCTCGACCACCTTCGGCTTCACCGCGAACGGTACGCCCGGCTCGCCCGCGCTGACCTGCACGGCGACCTAGCGGACCTGGCCGCGAGGACCCACCGAGGATCGCGCGACAATGGGCGGCGCCCGTCCTGGCCATGATGGCCGGGGCGGGCGCCGCTCGCCGTCGCGGCCCCGCCGGTGCGGGTGGACATCCGGCCGGCGGTCTCCATACACTTCGACATATGAATGACCGTTCAAACGTCGTGGCCGCCGAACCGGACTCCTGCGCCGCGCCGGTGGTCGACGCCGAGCGGGTGGCGGCGGTCCGCCGCGCCCTCCCGCCGGCCGAGACGGTGGTGGATCTGGCCGAGGTCTTCGGCCTGCTCGCCGACCCCGGCCGGCTGCGCACCGTGACGGCGCTGCTGGAGGGCGGCGAGATGTGCGTGTGCGACCTGGCCGCGGCGACCGGCCAGAGCATGTCGGGCACCTCGCACGCGCTGCGGCTGCTGCGGATGCGCCAGGTGGTCCGGGTCCGGCGGTCCGGGCGGATGGCGTACTACCAGCTCGCCGACTCGCACGTCCGCATGCTGCTCGACCTCGCGCTCGCCCACACCCGGCACGCCGGAGCGGGTGATGGCTGAGGCGTCGCGCGCCCGGACCGCCGGGGGGCGCGACGGGGGGCACGGTGGCGGGCACGGTGGCGGGCACGGTCATGGTCACGGGCACGCCATCGCGGCTGACACCGACCGGCGCTACCTGACGGCCGCGCTCGCACTCATCGTGGCGTTCATGGTCGTGGAGGTGACGGTCGGCGTCATCGCGGCCTCGCTGGCGCTGATCTCCGACGCCGCGCACATGCTCACCGACGCCATGGCGATCGTGCTGGCGCTGGTCGCGATGCGCATCGCCCAGCGCCCGCCGCACGGCGGCTTCACCTACGGCCTCAAGCGGGCGGAGATCGTCTCGGCGCAGGCGAACGGCATCACCCTGCTCCTGCTCGGCGGCTACTTCGTCTACGAGGGCGTCACCCGGCTGGTCGCGCCGCCCGAGGTGCGCGGCGCGCTGGTAGTAGCCACCGGCCTGGCGGGCATCGTGGTGAACCTGGCCGCGACCTGGACGCTGCGCCGGGCCGACCGCTCGCGCCTGCACGTCGAGGGGGCCTACCAGCACATCCTCAACGACCTGATCGCCTTCATCGCCACCACGGTGGCCGGCGCGGTGATCTGGGCGACCGGCTGGAACCGGGCGGACGCCGTCGCCGCGCTGGTGGTGGCCGGGCTGATGTTCAAGGCCGGCTGGGGACTGGTGCGCGACTCCGGGCGCGTGTTCATGGAGGCGGCGCCGGCCGGGACGAACCCGGCGGAGATCGGCCGGCGGACCGCCGCCCTCGAGCACGTGGTGGAGGTGCACGACCTGCACATCTGGGAGGTCACCTCCGGGTACGCGGCGTTGTCGGCGCACATCCTGGTGCGGCCGGGCGCCGACTGCCATCAGGTCCGGCTGGCCGCGGAGCGGCTGGTGCGGGAGGAGTACGGCATCGAGCACACGACGCTGCAGGTGGACCACGCGACGCCGGAGCTGCTCACCATCGGCCGCGACACCCCGCACTGCGCCGACCCGCACGGGCCGGCGCACCGGGCCGGCCCGGCCGCCGGGTCGTCCGACGGGGCCGGTGAGGATGGCCGTCCAGCCCGCTGAACCGGCCCGACGGAAATATCACGCCGAGCGTCCATGGAGTTGCCCAAAAGGTGGGCATGAGTCGGCGAATTACAGGAAGCTGAGGCCGCCCTGTACTGACATCCCTGGCAAGGACGGCAAACCATGGCAAATGCCTTACATGCTCTCGAAAATGAAGAAAGAGGGTTTTATCTCGCACACAGCGTATTCAGCGATCCCGGTGACCCCCGCCGGCTGTCCAGCATCCCCCGCGAGCCCGAGCGGCTGGCGCGGATGGTGCGCGAGCTGCTGATCCACCGCGAGGAGGCGCCGCTGTTCGGCTTCGACCTCCCCGACAGCCGCCGCAACGAGGCCGAGACCCGGTACGTCTCGGAGATCCTGCGCATCATCTCCGAGCGCGACGGCATGCCGCTCACCACGGCCCGCCCGCCGGCCCGGCGCTTCGCCGGCAGCTGCCGCGACTTCGCCCTGCTGTTCTGCTCGCTGCTGCGCGCCACCGGCGTGCCGGCCCGCATCCGGTGCGGTTTCGCCGCCTACTTCGTCCCGGGCCGCAACGAGGACCACTGGGTCGCCGAGTACTGGCGGCCGGAGACCGGCTGGACGCTGGTGGACGTGCAGTTGCTGGCGCCCGAACTGATGGACGCGTTCGGCATCCCGTTCGACCCGATGGACGTGCCGCGCGACCGCTTCCTGGTGGCCGGAGCCGGCTGGCGGGCCTGCCGCGCCGGCGAGGCCGACCCCGAGACGTTCGGCGTGTCGATCCTGCACCTCTCCGGCATGGACTTCGTACAGAGCAACGTCGTACGCGATCTCGCCGCCCTCAACAAGGTCGAGGTGCTGCCCTGGGACGGCTGGGACCTGGCGGAGAAGGTGCACAAGGACCTGGTCGACGCCGAGCGCCGGCTGCTGGACGAGGTCGCCGAGACCGAGGTCGCCGGCGGGCCGTTCCACCGGCTGCGACAGCTCTTCCTGGCCAACCCGGGGCTGCGCACGCCGTCCGCGGTCATCTCCCGGACGACCTACGGAGGCACCCGGACGGTCACCCTGCGCTCGTGACGCCCGGCGCCGCAGCGTCGCGCCCACGCGGGCGCCCGGCCGGCGCGGCCGGGCGGCCGATACGGGCCAGCAGCCCGCGCAGCACGTCGCCGGCGTGCGTCCACAGCAGCGCGGCCCCCGCGTCGGGCACCACGTGCCGGCGCGCCGTCGGGATGCGCAGCTCCAGCGAGGCGCCGAGGTCTGGTGAGTGCACCGGCGAGACGTCGAGCATCCCGTACCACAGGTCCACCGGGACCTTGATGGCCTCCGGGTCGAACGGCCACGGGCTCATCGTCAGCGCGGTGTCGCGCGCGTAGCCCGACGGCCCCTGCGCCAGGCCGTCGGCCAGCGCCCGGCGGTAGGCGTCCTGGAAGAACGGCTCGGTGTAGACGGCCCGGTCCGCGGCCGAGCTGACCGCGAGCACCAGATGCCGCAGCACGTCGGGGTCGGCGCCGAGCGGGTGGAAGGACGCCTCCGCGCCCGCCGGGTCGGTGGCGACGGCGTCCACCAGCAGCCCGATCTCCGCCGCCAGCAGGGGGGCGATCCCCGGCGCGGCCAGCTCGTCGGTGCCCGACACGACGGCGACGCCGGTGACCACCCCGGCGGCGGCGCAGGCCAGCGCGAACGGCCCGCCGGCGGAGAATCCGACGGCGGCCGGCCCGTCCAGCCCGCGCCCGGCGGCGAACTCCTCGATGTCGCGGGCCCAGTCGGTGAGCGTGCGGGACGGCCACGGGTCGGAGGCGCCGAGACCGGGCCGGTCCACCGAGATCAGCCGTACCCCGAGCGGGTGCAGGACGCCGGCGCCGAAGCCGAACTCGCGGCCGGTGCCCGCCCCCGGGCACAGCAGGACGGGCACGCCGTCGACCGGCCCCCATTCGGCCCAGCCGAGCCGGCGCCCGTCGCCGAGAACGTAGGTGCCGCGACGTGCGGGCGGGATGACACCATGGCCGGCCGCCGCGGTGTTCCGCGTTTCCATCCGGCCAGTATTCCGGATCGGGCCGGCCAGGTGCAGGGGCATGTCCCCGGAAGTCGCGATGAACATTCGCCTTTTCCCGGCCCGGCGGGCGGCGGTGCGGCGGCGGTTCAGCCGTGGGCGCCGGCGAGCCGTTCGGCCCACGAGTGCTCACCGTAAGCGGTATCGATGGCCCAGGCCAGCCAGTCCCGCTGCGCGCCGGTGAGCACCGGCAGCACCTCGAGGAAGTCCTTCTCGTCCTTGGCGCGCGGGCGCTTCGCCTTGTAGTACAGCTGCACCTCGGGTGCCAGATAGGGGATCCCCACCGCGGAGCGGTGCCCGAGGGCGGCGATCGGGCGGCGCACCCGGGCGCAGCGCCGGGAGATCCAGTCCTCGCCGTCGGACTCGTCGAGCATCACCTGGATCCGCCACGGCTCGGTCGGCCCGGGCCGGCACCAGATGTCCCGCACGCTGCCCGGCAGCACCTCGCCCGGCGCCCAGGGCCGCAGCACCCCGGGCGGATCGGCCGCCCACCACTCCCAGCCGGACAGGGCGCGCTGCGCCGACAGCTGATCCGGGCGCAGCAGCAGCACGTCAATGTCGGCGTGGTCGCGGAAGGACCGGCCCACCGCCAGCTCGATCGCGTACCCGCCGGCCAGCCACCAGGGCCGTCCGGTCGCCGAGAAGTGGGCGGCCACGTCGGGTAAGGGCGCGGGGTCCCACGCGCCTAACGGTGTCTCCCTGCGCGTCATGCGACCATCTTGGCCGGAGATCATCAAGACTGTGGGGATCTTCGGTAAATCCTGGTCCGGCGCCCGGCCGGATGCACCGGAGAACGGGCGGCCGGCCGGTCGCCGCTCAGAGGGCCAGTGCCTGCTCGATGCGCCGCAGGTTGTGCCGGGCCAGGGCGAGGTTGGCCCGCTGCCGGTCGAGCACGAGGTACAGGAAGAGGTTCCCCCGGGCCGTCGGCAGCAGCCGGATGATGTGGTACTGCGTGCTCAGCGTGATCAGGATGTCCTCCACGCTGTCGTCGAGGTTCAGCGAGCTCAGCGTGCGCATCTTGGCGCGGACCACGTCGGTGTTGCCCGCCGCCGCGACCTCGAGGTCCAGCTCGCGGCCTCCGCCGACCGCGCCCAGGCACATGCCGCTCTCGTAGTCGACGAGCGAGGCGCCCTGCGCCCCCTCGGTGGCCATCGCTTCCTTGAGGGCGGTTTCGATGTTCATCGGACTCTTTCCGGACGACGATGAGGGACCCGCCGGCGGGACGACGCCCGTGACAGGTGGTAACAAACGGGATTCGGTACCCGTTTGTGATTGATGATACTTAAAGTACCCTTACCGTCTGCGGATAGTGAAGGGGAACGTGGTGTCCGAGATACCGGGAGCGGCGGCCGGCCCCGGCGACCAGATCGCACCCGCCCTGCTCCGCTGCGGTACCGAACGCTTCTCCGGCGTCCTGCGGATCGGCGGCGGTCCCGGCGGTGACGTGCATCTCCGGGACGGCCTGGTGATCGCCGCCACCACTCCCGCGGCTCCCGGCCCGGAGTCGGTGCTGCTCCGCGCGACAGGCGTCAGCGAGGAGGCCTGGAGCCAGGCCTACCGCGCCGGCGCCCCGGCCGGTGAACTCGGCGCGGCCCTGGTGGCCGAACGGGCCGTCGGCGCCGCCGGTCTGGAGGTGATCTGCCTGACCGCGCTGTTCGACGCGCTGTTCGCCATGGTCGCCTCGGGGGCGTACCGCTGCACCGCCGAGCCGGCCGGACCCGGCGATCTGTCCCCGGCGCTGCCGGTGTCACCGGGCATCACGCCGGACCGCCTGGTCCGCGAGACCCGGCGCCGGCTGGCCGCCGCGGCTCCGTGGCGGGACCTCGGCGTCACCCCGCGCGCCCGCCCGCTCGCCACCCGTCCCGCCGATCCGGCCGCACCGCGCCCGGACGAGTTGCGCCACGCCGTGCTGCGCCTCGCGAACGGCCGGCGGACGGTCCGCGACATCGCCTTCGCCCTCGGCCGCGGGCTGTTCCCGGTGATGGGCGAGGCGGCCCACATGGTCGCGGCCGGCCTCCTCACCCTGGCCCCGGCGGACGCCGAGACCGGCCCGGTCCCCCTGCCCGGGGAGGGGGCGGCGCCGGCCGGCCCGGCGCGCGCGGCCCCGGTGCCGGACGGCGGGCTGCTCCCCCGGCGGCGGCGCGGCGCCAGCGGGGCCGGCCAGATCCCGCCGCCTCCCGCCGCCGGCCCGCCGCCCGCGGCGAGATCGCTCGCCGTGCGAGACATCCGGACGGCCGCCGCGCACGAAGAACAACCGTGACGCCGCTCCGGGACGTACCGGACGGCCCACACCGGGCACGCGCCCACCGGCCGGCCGGACCGGCACGACGAGAGGATCCAGCGAATGAGTCTTGACGCGGTGATGGCGGAGCTGCGGGAGTTCAGGGACCGGGTGACCGGCGTGGCGGAGTCCGCCGTCGCGTCGGTGGACGGCCTGCTGGTCGCCGCCGACACCGACGGAGCCCGCCCGGAGGCGCTGGCCGCGCTGGCGGCCGCCACCCTCGGCCTCGGCAAGCGCACCGGGCATGAGGTGGGGCTGGGCGACCTGCGCGAGGTGGTGATCCGCTGCCGCCAGGGCTACATCGTCGTCTACGCGGTACGCGCCGAGGGCCTGCTGGTGGTGCTGGCCGACGAGGGCCTGGACGTCGCCCGGCTGCACCTGGCCGCCCAGCCGACCATCGACCGGCTCGGCACCCTGCTGTCCGGCTCGCGCGCCCGCTGACCGGCGCCCGGGGCGCGGCTCAGGTGTCGAAGTCGACGGTCACCTCCGCCGAGACCGGCAGCGACTGGCAGGTCAGCACGTACCCGGCGGCCACCTCGGCCGGCTCCAGCGCGAAGTTGCGGCGCATGCGCACCTCGCCGGCGGTCACCCGGGCCCGGCAGGTCCCGCACACCCCGCCCTTGCACGCGAACGGCAGGTCCGGCCGCACCCGCTGCGCGCCCTCCAGCACGGTGACGTCCCGCGGCAGCGCCACCTCGGTGGCCCGCCCGTCCAGGTGGACGGTCACCGCGGCGGTCCCGGTGCCGCCGGGCGCGGGCGCCGGCCGGACCGGCTCCGGCGGCGGCTCGTCCACGTAGAACAGCTCGCGGTGCACCCGCTCGCCGGGGACGCCCAGCTCGCCGAGCACCAGGCGCGCGTCCCGCACCATGCCGTACGGCCCGCACAGCCACCAGTGCGCGACCCGCGGCACCGGGGTGAGCGCGGGCAGCAGCCGGCGCAGCCGGGCCGCGTCCAGCCGGCCGCTGAACAGCTCGGGCTCGCGCGGCTCCCGGGACAGCACGTGGAACAGCGCCACCCGGCCGGGCGCGGAGTCCTTCAGGTCGGCCAGCTCCTCGGCGAACATGACGGTCCGCGAGCTGCGGTTGCCGTAGAAGATCGTCACCTCGGTGCCCGGGCGGGCCAGCAGGGAGGCGGCCATCGACAGCACCGGCGTGATGCCCGAACCGGCGGCGACGAACGCGTGGTGCCCGGGCCGGTCGAGGTCGGGGGTGAAGCGCCCGGCCGGCGGCAGCGCCGCCACCCGGTCGCCCGGCCGCAGGTCGTGGACCAGCCGGGCGGAGAACAGCCCGCCGGGCACCTCGCGGACGCCGATGCGCGGCGCGGCGCCGGCCGGGGCGCAGATCGAGTACGACCGGCGTTCCTCGCGGCCGTCGACCGTCATCCGCAGGGTCAGCGACTGCCCGGGCCGGAAGGCGAAGTCGGCCGCCGACTCCGGCGGCACGTCGAAGGTGACCGCCACCGCGTCCTCGCACAGCCGGTCGACCCGGGCCACCGTCAGGTCGGTGAACCCGCTCCGCCGCCGGTCGCGCACCCCGGCCAGGGTCATCGCCGCACCTCCGGCCGTCCACCGGCCCGGCCGCTCGCGGCGACCCGGCCCGAGAGCCGGCCCGAGAGCCGGTCGCGGCCCGGGCCGCGGAGCCGGTCGCGGGGCCGGTTGCGGCCCGGGCCGCGGTGCGGGACGGGCATCTCATATCTCCTTGACGTGCTCGAACGGCTCCCGGCAGTCCTGGCACCACCACAGCGCCGTGCAGGCGGTGGCGCCGAACCGGGAGCGCTCCTCGGTCCGGCCGGCCCCGCAGCGCGGGCAGGGCACGCCGCGACGCGGGCCGAGGCTCAGCGGCACCGGCCCGGACGCCCGGGCGGGCGCCGCGCCCGGCGGGGCGAGGCCCGCCTCGGCCAGCCGCCGCCGGCCGCGCTCGGTGATCCAGTCGGTGGTCCACGGCGGCGCCAGCCGGGTCCGCACCTCGACCGGCGCGTAGCCGGCGGCGCGCAGCGCGGCCGCCACGTCGGCGCGGATGGCCGCCATCGCCGGGCAGCCGCTGTAGGTGGGGGTGATGGTGACCACCACCCCGGCGGGCGTCTCGTCGACCGCGCGCAGGATGCCGAGGTCGGCGAGCGTCACCACCGGCAGCTCGGGGTCGGCGACCTCGGCCGCCACCTGCCAGGCCCGCCCGCTCACCAGGCCGCCCCGGGATGGGCGCGGGCGACGCTCTGCAGCTCGGCCAGCAGAGTGGCCAGCGCCGGGGTGTGCTCGCCGGCCCGCCCGGCGGCGCGTACCGGCCCGGGCCGCTCCGGCGGCCGGGCCAGGGTGGCGGCGGTCAAGACCTGGTCCAGCACCTGGTCGAACTCCGCCCGCAGCCCGGCCGGGTCCGCCGCGACGCCGGCCGCGGCCAGCCGCGCCTCCACCTCGTGCCGGGCGAACAGCTCGGGCACCAGCGGCCAGACCGCCGCCAGCCCGGCGGCCATCCGCTCCCGCGAGTACGCGGTGCCGTCGCCGAGCCGGACGACCCAGCCCGCCGCGTAGTCGCGGTGGTAGGCGACCTCCTTGACCCCCTTGGCGGCCACCGCGGCCAGCACCGGATCGCGCGAGCCGGCCAGCCGGTCCAGCAGCGCCAGCCGCCAGGCGGCGAAGACCAGCAGCCGGGCCATCGCGTGCCCGAAGTCGCCGTTCTCCGCCTCCACCAGCCGGACGTTGCGGAACCCTCCGGGGTCGCGCAGGTAGGCCAGCGCGTCCTCGTCCCGGCCGGCCCCCTCGGCCGCGCCGGCCCGGGACAGCAGCAGCCGGGCCTGGCCGAGCAGGTCGAGGGCGATGTTGGCCAGCGCGACCTCCTCCTCCAGCTCGGGGGCGCGGGTGCACCATTCCTGCAGGCGATGCGACATGACCAGCGCGTCGTCGCCGAGCATCAGGCAGTAGCCGGCCAGGTCGGCGGCGTCCACCCCGGACGGCACCCGGGTGTCCACGCCGGCGAGCGGGTCGGCGAAGCCGGTGCCGTACGCCCAGCGCGGGTCGTCGCCCTCGTTCAGCGCCTCGTAGGCGTTGCCGGGCTCCGCCGCGGCAGCCGCCGCGGGGTGTTCTGTGGCTCGTTCTGGAGACATCGGCGGCTCACATGTGCGGCACGTCGCCGGGGATGGCGTAGAAGGTGGGGTGCCGGTAGACCTTGTCGGCGCTCGGCGCGAAGAACGGGTCCTTCTCGTCCGGGCTGGTCGCGGCGATGTGGTCGGAGCGGACCACCCAGATGCTCACGCCCTCGTTGCGGCGGGTGTACAGGTCGCGGGCGTGGCGCAGCGCCGTCTCGTCGTCGGCGGCGCGCAGCGAGCCCACGTGCACGTGGTTGAGGCCCCGCTTGCTGCGGACGAACACCTCGTACAGCGGCAGGTCGGTCATCCTGCCACCTCCTGCGGCTCGCGCGCGGCCCGCGCGGCGGCCTTGCGGGCGTGCGCGGCGGCGGCCTCGCGCACCCAGGCGCCGTCCTCGTGCGCGGCGCGCCGGCGGGCCAGCCGCTCGGCGTTGCACGGGCCGTCGCCGCTGATGACCCGCTGCAGCTCAGACCAGTCGATCGCGCCGAAGTCGTGGTGGCCGCGCTCGGGGTTCCAGCGCAGCTCCGGGTCGGGCAGCGTCACCCCGAGCACGGCGGCCTGCGGCACGGTCATGTCGACGAACCGCTGCCGCAGCTCGTCGTTGGTGTGCCGCTTGATCTTCCAGGCCATGGACCTCGCCGTGTTCGGCGAGGCGTCGTCCGGCGGGCCGAACATCATCAGCGACGGCCACCACCAGCGGTCCACCGCGTCCTGCACCATGGCCCGCTGGTCGGCGGTGCCCTTCATCATGGTCAGCAGCAGCTCGTAGCCCTGCCGCTGGTGGAAGGACTCCTCCTTGCAGATCCGGATCATCGCCCGGGCGTAGGGCCCGTAGGAGCTGCGGCACAGCGGCACCTGGTTGCAGATCGCCGCGCCGTCCACCAGCCAGCCGATCACCCCGACGTCGGCGTAGCCCAGCGTCGGGTAGTTGAAGATCGACGAGTACTTCTGCCGGCCCTCGATCAGCTTGTCGGTCAGCTCGGCCCGGTCGGCGCCGAGCGTCTCGGCAGCCGAGTAGAGGTAGAGCCCGTGGCCCGCCTCGTCCTGCACCTTGGCCAGCAGGATCGCCTTGCGGCGCAGCGACGGCGCCCGGGTGATCCACTCGCCCTCGGGCTGCATCCCGATGATCTCCGAGTGGGCGTGCTGGGCGATCTGCCGGACCATGGTCGCCCGGTAGCCGTCCGGCATCCAGTCCCGGGGCTCGATCCGCTGGTCGCGGGCGATCGTGCGGTCGAAGTGCCCCTCGAGGTCAGCCATCCGCCGCCTCCCCATTACCGAACATTCGGTCGGTTAATAGTCTGGCTCACACCCCCCGCCGGCGCAACCCCGGCCCTGGCGAGCCGGACCACCGCCCGGCCGCGGGTCCGGGCCGCACGGCCGGGTCAGCGGAAGGCCGGGATACCGGTGATGGCCTGTCCGAGGACCAGGGTGTGGATCTCCTCGGTGCCCTCGTAGGTCGCCACCGACTCCAGGTTCGCCATGTGGCGGATCACCGGATATTCCAGGGTGATGCCGTTGGCGCCCAGCAGCCCGCGCGCCTCGCGCGCCACCCGCAGCGCCTGGCGGACGTTGTCCAGCTTGCCGGCGCTGACCTGGGCCGGCACCAGCCGCCCGGCGTCCTTGAGCCGGCCCAGGTGCACGGCCAGCAGCGCGGCGCGGTTGACGCTGACCGCCATCTCGGTGAGCTTGCGCTGCACCAGCTGGAATCCGGCCACCGGCCGGCCGAACTGGACGCGGGCCAGGGTGTAGTCCAGGGCCGCCTCGTAGCACGCGCGGGCCGCGCCGGCCGCGCCGAACAGGATGCCGAACCGGGCCTCGTTCAGGCAGGACAGCGGGCCCTTCAGCCCCACCACCCCGGGCAGCACGGCGTCCGCCGGCAGCCGGACGTCCTGAAGCACCAGCTCGGAGGTGACCGAGGCGCGCAGGGACAGCTTCCCGGCCACGTCGCGGGTGCCGAACCCGGGCGTGCCGGCCGGGACGAGGAAGCCCCGCACTCCCTCCTCGGTCCGGGCCCACACCACGGCCAGGTCGGCGATGCCGCCGTTGGTGATCCACATCTTGGTGCCGTTCAGCACCCAGTCCGGGCCATCCCGCCGGGCCGTGGTCCGCATGCTCCCCGGATCGCTGCCGGAGTCCGGCTCGGTCAGGCCGAAACAGCCGATGACCTCGCCGGCGGCCATCCGCGGCAGCCAGGTCTCCTTCTGCTCGGCCGACCCGTAGGCGTGGATCGGGAACATGGCGAGCGAGCCCTGCACCGAGACGAAGCTGCGCAGGCCGCTGTCCCCCGCCTCCAGTTCCAGGCAGGCCAGTCCGTAAGGGACCGCGCCGGTGCCGGCGCAGCCGTACCCGGACAGATGCATGCCGAGCAGCCCGATGGCCCCGAGGTCCTTGGCGAGCTCGCGCGGGAACGCGCCCCGGTCGAACCAGGTGCCCACCTCGGGCAGCACCCGCTCGCGAACGAAGCGGCGAACGGTGTCGCGGACGGCCCGCTCCTCGTCGTCGAGCAGCCAGCCGACGTCGAGCAGGTCGCGCGGGTCGGGGGCGGCCGGCGGCCGTCCCGGCGTGCCGGTCGTTTCCTGCGTTCCAGGCTTTGCCATGTCGTACCTCGCTTTTCGTCAGGCCAGGCCGGCCGGGCGGATGTCGTCCAGCCGCGCAACGCCCCGGTCGATCACCACGGCGCCGTCGCCGCGGAGCGTCTGGAACAGCACGGCCCGGCCGTCCCGCCACAGCCGGACCTCCAGCGCGTCGCCCGGCACGACCGGGCCGCGGAACCGGCCGCCGAGCGTGGCGAGCCGGTCAGGGTCGCCACCGCAGGCCGCGGCCACCAAGGCGCGGGCGGTGAAGCCGTAGGTGCACATGCCGTGCAGGATCGGCCGGTCGAACCCGGCGCGGGCGGCGAAGCCCGGGTCGGAGTGCAGCGGGTTGCGGTCACCGGTCAGCCGGTAGAGCAGCGCCTGCTCCGGCCGGGTACGAAAACGCACCACCTCGTCCGGCTCGCGCGCCGGCGCCTCCCACGGCTCGGCGGTGCCGCGCGGGCCACCGAAGCCGCCCGCGCCGCGGATGAAGGCCGCCGACCGGGTGGAGAACAACGGCGCGCCGGTCGCCGGGTCCACCGCGCGCACCCCGGTCCACACCACGGCGCCGGTCCCCTTGTCGTGCACGGCGAGCACCTCGGCGGTCAGCCGTGCACGCCCGGCGACCGGCAGCGGCGCCCGCAGCTCCAGGTGCTGCTCGGCGTGCAGCAGCATCGCGCGGTCGTAGGTGCCGACGTCCGGGCGCGGCACCCGCTGGGAGAGCAGCGCGGCGAAGGACGGGAGCGCGCGCTGTGGCACGCCCTCGGTGTTCTCGGTGGTCAGCGCCAGCTCCGCCGCCGGGTCATGGCCGGCGCCGACCGCCACGGCGTACAGCAGCGCGTCACGGGACTCCCACGCGACGTCCAGCGGCTCGCCGGTCCTGCCCACCGCCGCCGGGTCCAGCCCCACGTCAGCCCGCCGCCTCGGGCAGCCGGGGGTTGCGCACCGCCTGGGCCAGGAGCTTGCGCACCTCGCCGTCGACCTCCTCGGCGCGCCACAGCCGGGGCAGCGTCGCGGTGGGACCGACCCGCCACCCCTCGTACACGCCGATGGTGCCGCCGCGGGCGTCGAAGACCTGGCCGGTCACCCCGGCCGACCGCTCGCTGCCCAGCCAGGCGACCAGCGGCGAGATGGCGGCCGGGTCGTAGGGGTCGAGGTCGCCGTCGGCCTCGGCCATCAGCCCTTCGGTCATCCGGGTCCGCGCACCGGGGGCGACCGCGTTGACGGTGACGCCGTAGGGCGCGAGCTCCATGGCGGCGACGATGGTGAACCCCGCGATGCCGGCCTTGGCCGCCCCGTAGTTGCTCTGGCCGATGTTGCCGAGCAGCCCGGAGGAGGACGAGGTGTTGACCAGGCGCCCGGCGACCCGCTCGCCCGCCTTGGCTCGCCGCCGCCAGTGCCGGGCGGCCGCCCGGGACGGCGCGAACGTGCCCTTCAGGTGCACGCGCAGCACGTCGTCCCACTCCTCCTCGGCCATGTTCACCAGGGTGCGGTCGCGCAGGATGCCGGCGTTGTTCACCAGCACGTCCAGCCGGCCGAACCGGTCGATCGCGGTGGCGACCATCTCCTCGGCCGCCGCCACGTCCGACACGTCGCCGTGGTCGGCCACCGCCTGTCCCCCCATCGCGGCGATCTCCGCCACGACCTCGTCGGCGGGCGTGCCCGAGCCGCCCGAGCCGTCGCGCCGCACGCCGCGGTCGTTGACCACCACCGTGGCGCCCTGCCGGGCGAACTCCAGCGCGTGGTGGCGGCCGATGCCGTTGCCGGCACCGGTCACGATCACCACGCGTCCCTCACACAACCTCGACATCGCTCCTCCATCCCCAGGTCCTGCTCCGACCGGCCGCGCGCCGCGGCCGTCCCCGCCGCCTCACCCGGCGGCCTCCGCCGCGCCGAGCACCAGCACCCCGGCGCTCATGAACGAGCCGCCATTGCCGAGCACGACGCTGACACGCACCCCGTCGACCTGGGCCGCCGCCTCGCCGCGCACCTGGCGCACCGACTCCTGGATGGCGAACATGCCGTACATGCCGGTGTGGGTGTAGGCCAGGCCGCCCCCGTTGGTGTTCGTCGGCAGCCGCCCGCCGGGGGCCGTGTGGCCCTCCTCGACGAAGGAGAAGGACTCGCCTCGGCCGACGAAGCCCAGGTCCTCCAGCCCGTACAGCGGGACGTGCGCGAACGCGTCGTAGATCATCAGATGGTCCACGTCGGCGTGCGAGATCCCGGCCTCGGCGAACGCGGCCCGGCCGGCGTCGCGGAACGCCCGGGAGGAGGTCAGGTCCGCCATCTGCGAGATCGCCGGCGACTCACCGGCCTCGCCCGCCCCGAGCAGGTGCACCGGCGGTCTCGGCCGGTCGGCGGCCCGGTCCCGGGAGGTGACCACGATGGCGGCGCCGCCATCGGTGACCAGGCAGCACTCCAGCAGGTGCAACGGATAGGAGATCATCCTGGACGCCAGCACGTCCTCGACGGTGATCGGCTCGCGCAGCTTCGCCCGCGGGTTGCGGGCCGCCCAGCGGCGCTGGACGACCGGGACCATGGCCAGCTGCTCGGGGGTCATGCCGTAGCGCTTCATGTAACGGAGCACGCCGATGGGAAAGGTGGACGGTGCCAGGATCGCCCCGTAGGGCACCTCGAACTGCCCGCGCACCGACTGAGGCGCGGGCGCCCAGGGTTGCATGCCGATCCGGGACCGGCCGGACTCCCCGTGGGTGATCAGCACCGTGTGGCACAGCCCGGCCTCGATGGCGGCGGCGGCGTGCCGGACGTGCAGCATGAACGAGGCACCGCCGACCATGGTGCCGTCGAGGTACCCGGCACGGATGCCCAGCGTGTCGGCGACGTCGACCGGGCTCTCCCCGGCGCAGGCCACCCCGTCGATGTCGGCGGTGGTGAGTCCGGCGTCGCGCAGCGCGGCCAGGCCGGCCGCGGCGTGCAACTGCATGGCCGACATGTCGGGCACCCGGCCGATGCGCTCGGTCTCGGCGGCCCCGACGATGGCGACCCCGGGACGGCGGCTCACCGGGCGCCGCCCCGTGGCCGGAACTTCGGCACCGCGACGTCGCCGTGCCGGTCGAAGACGACCTCCAGCTCCATGTCGAGGACCAGGTGCTCGGGATCGTTCGGCACTTCCACTATGCCGGACATCAACCGCGGCCCCTCTTCCAGCTCGACCACCGCGACCGCGTACGGCACCTCATCCTCGAAGCCGGGCGCCGGGATGTGCGCGATGAGGTAGGAGTGCAGGGTGGCCCGCCCGCTCGCGGTGAACCACTCGATGTCGTCCGATGAGCAGACCGGGCAGTGCGGGCGCGGGTAGAGGAACGCCTCGCCGCACGGCCGGCAGCGGGGCACGCGCAGCTCGCCGGCCGCCGCGCCGTCCCAGTACGGGGCGGTGTCGGGGGTCGGCCGGGGCACCGGCTTGGGCCTGCCCTCATCGCCGGCCACGTCAGACCCCCGCCAGGGTGGCGACCCGCTCGCGGTAGAGGTCGGCGTCGCCGAAGAGGCCCGCGGAGGACGCCGCCCGCTTGAAGTACAGGTGGGCGTCGTGCTCCCAGGTGTAGCCGATGCCGCCGTGGATCTGTACCATCTCCGCCGCGATGGCCATGCCGGCGTCGGAGCAGACCGCCTTGGCGACCGCGGCCGCGATCGGCGCGTCCTCGTCGTCCCGGTCGATCGCGGCGGCCGCGTAGTAGGCCGCGGACCGGGCCGCCTCCAGGTGCAGCAGCATGTCGGCGCAGGTGAACTGCACCGCCTGGAACGAACCGATCGGCACCCCGAACTGGTGGCGTACCTTGGCGTACTCCACCGTCATCTCCAGGGCCCGGGCCGCCGCGCCCGCCTGCTCGCAGGCCAGCCCGGTCACCGCGACGTCCAGGACGCGGTCCAGCAGCCGCCGGGCGCGCTCGCCGGTCGCCACCGCCTGCGCCGGCACGCCGTCCAACGTGACCGACGCGAGCCGCCGCGTCGTGTCCAGGGCGGGCAGTTCCGTCACCGTGACCCCCGGGTGGCCGGGATCCACCGCGAGCAGCACGAGATCGCGGCCGTCCTGGCCGGCGGCGGCCGACACCAGCAGCAGGCCGGCCTCGGCGCCGTCCACGACGTGGGACTTGGCTCCGCCCACCTGCCAGCCGGCGCCGTCCCGCACCGCGACCGCGCGGGGCCGGCCCGCCCGCCACCCGACGCCCGGCTCGGCGTGCGCCAGGGTGGCGACCACCTCGCCGGCGGCGATCCGGGGCAGCCACCGGGCACGCGCTTCCTCGTCATCGCCGTGCAGCAGCGCCGCGGCGGCCACGACGACCGTCGACAGGTAGGGCGAGCGCAGCAGGGTCCGCCCCATCTCCTCCAGCACCACCGACTGCTCGCGGAACCCGTACCCGGCCCCGCCGTACTCCTCCGGGATCGCCATGGCGTGCAGGCCGAGATCCCGCGCCATCATCTTCCACAGATCGGTGTCGTACGGCTCGGCCGCCTCGGTCGCCGCGCGCAGCCGGTCGGGCGCCGCCCGTTCGGCCAGCAGCCGGCGTACGCCCGCGCGCAGCTCGTCCTGTTCCTCGGTGAACCCCAGCCTCATCGCGCCCTCCCGCTGATCTTCGGTGACCCGCCGGGCGCGGCGGCCAGCAGGGCGTCCAGCGCCTCCACCACCGTCCCGTCGACCCGCAGCGGGTTCACCTCGACTGACTCCCAACCATCGCCCCAGCTCAGCGCGGTGCCGGCCAGCGCCCGGACCGCCTCGGCGATCGCCCCGGCGTCTGCGTCCGGGGCGCCGCGCGCGCCGCGCAGCAGCGCCGCGCCACGCAGCTCGCCGAGCATCTCCAGCACCTCCGGCGTGCCGACCGGCAGCGGCCGGATCGCCACGTCCGCCAGCACCTCGACCAGCACGCCGCCGAAGCCCAGCACCAGGACCGGGCCCCACACGCGGTCCCGGCGCACGCCCGCGATCAGCTCGAGGCCGCCGGGCCGGAACGCGGTGACCAGCACGCCGTCGATCCGGGCCGCCGGGGCGCGGGCCGCTGCGGCCGACATCAGCGCCGCGTACGCGTCGGCCACCGCCACGTCGCCCTGGACCCCGAGCACCACGCCTCCGATATCGGACTTGTGGGCGATGTCGGGAGAGCAGATCTTCAGCACCACCCGGCCGCCGATCTCCCTGGCGGCGGCCACGGCGGCGGCCACGCCGCCGGCCAGGCGGTGCGGCACCACCGGCACGCCGCCGCGCGCCAGCAGGCCGAGCGCCACCGCCTCCGACCAGGGACCGGGCGGGAGCGGCGCCCGCCCGGCCGGCGGGTCCGCGCCGGCCTCCGTTCGCGACCCGGTGCCGGCCGCCGCCTCGGCCCCGGGGCCGGTGACCAGGCGGCGCCGGCGGGCGGTGTAGCGGACGGCGCCGGCGACGGCGCGCAGCCCCACCTCGATCCCTGGCAGCCGGACCAGGTCGAGCTCGGCGAACAGCTCGCGGGCGAAGTCGCCGAGCCCCACCGCCACCTCGTCCTGCAGCACGGCGGGCATCGGCAGGGCGTGCAGCGTCCCGGCGAGCCCGGCGAAGTGGGCGCGGTCCGCGGCGGACGGGGACCCGGGCGGCGAGACGAACGCCTGGAACAGCATCAGGTCGAACCGCCCGGCCCCGGCCCGGCCCACCACCTCCGCCGCGCGGGCCGGCAGTGCCGGGTCCACCGTCGCGTACCCGGTGACGTCCAGCGGGTTGGCCACGTGGGCGAACTCCGGCAGTATCGCGGTGAGGCCCCGCACCGCGGCCGGGGGCAGCGGCGGCAGGGTCAGGCCCTGCTCGGCGGCCTGGTCGGCCAGCAGTTCGCAGCTCCCGCCGGAGGCGGAGACGACCGCGAGCCGGCCACCGCCCGGGCGCAGCCCTCGGGCCAGCAGGTCGGTGGTGGCGAGCAGTTCCTCCAGCGAGGTGACCTCGACCACCCCGAGGCCGCGCAACACCGCCGAGGTGACGGCGGAGTCGCCGGTCAGCGCCCCGGTGTGCGACATCGCCGCGCTGCGCGCCGCCTCGCTGCGACCCACCGGCAGCACGACCAGCGGCCGGTCCAGCTCGACCGCCCGGTGTGCGAGCGCGCGGAAGGCGGCCGGGTCGCGGAAGGCTTCCAGGAACAGCCCGACCGCACCGGTCTCCGCGCGCTCCACCAGGTAGCGGGCCACATCGGTGCAGGAGAGCACGGCCTCGTTGCCGGTGTTGGCCAGCAGGCCGACCCCGACGCCCCAGGACCGGGCCAGGCAGAGCAGTGGTTTCATCAGCCCGCCGGACTGCAGGACGAACGAGGCGCGGCCCGGGGCGGGCAGCGGGGGCAGCCGGAGGCCGAAGGGCACGACCCCGCCCGCGACGTCCACGAAGCCGTTCCCGTTCGGCCCGAGCACGCGGATGCCGGTCTCCGCGGCCACCTCGACCAGCTCGCGCTGCGCGGCCCGGCCGTCCGGCGTCTCGCCGAACCCGGCGGTCAGTACGATCGCGGCGCCGGCGCCGCAGCCGGCCGCCTCGCGCAGCACCCGCGGCACGGTGTCGCGCGGCGACATGATGTACGCCAGGTCGACCGGCTCGCCGATCGCGGCCAGCGACGGCGCGGACCGGACACCGTGCACCCGGTCACGGCGCGGGTTGACGCAGTGCACCGCGATGTCCGGGGAGTGGTGGCGCAGGTTGGCGAAGGTGTTGACCGACCACATGGAGCGTTCCGTGGCGCCGACCAGCGCGACCGAGCGCGGCCGGAACAGCGGCGCGAGGTCCGGCGAGGCGTCCGGTCCGGCGCCGGGCCAGGCCGCGGCGCCGGCGGCCGGCCGGGCGTCCGGTGCGGGACCGCGCGCGTCCGGCGGGCTCGCGGGCCGGGAGGGCGGGGCCGGCATGTCAGGACGACTTCGGAAGGCCGAGCACGCGCTCGGCGACGATCCGGCGCTGCACCTCGCTGGTGCCGGCGAAGATCGTCTCAGCCCGGCTGGTGAGGAAGGTCTTCTGCCACCGGGTGAGCGGGTAACCCTCCCCCGGCGGGCGCACCAGACCTTCGGCGCCCTCGATCTCCATGGCGATCTCCCCCAGCCGGCGGTGGTACTCGCTCCACACCAGCTTGGTCAGCGAGGCCTCCGCGCCGGGCCGGCCACCGGCGGCGAGCGAGGCGAGGACGCGCCGGCCGGTCGCCTTCATGACGTGCACCTGGCAGTAGGCCCAGGCGAGATCCTGGCGAACCAACGGGTCGGTGTCCCGGCCAAGCTCGCGGGCCCGTGCCACCAGGGCCCGCCACTCCTCCTCGTACTCAAGGTGTTGCACGGCGGCCACCGCGCCGCGCTCGCTGCCGAGCGTGGTCATCGCGGCCCGCCAGCCGTTGTTCAGCCCGCCGATGACGTTGAACAGCGGGGCGCGCGCGCCGTCGATGTACTCCTGGCAGAACGCGTCCTCGCCCGACATGGTGACCAGCGAGGTGACGGTGATCCCGTTGTCCTTCATCGGCACCAGCACGTACGAGATGCCCTTGTGCTTGGGTGCGGCCGGGTCGGTGCGGCACAGCAGGAACAGGGTGTCGGCCAGGTGCGCCCGGGAGGTCCAGATCTTCTGCCCGGTGATGACGATCTCGTCGCCGGCCACCACGCCGCGCGTGGTCACCGCCGCGAGGTCGGAGCCGGCGTCCGGCTCGGAGAACCCCTGGCAGTAGCGGTCCTGGCCGCTGACCACCCGGGGCAGGAAGTACGCCCTCTGCTCGGGGGTGCCGTGCGCCAGGATGGCCGGCCCGGCCAGCCGCTCCCCCATGCCCCGGGTGACCCGGGGCATCCCGGCCCGCGCGAACTCCTCGGCGAGGACGGCCATCTCCAGCTCGCCGAGCCCGCGTCCGCCGTACTCGGCGGGCCACTGCGGGCAGACCAGCCGGGCCGCCAGCGACGCCTGCTCGAAGGCCTGGAAGTCGTCGTGCAGCGGCGACTCCGGGTTGCGCCAGACCTCGCGCTCCAGGTCGTACTCGCCCATCCCCGCCAGGGACGGGCGGCGGTGCTCGCCGAGCCATTCCCGCAGCTCGGCCCGCAGCCGGTCGAGCCGTCCGTCACCGGAGTCGATCGTCACGGGGCCTCCCAAATTCGTACCGGCTGGTTGGTATCAAGTAATACCCCGCCGGTCACCGCTTTGTCGAGGGGCGCCGCGGTCACCCGGCCGGCCCGGCCGGAGCATCGCCAGCCCCAGCAGCGCCACGGCCAGGCAGGCCAGGCCGGAGCCGGCCAGGGCGGGGCGCACCCCGGCGAGGCCGGCGAGCCGGCCGAAGACCGGCCCGCCGACCGGTGCCCAGAGGAAGAACACGATCACGTACCACGCCATCAACCGGCCCTGCACGTCGGCGGGCGAGCGCAGCTGCAGCGCCGAGATGGCGGAGGTGCCGAAGATCTGCATCGTCACGCCGGCCAGGAACAGCCCCGCGCCCATCGCCAGGCCGGTGGGCAGCGCGGCCACGGCCACCGTGACCGCGCAGAACGCGGCCGACCACCACAGTAGCCCGCGGTCACCCGAAGCACCGCGGGTGACGGTCACCAGCCCTGCCCCGGCCACGCCGCCGAGGCCGATCATCGCGGTCAGCATGCCGAACGTCCCGGCGGCGCCGCGCGCGGTGGGATCCAGCAGCAGGGGCACGGCGAGCTGCAGGTGGGCGATGCCCACTCCGAGCAGGAAGCCGCCCAGCATCGGAACCAGGTACGCCCGGCGCCACCGGCCGCGCAGGCCCGGCGCGCCTCCTGATACCACGGGGTCCGGCGCGGGTGGCGGCCGTACCCGCCACAGCGCCGCGCAGGCGCCGGCCCCCAGTACCGCGACGGCGGCGAACACGGTGGCGGTGCCGTGCCAGGCGATGAGCCCGCCGGCCAGGGCCGGCCCGGCGACCCGGGCGAGCTGGAAGACCGCGCCGTTCACCCCGACCGCCGGGGCCAGCAGCTCGGACGGCACTAGTTGCCGGGGGTAGGCCAGCCGGACCGGGGCGTCCAGCGCGCCGGGGACGCCGAGCAGCAGGGCGAAGGCGTAGGCGATCGGCAGCGTGGCGGCGCCCCGGGCGACCAGCAGGGCCAGCACGGCGGCCGCCAGCACCACCGCGGACTGGGTCAGCAGCATCATCCGGCGCTTGTCGAAACGGTCGCCGAGCGCGCCGCCGCCGAGCCCGAGCACGATCATCGGGATGAACTGCAGGCCGGTCACCACGCCGACCGCCACTCCGTCGCCCTTGGTGATCTGCACGACCAGCCAGACGTGCGTGGTGCGGTGCATCCACATCGCCGCGTTGCCCAGCGCCTGCGAGGCGATGAACGCCCGGTACCCGGGCAACGCGAGTGCCGTCAGCGGTGCCCCGCCCCGCCCCGTCACCGCCCCGTCACCGGCCCGCGTGCCGCCCGAGCAGCGGCAGCACCTCCTCGCCGAGCCGGGCCAGCAGATCGTCGACGTCCAGGCCCACCGCCGGGATCACCACGCCGTCGACGCCGCGGCCCGAAAGCTCCCGCAACCCGGCGGCGACCTGCGCGGCGGTGCCCGCGATCGCGAACCGCTCGGCGAGCGGTTCGCGCAGGCCGAGCCGCTCCACCAGCGCGGCGTTGGGGTTCCCGGTACGGTGGCCGTGCGCCGCGTAGTCGTAGCGGGCCCGCAACGTGGCCACTCCAGCCGCCACCTCGGGCGGCAGCCCGCGCGCTTCGCCCGGCACGCGGAAGACATGGTTGGCACCGGATGCGAGCAACGGCAGCAACCCGGCCAGCGCCGTCTCCCGGTCACCGGCCACCGCGACCCGGGCCACCGCCCACAGCGGCACCGACCCGGGCGCGCGTCCGGCCCGGCGCTCGCCGGCGGCCACGGCGGTCCGGGCGCGCCGGACGGCCTCCGCGGTGATCCCGGCGCCGGAGACGACCAGATCGGCCATCGCCCCGCCGAGCGCGAGCGTACGCGGGCCGTTGGCCGCGACCACCAGCCGCCACGGCCGGTCCGGCCCCGGCACGCCGGCCGCCGGCCAGTGCTCCCGGAGCCGGCCGAGGCCGGCCGCGAGTCCGGCCACGCCCGCCCCGGCGGCGCCGGCCAGGGCGCTGTCGCCCCCGCCGACCCCGGCGAAGACCCGGCCGCCGGCGATCTCGTCCACCGAGTGCAGCGCCCGCGCGGTGACCTGCGGGGTCCGCGTCACGACGTTGGTGACCATCGGGCCGATCCGCAGCCGGGCCGGCACCTGCGCGGCGACGGTGAGCGCGACGTGGACGTCGTGATAACCCGGCGAGTCCCCGATGCCGAGGGCGGCGAACCCGGCACGCTCGCAGGCCGCCACCCGGCGGCGCAGCACGGCCAGGTCGTCGGGTGCCAGGGTGACCATGATCTGCACGGCGGCTCAGCCCGCGGGCAGCGGGCGGGCCCACTGGTCCAGGTAGGTGACCTCCGCCACCGGCCGGCGGGCCGCCGGGCGGAAATCCGTACCGAGCGTGTAGGCGACCGGTAGCAACGCGCACTGCGTCACGCCGTCCGGGATGCCGAGGATGCGGGTCACCTCCGCCGGATCCCGCAGGTGCAGCGTCGTGATGATCGAGCCGAGCCCGTGCGAGCGCAGGGCGAGCTGGAAGGACCATACGGCGGGGAAGACCGAGCCGTACACGGCGGCGGCGATCTTCGGACTGCGGTTCGGCCGGGTGGCGCAGGCGAGCACCAGCCACGGTGCCCGCCCGATGTTCTCGGCGAGGTAGGCGGCCCCGGCGTAGACGCGGGCCCGCCGGCGCCGGGCCGCGCCGTCCAGATCGTGACCGGCATCCTGGGCGCCGTCCCGATCGTGCCCAAGGTCCTGGGCACCGTCCCGGCCCAGGTCCCTGCCCCGCTCCGGGTCGCTGCCCGGCGGACCGGCCCGCATGGTGGCCCCGGCCTGGAGCGCCGGCAACCGGGGCCGGACGTGCAGGTCGAACAGGCGCCGGTATTCCTCGCCGATGCGCGCCCGGGTCGCCGGGTCGCCGACCAGGACGAAACGCCAGTCCTCGGCGTCCCCGCCGGTCGGCGCCTGCAGGGCCAGACGCAGGCAGTCGAGCACGAGTTCGCGTGGTACCGGACGTGCCAGGTCGAGCCGGCGGCGTACCGCGCGGGTCGTGGTCAGCACCGTCTCCAGGTCGGTGATCAGCGGCTCGCGCACCGGGCCGGCCGGCTTCTGCGTGCCGGGCTCCGCCATGGCGCCTCCTTCCTCTGCTTCGGGTTCCTCATGGTCCGTCACGTGGTCCCGCCGGTCCGGACGCCGCCGGCGGCCCCCACCACAGGTGGCCCCGCTCCAGGCCGCGGGCGATGAGGTCGAGCTGGATCTCCGAGGTACCCTCGACCACGGTCAGGGTGCGCGCGTCGCGGTACATGCGCTCGGCCGGATGCCCGGCGACCGCGCCCGCGGCGCCGAAGATCTGGGTCGCCAGCCCGGAGACGCGTACCGCGCACTCGGTGGCGTGCAGCTTGGCGACGGCGAGGCGGGCGGCGGACTCCGGGCCGGCCGTACCGGCCGCCACCAGGCCGGCCGCCTGGTAGGTCAGCGCGCGGGCCGCCTCGACGTCGGCGGCGGCCCGGGCCAGCTCCCACCGGATCCCTTGCTGCCGGATCAGCGCGGTTCCGTTCACCCGGCGCTCACCGGCGTACCGGACCGCGGCCATGAGCGCGGCCTCGGCCAGGCCGAGCCCGCGTGCGGCGACGACCGGCCGCATGGTCGCCAGGGCGCCCAGCAGCGGGCCGAGCCCGTCGATGCCCGGCAGCGCCGCGCCGCCGGGGACCGGTACCCCGTCCAGCAGGAGGTCGCCCAGGCTCATGCCGCGCACCGAGGACCGGGCGTGCGACCGGACGGCCACCCCTGGGGCGTCCCGCTCGACCACGAAGGCGCGCAGCGCGCCGGCCCGCCGGTCGGCCGGGTCGGCGGTGGTCGCGACGACGACGTACCAGTCGGCCTCGGCCGCGCCGGAGATCCAGCTCTTGTGCCCGGTGAGCCGCCAGCCGCCCCCGTCCGGCTCGGCGCGGGCGGCGATGCCGAGCACGTCGCTGCCGGCCTGCGGCTCCGACATGCAAAAGGCCCCCCGTGCGCGTCCGGCACCGAGCGGGACCAGCAGCCGGCGCCGCTGCTCCGGGGTGCCGCCGGCCAGCAGCGGCGCCGCGGGCAGCCGGGACAGCAGCAACATCAGGCCGGCCGCGCTGGAGTACTGGGCCATCACCTCGGTGGCGTGGGTCAGGGCGACGATCCCCCGGGGGCCGGTCCGCGGGCCGCCGAGTTCGGGCGGCAAGGTGAGGGCGAACAGCCCTTCGGCGGCGAACCGGTCGTACACGTCCACCGGATACCGGCCGGTCTCGTCGATCGCCGCCGCCCGGGGCCGCACCGCGTCGGCGGCGATCGCGTGCAGCCGCGCCCGGAACGCCGCATGCTCAGGCGACGCCATCGCGGCCGGCCGCGGCGCGGCGGCGGGTTCCGGTGGCGCCGCCTCAGGCGACACCGACGTACCGCCCGCCGAGGAAGACGAGCGGGACCTCGCCGGTGCCCGAGCCGAGACGGGTGACCCGCCCGATCGCGATGCTGTGGTCGCCGGCCGCGTGCTCGGCCTCCAGGTCGCACTCCAGCCACGCCACCACGTCGTCCAGCCGCGGGGCACCGTTGCCGGCGACCGACCAGGAGAGCCCGGCGAACTTGTCGGGCCGCTTGCTGGCGAAGACGGCGCAGACATCCTGCTGGTCGCCGGCCAGCACGCTCACGCAGAAGCGGCCGGTCGCGCGGATCTTCGGCCAGCTGGTGGAGGTCGCCCCCGGGCAGAAGGCGATCAATGGCGGATCCAGCGAGACGGAGGTCAGCGTGCCGATCGCCAGCCCGACCGGCTCCCCGCCCGCCGTCATGCCGGCCACCACCGCGACGCTGGTGGGCACGCTGCCCATCACGCTACGGAAGAGCGTGCCCGAAATCGGGGCCGGGACCACGGCCGGGACCACGGCGGGCCGGACGGCGCCGTCGCGGCGCGGCAGCTGGCCGGCGGCCGGGCGAGAGTCGACCGGGCACCAGGAACCGGTGATCGGGCCGGTCATCGCGCGGCCTCCTCAGGCCGGGCGCCGGTGGGGGTCTGCGGGCCGCTGGGAGCCGGGTCGGCGGCGGCGAGGGCGGCGCGCATGAGCTTGCCGGCCTCGCTGCGCGGCAACGAGGCCACGAAGGCCACCCGCCGGACGCACTTGAAGTGCGCGAGCCGGTCGCGGCACCACTCGACCAGTTCCTCGGGGGGCACCGGCTCACGGGTCACGACGAACGCTTTGGGCACCTCGCCGAGCCGCGGGTCCGGGACGCCCACCACGGCGACGTCGGCCACCGCGGGGTGCCGTCGCAGCACCGCCTCCACCTCCCCGGGCCACACCTGGAAGCCGCCGGTCTTGATGACCTCCCTGATCCGCCCGACCAGGTACAGCACGCGGTCGGCGTCCAGGTGGCCGACGTCGCCGGAGCGCACCCAGCCGTCCCGCACCAGCGGTGCCTCGTCGCCACCACCGTCGGCGTATCCCTTGGTGCGGGTGGACCTGACCCAGATCTCGCCAGGGGTGCCGGGGGGAAGGGCCCGGCCCCGCTCGTCGCGGACCTCCAGCTCGACGCCGTCGTAGACGCGGCCGACCGAGCCCGGCCGCCAGCGCCCCTCGCGCACGTCCCTGGAGTGCCAGCCGGCGACGTGGCCGAGCTCGGCGGAGCCGTAGTTGGACGTCACGGTGACACCGAAGCGTTCCTCGAACCGCACCTTCAGCTCCGGGTCCAGCCGCTGGCCCGCGACCAGGACGGTGCGCACCGAGGAGAGGTCGGGAGACTCGGCGGCGTGCGTCAGGTCGTAGACCATGGTGGGCAGCAGGAACAGGTTGTCCACCCGGTGGCCCGGCACCAGCCGGGCGACGCGGTCCACCGAGAACCGCTCGACCAGCAGCACGGCCCGGCCGACGTGCCAGGCGAACAGCAGCGACTGGATGCCGCCGCCGTGGAACAGCGGCAGCAGCACCAGGTTGGGCGGCACATCCTCGGCGGCGAGGTCGTACAGTCCGTCCGGGGGCGGCGTACCCCGTTTCTGCGCCCGGGCCAGGGTCGCCATCGAAGCGTGGGTGCCGGCGTGGGTGACGGCCACCGCCTTGGGCAGCCCGGTGGAGCCGCCGGTGAACAGCACCAGCCCTTCCTCGTCCGCGGCGGGATCAGGCGCGGCCACGCCGGGCACGGCGGCGGCGCCGGGGACGCGTGCCGCCTCACCGGCCGAGCGCAGCACGTCGAGGAGGACGACCGGGACGCCGGCGACGGGCAGCCGGGCCGGGTCGGCCACCACCAGGGCGGGCGCGGTCTTACGCACGCAGGAGCCGACCTCGTCGGCGGTGTAGAGGCCGCTCATCGGGACCGGGACCAGGCCGGCCTTCCAGCAGCCGGCCAGGCCGAGGACGAGCTCGGGACCGTTGGCGAGGTGGAGGCCCACCCGGGCGCCCCGGGCCGCTCCCCGGGCGGACAGGTCGCGGGCGACCGCGGCGGCCGCCCGGTCGAGCTGGCGGTAGGTCCAGGTGCGGCCGTCCTCGTGGATCAGCCCGACCCGGTCCGGCGATCGGCTCGCCCGGGCTTCCAGATCATGTGCCAGGTTGCGCGCCAACGGTTCCACCTCTTCGGCCTGGAGCAATTTCATACCAACTAGTCGGAATTTTATGGCACCCGGAACGGCCTGTCCAGCCTCTGAGGTCAGTGCGCCCAGTCGAGCAACACGTCGAGCGCCTCCACCTGCTCGCCGCGCACCCACAGCGGGTTGATCTCGACGGCGCGCAGGTCCGGTCCGAGCGCGCCGGCCAGCCGCTGCACGCCCACGATCGCCGCGGTGACGGCGGGCAGGTCGGCCGGCGCCGACCCGCGGTACCCGCCGAGCAGCCGCGCCACCCGCAGCCCGGCCAGCATGCCGGGGATCTCCGTCTCGGCGACCGGCAGCGGCCGGACCACCACATCGTCCAGCAACTCGGCCAGCACCCCGCCCGACCCCACGGTCAACAACAACCCCCAGCGCGGGTCGTTCACCACGCTGACCAGCAACTCCACCCCGGGCGGCCGCATCGGCGCCACCAGCGCGCCATCCAGCGCCGCGCCGGGCAGGCGCGCGGACACCTCGGCCATCATGGCCGAGAACGCCTCGGACACCGCCGCCGGGCCGGCCAGCCCCAGCACCACGCCGCCCACGTCCGACTTGTGCGGCACGTCGTCGCTGACCACCTTCAGCACCACCGGAAAGCCCAGCTCGGCCGCGGCCCGCGCGGCCTCCCCCGCCGTGCGGACGCGGCGTTCCGGCGGCACCGGGACGCCGCACCGCGCCAGCAGCTCCGCCACGTCGCCGCGGCCGGCCCACGCCGGGACGGCGGCTGGACTCCGGTCCCGCAGCGCGCGCGGCAGGATCTCCGCGTACCGCGCCGCCCGGTCCAGCGCGGCCATCCCGGCGGCGATGCCCGGCAGGACGACGAGGTCGTTGTCCATGACGAGCTCCAGCGCGAACGGGCTCAGCGCGAACACCGCGCCGGTCTGCAGCACCACCGGGACGGTGGCACCGCGGACCGCCCCGGCGAGCCGCCGGAACCGGGCGCGCACCGCCTCCTCGTCCGGCCCGGGCCCGGCCGGCAGCACGACGGACTGCAGGATCAGCGCGTCGTGGTCGCCGGCGCCATGCCGGTCGACCAGCTCCGTAGCGGTGAACGGCAGGTCCGCCGCCTTGACCACGTACCCGGTGACGTCCAGCGGGTTGCGCACGTCGGCGAACGGGGGCAGCGCCGCCGCCAGCGCCCCGGCCAGCTCTCCGGAGAAAGGCGGCAGCGTGAACCCGAGCGGCTCGGCGGCGTCCGCGATGAGCTCGCAGGCTCCGCCGGACGCGGCGACCACGGCCAGCCGGCGCCCGCCCAGGCCGCGCGGGTGGTGGGCGAGCAGCGCCGCGGTCGCGACCAGTTCCTCCATCGAGCGCACCAGCACCACGCCGAGGTCCTCCAGCGCGGCGGCGGTGAGCGCGTGGTCACCGACCAGCGCCCCGGTGTGCGAGAGCGCCGCGGCGCGGCCGAGCGTGGACGTGCCGGCGTGCAGCGCGACGATCGGCTTGCCCCGCCCGGCGGCGCGCAGCGCCACCGCGCGGAACGCGGCCGGGTCGCGCACCGACTCCAGGAACACCGCGACGACGCCGGTGCCCTCGTCGTCGACCAGATGATCCAGCACGTCGGTGGCGGTGAGCACCGCCTCGTTCCCGGTCGTGGCGAGGAGGCTGAGGCCGATGCCCCAGCTGCGCGCCAGGCCGAGGACGTGGGTGGCCAGGCCGCCGGACTGCATGACCACCCCGACCCGCCCGGCGGGCAGATCCGCCGGCACCGGCAGGCCGAACAGCGTGACGCCGCCCGCGGGATTGACGAATCCGCTGACGTTCGGGCCGAGCAGCCGGGCGCCGCCGGCGGCGCACAGCTCCGCCAGGTGGCGCTGCCGCGTCCCGCCCTCCGCGCCCGCCTCGCCGAGCCCGGCCGACAGCACGACGAGGTCGCGGGTGCCGGCCGCGAGGGCGTCCCGCACCGCGCCGGCCACCCGGTCCGGGCCGACCATCACGAACGCCAGGTCGGCCGGCCGGTCCAGCGCGGCCAGGCTCGGGATCGCGGGCCGTCCGTGCACCGTGGCGCGCCGCGGGTTCACCAGGATCATCTCCTCCAACCCTGGAGACCGGTCGGCGCCCGCCAGCACCAGGCCGGTCCATCCGGAGGACTCGCTGGCGCCGATCAGCGCCACCCGCCGGGGGGTGAAGAAGCCGCGGAGGTCCGGCCCGGCGGTCCCCGCGGGCCGCCGGTCTCCACCGCCCGGTGCGCCGCCGTCCGCCTCGGTGCCGTTCATCGCGCTCCCCTCCCCGCCGGCCGCCTCAGGCGGCGGGCACCTCCGCGAACCGGGGCATCACTTCCCGGGCGAACAGCTTCACCGACTCGACGGTCCGGTCGTGCGACATGCCCAGCCAGAACGGGCGGCAGATGAGGTGGTTCACCCCCGAGTCCCGCAGCCGGCCGACCTTCTCGGCCACCGTGTCGGGATCGCCCACCAGGAACAGGTTCTCCCACATGTACTCGAACTTCTCGCGCTGGAAGGCGAGCTGCGGGTAGTCGGCGTAGTTGAAGTACTCCCGCTCGATGTACGGCCGCACCGTCTCCCGGGCGCGCTCGAGGTCCGGGCCGCAGAACACGTTCACCACCATCGGATACTCGCGGCCCTCGCGCGGCTTTCCGGCCCCGGCGAGCGCGTCGTCGTGGTTCTCCATCGCCTGGAGGTGCCAGCCGGGCTTGGGCGAGTTGCCAGGGATGATCCAGGCGTCGCCCAGCTCGGCGGCCTTGCGCACCGAGACGCGGCCGCCGGCGCCGATCCAGATCGGCGGGCCGCCC
>NZ_BOOU01000049.1 GCF_016863395.1 Sphaerisporangium rufum | reverse complement strand
CGGCGGGCCGCCCGCCTGCAGCGGCCGGACGCAGATGGTGTCGTGCAGGGTGTGGAACTCGCCGTCGAAGTCGACCCGCTCGCCGGTCCACAGCGCCCGGATGACCTTGATCTGCTCGTGCATCTTGCGGAAGCGGTTCGGCTTGTCGATGTTCAGCGCGGCGAACTCGTTGTTGCGGTAGCCGGCGCCGACGCCCAGCACCAGCCGGCCGCCGGACATGTGGTCCAGCGTCGCGAACTCCTCGGCGATGTGCACCGCGTGGTAGGCGGGCAGGATGATCAGGCTGGTGCCGACCATCATGTCGCCGGAGTGCCGGATCAGCCCGCCCAGCACCGACAGCGGCTGCGGGGTCTGCAGGTTGGCCAGGAAGTGGTTGATCGCGAAGATGGAGGCGAACCCCTGGTCCGCCGCCAGCTCGGTCAGGTCCCACAGCTCGCCGAGCCGCTGCCGGAGGTCGTCCTCCGGCAGGTACTGGTGCGAGGCCAGAATGCCGAATTTCATGATCGTTACCGCCCTTCCTCCGCCGGTCCGGAACGCTCGGCGGCCCGGAACGCGCGGACCTGCTCCGGGGTGGGCAGGCTGACGAACTCGACGCGGATGCCGTCGGGGTCCTCGCACATGAACATGGTGATCGGCCCGTAGCCGGGCAGTACGCTGGTCGCCGGCGGGTGGTAGCAGTCGACGCCCATCGCGACCAGGCGCTCGTACAGCCCGCGGATCTCCTCGGCCGCCACCGGGAAGGACAGCGCGAACACCCCGGGTTCACCGGCCCGCCCGGGACGCGCGCCGGCCGGCACCGGCAGGTCCCACTGGATCAGCTCCACCTGGCCGATCCGGGTGGGCCCCTGGAAGTAGACGGCGCGGCCGGTGGTCCCCGGCGGCACCCGGAGCCGCTCGTGCATCGTCTCGTTGCCCACCCGCATGTCCAGCGTCATGCGCAGTCCCAGCCCGTCCCGGTAGAACGGGATGGATCTGTCCAGGTCGCGGACGCTCACCGCGACGTGGTGGATCTCGCCGACCATCGGCCCCCCTCCCCCGGCCCGGCGCTCAGCCGAGCCGTCCCCCGAGGCGGAACCGTGGCGCGACCGCGGCGTCCCGGTCCTTCAGCGCCTGGGCCAGGCCCTTGTCGCGCCGTTCCCGGACGAAGTTGTACTCCCCCTCGGCGAGCGACAGGTTGGTGGCCCAGGCATGCCCGATCCAGTTGCCCACCTCGCCGACACCCTTCCCCCGCGCCTCCATGGCGATGCGCATCATGGACTTGCCCATCATCAGGCCGTCCAGCGGCATGAAGGAGATGGCCGTGACATATTCGTCGACGGCGGCCGCCAACTCCTCGCGCGGCACCACCTGGTTGACGAAGCCGACCCGCTCGCCCTCCTCGGCGGTGAGCGGCCGCATGGTCAGCATGATCTCCTTCATCTTCTTCAGCCCGAGGTTCTCGATCCACAGGTACATGTCCTGCGGAGCGCATCCGAGGTAGCGGAACGCCGGGTGGGTGAACTGCGCGTCCGGTGACGCGACGACCATGTCGGCGCCCAGGGCGATCTTCATGTGCCCGCCATAGCAATAGCCGTGCACCTGGCAGATCGTCGCCTTCAGGCAGTTGGTGACCTTGTTGGCCAGGCTCTCCGACAGCAGGTTGCGGTCGGGCAGGATCCGCTGGCGCTGGGCCGGCCGGCCGGTCCGCTCGCCTTTCTTGTTCTTGCCGTAGCCGATGTAGTAGCCGAGTTCGGCGGCGTCCGCCCCGGAGCCGAAGCAGTCGCCGTTGCCCTTGAAGACGATCGTCTTCACCTCGTCATCGACCTCGGCCTCCCGGATCAGGTCGCCGACCCGCTCGAAGGCGGCGACCGGGATGCCGTTCAGCTTCTCCGGGACGTCGAAGATGATGTACGCGGCGGCCTTGCCGGCGTCCTTCTCGTAGCGGACCGCTTCCTCGATGGCCTTGTCGTCGGTCGTCATTCCCTCGCCGTCCCACTGGGCGGCGAGCAGTTCGTATTCGCTCTTCTTCATATGCGGGCTCCGGCGTCGGGGATGGGGCGGCCGAGCACGTCAGGCACCGGCCAGCTGGGGGATCACCTTGGCGGCGAAGGTCTCCATCGAGGCGATGGCGCGAGCGCGGTCCAGCGAGGGGATGTGGAACCAGCCGATGTAGTGGGTGACGCCGAGTTCGTCCCGGATCCGGCCGAGGGTGTCCACCACCTGGTCCACCGAGCCGAACGTACCGCCGTGGGTGAGCGTCTTCTCCAGGGTGAGCAGGCCGATGTTCCGCTGGACCTTGTCGTAGTAGGCCCGCTCGGACTCGACCGCCTCGTCCGAGCCCGGGATCACCTTGCCGACGCTGCGGTAGTAGGTCAGCGCCGCGGCGGCCGCCGCCCGCAGGCCGTCCTCGCCGTCGCCCACCCAGACCTGCTGCATGAAGGGCAGGTCGAAGCCGTCCACCGGGTGGCCGCCCTCGGCGAGCGCGTCGCGGTAGGACCCGTAGTTCTCCTTGATCCGCTGCATCGGCGTGAAGCTGGAGGAGACGATGATGTGGTCGCCGGCCAGGCCGCGCTGCCGGAAGGTCTCCGGCGAGGAGGTGCCGTGCAGGAGCGGCGGGCCGCCCGGGGTCACCGGCTTGGGGAACACGTTCATGTCGTGGTACTGGAAGTGCGTGCCCTCGTAGGACCAGTTCTCCTCGGTCCAGGCGAGCTTGAGGATGTCGACGATCTCGGCGTAGAGCTCCTTGTTGGCGTTGCGGTCCTTGCCGAACCCGCGGAACTCGGCCGGCTGGTACCCGCGGCCGACCCCGAGGACGAGCCGGCCGCCGGACAGGATGTCGAGCAGGGCGGCGTCCTCGGCGACGCGGATGGGATCGTGCAGCGGGAGCACCACGACCGCGGTGCCGATGGTGATGCGACGGGTCCGTTCGGCGAGGGCGGTACCGAGCATCAGGGGGTTGCCCAGGATCCCGTAACGCGAGAAGTGGTGCTCGGCCAGCCAGCAGGAGTCGAAGCCGAGCTCGTCGGCGATCCCGATCTCCTCGATGGTGTCCCGGAGCACCTGGGCGTCGTCCGTGCCCTCGGCCGGAAACAGGTTCATCACACCGAACTTCACGATCCACTCCTTATTAATTCCGACCAGTATGAATGTTACGGGCCCAATGGGGGACGGTCAAGGGGCGCGAGCGGAAGGCCCCGGGCGGGGCGGTCCGGCGGCGCGGGGCCGCGGCCGGTTCAGCCGGCGACCGAGTCCTCCGGCACCGGCGCCACCAGCCCCTTGAGGATCAGCTCGGCGAACTGGTCGGCCACCTGGGTGGCGCTCAGCGGACCGTCCGGCCGGAACCAACCATAGGCGGCGGTGAGCATGCCGAGCAGGCCGAAGCTGACGATGCGCGGCTGCAGCGCGGAGTTGAACACGCCCTCGTCCACCCCCTGCTGGATGACCGCCTCGTACATCGCGTCCAGCTGGTCACGCTTCTTCTTGATAGCGGCAAATCGCTCTTCTGTCAGGAAACGTCGCTCTTGGCTGAAAATCGTGACATGTGACCTAAAGTGGCTGATAGCGTGCAGGGATTCCAAGATCAGCTGCCGCAACCGGTCGACCGGCGAGTCATACGTCTCAAGAATCCGGCGGAAGTTCGCGAGCCGGTCGTCGATGTATTCCTCCTGCAGTTGCTGGAGGATCTCCTCCTTGCCCGTGAACAGGTGGTAGAGCGCGCCTTTCGTCATGCCGGCGTCCGTCACGATGTCCTCGACGGAGGTCGCGTGATACCCCTTCACCTCGAAAAGCTTCAGGGCACTGGCCAGCAGCGCGCGCCGTTTCTCCGCAGGGTTATAAGAGCCCCGAGGTTTCCCGTAAGCCGCCGTGCGTGCCATCGGACGATTCCCCCTACAGTCGTTTGCCACAAAGCGTAACGATGTCGGCCCGCTTCCCCTACCCCGCCGACACCGGATCGCCGAACGAGCGCGAGCGCAGCACCCGCTTCAGCACTTTCCCGGAGGGATTGCGGGGCAGCTCGGCCACGAAGTCCACCGACTTC
This sequence comes from Sphaerisporangium rufum, assembly GCF_016863395.1. Lineage (GTDB taxonomy): Bacteria > Actinomycetota > Actinomycetes > Streptosporangiales > Streptosporangiaceae > Sphaerisporangium > Sphaerisporangium rufum. The sequence goes on along the minus strand of NZ_BOOU01000049.1, from coordinate 64,921 downwards.
GGCGTCTTGAACGACGCCAGCCGGCCCCGGCAGTAGGCGATCAGTTCCTCGGCGGACAGCTCGGCGCCCGCCTTCAGCACGACGTACGCCTTCGGCACCTCCTGCCAGCGGGGATCGGGCACGCCGATGACCGCCGCCTCCGACACCAGCGGGTGGGTATAGAGCACCCGCTCGATCTCCTGGCTCGCGACGTTCTCGCCGCCCGATCTGATCATGTCCTTGAGCCGGTCGGTGATCGACAGGAAGCCGTCGCCGTCCACCGAACCGACGTCGCCGGTGTGGAACCAGCCGCCCCGCCAGGCCTCGGCGGTCAGCTCCGCATCGCCCCAGTACCCCGGGGTCACCTTGGGACCGCGCAGTACCACCTCCCCGGCGCCCCCCGGCGGGACGTCCACACCGGCGGCGTCCACCACGCGGTACTCCACGAACGGCACCGCGGTGCCGACCGATCCGGCCTTCGGCACCTCGTGCGCGGCGTCCATGTAGGCGATGGCGCTGCACGCCTCGGTCATGCCGTACGCCTGGACCAGGCGGGTGCCGGGCAGCATCTGGCGCACCTCCCGGTACAGCTCGCCGGCCGCGGCGCCGAAGATGATCCACCGCAGCGAGGACAGGTCGCGCGAGCCGTCGGCGGCCGCGCGCAGGCCGTGCAGGATGGCCTGCACGAAGATGCCGCCGGTGACCCGGTGCTCCTCGATCAGCCGCAACGCGGCCGGCGCGTCGAAGCGCCGCATCACCACCAGCGTGCCGCCGTTGAACAGCACGCCCACGCCCGGCGCGTCCCAGGCGGCGACATGGTAGAGGGGCGAGGAGATCAGCACCCGGTCCGCCGACGACAGGCCGAGCTCGGTCGTCTGGGCGGTGACGTTCAGCGCGGCCATCCCGTGCGTGATGATGACGCCCTTCGGCCGGCTGGTCGTCCCGGACGTGTACATGATCCGCTGCGGGTCGTCGAAGCCCACCTCGGCCAGCGGCGTCACGAGGCCGGCGTGCCCGGCCAGCACCTCGCCGAAGGAGGGCCATCCGGGCGGTCCGGCGCCGTCCAGCACCACCGACGCCCGCAGGCGCAGCGGCGCGCAGATCTCCGCCATGACCGGCAGGAACTCGCTCTCACAGAGCACCGCGACCGCGCCGCTGTCACGGACCAGGAAGTCGAGCTCCTCCCGGCGCAGCCGGTAGTTCAGCGGCACCGCGACTCCGCCGATCCGGTAGACGGCGAGCACCGCGCAAACGTACTCCGCCGAGTTCAGGCCGAGCACCGCGACCCGGTCCCCCCGGCCGACCCCGCGGTCGGCCAGGAACGCCGCGACGGCGTGCACCGAGTCGGCCAGGCGCTCGTAAGTCCACACGCCCGACTCGCCGACGATGGCGGGTTCCGCCGCCCGGCGCACCCGCTGCAGGTCGACCACGCGACCGAAGTTGATGGCGGTCATGTCAACTCGCACCCCTTCTCACCTGGTCATCACCCGGCCGCCGGAGCCGGGGCGCCGACCGGCACCTCGGCCAGGGCCGGCAGGACCTCCCGGCCCAGCAGCCGGATCGAGCGCAGCACGTCGGCCTGTGGCATGCCGCTCCACTGCAGCCGCAGCACCACCTCGGTGTGCCCGATCGCGGCGTACCGCGCGAGCCGCTCGGCCACGTCGTCCGGCGAGCCGATCACCGCGTGGCCCTCGATCAGCTCGTGCGCCGACGTCCCGTGCTTCCAGCCCCGGTAGTTCTCGTACTGCCCGGCGAGGTACGGGCCGGCCGCGTCGACCGCCTGCCGCCGGGTCGGCGCGACGCAGCCCTCGCGCAGCAGCGGGTAGTCACGGTCCGCTGAGCGGCCGTGCTCGGCGAGAGCCGCCCGGAAGTCCGCCATCCGCGCGGCCACCTCCTCGACGGTGCCGTTGGGCGCGACGGCCCAGGCGGCGTCCAGCCGGGCCACCCGGCGCATGCCGGCCGGACCGAAGGCACCGAGCCACAGCGGCGGGCCGCCGGGTGCGACCGGACGCAGCAGCACCCGGGCGCCGGCCAGCTCGCCGAAGCTCCCCGAGGCGGTGACCGGCTCGCCCGACCACAGCGCGCGCAGCACGCCGACGTACTCCTCCAGCCGGCGGAACCGCTCCTCCACCGGGACGCCGAACGCGCGGAACTCCACGCCGCGGTACCCGGCGCCCAGCCCGACGATCAGCCGGCCGCCGGACAGCTGGTCCAGCGTCGCGAACTCCTCCGCCAGGGCCAGCGGGTTGTGCAGCGGCAGCAGGTAGACCCCGAAGCCGAGCCGGATCCGCTCGGTGCGGGCCGCCAGGTAAGCGACCGTCGAGAGGGGTTGCAGGAACTGCGACCGGGCCAGGTAGTGGTGACCGAGCAAGATGGACGACAGGCCCATCTCTTCGGCCAGCGCCACCTGTTCCATCGTCTCGCGCAGCGCTTCGCGCACCGGCGTGCCGGGCGGGTAGTGCGCCGACAGTGACATGCCGATCCTGAGGCGCCGGGCGCCGGGCGGCTCGGTCAACGGGCCTCTCCTTCCGATGCGGTGAACCGGGCGATGGCCGACGCCATCCCCAGCGCGGTCCGGTCCTCCTCGCCGGCCGCGGCCAGCCGGCCCGCCAGGGCCTTGGTGTCCCGGACCACCCCCGGCCGGCGGCCGGCCAGCGCGGCGGCCAGCGCGGCGGTCTCCTCCTCGTGCGCGGCCGCCGGGACGACCGAGGTGACCAGCCCGTCGGCCAGCGCGCGGTGCGCGGGGAGGCGTTCCCCGGTCACCGCCCAGGCCAGGGCGGCGCGCCGGGTCATGACCCGCAGCAGTTCGGGCAGGACGGTGGCCGGCGGCATGCCGAGGGTGATCTCCGGCAGCCCGAAGCGGCAGTCGTCGGCCGCCACGACCAGGTCGCAGCGGGCCAGCAGGGCGCAGCCGAAGCCGAGCGCCGCACCGGCGGGCGCGGCCACCGTGACCTGCGGCAGCGCGCCGATCGCGGCGAGCAACCGGCGGCCGTGCCGGAAGAACGCGGCCAGCTCGCCGGGCGACGCCCCGGCCAGCCCGGCGAAGTCGGTGACGTCCCACCCGGCGCAGAACGGCCGCCCGGCGGCCCGCAGCACGACGACGTCCACGTCGCGGCGGCCGGCCAGCCCGGTCAGCGCCGGCACCAGCTCCGCGCAGACCTCCGCGCCGATGGCGTTGCGCCGCTCGGGCCGGGACCAGGTGACGGTCGCGGTCCGGCCGTCCAGCAGGACCGCGGTGAAGCGCCCGGCCGGCGCGGCGACGGCGCTCATCGGCGCGCCGAGGAGGCGGGCACCGCGGCGCCGGGCCCGTCGCCGGCGGCGAAGTGGCAGCGGGCCCGGCCGCCGCCCGGCAGCGGCGCCCATGGCACCTCACCGGCCCGGCAGATCTGTTCGGCCCGCGGGCAGCGCGGCGCGAACCGGCAGCCCGGCCAGTCCTCGGTGACCCTCGGGGCCGTCCCGTCGATGGCCCGCACCTCGCCGCCGTCCCACCTCGGGATCGCGGCCAGCAGGGCACGGGTGTAGGGGTGCCGCGGAGCGGTGATGAGCTCGCGGGCGGCGCCGACCTCGACGATCTGACCGGCGTACATCACCGCGATCCGGTCGCAGATCTCACCGGCCAGCATCAGGTCGTGGGTCACGAACACCATGCCCATCCCGGTGCCCCGCGACGACGCGGCGGTCAGCGAGGCGAGCAGGCCGACCACCTCCGCCTGGGTGGTCACGTCCAGCGCCGACGTGCACTCGTCGGTGATCAGTACCTCCGGCTCGGTCACCACGGCGAGCGCGATGGCGATCCGCTGCCGCATGCCGCCGGACAGCTGGTGGGGGAAGGAGTCGAGCACCCGGTCCACCTCGGTGAACCCCATCCTGGCGATGACACCGGCGATGCGCGCGTCCCGCTCGGCCCGCGACAGCCGCGGCAGGTGGGTGCGCGCCACCTCGCGGAGCTGGCGGCGCACGGTCATCAGCGGGTCCAGCGAAGACGACGCGCCCTGGAACACCATTCCGACGTGCCGCCCGCGCACCCGGCCGGCCGCCTGCACCCCGGGTGCCTGAATCAGCTCGCCGAGCACCCGCACCTCGCCGGCACTGACCGCGACGTTGCGGTCCAGCAGCCCGAGCACGCTGCGCACGGTGGTCGTCTTGCCACTGCCCGACTCCCCGATCAAGCCGAGGGTCTCCCCCGCCGCCAGGCTCAGGTCGACGCCGTCGGCCAGCACGTGCCGGCCGCCGGCGGTCGCCGCCTCGATCGTCAGGCCGCGCAACTCCAGGACCGGGGACATGTCAGTACCTCCGCTTCTTGGGGTCGAGCCAGGACCGCATGGCGTCCCCGAGCAGGTTGACGAGCAGGACGACCGTGGTGATCGCCAGGCCGGGGAACGCCGCCACCCACCAGGCGTGGGTGAGCTGGTCGCGGCCGTCCGCGAGCATGGCGCCCCAGCTGATCTGCGGGGACACCACGCCGAGGCCGAGGAAGCTGAGCGCGCTCTCGGCCAGGATGACGGTGCCGATCTGCAGTGTGACCAGCACCAGGACGGTACCGGCGACGTTCGGCAGCATGTGGGCGAGCAGGATGCGCGGTGCCGGCACGCCCGCGCAGCGCAGGCCGAGCACGAACGGGCGCTCGCGCAGTGACAGCGTCTCGGCACGGATCACCCGGGCGTACTGGGCCCAGCCGAACAGCGCCAGCACCAGCACCAGCGCGGACAGCGAACGCCCTCGGCCGGCGATCACCGCGATGGCCAGCAGGATGAACGGCAGCGCCAGCTGGGCTTCGACGAACCGGGACACCACCGCGTCGACCGTTCCCCGGTAGAAGCCGCTGACCAGGCCGAGCAACGTGCCGGGCACCGCGCCGGCCAGCATGCCGGCCACCGCGATGAGAAAGGTGAGCCGGCCGCCGTACAAGATCCGCGCCAGCACGTCCCGGCCCAGGTGGTCGGTGCCGAGCAGGTGGGCCGCGTCCCCGCCGGACAGCCAGGCCGGCGGGCGCAGCGCGGCGGACAGCGACTGCGCGGCCGGGTCGGGCAGGGGCAGCAGCGGCGCGGCCAGGCAGACCGCGCCGATCAGTGCCAGCGGCACCCCGAAGGCCAGCACCGCGCCCGCGCCGCGGGCCCGGGTCGCCGGCCGCCCGGACGCCGGACGGCGCGGGGCCAGCACGGCGGTCACGCGACGCCGTCCCGGATCCGCGGGTCCAGGATCCCGTACAGCAGGTCGACGATCAGATTGACGAGCACGAACACCACCGCTCCGAATATGACGATCGCCTGGATCAGTGAGAAGTCGCGCATCTGCACCGCCTGGGTGGCCAGGGTGCCCAGTCCCGGCCAGGCGAAGACGAACTCGACGGTGATGGCGCCGGACAGCAGGGTCCCGGTCTGCAGGCCGATGATCGTGATGACCGGTAGCGCGGCGTTGCGCAGGGCGTGCACCAGCACCACCCGCCACCGGGCGACGCCGCGTGCCCGGGTGGCGTCCAGGAACGCCTCGCCGAGCACCTCTGACATGCTCGACCGGGTGAGCCGGGCGATCTGCGCCATCGGCAGCGTGGACAGGGTGACGGCCGGCAGGATCAGCGAGCTGAACCCGGTGGACTGGCCGGCGGGCAGCCAGCCGAGGGTCACCGCGAACAGCAGGATCAGCATCAGGCCGAGCCAGAAGAGCGGGATGGACTGCCCGGTGAGCGCCACCGTGGAGGCGAACCGGTCGGCGAACCGGCCCTCGCGCAGCGCGGCCCAGACGCCGAGGGGAATGCCGACGAGCACGGCGAGCACCATCGCGGCGGCGGCGAGTTGCAGGGAGGCGGGCAGCCAGCCGAGGATCAGGTCCAGGTTCGGCGTGCCGTAGCGGATCGAGGTGCCGAGGTCGCCGGTGGCCAGGTCACCGACGAAGGCCGCGTACTGGACGGGCAGTGGCCGGTCCAGGCCGAGCTGGGCGCTGAGCTGCGCGACCTGCTCGGGTCCGGCCAGGTCGCCGAGCATCTCGCGGACCGGGTCGCCGGTGCCGCGCGCCAGGAAGAACGCGGCCGACACCGCGATGAGCAGGGTGACGACGCCGCGCGTCACCTTTCCTGCCAGGAACCTAAGCACGCCGGCCTCCGAATGGACGATGGTGGACGGTCACGGCTCACCGCCGGGCACCGAGGCGGTGGTCACCTGCACCGGCCGTCCGGCCGGGTCGGCCGGGTCGAGCGGGCGCCGGCCAGGGATGGCGGCGAGCAACCGGCGGGTGTACTCGTGCGCGGGGCGCTCGAAGACCTCGGCCGTGGGCCCGTGCTCGACGACCCGCCCGCGCAGCATGACGTGCACCCGGTCGCACACGGCGCGGACCACGGCGAGGTCGTGACTGATGAACAGAATGGCCAGGTCCTCGCTGCGGCGCAGGCCGAGCAGCAGCCGCAGGATCTGCGCCTGCACCGAGACGTCCAGCGCGGAGGTGGGCTCGTCGGCGAGCAGCAGGGCGGGGCGCAGCAGCAGGGCGCGCGCGATCGCGACACGCTGTGCCTGGCCGCCGCTGACCTGGTGGGGCAGCCGGTCGAGCAGGTCGGCGTTGAGCCCGACCTTCGCCAGCAGTTCCTCGTCGGTCGTCCACCCGGTGCGTTCGGGGTGGATGCGGCGCAACTCGCGCAGTCCTCGGCGGACGGTCTGCCGCGGGTCGAGAGATCCGTGCGGGTCCTGCAGGATCACCTGGACACGGGTCCGCTCGGCGCGGCTGAGCCGCCCGCTGACCTGGACGCCGGAGACGGTAACCGTGCCACCGGAGATTCGGCCGAGACCGGCGACCGCCATGGCCAGCGACGTCTTGCCGGAGCCGGATTCGCCGACCACGCCGATGATCTCACCGGCGTCCACGGTGAGCGAGACGCCGTCGACGGCCGCCACCGTGTCCCCTCGCCGGTTCCCCCACCGGCCGCCGGCCTGGTGCACGACGGTCAGGTCGTCGACGTCCAGGATGCGGCGCTCCCGCGTCATCCAGACCTCCCCTGCTGGACGGAGCTGCCGACCACAAGAAAATAACGACCGGTCGGTACGGAAAAGCTAATCCGACAAAAGATGACGGTCAAGACATACCTCCGGCACAGTCCTCGGGTTCCACCGCGAGCGTGGTGTCGCGGGGGCGCCGGCGGGCGCCCCCGCGCACCGGATCAGCCCAGCGTCACCTCGTACATCGACGGGACCGCGTCCAGGGCCGGCTTGAGCCCCTTGACCTTGTCGGTCATCCCGTAGGAGACCACCTGGTCGTAGAGGATCGCGTTACAGGCATCCTCGTCCAGGATCTTCTTCTCCACCTGGTCGTAGACCTCATCGCTCGCCCCCTGGTCGGTGGCCGACAGGGCCTTCTCCGTGAGCGCGTCGTAGCCGTCGGGGTCGTTGCAGTACTTGACGGCCGCGTTGTTGCCGGTGAAGAAGGCGATGAACGAATCGGGGTGCGCGAAGACCGGGAAGTTCTGCACCATGTACATCGAGTAGTTGCCGGTATTGCGCTCGGTGCGCAGCGCGGCGTTCTCCAGCGGCACCTGCTCCACCTGGAAGCCCGCGTCCTGCAGCATCGCCGAGACCGCCTCGCCGACCTGCTTGTCCTTGGGGTAGAAGCCCGTGGTGTACAGGAAACGGATCTTGGGTGTGCCACCGGCCGCCCGGACCAGTTCCTTGGCCCGGGCCGGATCGAACTTCTGGTAGGTCACGGCCGGCTGCTGCGGCAACAGGTCCCCGATGAAGTACGGCGACTTGCGGGCGCCGACGCCGCCGAACAGGGTCTTGACGATCGAGTCGTAGTCGATCGCCGCCTGCACGGCCTTGCGCAGGTCATGATCTTTCAGCGTGCCGGCGTTGGCGTTCATGCTGAGGGCCATCTTGTACAGCGAGGGCGCGGACAGCACCGAGGTGCCGGCACCGTTCTCTATCTGCGGGATCGTCTCGTTCGGCAGGTCCGCCACCAGGTCGGCCCCGCCGCTCTGCAGCAGCGCGGCCCGGGTGGAGGCGTCCGCCGCCCACGAGTACCTGATCCCGCCCAGCTTGGGGGCGCCGCGCCAGTAGCCGGGGTAGGCCTTCACCGAGAAGCTCTGGCCGGAGGCGAGGGAGTCGAACTGGAACGGTCCGGTGCCGACCGGCGCCGAGCCGAACCGGTCCCCGGTCACCTCGGCATAGTACTTCGGTGGCACGCCCATGGCCGTGGTGAGCACCTTCGGCATCGCGATGTAGGGCACCTTGGTGGTGATCAGCAGCGAGTCCGCCGACTCCGCCTTCACTTCCTCGACCCGCTTGTAGTAGGGGGCGAAGCCGCTCTTCGGCTCGTCACGGTACTTCTCGATGGTGAAGGCCGCGGCGTTGGCGTCCCACGCCTCCCCGTTGTGGAACTTGACGCCCTGGCGAACCTTGAACCGCCACTCGGTCGGCGACACCCGTTCCCAGGAGGTGAGCAGCCCCGAGTCGTTCGGTTCGAGAGACTCCTTATCGAAACCCACCAGCGGGTCGAAAACCGGCCCAACGATACGTAGTGTGCTGTAAAGGGTGAGAACGGGATTGAAGGTGGCCGGCTCGGCCGGCACCACGACCCGCAGTACATTCCCACCGGCGTTCGAACCGGTCGTCTGGGCGGCGTCCGGAGTGGCGGTGGAGTTCGAGCAGGCGGACATGGCGACGACGGAGATCGAGAGCAGGACGGCCGGCAGGCGGGCCTGCCGGGTACGACGCCGGAGAGATCGCATGGCGCTCCTGGATTACGACTCGCTGAGGAGGAGGAGTGCGTGTGTCGCGAGCCGCGGAGGTAACCGTCGGCACTCCTGTATCAATAAGTTCCAACCGGTCGGAATGAAAAAGTAGCCCGGCGGATGTGGGCATGTCAACGGCGTGTCCGGCCTGATCTCGCCCGATACCCACCCGCAACATACGAGGCCCGCCGGGCACGGGACGGGCCGGTCCGGCGGGCGGGCGCGGCGGGCCCGGGTCAGGGTTCGCGCTTGGCGACCAGGGTGAGCACGTCGTACCTGGCCACCGAGGAGCCGTCCTGCTTGGTGACGTCGGCGTCCCAGCGCACCTCGCCGTACTCCGCGCCCTCGCGCGGGTCGATCCGCTTGGCGGTGAGCGTGACGGTCAGCTCGTCCCCCGGGTACACCGGGGTGAGGAACCGCAGGTCCTCCAGGCCGTAGTTCGCCAGCACCGGCCCGGGGTCGGGGTGCACGAACAGGCCGGCCGCCAGCGAGACGATCAGGTAGCCGTGCGCCACCCGCCCGGCGAAGAACGGGTTGGCCCGCGCCGCCTCCTCGTCGGTGTGCGCGTAGAAGGTGTCCCCGGTGAACTCGGCGAAGTGCTCGATGTCCGCCAGTTCCACCCGGCGCGGCCCGGCGACCACCGTGTCCCCCGGCCGCAGGTCCTCCAGGTGCTTGCGGAACGGGTGGCCGCCGCCAGTGTGCCGCGCCGCCCCGGGCACCCAGCGGCCGGTCACCGCGGCCAGCGTCGCCGGCGAGCCCTGCACCGCCGTGCGCGCCATGTGGCGCAGCACCCCGCGGATCCCGCCCATCTCCTCGCCGCCGCCGGCCCGGCCCGGGCCGCCGTGCACCAGCACCGGCAGCGGCGAGCCGTGCCCGGTGGACTCGGCGGCCGACTCGGCGTCCAGCACCAGCAGCCGGCCGTGCCAGGGGGCGGCCCCGAGCACCACCTCGCGGGCGAAGTCATGGTCGGCGGTGACCACCGAGCCGACCAGGCTGCCCTGGCCCCGGGCGGCCAGCTCGGTGACCTCGGCGGCCGAGGTGTAGGGCATCAGCGTACTGACCGGGCCGAACGCCTCCACCTCGTGCGGCTCGGGGCGGGCGGGGTCGTCCACCCGGAGCAGCACCGGCGAGACGAACGCGCCGCGCTCGACGTCGGCGCCGGTGACCGCCACCCGGTCGGGGTCGCCGAACACCACCGAACCGGCCTGGACCAGCGCCTTGAGCGCGCGGCGGACCTCCTCGCGCTGCCCGAGGCTCGCCAGCGGGCCCATCCGCACCGCCGGGTCGGCCGGATGGCCCACCGTGACGGCGGCCAGCTCTGCGGCGGCGGCCTCGGCGACCGCGTCCAGCAGCTCGGCCGGGACGAACGCGCGGCGGATCGCCGTGCACTTCTGCCCGGCCTTGACGGTCATCTCGGTGACCAGCTGGCGGACGAACAGCCCGAATTCGGCGGTGTCCGGCGTGGCGTCCGGGCCGAGGATCGAGCAGTTCAGCGAGTCGGCCTCGGCGTTGAAGCGCACCGAGCGCGCCGCCACCACCGGGTGGGTGCGCAGCTTCTGCGCGGTGGCCGCCGACCCGGTGAACGCCACCAGGTCCTGCTCGGTGAGGTGCTCGAACAGGTCGCCCGCCCCGCCGCACACCAGCTGCAGCGAGCCCTCCGGCAGGATGCCGGACTCGACGATCAGCTCGACCAGCCGCGCGGTGACGTAGGCGGTCTGCCCGGCCGGCTTGACCAGCGACGGCACGCCGGCGACGAAGGCCGGGGCGAGCTTCTCCAGCGGCCCCCAGACCGGGAAGTTGAACGCGTTGATCTGCACCGCCACCCCACGCAGCGGGGTGTGGACGTGCTGGGCCACGAAAGTGCCGCCCCTGCCCAGCGGCTCGACCGCGCCGTCGGGCAGCACGCGGGCGTTGGGCAGCTCGCGGCGGCCCCGGCTGGAGTAGGAGAACAGCGCGCCGATGCCGCCGTCCACGTCGAACTTCGCGTCGCCGCGGGTCGCCCCGGTGCGCAGCGACAGCGCGTACAGCTCCTCCCGGTGCTCGCGCAGGTGGGAGGCGAGCGACTTCAGCAGGGCGGCCCGCTGGTGGAAGGTCATCTCGCGCAGCGCCGGGCCGCCGGTCCGCCGGCCGTGCTCCAGCGCGGCGCCGAAGTCGACGCCCGCCGAGGAGACCCGGGCCACCTCCTCCCCGGTGACCGCGTCGTGCACCGGGACGCCCTCGTCCCCCGGCACGTGCCAGGAACCACCGACATAGCTGCGTAGCGGCGCCATCGCCGACCTCCCAGGAATTACCTACCGGCCATTCGGATGGTAAACCCTCGGCGGTCTCCCGTCCCGGTGCGGCCGGGGATCGCGTGGCGCCGCCGTCCCCGGGGCGGCGGCTCCCGGACCGGTGGCGCCGGGTGGGCCGGCGGGCGGAAAGGTAGGATCACGGATGCGCGGCTCCGGCCCGCCCTGGCATCCGGGCGGTGGCGCGTGCACGGTGGAACGCCCGGCCGGGCCGCCGGTGAGCGGCGCGGGCCGGCGGCCGGGCGCCGGGCCGCCACGAGACCGAAGGGCGGGGCACCGACCTGTCATGAGCACCGACCTGTCATGAACACCGACCGCGCCACCCGCCGGGGCCGGCCCGGCTACGACCTGCCGTCGCTGCTCGCCGTCGCGGTCGCCGTGTTCAACGAGCGCGGGTACGAGGCCACCAGCATGGAGGACCTGTCCCGGCGGCTCGGCATCACCAAGTCGGCCATCTACCATCACGTCGCCAGCAAGGACGAGCTGCTCCGGCTGGCCCTGGACCGGGCCCTGTCCGGGCTGGCCGAGGCGGCCGAGGAGGCCGCCGCGCTGGACGGCCGGGCGATCGACCGGCTGGAGCACCTGGTGCGGCGCAGTGTGCACGTGCTGGTCGAGCGGCTGCCGTTCGTCACCCTGCTGCTGCGGGTGCGGGGCAACACCGCGGCCGAGCGCCGGGCGCTGGACCGCCGGCGCGAGTTCGACCACCTGGTCGGCGACCTGGTCCGCCAGGCCGCGGCGGACGGCGACGTGCGCCCCGACGTCGACCCGGCCGCCGCCGGCCGGCTGGTGTTCGGCATGGTCAACTCGCTCACCGAGTGGTACCGGCCGCGCGGCGGCCTGGACGCGGCGGCGGTGGCCGACGCGGTGTGCGCGGTCGCCTTCGACGGGCTGCGCGGCCGGGCCGCGGCGCCGCCGCCCTGACCCGGCCGATCCCCGGCGCCCGGCCGCGCGGCACCCGGCCCGATCGCGGACACCGCATCGGCGATCCACCGACCGCGCCCGCCGCCGGGGGTCGGCGGGGGGCGGTCCGGCAGCGGACGGGATCAGGCGGCCGGGATGACCGAACCCTGGTAGGTGTCCTGGATGAACTTCTTCACCTCGGGGCCGGCCAGCAGCTCCGCCAACTTCTTGGTCTTCGGGTCGCCCTCCTGGCCCTTCAGCACGACCAGCCCGTTGGCGTAGGGGTTGCCCTCGGCCTTCTCCAGCACCAGCGCGTCGCTCGCCGGCTTGAGCTTGGCCTCCAGCGCGTAGTTGCCGTTGATGACCGCGGCGTCCACGTCCTCCAGCGAGCGCGGCAGCTGCGCGGCCTCCAGCGGCCGGAATGTCAGCTTCTTCGGGTTCTCCGCCACGTCTCGCTCGGTGGCCGCGGTGCCCACGCCCGGCTTGAGTTTGAGCACGCCGTTGTCCTCCAGCAGCTTCAGTGCCCGGCCGAGGTTGGTGGCGTCGTTGGGCACCGCCACGGTGGCGCCGGAGGCGAGCGCGGCGACGTCGGTGACCTTCCTGGAGTACAGGCCGAGCGGCTCGACGTGCACGTCCTGGAGGTAGGCCAGCTCCTCGCCGCCCTTGCTCGACTGGAAGTCCTTCAGGTAGGGCCGGTGCTGGAAGTAGTTGGCGTCCAGCCGGCCCTCCTGGAGCTGCACGTTCGGCTGCACGTAGTCGGTGAACTCGACGATCTCCAGCTTCAGCCCGGCGGCCGGTGCCAGCTTGTCCTTCACGTACTTGAGGATCTCCCCGTGCGGCACCGGGCTGACGCCCACCTTCAGCACGTCGTCCTTGGCCGCGGCCTGTTGCGTCCCCGTCCCGCCGGACGCGCCGCACCCGGCGAGCGCCAGGGTCAGCACGGCGGCCAGGGCCCCGATCAGCTTGCGCACTGTCATATCCCCTCAGGTGTTCAATGTGATCTATCGATGGGAGAGCCGGCGGGCGACGAGATCACCCAGGCTCTGCACGATCTGGACGACCGCGACGAGCAGCACGACGGTGATGACCATCACGGTGGTGTCGAAGCGCTGGTAGCCGTAGCGGATCGCCAGGTCGCCGAGCCCGCCGCCGCCGATGGCGCCGGCCATCGCCGAGTAGCCGATCAGCGCCACCACGGTCACGGTCAGCCCGGCGACCAGGCCGGGCAGCGCCTCGGGCAGCAGCACGCGGGCGACGATCCGGGTGCGGCCCGCGCCCATCGCCTGGGCGGCCTCCACGACCGCGCGGTCCACCTCGCGCAGCGCCGTCTCCACCAGCCGCGCGTAGAACGGTACGGCGCCGAGCGTGAGCGGCACGATCGCGGCGACGGTGCCGATCGTGGTGCCGGTGACCAGCCGGGTGAACGGCAGGATCGCCACCATCAGCACGATGAACGGCAGCGAGCGCCCCACGTTGACCACGCCGCCGAGCACGGCCCGCGCCGCGGGGGCCGGCACCAGGCCGCCCCGGTCGGTGGCGACGAGCAGCACGCCGAGCGGGAGCCCGAGCAGCAGGGTGAGCAGCGCCGACCAGACCACCATCTGGCCGGTCTCGGCGGTGGCCTGCGCCAGCGCCCGCAGGAGTTCGTCGTCGTTCATGGGCGTCCCTCCCCGAGCAGCGCGGCGCCGGCCGGGGCGGCCTCGTCCAGCAGCAGGCCGCGCTTGCGCAGGTAGGCCAGCGCCTCGGCCGACCGCTCGCCCCCGATGCGCACCCGCAGCCGTCCCATCGGCACCCCGGCCAGTTCCTCCAGCGATCCGCCGAGGATGTTGACGTCCACGTCGAACGCGCGGACCAGGGTGGACATGATCGGCTCGTCCGCCCGGCCGGCGAAGGTCACCGTGACGCTGCCCGGCGGGGCCGGCTCGGGCAGCGGGAAGATCTCGCGGGTCAGCAGCGAGCCCGGCCGGGCCACCAGGCCGGCCACCGGGCCGGTCTCGGCGATCCGGCCGTCCGTCATGATCGACACCGAGTCGCAGGCCGCCTTGATGACGTGCATCTCGTGCGTGATGAGCAGGATCGTCAGGCCGAGCTCGGCGTTGAGCCGGCCGAGCAGGGCGAGGATCGACTGCGTGGTGGCGGGGTCGAGGGCGCTGGTCGCCTCGTCGGAGAGCAGCACCTTGGGCCGGGCGGCCAGCGCGCGGGCGATGCCGACGCGCTGCTTCTGGCCGCCGGACAGCTGGGCCGGGTAGGCCGACGCCTTGCCGGTGAGATCGACCAGCTCCAGCAGCTCGCCGACCCGGCGGGCACGCTCGCGGCGCGGCACCCCGGCCACCTCCAGCGGGAAGGCGACGTTGCCGGCGACCGTGCGGGACGACAGCAGCGCGAAGTGCTGGTGGATCATGCCGATCCCGCGCCGGGCGCGCCGCAGCTCGGCCTGGCCGAGCGCGGTCAGCTCGCGGCCGTCCACGGTGACGGTGCCGCCGGTCGGGCGCTCCAGCAGGTTGACGCAGCGCAGCAGGGTGCTCTTGCCGGCACCGCTGCGGCCGAGCACGCCGTGGATCTCCCCCGCGCGCACGTCGAGATCGACACCGTCGAGCGCGACGACGCCGTTGCCGTAGACCTTGCGGACCGAGGAAAGCTGTATCACAGGTAGGTTATATCCGAAATAGCAGACGGACGGGTCCCGCGGCCCGGTCCCGACGTGCCGGACGCCGGGCCGCGATGTCGACACCCGAGGGCCGGCCGGAACCGGCCCCGTGGGCGCACGACAGGAGCAAACCCCGCACGTCCACCCCCGATTCCCCCGCGCCGCTGTGATACCGGCCACTCCACCGGCCGGCGGGCCGGGTACGGCCGCCTGAGGAGGTTTCGCGAAAGCGCGCGCAGAGTAGGTGCTACTTTACTTAACGTAGTCGTGACGGATTGTGGAACGGTGGCGCCAAGCCCGGCACGGCCGGGTCGGACGTCCGTTCTTTCTGATCTCTTCGGGGAGGTCCGGTGACGCGTGCGGCGGGAAGGGCGCCCGGCCGGGGCATGCTGCTGGACGAGATCAGCACCCGCATCGGCGCCGTCCTCGACCCCCGGCAGGCCGCCGAGCACTTCATGGACGTCGCGGTCCCGCGGTTCGCCGACTCCGCCGCCCTCTACGTCCTGGAGGGCCTGCTGCGCGACGAGGCCTACCCCGGCGCCCGCGACGGATCCGTCGCCGCGCGGCGGCTGGCCCTGCGCCTGGGCAAGGGGCGGGCCGACCGGCCCGAGTGGGCCGCCGCCTTCCCGGCCGGCGAGATCGTCGTCTACCACCCGGGCCACCCCGCCGGCCGGTGCATGTCGAGCCGCGCCCCGGTGACCTACACCGCGGCCGAGCTAGGACGCGACCAGCGGGAGCGCGTCGCCGCCGTCCTGGACCCGGTCGCACAGGCGCTGATCGAGCGCTCGTCGTTCCTCGCCGCCCCGCTGGTCGCGCGCGGCACCGTCCTCGGTTTCATCTCCTTCGGCCGCGACCCGGACCGGACCCGCTTCGGCGGCCGCGACCGCGCGCTGGCGGCGGACCTGGCCGGCCGGGTCGCGGTGTGCGTCGACAACGCCCGGCTGTTCTCGCGCGAGCAGCGCACCGCCCGCGCCTTTCAGCGCAACCTCGCGCCGTTCTCCCCTTCGGTGCCTCCCGGCCTGGAGGTCGCCCACCGCTACCTGCCGGTCAGCGCCCAGCCCGTCGGCGGCGACTGGTACGACGTGATCCCGCTGTCGGCGACCCGAGTCGCGCTGGTGATCGGCGACGCCATGGGCCACGGCCCGGCCGCCGCCGGCGCGATGGGCCAGCTCCGCGCCGCGGTGCGCGCGCTCGCCGGGTTCGACCTGCCGCCCGACGAGGTCCTGCGCCGGCTGGACCGGCTGGCCGAGGACATGGACGCCATCCAGTGCGCCACCTGCCTGTACGCCACGGTCGACCTGGACACCCGCCGCTGCGCGCTATCCCGGGCCGGGCACCCGCCGCCCATCCTGGTGCGTCCCGGCGGGCCGGCGACGCTGCTGGAGCCGCCGGCCGGCCTGGCGCTGGGCGTCGGTGACCCGGGCTTCGCGCGCGGCTTCACCACCACCGAGGTGACGCTGCCGCCCGGCGGCATCCTCGCCTTCTACACCGACGGGCTGGTGGAGAGCCGCGAGGAGGACATCGACCTCGGCATCGCCGCGCTCCGGGCCGTGCTGGCCACCCCGCGCGACACCCTGGAGGCCGCCTGCGACGCGGTGATCGCCGCCCTGCCGGTCCGCTACGACGACGTCGCCCTCCTGCTCACCCGCGTCGCACCCCCGGCGACCAGCTGAAGCCCTCCTGCCGGCCGCCTGGCGGGGAAACGCGTTGAACCGGCGGCACCGGTGCGATCATCATGGCCCCCATGGACCTCGTCTCCGCGTTACCCGCCTTCGCCCTCGCCGTCGTCCTTATCTCGGCCTCCCCCGGCCCGGCGATGGCGCTGATCATGCGCCGGGCGGCGCTGCGCGGCTTCTCCGGCGCGGTGCCGACGGTGCTCGGCCTGGAGGCGGGCCTGTACCTGTGGGCGCTCCTCGCCGCCGCCGGCGTCGCCGCCCTGGTCGCCGCCTCGGAGATCGCCTTCCTGGTACTGCGGGTGGCGGGCGCCGGCTTCCTGCTGTACCTGGGGATCCAAGCCTGGCGCTCGGCCTGGCGTAGCCGCACGGCCGCCGAGGCGGCGGAAGCGGTGCCGGCCGGCCCGGCGCCGTCCTGGTGGCGGGCGTTCGGTGAGGGCTCGGTGGTGATGCTGGCCAACCCGAAGGCGGCCGCGTTCATGATCGCTTTCTATCCGCAGTTCGTGCCGGCCGACCGGCCGCTGTTCGCCACCACCGCGCTGCTGGCCCTGCTCCAGGTGGCCATCGAGATCGTCCTGTACCTGACGCTGGCGGCGGTGGTCGGCCGGGCCAGGGCGTGGTTCCGCCGCCCGGCGATCCGCCGCCGGCTGGACGCGGTGAGCGGCACCGTCCTCATCGCCCTCGGCCTCCGCCTCGCCGCCCAGACCCGCTGAGCCGCACACCCCAGGCCAGCACATTTCATGATCCACCACCGGCTGACGCCGATCAGGTACGTGACCGGTCGCCGCGTTTCCGGCCGGCCGCCGGAGCCCGGTACGGGATCAGCGCTCTTGCGGTCAGCTGCCATACTCCGGCCCTGAGCTGACCGGCCTCGCCGCACATCGCGGCGAGATTGATCTGGATCAACTCCAATCGCTCGGCGATCTTCGACTCGCCCGGCAACAGGAAGACGGCGACATTCGCTCTCAGGTAGGCCTGATACTCGTTCGGACGCTCGAAGATCCGGATGTCGCAGGCGATCACCGCCCATCCCCGCCGGCCGACGAGGGGAACCAGCGATCGTCAGCGGCTCCCAGCGCCACTTCCCTGGAACCGAAAAGCTCAGCGGGAGTGTGCACCGTGTACCCCAGGCCGGAGAGCAGCCTTCGCACGCTACGGCTGACGCTGTTCTCGTCAAGGTAGAACTCAGGCGGCGTGGCCCAAGAGGATGCGCGTGGCCGTCCTGACGTCGTCGAGCGTGACGCCGAGCTCATCGGCGATCGCCTCGGGCGCCTCGCCGGCCTTCATCATGGCCGCCACTTCCGCCACCCGGGTACGGCCCCCCTCGAAGATCGGCTGGCCGAACGCTCTGTGCGGGTCGATGACCACCCGTGAGGGCAGGCAACTTCGCAGCCGCAGCAGCGCCGGAAAGCCGTCCTCGGCGCGGACCACGTAGTCGAGGTAGTCCGTGACGATCTCCCGAATGACGTGTTGCCCCGTCCTGGCCTCGATGAGCCCTGCACCGGCACGCGTCCGGGAGAAGTCCCAGAGCACGTCGATACCGTCGGTCGCGAGCTCTGGAGCGAGCAGCACGTACTCGTGACCGAACTCCTGCCGCAACCGTTGCAGGGCGGGTCGGATCTTGTGAGGTTTGACACCGGCCCGTTTGAGCGCATCCAGGACGTACGCCTCGGCCATGGCGACGAAGGGCACCGTCGCCTGGCGACGCCCATGAGCCGGGAGAACGTGGAGCAGAGGTCGCCCCTGTTCGTAACCCCTTGCCCACCGATTGAAGGTCTGATGGGAGATCTCCAGGAAGCGGGCGGCGTCTCGCTGATTCAACAGGCCCGTTCGAGTCCTCACATCGTCCACGTCGCGCACCTCCTTCCGTCTTCGCGCTCGTTATCATCATCGCCGATCGACCCGTTGCTCCGCGGTGCGCCTCGCAGTGACGCGCGTCATCGTCTGGTCGCCCGACAAGCGCATCACCCGATGTCGGTCCGTGACGACTTTATTACCCTGCGTTAATCGGTGGAGGTGAATCCCGCGGAAGGTCGACCGGCGGATCACAGCCGGGTGGAGCAGCCGGACGACATCCGCACCCCGGCGTGCGGGGACCGGTCGCCCTGGTCGGCCCTGGCGGGCCGGCGTGGGGACCAGGCGGGCCAGGCGATGTCGTCGATGGCGAGCCACGGCGCGACGGCCAGGGCCGCGGGGGTGAGACCGGCGAACGCCCGGACCTCGCGGTGCAGGTGGGACTGGTCGGCGTAACCGCACTCGGCGGCGACCCCGGCGGGCGGATGACCGGCCGCGAGCAGGCGGGCCGCACGGTCGAAGCGCACCAGCCCGGCGGCGCGCTTGGGGCTGATGCCGAGTTGTGCCCGGAAGCGGGACCACAGCCGCCGGCGGCTCCAGCCGACCTCCGCGGCCAGGCCGTCGACCCGGACTCGGCCCCGCCCGGCCAGCGTCCGCCGCCAGGTGTGCGCCACCTCCGGGTCGACCGGCCGGCGGGCGGCCGGTCGCCGGCCGAGCAGTTCCGCCGCGATCGCGAACCGTTCGTCCCACGAGCCGGCGGCCCGCAGTCTCGCCTCGGCCCGCCCGGCGTCGCGGCCCCAGAGGTCCGCGAGGGCCACCACCGTCCCGGCGAGCTCGGCCGGCGCGCCGAACACCGCGGCCGCCACCCCCGGCTCCAGCCGGATCTGCAGGCAGTCACCGCCGCCCCGGCCGGTCAGCCGTAGATCGCCGGGCATCAGCCCGATGACGACGCTCCCGCGCTCGCACCGGCCGGCGGCGTCGTGGACCAGGCCCGCCCCGTCGCTCAGATCGATGATCAGCGTGACCGACGGGTGCGCGACCATGGCGATGTCCACCCGGGCGGGAACGCGTTGCCGGAAGCCGGCCATGTCGACCCCGGGCAACCCCGCCGGGCGGCGCGGAACCGCGACGTCCACCCCCGTCCAATCGAGCGGGGTACCGGCCGGTGCCATGGGACCACTCTAGGCTTCCGGGATCATCGGCGAGGTGCCCGCGGCCGCGGTGGTGAAGCCGAGCAGCAGCTCACCGATCCTCTCGGGTGCCTCCAGCATGGGCAGGTGCCCGACGCCGGGCACCATCTCGACCCGGGCGCCCGGCACCGCCTGGTACCGGTGCGCCGATTCCGGGTCCCAGCGCGGGTCGGCGGCACCGAAGATCACCAGCACCGGGAACCCGAGGGCGGCGAGCCGCTCGGGGACGCCGCGCTCGGTGATGTACGCGGCGTTCGCCCGCAGTACCGCGCGGAACGTGCGGTAGGTGATGGCCCGCAGGTCGCTCACCACCTCGGCCGGGATGTCCACCGGGCGGGCGGCCGTCGCGACGATGCCCCGGCGGATCATCGCGTCCGACCGCCTCGGCCACAGCAGCGGGCCGAACGGCGGCCCCAGCAGGACGCGGAGGATGAGCGGCTGCGGCAGCAGCGCGTCCATGCCCGGCCCGGTGCTGATGAGGGCGAGCGACCGCACCAGGTCGGGACGCCGTTCGGCGAGCGCGGCGGCGACGTATCCGCCGCTGGAGTGCCCGGCCACGGCGACGCCGCGCAGGCCGAGGCCATCGAGCAGCGCCGCCACCTGCACCGCCTGCTCGGGCACTTCATAGGAACGCGCGGGCCGCGACCGGCCGCACCCGGGCAGGTCGATCCGGATGACGTGATGATGGCGGGCGAGCGCCGGGACCACCGGGGCCCAGGACGCGCCCGAGGTACCCGACCCGTGCACGAGCAGCAGCGGCGGCGCCGGCGGCGATCCGTCCCGAACCACGTGCATCCCGTGCGGGCCGGTGTCGTACTCACTCATACCGGGCAGCATCGCCCGCGCCGGCCCTGCTGGTATTGAACGAATGTCGTCGCGTGCGTCCCTGCGTCGACCGGACCCGGTTCCCCCGCAAGCCGTCCGACGCCATGGTCCGACCTACCTGATCGGATGCCTTCCCTCTACCGGCGGAGGCATCCCGGCCGGCGTGGACATGTCATGATCAAGCCGGTCGAGTATCACCAAGGATGAGGAGCGACGTCCAATCTGACGGATCGGAGGCGGGGGCCGCCGATGCGCGTGCGGCCCCCACTCGTGCCGGGCCTGTCATCAGGCCGGCCCGGCGAGCCCGACCAGGTTGCCTTCGGGGTCGGTGAAGTGCGCGACGACGAGATCTCGTCCCGGCGCGCGTTCGGGGCCCATGGCGCGTCTGCCGCCCAGCCGTTCCGCCTCCCGGAGCGCGGCCTCCACATCGGGGACGCCGACGTAGAAGACGACGTGCGGGCCGTATCCGGTACCGCCACCGATGCCACCGGGGATGCCGGGGGCATCGGTGCCCGCGGCGGGTTCGGTGAAGCCGTATGCACCCTGCCCGGAGACCGACGCCGCGACCGGCCCGCCGAGGTCGAACTCCCAGCCGAACAGCTCGCCGTAGTAGCCGCGCAGCCGCCGCGGATCGGTCCCGATGATCTCGAAGTGCACCACTGGCCGTCCCATGCTCGTGTCCTCTCCCAGGTGCCGGTATGCCATTGCCCGCCTCGACACGCTAGCGAGCTTGGTTGTTAAAAACAATCGGCTAGTAGTAATTTGCAATCAAGTTCATTGATCAGGAGGAGCGCTATGCCGACGACTCGTAGCTATGGCGATGCGTGCGGCATCGCGCGGGCTCTCGACGTGGTCGGGGAACGGTGGGCGCTGCTCGTCGTCCGCGAGCTGCTTCTGGGCCCGCAGCGCTTCTCCGACCTGCGCCGGGCGTTGCCGGGGGCCAGTTCCAACATGCTCGCCGACCGGCTGCGCGAGCTGGCGGGCCACCAGGTGGTGCGCCGGCGCCGGCTGCCGCCCCCCGCGGCCTCGGTGGTGTACGAGCTCACCGATTCCGGGCGCGAGCTGGAGCCGGTCGTGCTGGCTCTCGGCGGCTGGGGCCTGCGCTTCCCGCCGCCCGCGACCAAGGCCCACCTCAGCGCGACCTCGGTGCTGCTGTTCCTGCGCGGTTCCCGGCACCCCGACCCGCAGGCGCCGCCGACCACCTACCGGTTCGAACTCGACGACCGGGTATGGACCGTCGGCATCGAGAACGGCCGGATCCACATCACCCCGGGCGCGCCGCCCCGGGCGGACGCCGGCCTGCGCACCGACCCCGCGACGCTGAACGCCCTGCTCGACGGCTCCACCTCGCCGGCCGCCGCGGTGGCGGGCGGCAAGGCCGCGCTGAGCGGCGACGAGGACGCGCTACGCCGGTTCCTCCAGGTCGCGAGCACCTGACCCGTACGGAGCCCCGCGCAGCCGGTAGCTCGTTCCGTCGCAGAGCGGGCGCGAGACCGGACAGGCCGCAGCGTCACTGAGCCGCTATTGGTTGTGTCGCCGAACCATCTGGTTGTATCGTCGAACCATGTCGTCGGATGCGGGAGATCTTCAGGAGGCCGTCGGCCGGTTCGTCCGGGTCTTCGGGCTGCTCCAGCCGGATCAGACCCCCTGCGGGCAGCCGATCCCGGCCTCGGAGTCGCACGCCCTGGCGGAGCTCGCCCGCGAGGGCGAGCTCCGCCAGGTTGAGCTCGCCCGGCGGCTCCACCTGGAGAAGAGCACCACGAGCCGGCTGGTCGGCCAGCTCGGCGGCCGGGGCTGGGTGGAACGCCGCTCGGCCCCCGAGGACGGCCGCGGCGTCCTGGTACGGCTGACTCCGGCCGGCGAGCAGGCGGCCGGCCGCCTCGCCCTGGCCCGCCGGGCACTGTTCCAGACGGTGATCGACCGCATCCCCGAAGCCGAACGGGACGGCGTCCTGCACGCCCTGTCCCTGCTGATCGGAGCCCTCGATGGCACGTGAGAACGCCCGGCGCCCGGCGATCAGGGCGGCCATGCTCGCCGTGACCGCCGTGCTCGCCGCGGGCACCGCCACCGCGGTCACCCTGGCGGGCCGCGACCCCGGGACGCGCCCGAGCACCGCGGCGCGCCAGGAAGAGGTCGCCGCCAAGGGCCGCGAGGTCATGCCCTTCGACCTGGACCGCACCACCCATCACTTCGACAAGAACGCGCGCGGCGGCGTCCAGACGGTGCTCGCCGACGATCCGGGCGACCGGTCACAGATCGACCTGATCCGCGGACACCTGGACAAGGAGATCCGCCGGTTCCGTACCGGCGACTTCGGCGACCCGGCCACCATCCACGGCGACCGCATGCCGGGCCTGGACCGGCTCGGCGCCGGCCACACCCGGATCCGGATGACCTACCAGGACATGCCGGCCGGCGGCCGGATCACCTACAGCACGGACGACGAGACGCTGGTCGGCGCGCTGCACGACTGGTTCGACGCCCAGGTGAGCGACCACGGGCGGCACGCCGGGCACGGCTGACGGCGCTTGTCAGCCGATCCGGTAGCCGACCCCCGGGGTGGTGACGATGACCGGCGGGTCGCCGAGCTTGCGGCGCAGCCGGGCGACCGTGACGGTGACGGTGTTGGTGAACGGGTCGGCGTGCTCGTCCCAGACCTGTTCCAGCAGCGTCCCGGTGCTCAGGAAACCAGGGCTCGCCCGCAGCAGCGCCTCCAGCACCGCGAACTCCTTCACCGACAGGCCGAGATGCCGGCCGTCCCGGACGGCGGTGCGGCGGACCGGGTCCAGCTCGATTCCGGCCGCCCGCAGCGTCCGTGGCCGTGCGTCCGGCCGGCGGCGGGCGAGCGCCTGGACGCGCAGGATCAGCTCGGGGAAGTGGAAGGGCTTGGCGAGGTAGTCGTCCGCGCCCAGGGTCAGCCCGCTGACCCGGTCGCCAGGGGCGCCCGCCGCGGTCAGCATCAGCACCATCGGCCGGTCCGTCCACTCGGTGATCATCTGGCAGAGCACGTCGCCCGGCAGGCCGGGCAGGTCCCGGTCCAGGACCACCACGTCGTAGGGGGCGAGGCCGAGTTTGGCGGCGGCGGCCGGCCCGTCATAGGCGACGTCGACGGCCATCCCGTGGTCGCCCAGCCCTTCCGCGACGACCTCGGCCAGGGCGTGGTCGTCCTCGACGACGAGGATTCTCATGCCGCCGCCCTCCCCGGCGGCAGCGAGATCGACACGCGCAGGCCGCCCTCGGGGCGGGCGGCCAGCTCCAGCCGCCCGCCGTGCGCGGCGGCGACCGCCGCGACGATGGACAGGCCCAGCCCGGAGGACCCGGTCCGCTCCGCGCCGAGCCGCTCGAAGGGCTGTGCCAGCCGGTCGACCTCGCGTTGGTCGAACACCCGGCCGCCGGTCTCGACGGTGAACACCGTCCGCCGGCCGTCCGCCAGCCCCGCGATCCGGATCCAGCCGCCCTCCTCGTTGTGCGCCACCGCGTTGTCCACGACGTTGTCCACCAGCCGCGCCAGCAGCGCCGGGCTGCCCCAGGTCGTCATCTCCGACGGCAGGTCCACCGCCACGGCGAGCCGCTTCGCCGCCACCTCGGCCGTCCTCTCCCGCAACGCGGCGCCGGCGAGGACGGCGAGGTCGACCGGGGCGACCCCCGCCGGCGGGCCGTGTTGCGCGCGGGCCAGCACCAGGAAGCCGTCCAGCAGATGGTCCACCCGGTCCAGCTGGGCGCGCAACCGGCCGGCCAGCGCCACCGTGGACGGGGCCGGATCGCGCTTGGCGACCGCGACGTCCAGCGACGCCCGCATCGTGGCCAGCGGGGTGCGCAGCTCGTGGGAGGCGTTGGCGACGAAGCGGCGCTGCGCGGTGAAGGACGCCTCCAGCCGTTCGAGCAGCCCGTCGATGGTGTCGGCCAGTTCCTTCACCTCGTCGGCCGGCCCGGTGACGGCCAGCCGCCGGTCCAGGCTGTCGGCGGAGATGCGCCGGGTGGCGCCGGTGATGAGCCGCAGCGGCCGCAGGACCCGCCGGGCGAGCACCCGGCCGAGCGCCACCGACACCACCGCCATCACGGTCAGCGCGACCAGGGAACCGGCGAGCAACCGGCGGGACTGCTGCTCGTGCACCCCGGCCAGCTGGTCCTGCAGTACCTGGATGTGCTGCTGCGCGGCGGCGAGTTCGCTCTGGGCGCCGGGTGGCCGGCCGGCGGGGGCCACGCTGGTCATGCTCCCGCCGGACAGCAGGATGGTCAGGCCGAGCAGTCCGGTTCCCGACAGGAGGAACACCGCGGCGTACAGGGCGGTAAACCGTGCCTGCGCCGTCCCGTGGTGCGCCTTGATCATCAGTCCCAGCATGGGCTCCAGCATGCCGGGGGCGACCTAACAGCGGCGTTACAGCACCGCTTCCGGCCCGGTGACCGGCGGATCGGTAGAACCGGCGGCATGTCGACCACCGAACTCCTGCGGCGCGAGTGGCGGGCCTTCCGCCGGCCCGCCCGGCTCGCCGCCCTGGCCGCCGCCACGCTCAGCGTGATCGCCCTCGCCGTGCTCTACGCCATGGGCAACCGGTCGTCCTGCCCCGGCCGCTGCCCGGCGCCGCCCACCGCCGAGGACGGATCCCTGGTCAGCGACCAGTTCTGGTTCCTGCATCGCGGCCTCGGCCGCGACGGCGGCATCACGGTCCGGCTCACGTCGATGACCGGGACGATCACCTACCCTCCGCCGGACCACGACCGGATCGTGCCCGGCCTGGTGCCGTGGGCGAAGACCGGGATCCTCGTCAAGGACGGCGTGCGCCAGGGATCACGGTACGCGGCGCTCATGATGACCGGCCACCACGGCGTGCGCTTCCAGTACGACTACCACCACGATGTGGCCGGCGGCGCGGGCGGTGTCTCGGCGCCGTCGCCGCGCTGGCTGCGCCTGACCCGCTCGGGTGACACGATCACCGGCCTGGAGTCCACCGACGGCAGGCGATGGCGCACGGTGGGAACGGCGCGGCTCGCCGGGCTGTCGGACACCGTGCAGGTGGGACTGTTCGCCGCCTCCCCCGGCGACCTGACGCTGGTCGGGACCGGCCTCGGCGGGGCCGTCGAGCAGGTCCGGTTCACCCAGGCGACCGGGGTTTTCGACAACGTCGCGGTCACCGGCGGCGCCCCGGGCGGGTGGCGCGGCGACCCGGTCGGCGAGATGAACCACACCGACTGGGAGAAGTCCCACCACCCGTCCGGAGCCGTGACACGGGACGGCGTCATCACGATCAGCGGGACCGGCGACATCGGACCGCCGGAGGGATCCGCCCCCGGTGCCGGCCGGCTCCTGTCCGGCCTGGTGATCGCGCTGGTCATCCTGATCGTCGTCGCGGCCCGGCACGGCGCTCGGACGGCCCCCCGGGTGACCGCGGCCGGCGCGGCCGTCGTCGGGGCGGCCGCGTTCGGTGCCGGCCTGGTCGCGGCCGGCACCGCCCTCGCGGTGGGCACGGCGATCCTGAAGGGGAACGGCATCCCGGTGGCGCCGTTGCCGGTATCCGCCGGGGCGCGGCTGGTGATCGGGGTGCCGGCGGCGCTCGGCCTGTGCGCGGTTTTCGCCTACGGGCTCGGCGGCCGGCTACGCCGCGGATGGGCCGCCGTCCTGGCCGGGATGGCGTTGATCGCGGTTCCCTACGCGGGCTCGGTGCTCCCGCTGCTGCCCGACGCCGTCGCCCGGTGGCTGCTGCGGCTCACCCCGGCCGCGGGTTTCGCCGTCCAGCAGACGGCGGTGGAGTACCCGCAGGTGACGGCGCACTACGCCCCGTCGGCCGGGTACTTCCCGCTCCCCTGGTGGGCCGGGCTCGCCGTCCTCGCCGCCTACACGGTGACCGTGATGCGCCTGGCCATCCGCCGGAGGGACGTCCGATCACAAGAGCCGGCCGCCGCCGCGCTTCCCGGTACCGAGCGGTGAGCCAGGGCCGTCAGCCGAGGCCCAGGCGGGGGCGTACCCAGGCGGCCAGTTTCCGGATCGCCTCGTCGGCGGCCGGAGAACGGCCGGCTCCCATGTGCCAGGTGTGCTGCTCGCCCTCGAAGATCTCCACAGTGACCTCCACGCCCGCCTTCTCCGCGAGCGCGGCGAGCCGGAGGCCGTCATCGAGGATCATCTCGATGCCGCCGGCCTGGATGTACATCGGCGGCAGCCCGGTCAGGTCCGCGTAGAGCACGTTGATGGACGGATCGGTGGGGTCGCCGTGCTCGCCGAGCAGGGCCCAGGTCAGGAAGTCCAGGTTCATCGGCGTCTCGCCGCCGAAGAGGGCGTCCGTCCTGACGTTCGTGGTGCGGGTCTCGCCGCCGTTCTCCAGGTCGAACCACGGCGACAACGGCATGACACCCGCCGCCACGGGCAGCCCTCGGTCCCGCGCGTGCAGCATCGCCTGCACGGCGAGCCCGCCGCCGGCCGAGTCGCCGGCGACGGCGAGGCGATCGGGGCGGAATCCCTGTTCCAGCAACCAGGCGTACGCACCGGTGGTGTCGTCGACCTGGGCCGGGTGCCGGTGCTCGGGGGCCAGGCGGTAGCCGGCGATGAGCGCCCGCACCCCGGCGGCCCTGGCGAGGTGGCCGAACATCTTGCGGTGGGTGTACATGGAACCGGCGATGAAACCGCCGCCGTGCACGCAGAGCAGCACCCGGTCGTCTGCGGCCCCCTCCGGGGCGGCCCACATGGCGGGCACGCCGCCGGCGTCCACCTCGAGGTAGTCGACACCGCCAGGTTCGGCCGTGGCGTCACCCCAGTGTTCGTTGAGGTCACGCGACTCGGCCATCGGCATCGGCGGGTCCATGGCGGACGCCGCGTTGACGGTCCGGTAGTGCGCGGTCAACCAGTCGAGTGTCGTTTCGGTCATTTCATGATCCTTCCGGGAAGGGGGCGCCGGTGCGGCGCCACCGCGCTCAACACGCCGGTGGCAGGCCGAAGCGAGGGAATAGCTCGGGGTCGCGGTACAGCACGATGCGGACGATGCCGTCCGCGGCGACGGTGAGGACCGCGACGCCGAAAGCCCGATGGCCGCCGCCGGCGTCGCGGAAGTAGGCCGCCGCGGCGGGTTGCCCGTTGGCGCGGACCGGTGTCATCCGCCAGTCTCCGGGTGAGCCGACGACCCGCCCGAGCTGGCGCAGGCACGTCTCGATGCCCGAGAACCAGGCCGGGGAGCCGACGATCTCCAGTGCGGCGTCCTCGCGCAGCGCCCGCTCCAGCGCGGCCAGGTCGGCGTTCTCGAAGGCCCGCACGTACTGCTCGAACAGCGCGCGGACCGCGGGGTCGTCGGGTTCCGGCGCGTTCTGGCCGGGGCGCCCCGCGGCGTTCATGCCGGCGCGTGCCCGCTGCAGCAGGCTCTTGACGGCGGGAACCGTGCCGCCGAGCATCGCGGCCACCTCGGCGGCGGAGAAGTCCAGTACGTCGCGCAGGACGAGCACCGCCCGTTGCCGGCCCGGCAACCGCTGCAGGCCGTCCATCAGCGCCAGGCGCAGGCTCTCCCTGGCGGACACGATGTCGGCCGGATCCGCCGTCTCCGAGATCACCAGGGCGTCCGGGATCGGCTGCGGCCAGTCCGGCCCCGGAGCCGGCGGACGTGGCGGGACGTCGGCGTCGGCGCTCGGCGCGCCCAGGCCGGAGGGCAGCGGCCGGCGGATCTGTTGCCGGCGGTCGTTCAGACAGGCGTTCGTCGCGATCTTGTACAGCCAGACGCGTACCGAGGAGCGCCCCGCGAAGGCCGGGTAGCCGCGCCAGGCGCGCAGATAGGTCTCCTGAACGAGATCCTCCGCCTCGTCCAGCGAACCCGCCATCCGGTAGCAGTGCGCCAGCAGTTCCCGGCGGAAGGGCTCGGTGCGGCGGCTGAACTCCGCGGGGTCCGGCGGCTCCGCCGGCCGGGCGGCGTCCCGGTGTGCCGACCCGGCGGCCTCGGGTTCGTCGGTGGCCCGGCTTCGCCGAACCTGGTCGGGCCGGGCACGCCCGTGCCGGTCGTCCGCCCGGTTCGTCATGCTCACCTCGCTGTCCGGCATGGCTGTCTCCTATGTAGACCCCGAGGGCCCGGAAAGGAATCGCCGCCGGCGCACCGATCGGCCGGGATTTCGACGACGTCCTCCGGCACGAGCCGGAATGTCGGTGGCGGGGGTTAGCGTTCGGAGCCGGTGGAGCGGACCGGGGCGGCCCGGCGGGCGGGGTGGAGGTGGTGGCCGATGGTCACGGTGGACGACGTGCGGCGGATCGCGTCGGTGCTGCCGCGCACCGAGGAGCGGCTGGTCCGCGACCGGGTCACCTTCCGGATCGGCCGCATCGTCTATCTCGCCGTCTCGGCCGACGAGACCCTGATGGGCTTCGCGTTCCCCAAGGAGGAGCGGGCCGCGCTGGTCACCGCCGACCCGGTCCGGTTCCTGATGCCCCGGCCCTCCGACGAGCGGTACAACTGGGTGCGTGCCCGGCTGGCCGAGCTGGACGAGACCGAGCTGCGCGAGCTGGTGGTGGACGCCTGGCGGATGTGCGTGCCGAAGAAGGTCGCCGCCGGCTACCTGGACTCGCCGTCCGCGACGTGACCTGGGCGGGTCCCCGCTCGGCCCGTTCCCGCCGATCGACCCGAGGCCGCCGCCGGCCATCAGACGGACCGGCCGTTCGCTTTCAGGCGGTCGCCCGGTGGCCGCCCCGCGGCGGCCTTGTGGCGGCTTGCCCGGCCACGGTCCGGTAGCCGGGCCCTCCGGCCACGAGGGCAGGCCGCATCGGAGGGCCGGCCGGCGCGGCCCGCGCGCAACGTCTCATCGGGCCGATTCGGGGCAGAGCGACACCCTATGATCATGGCTTTGCTGCTCGACCTGGCCAACATCGTGGGCGGCTTCTTACTCGCCCTTCCGCTGCTGCGCGCCATACCGCGCGCCGGCGGCGAGATCGGCCGGGTCGCCGGGCGCGTCGCGCCGTTCGGCTGGGTGGTGGGGGTCGTCGCGCTGGTGACCGCCGGATACCACCTCATCGTCCACCTGACCTCCGGGCCCCACGTGTTCCACTTCGAGGTGGTGGGCATCGGAGTGGGGCTGGCGCTGCTGTGGGACCGGCTGACCGGACGGCCCGCACCGCGCGAGGACACTCCGGACGCCACCGGCCCGCGCCTGCTGCTCGCGATCTTCGGGATCATCGCGATCATCGTCGGCGTGCAGGGGCTGTTCACCCCGGACGGCTGACCGGGCGGCGGGACGTCCGGGAGCGCCGTGTGGCGTACCGGGTGAAGTCGCCCGGCCTGTCACCGGGGAAAACGAGGTGCGGGGGTGCGTGCGGGCTGTTTCGATAGCCGGTCATGAACCTCGCACGCCTTCGTGGCAGCCTCGACGACGACTTCACCCTGCTCCGGTCCGCGCTGGCCGCGACCGGCCCGGACGCGCCGGTGCCGCCGTGTCCGGGATGGACCGTCGCGGAACTCGCCCTGCACGTCACCTATGTCTACCTGCACAAGACCGAGTGCATCCGGCTCGGCGCGTTCCCCGACCCGTGGCCGCCGGCCGGCGCCGATCCCGATCCGAAGGGTGCGGTGGACCTGGCCGCGCTGGACGCCGCGTACGCCGGCCTGCTCGCGCAGCTCGACGGGCACCGGCCGGCCGACCACGCCGCCTCCTGGTACGAGCCGGACCAGACGGTCGGCTTCTGGATCCGCCGGATGGCGCACGAGACGCTGATCCACCGGGTGGACGCCGAGCTGGCCGCGGGGCGTCCGGTTTCCCCGGTCCCGGAGGACGTCGCGGTGGACGGGGTGGACGAGATCCTCAAGATCATGATGGGGTACGGCAGCGTCCGGTGGCGGGAGGACTTCGGCGCGCTGCTCGACGTTCCGGACGCCCGGCCGGTCGCGGTGGCGGCCGGGCACCATGCCTGGACGGTCACCGCCACGCCGTCCGGGGTGGTGGTGACCGAGGCGGCCAGCGGATTCGACGGCGAGGCGGTGGTGACCGGCGAGCCGCAGGCCATGCTGCTGTGGTTGTGGAACCGGGCCGGCGACGAGGCGGTACGCCAGGCCGGGGACCAGAAGTTGCTCGACCGGTTTCAGGCGCTGTGCACCGCCGCCACCCGGTGACCGGACGCAGGTGATGCCGTCCGGTGAGCCGCCGGCCCGGCCGCGGCCGCCCGTTCCACCCGGCCGGCGGCCCCCGGCCGGTCGTGATCGGGCCGATCGCGGCGGACCGGCCGTGGCCGGGCCGATCGCCGCCGGGCCGGCGGGCGCCGCCGCAGGCCCTGTCCACCGGCGCCCGGGCGGTTGACAGGGCTGCGGCGCGGGCCTACCTTCCGGGGGTGTCCTGATACATGGAAGCTGTTCACATATGTGCACGGAGCGCCCATGAGCACCCCCGTCACCCGCCGCCGGCTGCTGACCGGTTCGGCGGTCGCGCTGGCCGGACTCGCCCTCACCACCGGGGGCGGCCCGGCCGCCGCCGCGGCCGGGCGGCGGCCGTTCGGCCGCCACGGTTCGCCGCGGGACCGGCTGAACGAGCGCACGCTGTATGTCGACCCGCTCGGCCGCGGCGACCACACCAGCGTCCAGGCGGCCGTCACCGCCACCCCGGACTCCCCCGCCGCGGGATGGACCCTGGTGCTCGCCGCCGGCACCTACCGGGAGACGGTGCTGGCCGGCGCGGCCAAGACCGGCCTCACCCTTCTCGGCGCCACGGGCGACGCCCGGGACGTGGTGATCGTGTACGACAACGCGGCCGGCACGCCCAGGCCGGGCGGCGGCACCTACGGCACCAGCGGCAGCGCCACCGTCACCGTCCAGGCGGACGGATTCACCGCGACCGGCGTGACGTTCGCCAACGACTGGCTGCGCGCCGACCATCCCGACATCTCCGGCACCCAGGCGGTGGCGGCCAAGGTGATGGGCGACCGCTCGCTGTTCGACCGCTGCCGGTTCCTCGGCCATCAGGACACCCTGTACGCCGACACCAGGGCCGCCGGCACCTTCGCCCGGCAGCTCTACCGCCGCTGCCACATCGAGGGCGACGTGGACTTCGTGTTCGGCCGGGCCACCGCCGTCCTCGACCGCTGCGTGCTGCGCGGCCTGCCGCGTGAGGTGGACTTCCGGCCGTACGGCTACTTCTTCGCCCCCAGCACCGTCGCGGCGAATCCGCACGGCTTCCTGGTGACCCGTTGCGTGCTGTCCGGTGACGTGCCGGCCGGGTCGTACGGCCTGGCCCGGCCGTGGCGGCCGAGCAGCGACCCGACCGCGGTACCGATGCTCACCGTGCGCGAGTGCCTGATCGGGCCGTGCCTGGACACCGCGACGCCGTACGTGGCGATGAGCGCCGGTTTCCCCTGGCAGCAGGCGCGGTTCGGCGAGTACCGCAACGTCGGCCCGGGCGCGGCGATCCCGGTGCCGGAGAACCGGCCGCGACTCGACGACGCGCGGGCCGCGGAACTCACCATCGCCACCCATCTCGGCGACTGGACCCCGCCCGCCGCCCATCCCGGCCGCCCCGGATAGGCGGGCGGGCCAGGGCACCCGGCTCCGGGCCGGTACCGGCCGGGAAAGACCACGGATCGCGGGCCGGCGGATCTCGGGAAGAAAGCCGGATCTGGGTCTTCAAAAGGCCCCACCCGAGGCGCATACTGGCCTGGCTCAGCCGTCACGTGGGGAGATCATCGCAGGCGAAGGAGCATCGCGATGGACCCCGCCCTGGCCGGCCTCGCCGCAGCCGCCGCCACCGCCCTCGTCCAGGCCGTGACAAAGGACGGCTGGGAGGCGGCCAAGGCCCGGCTGGCCGCGATCCTGCACCGGCACGGCGCGGACGACCCCGCCGTCGCCGCCCACCTCGACCGGACCGAGGACCGCCTGCTCGGCGCGCCGCAGCCCGCCGGGGCGCCCGGCCTGGTCGCGGACGGGCCGGCCGCGGCCGAAGAGCGGCTGCGCTGGGCCCTGCTGCTCGCCGCGTTCCTCGCCGAACACGAGGCGGCGGCGGCCGACCTGCGCCGGTTCGCCGACGACCTGCGCCCCCCGGCCGGGGACGGCTCCGTCGTCGTCCAGCAGGTCGCCGCCGGGCGGGACGCCTACACCGCCGGCCGCGACCAGCACGTCCGGCCGCGGCCCGCCGCCGGAGCCGGCGATGTGTGCTGAGGCCGCGTCGCGGCCGGCGGCGGGCGGACCTGACAGGCGTCCCGCGAGAGTGCAGCGGGTGACGGCGCGGCGGGACGCCTACACCGCGGGGCGCGATCTGCACGTCCACCTGTGCCCGGTCCCGGAGCCCGGTCCGGCCGGCGCCGGGCACCATCGGGAGCGGCCGATCTTCGTCCAGTACGCCAACCCGGAGATCCTCGCCTGCTACCGCGTGGCCGCCGACACCGGACAGACCGCCGCCCAGACGCTGCGCGCCACCCGGCTGGCGGTGCTGCTGACCGACGCCCCGCTGCTGTTCCCGTCGTCCTACCTGTTCGAGCTGCCGTGGTTCCCGGCATATCTGCGCGCGGTGGCGCCGCTGGTGCACGACGGCCTGGTGCGCCACACCTCGGCGGTGGCCGAGCCGGAGGCGTTCCGGGAGCTGAAGGCCCGCGAGTACCACGGTGATCCGGTCAACCCGTACGCGGCGCCCCGCCCGCCGACGGCGGCACCGGAACCGGCCTGGCATCCCCGGCCGGGCGGCCCGACGGCCGACGACATCGCCGGCCAGTGGCGGGCGGCGCTGGTGCCGGGCGGCGCGCTGGCCGGCGTGGTCCGCGCGGCGGCGCGCGGCTGGGGCCTGCCCTACCGGCGGGCGGAGACCGTGCTGGCCCGGGTCCCGGACCGGCTGGCGGGCCGGGCGTTCGTCCGGCGGTTCGTGCAGGCGGCGCTGCCCGGCCCGGTGCCGCCGCAGGTGGCGAACACCGTGGCGATGTTCCTGTCGGCCGCCTACCTGCGCTGCTACCTGCGCGAGCTGGACGCCACGATCGTCACCGACCTGCCGGCCGGCGCGTTCAGCTGCGCGCTGGACGGCCCCGGCGGCGGCCCCCGCGATCGCCTGCTGCCGGCGCGCCGGCTGGAACTCGCCCTCGGCTGGCTGGGGCTGGCCGGTTTCGTGCTGCACGGAGCCGGCTGGCGGGACCTCGTTTCGCTGAGATCCAGCCCCGGCTTCGGCATGATTACCTCGACGCTGTACGGGAACGGCCCGCCGGACGTGTTCCGGCTCGCGGTCGTCGGCGCCGGCCGGTCACGGCCGCTGGCCCCCGCCGCCACCTGTGGGGACGCACTGTCCAACGTGGCGGCGGTGGCGGAGGAGCTGGTGCGGCTGGCCGGCTGACCGGGCCGGCCGTTCCCGGCCTTTCCGCGGCGCCGCGCCGCGGGCGGAACGGACAGGGCGGGGGACGGCCGATGAAGCTTGCGGTGTACTGCTCCGGGTCGATCGCGAAGGGGGCCGCCGACCGCGGCAAGCTCACCTGGACCACCGCCGAACGGATGGAGGTGACCAAGGGCGCGGCCCCCCACGAGGTGGTCTTCCTCACCCCCGACGATCCCATCACCGACCCCGGGAACACCCTTGGACAGTTCGGGCGAGACATGTACCAGGTCATGGTGGCCTCCGCCGTCATCGTGGACGCGCGGGAGCGGCGCGGCCTCGGCATCGGCGTCGAGATGGCGGCGGCCGGCGGGTTCGGCACGCCGGTCATCGTGGTCGCGCCGCCGGAGTCGAAGTACCGGGCCGCCGTGCTCGAATACCGCGGGGCCGTCGTCCGCGACTACGTCCACCCGCACGTCGCGGCGCTGGCCACCGCCGTGGTGGACGACTTCGCCGCGGCCGGTGCGGCACTGGCCGGCCTGGTGGCGACCGGGCCGCTGCCCGCCAAGGCGGCCGTCCCCGACTGGCTGGCCGCGGCCATCGGCGAGTACCGCGACAACGTGCTGGCCGGTGACGCGCCCATGCTGCGGGCCCTGCGGGAGCTGGCGGCCGTCCCCGGCTGACCGGCCCGGGAGGAGCGGATGATCCTCGACATCGGGCACGGCACGGCGGAGCTGGTCGAGCGCGGACCGGGCGGTTACCGGCTGTTCGTGGCGCACAACGCCGCGCTGGAGCGCCTGCTGTTCGACCGCAACCTCGTCGGCCCGGGCTTCCGCCTGGCGTGCCGGGCGGCCAGCCGCCGGTTCGCCGCCCATCTGGCCGACGAGCACCGTCCGGACGACACCGCCGAGCTGATGATCCTCAGCAAGGGCGTCGTGTACCAGCTCGCCGACGCGGTCGAGCGGCGGCACGGCACCACCCTGCCGCTCAATCTGGTCGCCACCTCCCGGGTGGCGGTCGCCGGCGACGCCGCCCGGGTGGAGATCGGCTACGCGCAGCTGGAGGCGCCGGCCGGCACCCTGCTGATCGGCGACACCGTCGCCTCCGGCGAGACGATCATCGCGGCGGTCGGCCATTACCTGCGCCGGCACCATCTGGAGCGCCTGCAGGTCGTCTCGTACGCCGGCACTCTGGGCGGCGCGCGGCGGATCGCGGCGTTCTGCGCCGGGCACGGCGTCGAGGCGACCTTCCTGTACGGCCTGGCCGCCTTCGGCCTGGGACGCAATGGTTTCGACCTGTCCTTCCTGCATCCGGAGACGGTCACCCGCCGGGCGTACGTGGAGCGGGCGGCCCGGCAGTTCTCCGGCCGTCCTGTATCGGCGGTCGGCTGGGACTTCGGCTCCCAGGTGGTGTGCCCGCGCAAGTACCGGAGCCTGTGCTGGGTGGAGGCCGAGGTCTGGGACCTGCACGGCGCCCCGTGCCTCGCCCTCGCCGAGGAGCCCGGCGACTGGTCGGACCTGGCTCACGAGCGGGCGGCGTTCGCGCACGCGGTCTCCGGGCCCCCGCCCGGCCGTTGCCACGATCCGCACCGGCGGCGACAATCGTTCCGTAGAGGGCTGGGAGGGCAGTGACCATGACCGAGGACACCGCGCCGGCGGAGCGCTTCACCGATGAGGAGTACGCCTTCCTGAGGTACGTCCGGTTCGGCACGCTGCCCCCGCGCGTCCTGCCCGCCGAGATGGTGGAAGAGGTCGACACCGACTCCCGTCCCGACGTGCCGGAGGGGTCCCAGCTCCCGCACCGCTGGGGCGGCAGCGGCCACTTCCCCTGACCCGGCCGCCCCTCCCGGTTCGGTGCCCGCCTCGCCACCGTCGCGGCCGCCGGGGCCCGCACGGGCCGGTCGCTCCGCGGCGGGCCGCGGCCGCACGGGCCGGCCGCCGGCGCCCGGTCAGCCCGCGGTGAGGGCGGGCAGGTCGGCGAGGACGACGCCGCGGCAGGCGGCCTCGACCAGCAGGCGTTCCAGCCCGCGCAGGTAGCCCTCCATCGCCGCGGGCGGCAGGAAGGCGGTGTCCGCGGTGAGCGAGACGCCGAGGCCGTCCGGCTCGTCGGTGACGTGCAGGCAGAACCGGCAGTTCAGCCGGTCGATCCTGACCGGCCAGGTGATCCGGGTGCGCTCCACCGCGGCCCGGGTCGCCGCCGGGTCGTGCTCCACCTTGGCGATCCGCGGCCGTTCCACCAGGCGCTGGTCGTTGAAGCAGCAGTACGGGTGGACCTCCACCCCGCGCTCGGCGCCGATCGCCTCGATCGCCCGGCGCAGTTCCAGCGGATCGAACCGGGTGTGCTTGTAGGCGCGCAGCGAGGCCGCCCAGGCCGCGCGGAGCAGCTCCTCGAACGTCTCCGCGCCGAGGTCCAGCACGAACAGCCCGTCCTGCGCGAGCGGCGTCACCAGATCCCGGTCGCGCACGTGGAAGCGGTTGTTCACCACCGGGAGCATGACGCAGGTGCGCTGCGCGGCCGCCTGGCCGACCATGGCGGCGGCCCCGGCGAGCAGGACGGTGGTGCCGCTCACCCGGTACCGGCCGGAGAGGACCTCGACCGCGGTGTCCAGCGCCGGGGAGACCATGGCGGCCCGCCAGAACCGCGGCTCCCGGGGCGGGCCGGCCGGGGCCTGGAACATCGTCGGGGGGACGCGGCGGTACTCGCGCTCCCAGTAGGCGATCGCGGCCGCCGACAGCCGGCGGCCGGCCGGGCCGGCCTGCTCGGCGGCCAGGTCCAGCGGCTGGCGGGGCACCGGGTCGCCGGCGCTCCCCCGGCGCAGCAGCGCCCGCAGGTCGCGGACCGCCACGTCCGCGCCGAGCCCGTCGGCGGCCAGGTGGCAGAAGACCAGGACGGCGTACCGCACCTGGCCCTCGCAGGTGACCAGCCCGGCCCGCAGCGGCCACTCGGCGTGGTAGTCGAACGCCGGGCCGGCCAGCCGGTCCATCATCTCCCGCGCCACCCGGCCGGCGTCCGCGCGGGCGGCCGCGACGATCTCGACCGCCAGCGTGCCGGACCGGGCCACCTCCTGGCAGACGTCGCCGTCCACCGCGCGCAGCCGGGTGCGCAGGGACTCGTGCCGGGCCACCAGCGCGGCCAGCGCGGCCAGGACGTCCTGCGCGGGGTGGGCCGGCAGCGGGACGACCCGGCCGAAGTTGAAGTAGTGGTCGTCCGGCATGGTGCGGCAGATGGCCAGCCAGATCGACCGCTGCCCCCAGGCGAGCGGCGCCACGCCGCCGCGCTCCCCGGCGAACTCCACGGCCGCCACCGCGCCGCCCGCGGGGGCCGAGACGGCCTGCGGAGAGGCCACGGCGACCGACCTGGCGCGGCGGGACGCTTCCCCCGTGGTGTCCGCGGGGGCGCCGGGGAACGTCCCCGCGGACACCGCGGGGCCGAGGACCGGGGCGGTCACCGGGCGCCGGCCCGGACGGCGATGATGTGGCGGACCAGCGGGTCCAGGCCGTCCAGGAACGCCGGGTCGCCGCCGAGGTCGATCTCGACGCCGAATTCCTCCTCGATGGCGTCGATGAGCCGCAGCATGGTGAGCGAGGTGACGCCGAGGGCGGTGAACGAGCCGTCGCCGGCCAGCACCTCCGCGGCGGTGATCTCGCCGTCGGAGGAGGTCTCGACCAGGCCGGCGACCCGCCGCCGCAGTTCCTCGCCCTCCGGGCCGGTGCCCGGCGGATCGGCCAGGGAGATCTCGGGGTCGATCATGCGGACTCCTCGCGCGCCGAGCGGACCGCCTCGGCCACGCCGTCGATGGTGGGGGTGTCGAAGAAGACGTCCAGGTCGACGTCCACGCCGAGCCGGCCGCGGATGCGGCTCGCGATCCGGGTGATGCTCAGGGAGTGGCCGCCGAGGTCGAACAGGTCCTCGTCCGGCCGGATGCCGTCGATCTTCAGCACCTCCTCCCAGATGGCGGTGATCTCGCTGATCAGCGGGTCGGCGGCGGCCGGCACCGCGGCGGGCGCGGGCTCGGTGGCCCGGGCCGGCGGCTCGGGCAGCGCCAGGCGGTCCAGCTTGCGGGCCGGGGTGAGCGGCAGCCGGTCCAGCGCGACGTAGGCCGCCGGCACCATCACGCCGGGCAGGCCGCGGGCCAGGTGCTCGCGCAGCCGGCCGGCCAGCCCTGGCACCTCCGTCTCGGCCAGTACCCGCGGTGCCGCCCCCGGAACGGCCGCCGAAGCCACCTCCAGGACGGCGGCGGAAGCCCCGCCGGGGCCGGCGCCCGGTGCTGTCAGGCCCGGGACGGCGGCGGAGGCCGCACCGGGTGACGTCCCCGGGGCGGCGGCGGTCCGTGGGACGACGTAGGCGACCAGCCGCTCGCCGTCGCGGACCGCGACGGCCGCGGCGGCGACCAGCTCGTGCTCCAGCAGCCGGGCCTCGATCTCGCCGAGCTCGATCCGGTGGCCACGGATCTTCACCTGGCCGTCGGCGCGGCCCAGGAACTCGATCCGGCCGTCCGGCCGCCGGCGGCCGAGGTCACCGGTGCGGTAGAGGCGGGCGCCCGGCGGGCCGGCCGGGTCGGGCACGAAGCGCGCGGCGGTCGGCTCGGGCCGGTCCAGATAGCCGCGGGCCACCCCGGCCCCGCCGATGCAGATCTCGCCGGGCACCCCGGCCGGGACAGTGACCAGCCGCTCGTCCAGGATGTGGATGCGGGTGTTGGCCAGCGGCCGGCCGATGGTGATCTCGGCCGGACCCGGCGGCACCTCGTCGATCGCCGACCAGATCGTCGTCTCGGTCGGGCCGTACACGTTGACCAGCCGGCCGACCCGGGCGCGCAGGTCGCCGGCCAGCGCCGGCGGCAGCGGCTCGCCGCCGCTGAGCGCGACCAGGCCGGGCCGGTCCAGTCCCGCCTCGGTCAGCAGCCGCCAGCTGGACGGGGTGGCCTGCACGTGCGAGATCGAACCGGTCTCGACGAGCCGGCGCAGCGCCCGGCCGTCCCGGGTGACGCCCTCCGGCACCAGCACGACCCGGCCGCCGGTGATCAGCGGCAGCATCAGCTCCAGCGCCGAGATGTCGAATGACAGGGTGGTCAGCCCGAGCCAGGCGTCTCCCTCCGCCGCGCCCAGCTCGTCGCGCATGGCGAGCAGCAGGTTGGTGAGCGGGCGATGCTCCACCGCCACGCCCTTGGGCCGGCCGGTCGAGCCGGAGGTGTAGATCACGTACGCCAGGTCCCCGGGGGCCGGCGGGGTCGCGTCGAGCGGCGACGGCGGGGCGGGCCAGCCGGCCAGCGGGCCGAGGCGCAGCACCTCGGCGCCGGTGTCCGGCGGCTCGGCGGCCCCGGTCACGCACGGCGGCTCCGGGCCGCGCTCCGGCGCCAGCACCAGGGCGGCGCCGGCGTCGCGCAGCACGAACGCCAGCCGCTCGGCCGGGTAGGCGGGGTCCAGCGGCAGGTAGGCGGCGCCCGCGCGCAGCACGCCGAGCACGGCGGCGACCATCTCCGGCGAGCGGTCCAGGTGGATCGCCACCAGGGTGCCGGGGCCGGCGCCCCGGGCGCGCAGCGTGCCGGCCAGCCGGGCGGACGCCGCGTCCAGCTCGGCGTAGGTCAGCTCGCGGTCCTGGAACGCCACCGCGACGGCGTCCGGCGCCTGGCGGGCCCGCTCGGCGAACAGTTGCGGCACGGTGAGGTCCGGCACCGCGCGGGCGGTGGCGTTCACCGCGGCGAGGTCCCGCTCCTCGGCGGCGGTGAGCAGCGGCAGGTCGCCGAGCGGGGTATCGGGGGCGGCCGCCGCGGCGGCGGCCAGGGTGCGCAGGTGCCCGGCGACCGCCCGGACGGTGCGCGGCGCCACCGCCTCCGGGGCGAAGCGGAGCCGCACGGTCACGTCCCCGGCCGTGCCGGTGGTGTGCAGGTGCAGCACGCCGCGCGGCGCGCCGTTGAACACCGACCAGTCCACCTCGGTGGCCAGCCCGGGGAAGTCCGGGACGGCGCCGTCGCGTTCCCGGTGGCTCAGCGAGATGGGGGCGAGCGAGGTGGCCGGTGCCATGCCACCGGCCACCTGGGCGAGCGGGACGCCGCGGAACCGGTACACCTCGCGCAGCTCGCGGCGGACCTCGGCGGCGAACGCCGCGAACGGCGCCTCCGGGTCGGGCCGGGTGACCACCGGCAGCTCGTTCACGAACAGCCCCACCGAACCGCGGTCGGCCGGGGTCCGGGTGGACAGGTCGACCGCCACGACGGCCCGCTCGTTGCCGTACCGGCGCAGCAGCGCGTGCAGCGCGGCCAGCAGGAACTCGAAGGTCGTCACCCCGATTCCGGTGGCGGCGGACGCCAGGCCGGGCAGGGTCAGCTCGATCTCCTGGCCGGCCGCGCCGCGATGCGGCGCGCGGGCCGGGCCGGGCAGTACCGGCCCGGCCGGGGCGGGCCACCGGGACCGCCAGAACGCGGCGGCCTCCTCCCCTGCCGCCGCCGCGCGTTCCTGTCCGGCCAGTGCTGGGAGCGCGGGCAGGTCGGGGGCCGCACCGCCGAGCCGGGCGCGGTAGCAGGCCGCCAGGTCGGCGACCAGCACGTCCTTGGAGATGCCGTCGAACACCAGGTGGTGGGCGGTGAAGACGAGCACGTGCCGGTCGGGGCCGAGCGCGAGCAGCGCGAAGCCGGCCAGCGGGCCGCGGGCGAGGTCCAGGTCGCGCTCGGCGTGCGCGCGGACGGCGGCCGCGCGCTTGTCGTCGTCCAGGCCGGTCAGGTCTTCGGCGGTCACGGCGGGCGGCACCGGCGCGGGCACCAGCCACGGCTCGCCGTCCCGCTCGGCGACCGCCGCGCCCAGCAACGGGTGCCGGGCCAGCACGTCGGCGCAGGCGGCCCGCATGGCCGGCGCGTCCAGCGGCCCGTGGAAGGTCAGCGTCAGGGGCATGCGATACGCGGCGCCGGCCGCGCCGGCCCGTTCGGTCACCCAGACGCCGTGCTGGGCGGGCGAGGCGGGGATGTCGAGGTCAGGGGTGGTCGGCTGCATCGTCGCCTTCCTGGGCGTGAAGAAGGGCGCGCAGGTCGCGCTTGAGCACCTTCCCCGCGGGGTTCTTGGGGAGGGAGGGGAGGAACGTCCACCGGGCCGGCACCTCGTGCCCGGCCAGCCGGCCGGCCAGGAACGTGCGCAGTTCGGCGGGGGTGACCGGGGCGCGCGCCACCGCGGCGGCGGCCGGCACGGCCCCCATGACCGGGTGCGGTACGCCGACGACGGCGACCTCCGCGACGGCGGGGTGGTCGAGCAGGGCGGCCTCGATCCGCAGGGTCGAGACCTTGAAGGCGCCGGACTTGATGATGTCGCTCTCCCGGTCCAGCAGGTAGAGGTAGCCGTCCTCGTCCAGCCGGCCGAGGTCGCCCATCCGCACCCAGCCGTCGCGGAAGACCTCGCCGCGAGTGTCGGGGTCGCCGAGGTAGCCGCGCGGCGCGGCGGGCGAGCGCATCCACACCTCGCCCGCGGTGCCGGGTGGCACCGGTCGCCCGTCGTTGAGGATCCGCAGCGTGCCGCCGGCGGCCGGCCGGCCCACCGAGTCGGGGCGCTCGGGGTCGAAGACCATGGTGGTCTGCGCGGGCGCGGCCTCGGTGGAGGTGTAGTAGTTGACGATGGTGGCCCGGGGGAAGGCCGCGGCCAGTCCCAGCGCGACCGGCGGGGCGAGCGCCGCGGCGGTGGAGCCGAGGAGCAGCACGCTGGACAGGTCGTACCGGCCGGCGACCCCGGCGTTCAGCAGCTCGATCGCCATGGACGGCACCAGGAACACCGTGCCGGCCCGGTAGGACTCGATGAGCCGGGCGAATCGGGCGGCGGTGAAGCGGGGCAGGGTGAGCGCGCCGGGCCGGGCGTCCAGCATGTTGACCAGCATGGTCTGCGCGGCGTTCGTGCCGATCGGGAAGGCGTGCAGGAAGTGGCGCGAGTGCGCGAGCGGACGGCGCCGGGGGTCGGTCACCTGCCCCCTGGTGCCGTGGGTGAGGTTGGCGTGGCAGGCGACGACGCCCTTGGGCTCGCCGGTGGTACCTGAGGTGTAGAGGATCTGCGCCGGGTCCTGCGGTCGCACCGGCACCCCCGGGTCGGGCCCGCCGCCTGATTCCAGGTCGGGCAGGGCGATCGGCGCGGCGGTGGTGATCTCGGGCACCCGGTCGGTGCCGTGCACCGCGCGGGCGGCCGAGGCGTGGGCGAGCAGCCGGTCGAGCCGGGCGGGCGGCAGGCCGGCGGGCAGCGGCACCGCGACGGCGCCGGCCCGCTGCACGGCGCAGTACGCCACCGCGTACCCGTCCCATTCGCGTTCGCCGAACACCAGGCCGACCCGGTCCCCGGGACGCACGCCCCGCGCGGCGAGCCCGGCGGCGGC
This sequence comes from Sphaerisporangium rufum, assembly GCF_016863395.1. Classification (GTDB taxonomy): domain Bacteria; phylum Actinomycetota; class Actinomycetes; order Streptosporangiales; family Streptosporangiaceae; genus Sphaerisporangium; species Sphaerisporangium rufum. Next base: position 23,354 of record NZ_BOOU01000049.1, on the reverse strand, counting down.
GGCGCTCGCCCGCTCGTCCCAGCCGGCGAAGGTCAGCGATCCGGCACCGTGCACGGTGAGGGCGACGCCGTCGGGCTCGGCGCGGGCGCGCGCGGCGAGCAGCCCGGGAATGGTCGGCGCGGCGGCCAGGACGGCTGGGGACATGGGTGGTGCACCTCCGGAGAAGCTGGGGGAAGCCTGGGCCATAGCACGGCCGGACGGCTTTCGTCGCGGCCGTTCTCCGGCCCTTTCCCCCGACTCCGGAAGGCGCGTCACGCAATTGTCGTCAAAAGCTGGAAAAGCGGCCGGCACTGATAACCGGCGCATTTCCTAGGGTTTTCGGACTGCGGTTCAGCGTTGTTGGGAGCGCTCCCATACTGCTCACCGCTGCCAACGTATGTCAAGACCGGATTCCCGCGTACGGCGTCGTCCTGGGTGCACGGGAGGCCGTCCGGTGGCGGAGGCCGGGCCGCGGCGAGCGGCCGGCCCCGGCCCGGCGACCGGTATTGACATTTCGCATTTCCCGTTCATACCGTACGGTGCGCGATTCGCGGCCGGCGAGACGAATTCTTCCAGCCCGCGTCGCCACGGGGGATGTCCGTTGACCGGCTCAGGCCGAGCCGTCATCAAGAAAATCCGAGTACGTGAAAGACGGGTCCCGCCGTGGGCGCAGCAATCGATCACCCCGGGCATTCCACCGGCCGGGCGGGCCGTCCCTCGCCGGCCGCCGTCCCGCCGCGTCGGGCAACGGACGTGCCGGTGGACGTACCGGTGGACGTGCCGGTGGACACGGCGCCGCTGTCGCCGGGCCAGGAACGCCTGTGGTGGTTGCAGCGCTTCGACCCCGGCGACGCCTCCTACAACATCTTCGTCACCGAACGCCTGCGCGGCCCGCTCGACACCGATGCGCTCGGCCGGGCGCTGGACGAGGTCGTCGCCCGGCACGGCGCGCTGCGTACCCGCTTCCACGGCGACGTGCTGCCCGTGCAGCAGGTGCCGGCGCCGGGCCGGTGCGACGTCGAGCACCTCGATCTCACCCACCTGGCCGCGGCCGAGCGGGAGCGGCGGGCACGCGAGCTGGTCGCCGAGCGGACCAACCGGCCGTTCGACCTGGCCGCCGCACCGCCGCTACGGATGTCGCTGCTGCGCCTCGCCGAGCAGGAGCACGTGTTCTGCCTGGTGGTCCACCACATCGTCGCGGACGGCTGGTCGCTCGGCGTGCTGTACCGGGAGCTGGCCGCGCTGTACCAGGCCTACCGGGCCGGCGAGCCGTCACCGCTGCGGCCGCCGCGGCTGCAGTACACCGACCACGTGCGCGGCCTGCCCGAACCGGACCCCGGCGACCTCGCCTACTGGGCCGAACGGCTGGCCGGGCTTCCCCCGCTGGAGCCGCCCGCCGACCGGCCCCGGCCGCCGGTGCGCGCCGGGCGCGGCGACGTGCACGTGCTGCGGATGCCCCCCGAGGTCGCCGCGGGCGTCGAGCAGGTCGCCCGTGCGCACCGCTGCACCCCCTTCATGACGATGCTCGCCGCCTACCAGGTGCTGCTCGCCCGGCACACCGGCCAGGACCGGTTCGCCGTCGGCTCGGCGATCAGCGGCCGGACGGAGCCGGAGCTGGAGGACCTGGTCGGCTACTTCGCCGGCACCCTGGTGCTGCGCGCCGACCTCACCGGCGACCCCGCCTTCGCCGACCTGCTGCGGCGGGTGCGCAAGGACGCGCTCGGCGCCTTCGCCCACCGGTCGGTGCCGTTCGAGCGGTTGCTGGACGAGCTGGCGGTCCCCCGCGACCGCAGCCGTACCCCGCTGTTCCAGACGATGTTCGTCCAGCAGAACCAGGCGGAGGCCGGGCAGGGCCGGCTGAGCCTGGCCGGGCTGGAAGTGGAGCCGTTCGAACCGGGCTTCCGCCACGCCAAGACCGATCTCATCGTGGACGTCACCCGGGACGCCGGCGGCCTACTGGTCGCCTTCACCTACGACACCGCGCTGTTCGACGCCACGACGGTCGCCCGGCTGGCCCGGCGGTACGAGACGGTGCTGCGGGCGGTGGCCGCCGACCCGGGCACGCCGGTCTCGGCGATCGAAGTCATGCCGGCGGGCGAGCGGGCGAAACTGCTGCGCGCCGGGACCGGCCCGGCGCCGGCGGCGCCGCCCGCCGGCCTGCCCGAACTGTTCGCCGCCCAGGTGGCCCGCACGCCGCACGCCGCCGCGGTGACGGACGCGGCCGGCACGCTCACCTACGCCGAGCTGGCCGGCCGCGCGCGGCGGCTGGCCGGGCGGCTGCGCGCGGCCGGTGCCGGGCGCGGGTCGCTGGTCGGGGTGTACCTGGACCGCTCGGCCGGGATGGTCGCCGCGCTGCTCGGCGTGCTGGAGGCCGGTGCCGCCTACGTGCCGCTGGATCCGGCGTTCCCGCCCGCCCGGCTGGCGCACGTGCTCGCCGACTGCGGCGCCGCGCACGTGGTGACCCGGGCGGGGCTGGCCGGCGGGCTGCCACCCGGCGCGTACACCATCGTGCCGGCCGACCCGGACGGCGCGGCGGATCGTCCGGATCCCGTCGCGGCAGGCGACCCGCCTGAGAACGCGGGCGAGGGCGCGAGGGACACCGGCGGCCCCGACGGCACCGGGGCCGCGGGCGGCATGGACGGGGAGCCCGCCGGGCCGGACCACCCGGCATACGTGATCTACACCTCCGGCTCCACCGGCGCCCCGAAGGGGGTCGTCGTGCCGCACGGCGCGCTGGCCGCCTTCCTGCACGGGATGCGCGAGCTGCTGGACCCGCGGCCCGAGCACGTGTGGTGCGCCGCCACGTCCATCTCGTTCGACATCTCCGCCCTGGAGATGTACCTGCCGCTGGTCACCGGCGGTCAGGTGGTGGTGGCTCGCGGCGCGGAGGACATCGCCGCGCTGACCCGGCCGGGCGGCGGCGCGCCGCCGGTCACCCACGTGCAGGCGACGCCGTCCGGCTGGCGGGTGGTGCTTGCGGGTGACTTCGACGGGCGGGTGGTGACCGCGCTGGCCGGCGGCGAGGCGCTGCCCGGCCCGCTCGCCGAGGAGCTGCGGCCCCGGGTGGCCCGGCTGGTGAACATGTACGGCCCGACCGAGACGACCATCTGGTCGACCGCCTGGGAGGTGCCGGCGCGCCCGGAGGAGGTGTGCATCGGCCGGCCGATCGCGGGCACCACGGTGTACGTCTGCGACGATCGCGGGGACCTGGTGCCGCCGGGCGTGCCCGGCGAGCTGCTCATCGGCGGCGCCGGCGTGGCCACCGGCTACCACGGCCGGCCGGCGCTCACCGCCGGCCGCTTCGTCCCCGACCCGGCCGGGCCTCCCGGCGCGCGGCGGTACCGGGCCGGCGACCGGGTGCGGTGGCGGCCGGACGGCACCCTGGCCTTTCTCGGCCGGCTCGACGACCAGATGAAGGTGCGCGGGCACCGGGTCGAGCCCGGCGAGATCGAGGCCTGCCTGCTGCGCCACCCGGCGGCGGGCCGGGCCGCGGTGACCGTCCGCGACGACACGCTGCTCGCCTACGTCGTGCCCGCCGCGGGTGCGGCCCCCGCGCCGGCGGAGGAGTTGCGCGCGCACTGCCGGGACACGCTTCCGGCGTACATGGTGCCGAACCTGGTGGTCACGCTGGACGCGCTGCCGATGACCCCGAACGGCAAGATCGACCGTGCGGCGCTGCCGGTGCCCAGGCGGGAGGCCGCCGGCGGGTACGTCGCGCCGCGCACCGACGCCGAGTCCCTGGTCACCGAGGTCTGGGCCGAGGTGCTCGGCCTGGACGCGGTGGGCGCCGAGGACGATTTCTTCGCCATCGGCGGCCACTCGCTGCACGCGGTGCGGGTCGTCTCCCGGCTGCGGGCCATCGTCGAGGTCGACGTGCCGATCCGGACGCTGTTCGCGCGTCCCACCGCCGCCTCGCTGGCCGCGGCGGTGGAGGAGCTGCTGGTCGCCGAGATGGACAGGTTGAGCGACGAGGAGGCCGAGCGGCTCCTGGGGCCGGCCGCCGAGCCCCGATGACCCGCGTCGGGTCCGGGCGACGTCCGGGGCGGCGGATGCCCCCTCGCCGGTCCGCACGCTCCCCCGGGGGCCGCGAACCGGTACCGACCGGACACCGAGCGCGTCCCCCGGCACCTGGTTGGCTACGATCGCTGCATGAGGCCGTCCTTTTTGCGAGCTTTTCTACCCACTAGGCGATTCACTGACGACCTACCCGGCCGACGAGGTCAAGCCCTCCCATGGAACGTTCCGGAGGCCTTCCTCCGCCGCGCAGACCTCCCGGACGCGGCGACCACCCCTGAACCTCGAAGTGTATCGCTGACAGAACCAGCGTATTGACATCCGATACACCCCGGAGTTTGATGAGGCGCACTGCGCTGCCGCGCCACGTGCGCGACCGGTCGGCGCGCCGAAATCATCCGTGGAGAATGCTCATGATCAAAAAAACGGCCACGGTCCCGCTGGCTCTGCTGTGCGGACTGGCGGCGGCCGGTTGCACCAGCCCGGCGGCCACGACGACGTCGACGCAGCAACAGCAGCAGACACCGCAGGCGGCGGCCACCGTGTCCGTCGACCGGGACGCCGACCCGGGCGCGTGGTGCGGCGACAAGAAGGTCAAGGTCGGTCTCGCCGACGGCTTCGGCGGGAACGCCTGGCGGCGGATCTCGCTGGAGGTCGTCAAGCGCGAGGCCGCCAAGTGTCCCGCGGTGGACACCGAGATCCTCTACACCAACGCGAACGGCGACCAGCAGAAGGCGAGCAGCGACATCAACAGCCTGGTCAGCCAGGGCGTCGACGTGCTCATCGTGTATCCCGACTTCGGTCCCGCCCAGCTGCCGGCTCTGCGGGCGGCCAAGCGCACCGGCATCACCGTGATCCCCTACGACGGCGACCCCGGCGGCCGGCCCGGTGAGGACTACACCGCGAAGGTCGTCATGGACGCCCAGGCCGGTGGGAAGGACCTCGGCACCTGGGTCGGCAAGACCATCAAGTCCGGCAACGTGGTCTTCCTCGGCGGCAACGCGGGCGCGCCGACCAGCGCGCAGCTGCTCAAGGGCATCCAGGCCGCGCTCCAGGACTACCCCGACGTCAAGCTGCTGCTCGACCAGCCGGTCACCACCAACTGGAACAAGGTCGACACCCAGAAGGCCGTCAGCGGGCTGATCGCCAAGTACCCGGAGATCGACGCGGTCGTCACCGACTACGGCATCACCGCGGTGGCCGCGATCAACACCTTCACGGCGGCGAAGCTCAAGGTGCCCGCGATCGCGTCCCTGGCGACCAGCAACGAGCTCGGCTGCCTGTGGCAGAAGCAGGACAAGGCCGGCAACGCCTTCCCCATCTACTCCGTCGACTCGACCAACGACATGGCCCAGCTCGCCCTGCGCATGGGCGTGGCCGCCGCCAACCAGAAGGACGTCGTGCCGGCCCAGGCGTTCCGCATGCCGCCGTTCATGGACTCGGCCGGCGGCGAGAAGCCGCGCTGCGTGCCGTCCCTGCCCCTGGACGCCGATCTCTCCTCGCCGCTGAGCGAGGACCGGCTGGCGGCGATCCTCAGCTGACGACCGCAGACCGCGACCGGCGCCAGCGGGCCGGGCGGGCCATGGAGAACACGGTGAGCGACATCCAGACATCCGAGAAGGCGGCCTCCACCAGCGAGTCCGAGGGCCTCGTCCTGCAACATGTGACCAAGTCCTTTCCCGGCGTGATCGCCCTGGACGACGTCTGCTTCGACGCCAGGCCCGGCGAGGTGCACGGCCTGGTCGGCGAGAACGGCGCGGGGAAATCCACGCTCATGGCGATAGCGGCGGGCAACCTCGCCGGCGACTCCGGCTCGGTCTCGATCTGCGGCCAGGCCGTGGACCGTGCCGACCCCGAACGGGTCCGCGAGCTCGGGCTGGCCATCGTCCGCCAGCATCCGGCGTTGCTGCCCGATCTGACGGTCGCCGAGAACCTCCTGCTGGGCGCGGGCGATCGGGTCACCGTACGCGCGGGCGCGGTCAACGCATGGGCGGAGAGTGTCCTGCGGTCCTGGGACGGGCGCCTGGCGCTCGACCCGCGCGCCCGGGTCGACTCGCTGACCCCGGAACAGCGCTTCATCCTGGAGATCAGCAAGGCACTGGCCTGGCGGCCGGCGGTGCTCGTTCTCGACGAACCCACCGAGCACCTGCGGGCCGACGACGTGGCACGGCTCTTCGACCGGATCGGCGCGCTCGCCGCCCAGGGCAGCGCCATCGTCTACATCTCGCACCGCGTCCATGAGGTCAAGCGGATCGCAGACCGGATCACCGTGCTGCGGGACGGGGTGATCCAGGGCACCCACGACGCCGCCGATGTCACCGAAGCGGACATCATCGACCTGATCGCGGGGCGGCCGCTGCAAGCGATCTTCCCGCCGAAGGGGTTCGACACCGGCGCGCCGGCGGCGATGTCGGCCGAAGGGCTGTCCGGCGACGGATTCGCCGGCGTCACGATGGACGTGCGGCGCGGTGAGATCGTCGGGCTCGCCGGGGTCGAGGGCAACGGGCAGCGCGATTTCCTGCGCGCTCTCGCCGGCCTCGGCCGGTCCACCGGCGACGTCCGGGTGCGCGGGGCGCGTGCCGGGACGGGCGGCGTACGCCAAGCCCGCCGGGCCGGGATCGCCTACGTCCCGGCGGACCGGCACCAGGAGGGCATCGTCCCGGAGCTCTCGGTACGCGCCAACATCACCATGCGCGATCACCGGGGCCATTCGTCGCTCGGTTTCATCGACCGGGCACGCGAGTTCGCCGACGCCCGCCGGTCCGCCGCGGAGTTCGGTGTCAAGGCCCCGCACCTGGACACGCCCGCCGGCTCGCTGTCCGGCGGGAACCAGCAGAAGGTCGTCCTGTCCAGTGTGCTGGCGACCCGCCCGCGCGTCCTGCTGGCGGACGAGCCCACCCAGGGCGTGGACGTGGGCGCCCGCACGGAGATCTACCGGCTGCTACGTTCCGCCGCGGCGGACGGGACCGCGGTGATCATCGTCTCCGCCGACTCGCTGGAGCTGGCCGGCCTGTGCGACCGCGTCCTGGTCTTCTCGCGCGGCGAGGTCGTGGCGGAGCTGACCGGCGACTCGGTGACCGAGCGGGAGATCACCGATCGCATGCTGACCGCGACATCCGAGCGGATGAGCCGGCCTTCCGCAGGCCGGGGCGTCCGGTGGCTGGCGGGCCAGTGGGGCCCGCTCGCCCTGCTCACGGTGGCGATCGTGGCGCTCGGCCTCTACACCGCCGGCGTCAACCCCGACTTCTTGCGGCCGACCAGCCTGTCGGGGATCCTCGCGCTCACCGCGACGCTCACCCTGGTGGCCTGTGGCCAGCAACTGGTCATGCTGACCGGCGGCATCGACCTGTCCGTCGGCCCGCTGATGGGCCTGATCGTGGTCCTGTCGTCGTTCTTCCTGGTGGACGGCGCCTCGATGCTGTCCCAGGCGTCCGGCTGGACCCTGCTCGTGGTCACCGCGGTGGCGGTGGGCACGATCAACTGGATGCTCGTGGACCTCGCCCGGCTGTCTCCGATCGTGGCGACCCTGGCGACGTACATGGCCCTGCAGGCGGTCTCCCTCATCCTGCGGCCCGTCCCGGGCGGCTACATCTCCGGGCAACTGATCGACATGCTCACCGTACGGGTCGGGTTCGTTCCGCTGTCGCTGGTGGCCGCGGCGGTGGTCGCCGTCGTGCTCGAGTACGCCCTGCTGCGCACCAGGCACGGGATCAGGCTGCGGGCCACCGGGTCCGCCGCGGAGAACGCCGCCACGGCGGGGGTGCCGGTGTTGCGGTACCGGTTCGCCGCCTACGTGGGCTGCTCGCTGCTGGCGGCCGCCGCGGCGGTCCCGCTGATGACGCAGGTGGGCTCCGGCGACCCGGCGGCCGGCCTGTCCTACATGCTCAGCAGCATCGCGGCCGTCGCGATCGGCGGCGCCAGCGTGTTCGGCGGGCGGGGGTCCTTCGCCGGGGCGTTCCTCGGCGCCCTCCTGCTCAACCAGGTGAACGCCGTCACCGCCTTCCTCCAACTGGACGCCGCGTGGAACTGGTACATCCTGGGCGGCGCGCTGGTGGCGGCCGCGGCGGGCTTCAGCAAGAGCAGAGGGCTGGTGGTGGCGCGATGACGGCTTCGGCAGCCCCGGCGGGTGGCCGGGGCCGGTGGACCGGCGAGTACGCCGGGATCTGGATCGCCCTCGGCGTGCTGTTCGCCGCGAGCGCCTTCATCGCCCCGGGAACGCTGCGGCAGGCCACCCTGGCCGGCATGCTGCCACTCGCCGGGATCCTGGTGATCGCCGGCATCGGGCAGACGCTGGTGGTCCAGCAGCGGGGGTTCGACCTGTCGCTGCCCGCCACCATGTCGTTGTGCGGGCTGACCTCGGCGGCGATGGCCCGGGACGGCCTCCCTCTCCCGCTGGCCGTCCTGGTGCCGCTGGGGATCGCGCTGCTCATCGGAGGGGTCAACGGGATCCTGGTCATCCGGCTGTCCATCACCCCGCTCATCGCCACCCTGGCGACCAACGCGCTGCTGCTCGGCGCGGTCTGGGCTTACTCAGGAGGGCTCCCGGTGGCGGCCCCGGACGGCCTCACCTCCTTCGTCCGCTCCAGCGTCGCAGGAATCCCCACGGTGGCGGTGCTGGCCGCCGCGCTGGTGGCGGCGGCGGCGGTGGCCGAGCGAAGATCCGTCCTCGGCCGGAACTTCGTCATCGTCGGAGCGAGCCCGCCGGCGGCACGCGCCGCGGGTGTCCACGTTCCGGCGCACATCGCCGGCGCCTACGTGCTCTCGGCCTTGTGCGCCGGGCTCGCCGGCGTCCTGCTCATGGGATACGCGGGCAGCGCGACGACATCGCTGGGCGACTCCTACCTCCTACCGGTGATCGCGGCGGTGGTGGTGGGCGGCACGCCGCTGAGCGGCGGGCGGGGAAGCCTGGTGGCCACCGCGGCCGCTGCGGTGTTCCTGACCCAGCTCGGGCAGGTCACCCTCGCCCTCGGCGCGCCCACCTCCTCGCAGCTGCTGGTGCAGAGCGCGTCGATCGTGCTGGCGGTCGTGCTGCGGTCGGTCCGGCGGCGAGCGCGGCGACGGGTGTCCGGCCAGGCGCCGGCCCGGCCGGACGCCGAGCCGGCCGCGACGCCTCCGGCCCGGCCTCCGGCCCGGCGGCCATGAGCGCGCCGGTCGCCGGCGTCCACGCCCTGGCCGGGGCGGACGCCACCCGCGGCTCCCCGCTAGGACACCGGCCGGGCGGGCAGATGGCCGAGGGCGGTGCTGACGGCGAAGGTCACCGGCACCAGATGATTCTCGGCCATCTTCCGCAGGCGGGCCACGCTGACCCGGCTCGCCGGCACCGAGATGCTGATGGCGGCGACCACCCGTCCCGCGTGGTCGAGCACCGGAGCCGCCGCGGCCCGGTGCCCCGCGGCCAGTTCCTCGTCGATGAGCGCGTATCCGAGCCGCCGGACCCGCTCCACCCGGTCCAGGAGGTCCTCCACCGACCTGACCGCCCGCCCGGTGGGACCGGTGAACTCGTGGTTCTTGAACAGCGCCCGGATCCGCTCCTCGCCGTGCCTGGAGAGCAGGGCGTGCCCGCTGGAGGTGGAGCTCGCGGGAAGGCGCGCTCCCAGGCGGGTGCGGGCCAGGATCAGGTGCTCGGTCTCGATGAAGTCGACGTACACGATGTCGGTGCGGTCGAGCACGGTGAGCACCACCGTCTCCTCCACCGCCTCGTGCAGGGTGGCCAGGTGCGGCCGGGCGACGTCGGTGAGGCGGATGCCTTTCAGCGCCGCCTGTCCCAGATAGATCATCTGCGGTCCCAGGCTGTACCCCTCGTCGGTCTGCCGCAGCGCTCCGCACGCGTGCAGCGTTCTGACCAGCCGGTACACCATCGGCTTGGTCCAGCCCAACGCCGCGGTCAGCCCGCTCACGGTCACCGGCGCCAGTTCGGCCATGGCGGTCAGCAGCTGCATGGTCCGGTCGGCCGCCTCCACGTGATAACGCGGGTCACCGACCTCTTCTCTGGCGCTCACCCGGATCCTTTCTCAGCCGGCCATGTGCACGGTCCCCGTGGCACAGACAACCACATCTTCCCCACCGGCGGAGCCGGTCGGCTCCTTGACTGCCTCACGGGGCGCTGTTACGTTCACAGATACTATAGTTCGAACAGCGATACAAACAGTCCCGTCGCACGCCGTCCGGTGCCCGTCGAGATTCGAACTCCCCTTTCCCCTTGGAGATGACGTGCCTCTCCCGGTTTCCCAAGACTCCCGTGACGCGAGCATGAGCGTGCCCGGCAGATTCGAGGCGGCCACCCCACGCAGCCGCGAGCTGTGGGACCGCGCCCGGCGGATCTTCCCGCAGGGCGTGAGCGGGCAGGCCAAGTTCTTCGCCCCGTACCCGGTGTTCATCGCCGAGGCGAGCGGCGCGACGATCACCGACCTGGACGGCCGGCGCTACGTCGACCTGCTCATGGGCGCCGGGCCGCTGCTGCTCGGGCACGGCCATCCGGCCGTCGTCTCGGCCGTGCGCCGGCAGGCCGAACTCGTGATCAACCCCATGCTCCCGAACGTGCTCTCCCTGGAGTACGCCGAACGCCTGCAGGCGCACATGCCGCACCTGGAACGGCTGCGGTTCGTCAACACCGGCTCGGAGGCGACCAGGTCGGCGATCCGCGCGGCACGGGCGGCCACCGGCCGCCTCAAGATCGCCAAGTTCGAGGGGAACTACCACGGCTCGGACGACTTCTGCCTGGTGTCGACGCACACGCGGGAACCGGCCGGCAGTCCGGATCGGCCGGAGGGCGTCCTGGACTACGCCGGCGTCGCGCCGCGGATCCTCGACGAGGTGGTCGTCCTGCCCTACAACGACGCCGAGGCCGCCGCGGCCCTGATCGACGAGCACGGCGACGAGCTGGCGGCCGTCATCATGGAACCGGTCGGCTTCTCCAGCGGCGGCGGGATCCCCGCCGAACCCGGGTTCGCCCGGGCTGTCCGGGACGCGACCCGGCGGCACGGCATCGTGCTGATCTTCGACGAGGTGCTCTGCTCGCTGCGGCTCGGGCTCGCCGGGGCGCCCGCCTACCTGGGGGTGACCCCGGACCTGGTCACCATCGGCAAGGCGGTCGGCGGCGGCCTGCCGCTGGCGGGGTTCGGCGGCAGCGCCGAGATCATGGACGCGGTCCTCGGCCCGGACGCCGGGGCGCGCAAGATCTTCCAGTCCGGCACCTTCACCGAGAACCCGCTGTCCATCGCCGCCGGCATGGCCGCGCTCGGCGTGCTGGAGAGCGAGAACGCCCTCGAGCGCGCCGACTCCGCCGGCGAGGCCCTGCGACGCGGCCTGCGGGAGGTGTTCCGGTCGCACGACGTCCCGGCCGCGGTCACCGGGGTCGGTTCCATCGTGCAGATCCATCCCGGGGTCACCGCGGCCCGGGACCGCCGCGACGTGCTGCGCGGCGATCTGGCCCTGACCCAGGACATCATGCTCGGCTGCGTCGCCGAGGGAGTGCTGTGGCCGCCCGTGCACCCGGCCCTCACCTCGGCCGCGCACGAGCCAGCGCACGTCGAGCGCGTCATATCGGCGGTCGACGCGGTGCTGGGCCGGGCTCCGCGGACCGCGAAGGAGGAGTCGTGAAGCGCATCGGTATCGACGTCGGAGGCACGTTCACCGATGTGGTGGTCCTCGACGAGGCGACCGGCACGACCCGCTGCTTCAAGGCGGCGACCGACTATGGCCGGCCGGCCGACGGCATCATGCACGCCTTCGACAACGCCGGGGTGGACGGCGCGGACGTCAGCCACGTCAAGCTCGGCACCACCCTCGGGCTCAACGCCCTGCTGACGCGCACCGGGGCCCGCACCGGGCTGCTGACGACCGCGGGCTTCCGCGACGTCCTGCAGATCCGCCGCACCCACCGGGAGCGGCTGTACGACCTGGACGAGCGGATCCCCGAGCCGCTGGTGCCGCGGCGCCTGCGCAAGGAGGTGATCGAACGGATCGGCTCCGGCGGCGAGGTCGTGGTCGACCTCGACCCCGAATCGGTCCGCGCGGCCTGGCGGGAGCTGCGGTCGGAAGGGGTCACGTCCGTCGCGATCGCGTTCCTGTTCTCGTTCAAGAACCCCGATCACGAGCGGCGGGCCCGGGACGTGATCGTGGCCGAGGGCGGCGCCGAGACCATCTTCCTGTCCAGCGACGTGCTGCCCGTCCTGCGGGAGTACGAGCGGACCTCGACCACCGTGACCGCGGCCTACGTCGCGCCGGTCCTCGGCGACTTCGTCGCGGAGATCTCCGGCCGGCTCGGCCGGCGCGGGGTCCGGGACGGCCGGCTGTCGGTCATCACCAACTCCGGCGGCTCGCTGGCGGCCGAGGTGTCCGCGCGGGCGCCGATCCCGACGCTGCTGTCCGGGCCGGCGGGCGGCGTCTCCGGCGCCCGGTGGCTAGCCGGGCAGGTGGGCATGGCCGACGTGCTGACCCTCGACATGGGCGGCACCAGCTGCGACGTCTCGGGCATCCAGGCCGGCGTGCCCGACGAGCGGCTCGACATGAGACTCGGCGGGCTGGACGTCGCCTACCCGACGTTCGACATCCACACCATCGGCGCCGGCGGCGGGTCGATCGCCTGGATCGACGGCGGCGGCGCGCTGCGCGTCGGCCCCGCCTCGGCGGGTAGCACGCCGGGCCCGGCCTGCTACGGCCGGGGCGGCGCGCTGCCCACCGTCACCGACGCCAATCTCGTCCTCGGCCGGTACGACGAGAGCATCCCGCTCGGCGGGTCGCTCCACCTCGACCGCGCCGCGGCGGAGCGGGCGATCGAGGAGCACATCGCCCGGCCGCTCGGGCTGAGCGTCGGCCGGGCGGCGGCGGGCATCCTGCGGCTGGTCAACGCCAACATGGTGAACGCCGTCCGCGCCATCTCCATCGAGCGGGGCCGGGATCCGCGCCGCTGCGCCCTGGTGCCGTTCGGCGGCGGGGGCCCGGTGCACGCCCTGGACATCGCCCAGGAACTGGACGTCACCACGGTCATCGTGCCGCCCTTCCCCGGCTGCCTGTCCGCGTTCGGGGCCGCGCTGTCCCAGCCGCGGCGGGACGCGCTGCGCTCGGTCAACCGCGGCCTCGACGACGTCGAGCCCGCCGAGATCGCGCGGCTGGTCACCCGGCTCTCCGACGAGGTGCGGTCGTTGCTGCGGGACGAGGGCTATGACGAGGACTCCACCGGGACGGAGGTGTGGGTGAACCTGCATTACCGGGGCCAGGCGCACGAGCTGTCGATCCGCCACCACGGCCCGGCCGTCACCGCGGACTCGCTGGCCCGGCTGGGCCGCGACTTCACCGCCGCGCACGCCCGCCAGTACGGGCACTCGTTCGAGGACGTGCCGGTGGAGATCGTGACCGTGCGGGTCACCGGCTACGGCCCGCGGGAGGACGTCCCGGTCACCTGGGACTGGAGCGCGGCCGGACCGGGTGGCCCGCTGCGGCGCCCGGTCTACTTCGACGGCGCCGGCGGCGAGGACGGCTTCGTCGACACCGACGTGCGGGACCGGTCGGCGCTGCGCACCGGAGACGTCGTGCACGGACCGGCCGTGGTCCACCAGGCCGACGCGACCACCCTGGTCCCTCCGGGCTGGCGGGCGACCTGCCACCCGAGCGGGAGCCTGCTGGTGACCGACGAAAGGAATGCGACGGCATCATGACCCACGTCGACCAGATCACCCTGCAGGTGATCGGGCACGCGCTGACCTCCATCTCCCGGGAGATGGGCGTCACCCTGTCCCGCACCTCGTGCTCGCCGATCTTCAACGAGGGGAACGACTACTCGTGCGCCATCTTCGACGCGCGCGGTCAAATGGTGAGCCACGGGGAATTCCTGCCCATCCACCTCGGTTCGATGGCGTTCGCCACCGACGCGGTGACCCGCGCGTTCGAGAAGGAGGGCCTGGCGCCCGGGGACATGGTCATCCTCAATGACCCCTACCTCGGCGGCACGCACCTGCCCGACGTCACGCTGGTCGCGCCGATCTTCTTCGAGGGCGACCTGCTGGGGTACGCGGTCAACCGGGCGCACCACCTCGACATCGGCGGCACCGCGGCGGGCGGGTTCTACTCCGAGGCCCGGGAGAACTACCAGGAAGGGCTGCGGATCGCGCCGATCAAGCTGGTGCGCCGCGGGGAGATCGACCCGCGGCTGCTCGACCTGATCATCGGCAACACCCGGCTGCCCGCCCAGCTCCGGGTGGACCTGCAGGCCCAGATATCGGCCAACCGGACGGCCATCCGGCGGCTCACCGAGCTCGCCGGGCGGTACGGCCCGGATCTGGTGGACGCGGCGATGACCATGGTGCTCGACCAGTCCGAACGCCGCACCCGCGAGGCCCTGCGACGGCTCCCCGACGGCGACTACCAGGCGGTCGACTACATCGACAACGACGGGGTCACCGACGTGCCGCGCGCCATCCGGGTGACGGTGCGGATCCGCGGCGACGAGGCGGAGGTCGACTTCACCGGCTCGTCGGCCCAGGTCGACGGCCCGCTCAACAGCGTCCTGGGGTACACCCACGCCGGCGTGTACATGGTCTTCCAGGCGGCGACCGAGCCGGACATCGCGCCCAACGCGGGCTGTTACCGGGCCATCAAGATCATCGCTCCGGAGGGGACCATCGTCAACCCGCGCTTCCCCGCCGCCTGCACCGGCGGCAACGAGGTGACGTGCATCATCCACAACACGGTCTTCCGCGCCCTGGCCGAGATCCGCGGCCCGGAGGGGAACCGGGCCCACGTCATGGCCTGCGACCACGGCTCGTCCAACAACATGACGATCAGCGGCCATGATCCGCGGTCGGGCGAGCGCTACGTGATCTACGAGTATCCGGAGGGCGGCTGGGGGGCCAACCGGGACCGGGACGGCCTGAGCGCCATCTGGTCGATCGTCGGCAACACCTGGAACGTCCCGGTGGAGGTGGTCGAGGAGCGCTTTCCGGTCCGGGTGGAACGCTACGAGCTGCGGACCGACAGCGGCGGGGCCGGGGCGCACCGCGGCGGGCTGGGCATCCGGCGTGACCATCGGATCCTCGGCCACGACGCCACCCTGGCGATCCTGGCGAACCGCGTCCGCATCGCCCCCTGGGGCCTGGACGGCGGCCACCCGGGCGCACCGGCGGCCTTCGCCGTCAATCCCGGCACCGGGGACGAGCGCCCGGCCGCACCCGAATTCGGGAGCAAGGCCTACGGCGTCACCCTCGCCGCCGGCGAGGTCATCTCGCAGTGCACCGCGGGCGGGGGCGGCTGGGGCGACCCGGCCATCCGATCACCGGAGGCGGTGGCCGGCGACGTCGCCGAGGGCTACGTGTCCCCCGGCGAGGCCCGCGACACCTACCTGGTCGTCTGCGACGAGCAGGGCGACGTGGACCACGAGGGCACCGCCGCGCTGCGGGCCGAGCGCGGCGAACCCGCCGGGGCCAGGACGGTGCGGGCATGACGACGCCCACCCGGCCGGCCGTCGACCGCCGCACCGCGGCCGCGATGTACGGCACGATGGCCCTGATCCGGCGGTTCGAGCAGGCGGCCTACCGCGGCTACGAGCAGGGCGAGGTCCACGGGACCGTCCACGTGGGCATCGGGCAGGAGGCCGTCGCCGTCGGCATGATCGGCGCCCTGCGGGAGACGGACTCGGTGCTCAGCCACCACCGGGGACACGCGCACGCCCTGGCCAAGGGCGTGCCGCCCGAGCGGCTGATGGCCGAGCTGTACGGCCGGTCCGACGGCGTCTCCCGGGGCAAGGGCGGCTCGATGCACGCCACAGACCTGCGACGCGGGTTCCTCGGCACGATGGCCATCGTGGGGAGCTCCATCCCCGTGGCGACCGGCGTCGCCCTCGCCAACAAGGTCCGGGGACGCGACGACGTGTGCGTCGCCTTCTTCGGCGACGGCGCGGTCAACCAGGGCGTGCTCTACGAGAGCCTCAACCTGGCCGCGCTGTGGCGGCTGCCCGTCATCTTCGTCTGCGAGAACAACTCCTACGCGATCACCACGGCCGTCGGCGACGCCACGGCGGGACCTGGCGTGGCCGCCCGCGCCGAGGCCTTCGGCGTCCAGGCCGAGACGATCGACGGGCAGGACGTGCTCGCGGTGCGCGAGGCGGCCGAGCGGATGATCGAAGGTGCCCGGGCCGGACGCCCCGCACTCGTCGAATGCCTGACCTACCGCTTCATGGGCCATTCCCGGGGCGACCCCGCGCACGGGGTGTACCGGGACAAGGAGGAGGTGGAGCTGTGGCAGCGGCGGGACCCGCTGAGAGTGCTCGCCGAGCACGCCGGCCTGGGCGATGACCTGGCCGCGGAACTCACCGCCGAGGCGCGCGAGCGGGTGCGGGCGGCGGTGGAGTTCGCCGGCCGCAGCCCGGTGCCCGGTCCCGCCGCCCTGATGGAGGACATCGTCAAATGACCACCACCACACCAGCGGCCGCCACGGCACCGGACGCGGCACCCGGCGCGGCACAGCCGGCCACGGCCACGTTCGCCGCGGCCCTGTGCGCGGCCCAGCACGACGCCATGCGGCTCGACGAGACGATCGTCCTGCTCGGACAGGACGTCCGCGCCGGCTTCCCCTTCGGCGCCACCAAGGGCCTGGTCGACGTCTTCGGCCCGGACCGGGTGGTGAACACGCCCATCTCGGAGGCGGCGACGATGGGCTGCGGAGTGGGCGCCGCCCTCGGCGGCATCCGCCCCGTGGTCGAGGTGGACTTCGCCGGCTTCCTGCTCCTCGGCTTGGACCAGCTGGTCAACAATGGCGCCAAGCTCCGGTACATGAGCGGCGGGCAGGCGTCCGTCCCGCTGGTCGTGCGCGTCGGGCAGGGACCGCTCGGATCGTTCGCCGCCCAGCACTCGCAGACGCAGCACGCCTATCTGGCCGGGATCCCCGGGCTGACCGTGCTGGCTCCGGCGACCGCCCAGCAGGCCTACGACGCGATGCGCTGGGCCCTGGTCCAGGACGATCCGGTCGTCCTGCTGGAGGACATGCGGCTCTACCGGCGCGGCGGGCCGCTGACCCGGGGGCCCGTGCCCGGATCGGTCACCTCCACGGTGCACCGGCCCGGCACGGACCTGACGATCCTCACCTTCGGCCATGGTGTCGTCACCGCCCTGCAGGCCGCGCAGGAGGTGGCGGCCCGCGGCATCGACGTCGAGGTACTCGGCCTGGACAGCCTCAACCCGCTCGACGTGGCCGGGGTGGCCCGATCGGTGCGCAGGACCGGCCGCGTGCTGTGCCTGGCCGACGACCCGCCGCTGTTCGGCACCGCGGCCACCCTCTCGCTGGTGGCCACCACCGAGGCGCACGACGTGCTGCGCGCGCCGGTCCTCTCCCTCGGCGGCCGGGCCGTCCCCACGCCGTACACGCCCGGCCTGGAGGCGCTCGTCTACCCCACGCCCGGCGCGGCGGCCGAGGCGATCACCACGCTCATGAAATGGACGGACTAGCCGGTGCGGGACTTCACCCTGCCCAGGGTGGCCCTGGGCGACGACGACGAGATGGTGCTGTCCTCCTGGCTGGTCGAGGAGGGGCAGGAGTTCGACGAAGGCGAGCCGCTCCTGGAGATCGAGACGGACAAGGCCGCCATGGAGGTCGAGGCACCGGAGCCGGGGGTGCTGGCCCTGCGCGTGCAGGGCCCCGGTGCCCGGGTGGCGCCGGGCGCGCTGCTGGCGATCCTGGCCGACCGGGGCGAGGAGTACGACGTACGCGCGCTCCGCGAGCGCCATCCGGCCGCCGCCGGCGCCGGCCCGGCCGGCCCCCCGGCACCGCGGCCGGCCGCCGGGCCGGATCGGGCGTCGCCATCACCACCCCCGCCACCGCCGGCACCGCTTTCGGCACCGCTTCCGGCACCGCTTCCGGCACCGCTTCCGGCACCGTCACCGGCGACTTCGGCCGCGCCTCCCGGACCGGCCCGCGTTCCTGATGTTCCCGCCGTTCCTGATGTTCCCGCCGTTCCCGAGGTTGCCGCGGTTCTCGACGTCGCCGGCGTCCCGGTGCCCGCGGCCGAGGTCCCGGCGGCCGGGGCGGTGAACGGGAGCCTCGGCGAGCGGCGCGCACCGGCGGGCGCCGAAAGATCGGCCGGCACCTCCGGGGCGGTGCCCGCCGCCGGACCCGGGCTCCCTACCGGATCCGGCGCGCTGTACGGGCTTCCGGCGCGCCGACGGCGCCCGGCGTCCCCGGCAGCGGGCGGGACGCTTGTCGCGCCCATCCGCGACCCCCTGTCCCGGCATCGCCGCGCGCTGGCGAACCTGATGACGGCGTCGTCCCGGATCCCGCAGTTCTCCGTGCACCGGGATCTTCCCATGCAGGAGGCGGTCCGCCTGGTGCACCGGCTCCGCCGGGCCGGCGTCGCCGCCACGCTCACCGACGTGCTGCTGCGCGCGACCGCGACCGCGCTGGTCCGGCACCCGGAGTTGCACGGCTGGTTCGCCGACGACGCCGTCCAGCGCTTCAGCGCCCCGGCGCTCAGCCTCGCCACCGACACCCCCGCGGGCGTGGTGGCCGCGGTGGTCCGGGGGGCCGAAAGGCTGGCCTGGCCGGCCCTCGCCCAGGAGCGCAGGCGGGTGGTGGACGGCGCCCGGCGCGGCCGGCTGCTTCCCGCCGACATGAACGGCGGCACCTTCTCCATCTCGAACGTCGGCGCGCTCGGCGGCGACGCGGTCATCCCGATGGTGACCCCACCGCAGATCGCGATCCTCGGCGTCGGCCGGGTGCGGCCGGGCTGGGGAGAGAACGTGGCGACGACGGTGCTGGTGGCCGACCATCGAGCACTCGACGGGGCCGACGCGGCGCGCTTCCTCGCCACCTTGGCCGGCATCCTCGGCGACGCCGGCGCCCTGGCCGGGGATCCGGTGGAGGTGCTCACCCATGACTGAGCAGGAACGCGTCGCGGTCGTCACCGGCACCAGCCGCGGCCTGGGCGAGGCCATCGCCCGCCGGTTGCTGGGCGACGGGTACCGGGTCGTCGGGATCAGCCGCGGCGGCACCACCGGGATCACCACGCCCGGGTTCACCGACCTGCGGGCCGACCTCACCGACACGGACCGGTGCGAGGAACTCGTCGACCAGGTACTGGCCGCCACCGGCCGCATCGACGTGCTGGTCAACAATGCCGCCGCCATGATTTACGCGCCCTGCTGGGAACTCGAACCCGCGCTGCTCGATGTCCTGCTGCGCACCAACCTCACGGCCCCGTTCCTGCTCAGCCGTGATGTGCTCCGGCACTGGGTGCGCTCGGAAACCACCGGGACGATCGTCAATATCTGCTCCATCGAGTCCGAGGTGGCCTGGGACTCCCCGCCGCAGGCCGGCTACGCGGCGACCAAGGGGGGCATGGCCGGCCTGACCCGTGCCCTGGCCTATGACCACGGGCGGCACGGCATCCGGGTGAACGGCGTCGCCCCCGGCATCATCCGCACCGCCATGGCCCCGCCGGAGGCCGAGCGGGACCTCGGCACGCGCGTCCCGCTGCAGGGGCGCCTGGCCGAACCCGAGGAGATCGCGGCGGCCGTGGCCTTCCTCTGCACCGAGGACGCCTCCTACATCACCGGTGAGATCCTCTACGCGGACGGAGGCTACCGGCTCCCATGACACCACGTTTCGCCGGAAGCACGGCACTGGTCACCGGAGCGGCGTCCGGTATCGGCGCCG
Organism: Sphaerisporangium rufum; assembly: GCF_016863395.1. Taxonomy (GTDB): domain Bacteria; phylum Actinomycetota; class Actinomycetes; order Streptosporangiales; family Streptosporangiaceae; genus Sphaerisporangium; species Sphaerisporangium rufum. Next base: position 3,722 of record NZ_BOOU01000049.1, on the reverse strand, counting down.
CGGCCGCCGAACGGCTGGCCCGGGAAGGCGCCCGCGTCGTGGCGCTCGACCGCGACGGCGCGGCACTCGAGCGGCGGTACGCCGGCGTCCCGGACATCGTCCGCGTCGAGCAGGATCTGGGCGGCCCGATGCCGGACGAGTTCCTCGACTCCCTCGATTCGGTCCACCGCCTCGGTGACCTGCGGATCCTGGTGAACGCGGCGGGAGTCCTGCACCGTAGCCCGGCCATCGACCATGACCTCGGCACCTGGGAGCACACCCTTGCCGTGAACGTCACGGCCCCCTACCGGCTGAGCCAGCTCTTCGTGCGCCGGCGCCTGCGGCTCGGCGGGCCGGGGGTGATCGTCAACGTGTGCTCGATCGAGTCCTTCACCGCCGCTCCCGATCATGTCGCCTACACGGTCTCCAAGTCGGCCATGTTGATGCTCACCCGGGCGTTCGCCCTGGAGCTGGCGCCGCACGGGATCCGGGTCAACGGCATCGCCCCCGGTGTCACCGAGACCGAGATGAACCGCTCGCTGCGGGAGGACGCGGCCGCCGCCCGGCGGCTGACCGGCCGGATCCCGATGGGGCGGTTCGGCGTCCCCGGCGAGCAGGCCGCGGCCATCGCCTTTCTCGCCTCGCCCGAGGCCTCCTACATCACCGGAGCCGTACTGCCGGTCGACGGGGGCTGGCTCACCGCATGATCCGTATGACTGAGGACCCAGGAGAATCCGACGTGCGCAAGACCGTGAACTTCCTCAGCGAGGGAGTCGAACTCGAGGCCCTGCTGTACACCCCGGACACGACCGGCCCGCATCCGGTGGTCGTGATGGCGGGTGGGTGGTGCTATGTCAAGGAACTGGTGCAGCCGCGGTACGCGGAGGTGTTCGCCGAGGCCGGACTGGCGTCGCTGATCTTCGACTATCGCGGCTTCGGCGGCAGCGCGGGAGAGCCCCGGCAGCACGCCGATCCGCGCGGGCAGATCGAGGACTACCGCAACGCCATCAGTTACGTGGAGACTCTGGACGAGATCGACGCGTCCCGGATCGGCGTCTGGGGGATCTCCTACAGCGGCGGCCACGCCTTGATCGCCGGGGCCCAGGACCCGCGCGCGCGTGCGGTCGTGTCGATCGTGCCGGTGGTCGACGGCCTGGAGACCATGCGGCGCGCCCACGGCACGATGGGGTTCCGCCGGCTGAGCGCCGCCGTGCTCGACAGCCGCCGCAAGCGCTTCCGCACCGGCGAGCACGAGTACATGAAGCACTCCTCGACCACCCCGGAGCAGGAGTTGTGCACCTGGCCCTTCCCCGGCAGCCCGCCGCTGTTCCAGATGCTCAAGGAGACCGAGGCCCCCTCGTACGAGAACCGGAACACGGTGGCCTCGGCCGAGCTGCTGATGGAGTATTCGGTCGAGCCGCACGTCCACCGGCTGGTCGACACCCCGACGCTGATGGTGCTCGCGGACAACGACGACTTCACCTGGTCCGACCTGGAGACCAAGGTGTTCAACGCGATCCCCACCCCGGACAAGGGGCTCCATGTCGTGGCCGGCACCGACCACCACGAGCTCTACCGGGACCCGGAGAAGACCAGGCAGGCCGCGGCCGTGTGCCGCGACTGGCTGCTGGAACATTTGTGAGGGCGACCCGATGAGCATCGGAGCGATCATCCCGAGCAGCGGTCCTCTCCCGCTGTCCCTGGGAGTGGGCGAGATGGCGGCCGCGGCCGAGTCCGCCGGGGCGGCGAGCGTGTGGGTGAGCGATCACCTGCTGATGGTGGACGCGCCGGTGACCGGCTATCCCTACAGTGCTGACGGGCGGCCGACGTGGAAGGCGACCGACGACTACCTGGAGGCCCTGACGACCTGCGGTTACCTCGCGGCGGCGACGACCTCCTGCCTGATCGGCACCGCCGCGCTCGTCATCCCCCAGCGCAACGTCCTGCAACTGGCCAAGGAGGTGGCGACGATCGACCGGCTGAGCGGCGGGCGTTTCGTCCTCGGGGCCGCGGCGGGCTGGTATGAGGCCGAGATGAATGCGCTGGGGTACGGGTTCGGCGATCGCGGGCGCCGCCTGGACGAGATGCTGGACGTGCTCCAGCAATGTTGGACCGGGCGTCCGGCGGCCTACGACGGCACCACCGTTCACGTTCCCGACGGGATCGTGCTCCATCCCACCCCGGCCGAGAGTCAGGGGCCACCGCTGCTCGTCGGCGGGATGACCGGGCCGGCCGTGCGGCGCGCCGCGTCCCGCGGGGACGGGTGGCTCGCACTGGCGTTCGTCGAACGGTGGAACCCTTCGGACATTGCGGCGGCGCTGGCCCGGTTCCGTGAACAACGGCACCAGAGATCAGGGGACGCCGGCTACGCGGCACTCAAACTGCACTGCGGCCCGGAACGTCACGGGGAGTTGAGGGAGTGCGCCAGGCAGGCCCTGGACGCGGGGTTCGACCACGTGGTGGTAGAACCCCCGTGGGGGCTGGGCGTCCCGCTCGCGACCCAGGTGATCAAGGACATCGTGTCCGCCTCGCCACCTCCGGTCCTCCCGCGTCGGCCACGTCCACCTCGCCGAGCCTGAGCTCACACCGTCACCAGTCCTGCGAGAGGCCGGACATCCGGCGGAGGTACTCGTCCTCGTCGATCTCGCCGGCGGCGTAGCGGCGGCGGAGGATCTCCTTCGGATCGTCGGCCGCCGGCAGTTCCTTGTGCCCGCGCGGGGTCCAGGTACGGACCAGGATCAGCACGCAGCAGACGATGACGAGCAGCCCGATGGTGGGCAGCAGGACTCTCACGCCGAACCTCCGACCTTCCCGGGGACGCCGGCCGGCCGCGGTAGGCGATCCGACACGCCGTCCCCGCCCCAGTGTCGCACCCCCGGCCCGGAACCGGCATGCCGCGCGGAGTCCCCTCAGCCGCGCCTGCGCCAGACCAGGGTGCCCACCGTGATTCCGGCCAGCAGGATCAGGAGCAGTGCGACCGTGCCCACCAGTCCGAAGGTCTTCATGATCATGCCAAGGGCCAGCATCGCGACGCCCCGAGCAGCAGCCTCATCACCACCGGCATGTGAATCCCCCGTTCCTTTCCCGTTCTCCGCCTCATCTAGATCAAACGTATAGCCGGCGGGGTCGGCCCGCGCGCCATGGACTCCGGCGGCCGGGTTCGCCGGACGGCCGGGACGGCGGCCGGCATTGACCGGGCGGTTGACACAAGGTAGGTTCACTGCTAATTAAAAGGAAAGCTTCTTAATAATTGTGGTCACGGCCAGGCGGAAGAGCGCCGGCCGGCTCGGGCTCCGCGCCGCCGCCTCGCGTCCGCCCCGCCCGCATCCCCGCACGCCCAGGGCACGCGGCGGGCAGGTCCCGCCCGCCGCACCGCCGTGGGCACGTCCACACCCCCCACCCGCATCCGCCTGATGGACGTGGAGCCGCACATGAGATTCAAGTTCGCCAAGATCCTGGTAGCGGCGGGGGCCCTGCTCCTGCCACTGGGCACCGCCGTCGCGCTCGGGCCGGGCGCGTCCGCCACGGCCGCCACCGCGAGCCGGGCCGCCATGGCCGCCGCCTGGGCACCGAACACCTGGTACGCCGTCGGGGCGGTGGTGACCTACCAGGGCGTCGACTACCGGTGCATCCAGGCCCACACCTCGCTGACCGGCTGGGAGCCGCCGAACGTCGCCGCCCTGTGGAGCCCGGTCACCGGCGGCGGCGACACCACCGCGCCGAGCACGCCCGGCAACCTGCGC
>NZ_BOOU01000048.1 GCF_016863395.1 Sphaerisporangium rufum | reverse complement strand
GGTCACCACCGTCACCGGCACCACCCACACCGACACCGGCCTGAACGCGAACACCGCCTACACCTACAGCGTCAAGGCCCGGGACGCCGCCGGGAACCTGTCGGGGGCGAGCAACACGGTGAGCGCCACCACGCAGGACGGCGGGGGCGGCGGGAACAAGCTGCTCGGCTACTTCGTCGACTGGGGCGTCTACCAGCGCAACTACCACGTCAAGAACATCGAGACCAGCGGGTCGGCCGGCAAGCTCACCCACATCAACTACGCGTTCGGCAACGTCACCGGCGGCCGGTGCGCCATGGGCGACGCCTACGCCGCCTATGGCCGGTTCTACAGCGCCGCCGAGAGCGTGGACGGCGTGGCCGACACCTGGGACGCCGGGGCGCTGCGCGGCAACTTCAACCAGCTCCGCAAGCTCAAGGCCAAGCATCCCGGTCTGAAGGTGCTGTGGTCCTTCGGCGGCTGGACCTGGTCCGGCGGGTTCGGGCAGGCGGCCGCCGACCCGGCGGCGTTCGCGAACTCCTGCTTCGCCCTGGTGGAGGACCCCCGCTGGGCGGACGTGTTCGACGGCATCGACATCGACTGGGAGTACCCGAACGCCTGTGGCCTGAGCTGCGACACCAGCGGCACGGCGGCGTTCCGCGACCTGATGCGGGCGCTGCGCGACCGGTTCGGGCCGGCCTACCTGGTGACCGCGGCGATCACCGCGGACGGGAGCTCCGGCGGCAAGATCGACGCGGCGGACTACGGCGGCGCGGCGCAGTACGTCGACTGGTACAACGTCATGACCTACGACTACTTCGGTGCCTTCTCCCCCACCGGCCCCACCGCGCCGCACTCGCCGCTGACCTCCTACAGCGGCATCCCGGCGGCCGGTTTCAACTCCGACGCCGCGATCCAGAAGCTGAAGGGCAAGGGTGTCCCGGCCGGCAAGCTGCTGCTCGGCATCGGCTTCTACGGCCGCGGCTGGACCGGCGTCACGCAGAGCGCGCCCGGCGGCTCGGCGACCGGCGCGGCCCCTGGCACCTACGAGGCGGGCATCGAGGACTACAAGGTCCTCAAGACCAGGTGCCCGGCGACCGGCACGGTGGGCGGCACGGCGTACGCCTACTGCGGGAACCAGTGGTGGAGCTACGACACCCCGGCCACCATCGCCGGGAAGATGCGCTACGCCCGCGGCCAGGGCCTCGGCGGCTCGTTCTTCTGGGAGCTCAGCGGAGACACCGCCGGCGGCGAGCTGATCGGCGCGATGCGCGGCGGCCTCGGCTAGCCGGACCCGCGCGGGTGGCCGGGGCGGCCGCCGCGCGGCCAGGGGCCGGGAGGCGGGCGCCTCCCGGCCCCTGGCGTTTCGGCGGCGGCGCGACAACCGGTCCGCCGAGCATGCAGAATCTTCTGCGGACCTCAGAAGCGAAGGCGGACCCCGATCGTGACGACCTCCATCCACCAGAAGATCGCCGAAGAGCTCGGCGTGCGCGAGCGCCAGGTGAGCGCCGCGGTCGAGCTGCTCGACGGCGGCGCGACCGTGCCGTTCATCGCCCGCTACCGCAAGGAGGCGACCGAGAGCCTGGACGACGCGCAGCTGCGCGCCCTGGAGGAGCGGCTGCGCTACCTGCGCGAGCTGGAGGAACGGCGGGCGGCGATCCTGGAGTCCATCGGCTCGCAGGGCAGGCTGGACGACGACCTGCGGGCCCAGATCATGGCGGCCGACTCCAAGGCCCGGCTGGAGGACATCTACCTCCCCTACAAGCCCAAGCGGCGCACCAAGGCGATGATCGCCCGGGAGGCCGGGCTGGAGCCGCTGGCCGACGGCCTGCTCGGCGACCCGTCGGTCGACCCGCAGGCCGCCGCCGCGGCGTTCGTGGACGCCGGCAAGGGCGTCGCGGACGCCGCCGCCGCGCTGGAGGGGGCGCGGGCCATCCTGGTCGAGCGGTTCGCCGAGGACGCCGACCTGATCGGCGAGCTGCGCGAGCTGATGTGGGCCAACGGCCGGCTGGTGTCCCGGGTCCGCGAGGAGAAGCAGGAGGCCGGCGCCAAGTTCTCCGACTACTTCGACTTTGCCGAGCCGTTCACCCGGCTGCCGTCGCACCGGGTGCTGGCGATGTTCCGCGGCGAGAAGGAGGAGGTCCTCACCTTGGCGCTGGAGCCGGAGGCGGAGACCCCCGAGCCGGGGACGCCGAGCCGGTACGAGGCGCGGATCGCCCGCCGGTTCGGGGTGGCCGACCGCGGCCGGCCGGCCGACCGCTGGCTGCTGGACACTGTGCGCTGGGCGTGGCGCACCCGCGTGCTGGTGCACCTGGGCATCGACCTGCGGATGCGCCTGTGGCAGGCGGCCGAGGAGGAGGCGGTCCGGGTCTTCGCCACCAACCTGCGCGACCTGCTGCTCGCCGCGCCGGCCGGCACCCGGGCCACCATCGGGCTGGACCCGGGGCTGCGCACCGGGGTCAAGGTCGCGGTGGTCGACGCCACCGGCAAGGTCGTCGCCACCGAGACAATCTACCCGCACGAGCCGCGGCGCCGCTGGGACGAGTCGATCGCGGTGCTGGCCCGGCTGGCCGCCGCGCACCAGGTGGAGCTGGTCGCGATCGGCAACGGCACGGCCTCCCGGGAGACCGACAAGCTGGCCGGCGATCTGATCAAGCGCCACCCGGAGCTGAAGCTGACCAAGGTGGTGGTGTCGGAGGCGGGCGCGTCGGTCTACTCGGCCTCCGCCTACGCCTCCCAGGAACTGCCGGAACTGGACGTGTCGCTGCGCGGCGCGGTGTCCATCGCCCGCCGGCTGCAGGATCCGCTGGCCGAGCTGGTGAAGATCGACCCGAAGTCGATCGGGGTCGGGCAGTACCAGCACGACGTGTCGGAGACCAAGCTGTCGCGGTCGCTGGACGCCGTCGTGGAGGACTGCGTGAACGCCGTCGGGGTGGACGTGAACACCGCCTCCGCACCGCTGCTCACCCGGGTGTCCGGCATCGGCTCCGGCCTGGCCGGGAACATCGTGCAGCACCGCGACGCCAACGGCCCGTTCCGCTCGCGCCGCGCGCTGAAGGACGTGCCGCGGCTCGGGCCGAAGGCGTTCGAGCAGTGCGCGGGCTTCCTGCGCATCCCCGCCGGGGACGACCCGCTGGACGCCTCCAGCGTGCACCCGGAGTCCTATCCGGTGGTGCGCCGCATCATCGACGCCGCCGGCGGGGACATCGCCACGCTGATCGGCAACGCCGCCGTGCTGCGCGGGCTCGACCCGCGCCGGTTCGCCGACGACACCTTCGGCCTGCCCACCGTCACCGACATCCTGAAGGAGCTGGAGAAGCCGGGCCGCGACCCGCGCCCGGCGTTCCGCGCGGCGACCTTCAAGGAGGGCGTGGAGAAGATCTCCGACCTGGAGCCCGGGATGCTGCTGGAGGGCGTGGTCACCAACGTGGCCGCGTTCGGCGCGTTCGTGGACGTCGGGGTGCACCAGGACGGCCTGGTGCACGTCTCGGCGATGTCACGGAACTTCGTCAAGGACCCGCGCGAGGTGGTCAAGCCGGGCGACATCGTCCGGGTGAAGGTGCTGGACGTCGACATCCCGCGCAAGCGCATCTCGCTCACCCTGCGCCTGGACGACGAGGCCGCCGGGCCGAACGCCGGCGGCCGGCGCGGCCGCGGGGCCGAGGGCGGCCGGGACCGCGACGGCGGGGGCCAGGACGGGCGCGGCCGGAGCGGCGCGGGCGGGCGCGGCCAGGCCGGCCGCGGCGGCGACCGCCGGGGCGGCGGCCAGGGCGGCGCCGACCGTCGCGGCGGCCGGGACCGCGGCCCGCAGCCCGGCGGCGCCCTCGCCGAGGCCCTGCGCAAGGCCGGCCTGGACAAGGGACTGGACTGACCACGACCATGCCTGGTGGCGGCCGACGCCGACCCGCATGCCCGAAGCCGGACAAGGAGCACCGATGAGCCGAGACATCCCGTTCGACCGGGCCGAGCAGTTACAGCAGATCCAGAGCGGGCTGCTGCAAGGCGAGGAGATCATCGCGGTGTACGACGCCACCGGCGCCGGCACCGGTTTCCTCGGCCTGACCGACCGGCGAGTGATCATCCAGGACAAGTCGTTCGTCGGCAAGAAGGTGGCGATCACCAGCATCCCGTACTCGAAGATCACGAGCGTGAGCGTGGTCAGCAACAAGTCGATGGCGGGCTCCTTCTTCTCGTCGGGCGCCATCGCCATCAACGTCGGCACCCACGTGTACGAGATGGAGTTCCGGGGCGAGCAGAAGTGCCACCATGTGCACAACGTGATCCTGCACTACATCTCCGGCCGCTGACCCGGTGCCGGTCCGCCCCCGGTGGGGCGGCGGGCTTCGCCGGACACCAGGGAGAAGGCCCGCGAGGCACGTCATGACCGGTATGGCGGCCAGGCGGGCACTCGTCCTGGAAACGGACCTGCGTGGTGGAGGCGAGCGTGCCACGGGATAACCTTTCGTGCTGTTCACGAAACGTCCACCGCCCACCTGGGGGATCGACATGACGCAGGGTCCAGTCAAGGTCACCGTCACCGGCGCCGCCGGCCAGATCGGCTACGCGCTGCTGTTCCGCATCGCCTCCGGCCAGCTGCTGGGCCCGGACGTGCCGGTGCGGCTGAGCCTGCTGGAGATCCCGCAGGCGGTGAAGGCGGCCGAGGGCACCGCCATGGAGCTGGACGACTGCGCCTTCCCGCTGCTGAGCGGTATCGACATCAGCGACGACCCGAACGCGGCGTTCGACGGGACGAACGTCGCGCTGCTGGTCGGCGCGCGCCCGCGGACCAAGGGCATGGAGCGCGGCGACCTGCTGCAGGCCAACGGCGGCATCTTCGCCCCGCAGGGCAAGGCGATCAACGACCACGCGGCCGACGACGTACGGGTGCTGGTGGTGGGCAACCCGGCCAACACCAACGCGTTGATCGCGCAGTCGAACGCCCCGGACGTGCCCGCCGAGCGGTTCACCGCGATGACCCGGCTGGACCACAACCGGGCGCTGTCCCAGCTCGCCGCGAAGCTGGGCGTGCCGGTGAGCGCGATCAGCAAGATGACCATCTGGGGCAACCACTCGGCGACGCAGTACCCCGACCTGTACAACGCCGAGGTGAACGGCAAGATCGCCGCCGAGCAGGTGGACGAGGGGTGGCTGCGCGACACGTTCATCCCCACGGTCGCCAAGCGCGGCGCGGCCATCATCGAGGCGCGCGGCGCGTCGTCGGCGGCCTCGGCGGCCAACGCGGCGATCGACCACGTGCACGACTGGGTGAACGGCACCCCGGAGGGCGACTGGACCTCGGTGGCGCTGCCGTCCGACGGCTCCTACGGCGTGCCGGAGGGTCTGATCTCCTCGTTCCCCGCGGTGTCGCGCGGCGGCCGCTGGGAGATCGTGCAGGGGCTGCCGGTGAACGCCTTCTCCCGCGAGCGCATCGACGCCTCGGTCGCCGAGCTCGGCGAGGAGCGCGACGCGGTCCGGCAGCTCGGCCTCATCTGACCACGATCTCGCCGGCCCCGGGCCGACCGCCCCGGGCCGGCGTCGCGCCCCGGCCGCCGCGGCGAACCTTCCCCCGCACCGCGCGTCTGACCGCGGTGAAAGGGGGACATCGTGGACTGGTCCGGCGACCGGCAGGTCACCCTGCCTGCGCAGAACTCCGGGGACACGCGAGCGGTCATGAGCGTGATGCAGGTCGACACGGTGACCGGCAGGACCTGTGTCCGGGGCTCCTGCGCGCTGAAGGCCTGCTCCTTGGCCGCGTGCGGCGGCCGACCGGCCGATCAGCGCCAGGACGACGACCTCGGTGACCACGACCAGCCGCTGGGTGAGCCCGGCCGGCACGGCACCGGGGTCGAGTCCGAACGCGCGCACCGCGTACGGCGCGACCACCAGCAGCAGGAACAGGCCCGCGGCCAGGCTGAGCACGCGCACCGCCCGGGCGTGCGGCCCGCCGCGGGCCGCCAGCCGCAGCCCGGCGACCGGCATGCTGACGAAGGCGGCGAAGGCGGCGTACCGGTGGATGCCACCGGAGACCGACAGCGACATCCCCGGCCGGTCGGTGGGGAACGCCGCGATCAGCACCATGCACAGCCCCCACCCGCCGACCAGCACGGCGGCCCGGCGGTCCACCCCGCGCCGCGCCAGCTCCACGGCGAACAGCGTGGAGCCGGCCGCGAACGACCCCAGCGACGCGGGCAGCAGCCAGCCGCCCGGGTGGAAGGCGTATTCGCTGATCATGCCGTGCACCGGGTCCAGGCCCGCGGTCAGGTGCAGGGCGATCATCGCAGCCGCCCCGCCGGTCAGGGCCGCGAACCCGGCGGCCGCCAGTCGATTCGTCATGACCTGACTGTCGCGGCCGGCGGGGTACGCGGACATCGGAGATCGGCCCGAGCGAGCCCTCACGCGTCCCCGGCCCGACCCCGAGCCCACCGGCCGCCGTGGCGGGCTCGGCTCAGGGTCAGGCCGCGTCCACCTCGGGAAACCTCCCGAGAAGGGTCAGCGTGACTGCTCGACCTCGTCCGCGCCGGCCGGGGCCAGCTCGGGGGCGGAGGCGCGCATCCACCGGCAGCCGTACGGCTCCAGGCGCACCGTTATCCGCCCCTCGGGGGAGATCTTGGTGGCGCCGTCCACCAGCACGTCGGTCAGGATCTTGCTGTCGTCCAGGCCGTCCAGGGTCAGCTCGCACTCGATCTCGGCGTCGGCGAAGTTGTGCAGCGCGAGCACGGTCTCGCCGTCGATGTCCGCCCGGTGGGCCAGCACCCGGGAGTCACCGGCGTCAAGGACCCGGTACTCGCCCCAGGCCAGCTCGGGCAGGCCGCGGTACTGCTCGATGAGCTTGGTGATCCACATGAGCAGCGAGTCGGGGTCGCGCCGCTGCGCGCTCACGTTGACGTGCTCGGGCCCGTACTCCCCGGTCACCAGCGGATTGCGCAGCTCGCCCGGGTCGGCGGCGGAGAAGCCGCCGTTCTTGTGCGGCGTCCACTGCATCGGGGTGCGGACCGCCAGCCGCCCCTCCAGGTCCAGGTTCTCCCCCATGCCGATCTCCTCGCCGTAGAAGAGGACGGGGGTGCCCGGCAGGGAGAACAGCAGGCTGTAGACCATCTTGATCTTGCGCATGTCGCCGCCGAGCATGGTGGGCAGCCGGCGGCGCAGCCCGCGCCCGTACAACTGCATGCTCTTGTCCGGGCCGAAGGCGTCGAAGATCTCCTGACGCTCGGCGTCGGTCAGCTTGTCCAGGGTCAGCTCGTCGTGGTTGCGGACGAAGGTCGCCCAGTGGGAGTCCTTCGGCGGGGCCGGGCGCTCGCGCAGCGAGTCGGCCAGCGGTGCGGCGTCCTCGCGGGCCAGGCCCAGGTACATGCGCTGCATCCCGATGAAGTCGAAGCACATGGTGATCTCGTTGCCGAGGTCGTTGCCGAAGTACTTGAGCAGGTCGGGATACTCCAGGTTGACCTCGCCCAGCAGCATGGCGCTGCCGTCCCGCCGGTTCATGAAGGCGCGGGTGTTGCGCAGGAAGTCGTGCACGTCCGGCAGCTTGTCGTCGGTCTGCGCCGGCTGGGCCTTGGCGTCGCCGCCCTGGTCCTTCGACTCCTTGGCCTTGGCCTCCTTGGCCTCCTTGGTCTGCGCCGGGATGCCCTCCACCAGGAACGGCACCGCGTCGACCCGGAAACCGGACAGGCCGAGTTCCATCCAGAAGCCGAGGATGCGGGTGATCTCGTCGGCGACCTCCGGGTTGGACACGTTGAGGTCCGGCTGGAACCGGTAGAAGCGGTGGTAGTAGTACTGGCCGCTGCCCTCGTCGTACTCCCAGAGGCTGTCCTCCTTGTCGGGGAAGACCACGCCCTTGGGGTCGTCCGGCTCAGGGGTGTCGGACCAGATGTACCAGTCGCGGTAGCGGGAGTCCCGGCTGGACCTGGCCTCCTTGAACCACGGGTGCTCGTCGGAGGTGTGGTTCACCACCAGGTCGGCGATCACCCGGATGCCGCGGTCCCGCGCGGTCCGCATGAACTCCACGAAGTCCCCCAGCGTGCCCAGCTTGGGGTCCACACGGTAGAAGTCGGTGATGTCGTAGCCGTCGTCGCGGTCGGGGGTCGGGAAGAACGGCATCAGCCAGATGCACGTGACACCGAGCCGCTCCAGATGGTCGATGTGCTGGGTGGCGCCCTGGAAGTCGCCCACCCCGTCGCCGTCGCCGTCGGCGAACGTCTCCACGTCCAGGCAGTACACGACGGCGTTCTTCCACCACACGTCTGAGGTATAAGTCAGTCTCACCCGGCCGCCACTACCCCCGGATCCGGCAAAGAATCGGCCGGGACCGGGACAAGGACCTGACCGCCGGTCACTCCGGCTCGGCCAGCACCCGCTGCGCGACGGCGAAGGCGGCGTTGGCCGCCGGGACGCCGCAGTAGATCGCCGCCTGCAGCAGCACCTCCTTGATCTCGTCCGGGGTGAGGCCGTTGCGCAGCGCGGCGCGCACGTGCATCGCCAGCTCCTCCAGGTGACCGCCGGCGACCAGGGCGGTCAGCGTGACGCAGCTGCGGGTGCGCCGGTCCAGCCCGGGGCGGGCCCAGATCTCCCCCCAGGCGTACCGGGTGATGAGGTCCTGGAAGTCGGCGGTGAAGCCGGTGGCCGCGGCGCGCGCCCGGTCGACGTGCGCGTCGCCGAGCACCTCGCGCCGCACCTTCAGCCCGCGGCCGTGGCCGAGGAACCGGTTCATCAGGGCGGACACCTCCGCCGCCCGCTCGACCCCGGCCAGGTGCGCGGCGTCCGGCACCACCGCGAGCCCGGCGCCGGGGATGCCGCCGGCCAGCGTCTCGGCGCACTCGACCGGGGTGGCCGGGTCCCGGTCGCCGGCGATCACCAGGGTGCGCGCGGTGATGCCCGGCAGCCGGTCGCGCAGGTCGAACACCGCGAGGGCCTCGCAGGCCAGGGCGTACGACTCCGGGTGCACGTCGAGCAGCCGGCTCCGGACCGGCTCGATGACCTCGGCGGCGGCATCCGGAGTGAACCACCGGGCGGCGATCATGCCGGCCGGCCCGCCCATCCCTTCGACCCGCACCCGGGCGGCCCGCTCCCGCCAGGGCTCCGGATCGCCGAACCGGGCCGCGGTGCAGCACAGCACCAGGTCGGTGACCCGCTCCGGCGCCAGGACGGCCGCCGTCGCGGCGACCGCCGCGCCGAGCGAGACCCCGCCCGCCGCGAAGCGCTCCTCGTCCGCCAGTTCCAGCACCGCGCGCGCCAGGTCCTCGACGGTGAACGGCCCCTCGGCGGCGGGCGCGCCGCCGTGCCCGGGCAGGTCCCAGCGCAGCACCCGCCACGAGCGGGCCAGCTCACCGAGCTGGGGATCCCACACATGGGTGGTGGTGCCGAGGGACGGGCCGAGCACCAGCAGCGGCGCGTCGGCCGGGCCGGTCACCTGGTATCTCAACTTCACGTCGCATCTCCTCATCGAAGCTCCCCGGGCGCGGCCCGTCCCGTCCGGCGCGGGCGGCCGCTCACCGGGTACGGCGGTACTCCGCCAGGGCTCGTTCGACCAGCTCGGCGGACGCGCCGAGCCCGCCGGTCCGCTGACCGGTGATCTCCAGGCCGGCGCGCATCCGGTCCGGCGCGACCTCCAGCCCCGCGCACAGTTCGGCCGCCGTCTCGGCGGCGCCGCCGGCCAGCCGCAGGCAGTCGCGCAGCGGCGCCCACTCGGCGTGCCAGGCTCCGGTGGCGCGCTCGTGCTCGGCCACCAGTGACGCCTGCAGGATCTGCGCCAGCGCCGGCACCTGGGCCGCCGCCGAGCGGATCAGGATCGACAGCACCGGGTTGCGCTTGTGGGCCATGGAGGAGGAGCCGCCGCGGCCGGGCGCGGCCGGTTCGGCCACCTCGGCCACCTCGTCCTGCGCGAGCAGCACCACGTCGGTGGCGATCTTGCCGAGCGCACCGGTCACCTGGGCCAGCGCGGCGCCGAGCGTCGCCACCGGCGTGCGCCGCGCGTGCCAGGGCACCCCGGAGGCGGCCAACCCCACCTCGGCGGCGAACGCGTCCGCCAGTTCGGGCGGGCCCAGACCGGCGAGCGTGCCCGCCGCGCCGCCGAGCTGGGCGGGCGGCCGGACCGCCGCCAGGGCGTCGCGCGCCGCGAGCACCAGCAGCAGCCAGCCGGCCGCCTTGCCGCCGAAGGTCACCGGCACCGCGTGCCGGCCCAGGGTGCGGCCGGCCATCGGGGTGTCCCGGTGCCGTTCGGCCGTCCCGGCTAGCGCGGCCAGCACCCGATCGAGATCGGCCACGATCACCTCGCGGGCCCGGGCGGCCATGAGCATCAGCGCGGTGTCCACGATGTCCTGGCTGGTCGCGCCACGGTGCACGTACTCGCGCAGCTCCGGGCCGGCGGCCGCGCGCAGGTCGGCGAGCAGCGGCACCAGCGGGTTCCCGGCTCCCCGGGCCCGGCGGGCGAGATCCGGCAGGTCGACCTCGACGGCCGCGCACACCCGGGTCACCGCCGCGGCCGCGGCCGCGGGCATCAGGCCCAGCCGGGCGGCCGCCCGGCACAGCGCGGCCTCGGCGTCCAGCATGCCGCGCACGAAGGCCGGCTCCCCGGTCAGCTCCTCGACCGCCGTCCCGGCCCGCACCGGCGAGAACAGCCCCGCGTCCGGCGACGCGACCCGCCGCCCGTCCGCCACCCGTATCCCCCGCTTCCGTCGAGTGCGCCACCGAACCGGATACTACTTGGCCGGCTCGGGGCGGGACGGGGTGGTCAGGCGGGTTCGGCGAGGTACCAGCGGGCCTGGCCGTCACCGCGGGTGAGGGAGTCCAGGCGGCGCGGCAACTCCTTGCGGGAGAACGGGTCGCGGGTGGCGTTGCGGATGTGGATGCCGACGGCGTACATGTCGCGGATCTCCATCAGCGTCGGGTATCCGGGCCAGGCGCGCAGGTCGGAGCCGTAGGCCCCGGCGAAGTCGTCGACGTCGGCCTCGGTGAGGCCGAACCGGCGCTGGCCGTGGTAGGTGTGCACCAGATCCCACTCGCGGGGGCCGACCGCGACCCCGTCCCAGTCGCACAACACCGCGTGGCCGTCCTGGCAGCGCAGCAGGTTGTCGATCCACGCGTCGCCGTGCAGCAGCACCGGAGGGCCGGCGGTGGCCAGCGCCGTCCACCGGGCGCTCAGCTCGGCGACCCGGTCGCGCAGCCACGCCCGCTGGCAGGGGGTGAGCACCTCGGTCCGGTTCTCCACCGCCTGGCGCACCTCGGCCAGCGGGTCGGCCAGGCGCTTCAGCGGGAACGGCGGCACCGGCAGCCGGTGCAGGCTGCGCAGGATGCGGCCGAGCTGGGTGGTGGTGGGCCGGCCGCTGGCGGGCACGTAGTGCCAGAAGGTGATGACCCGCCCGTCGTGCACCAGCGGCTGGCCGCCGATCTCGTCGGCCGGGCGCACCGCGGGAAAGCCCAGGTCGGCCAGCCAGCGTGCCACGGCCAGCACGACCGGCAGCCGGGTGAGGGCGTCCGGCGCGGTGGCGATGCGCACCACGATGTCGCCGCCGTCGCCGCGCAGCCGGAACACGGCGTTGCTGCGCACCCGCAGGAGTTCGGCACCCCGGGAGTCGAGGCCGACGCTCTCGCACACCTCGGCCAGGATCCCGGCCGCCTCCTCCGCGAGCAGGTTCATCGGCTCTCCAGCGCGAGCTGCGGCCCGGCCTCGGCGAGCAGGTCGTGCAGGTGCCGGGCGGCCGGGGTGCGCCGGCGCGCGGGCGGCACCGTGGACAGCAGGGCCCGGGCCCGGTTGACCACGATCGAGGTGCGGTGTTCCGGCGGGACCTGGGCGAGCGCCTGCTCGGCCAGCGCGCACGCCTCGTCATACCCGCCGGACCGGGCGACGTGCGCCGCCTGGTCGAGCAGCACCAGCGCCGGGTCGATGGTGTACGGGCTGGCCGGCCGGGCTATCCATTCCTGCACCTGCTCGGCCTCGCCGAGCTCGATAAGGGTGCCCATCCGGTAGAACTGCAGCCGCCGCTCGGAGAAGCGGAAGGCCAGGTGGTCGGCGCCTTCGGGCGGCATCCGGGCGAAGATGCGCTCGGCCTCGGCGAGCGCGGCGCGGGCGGCCTGGTGCTCGCCCATCCGGGCCAGGGCGCGCGCCTCGGCCGCCGCGCCGAGGGCGGCGGGCGAGCTCGGCGCGTTGCCGGCCAGCATGCGCGCCTCGCGGGCCAGCCGCACGGTCTCGTTGAGGTCGCCGTAGTAGTAGGGCAGCATGGCCTGCTGCGCCCGGACCAGCGCGCGCAGCCGCACCTCGCCCACGTCGTCGGACGCGGTGCGCGCGGTGCCGTACCAGGCGTGCGCCTGCCGGGTGTCGCCGAGCTTCATCAGCGCGTCCGCCGACAGCAGGGCGAGCATCGTGGTGGCGTTGAGCAGCCGGCGCTGGACCGCGGCCGGCTGCCGGGAGGCGACCAGCCCGCGCACGTCGGACAGCTCCAGCATCAGGCGGTACAGCATGGGCAGCGGGGCGCTCTTGATGTACTCGCGCCGGTAGCGCAGCACCTGCTCGTCCAGCCGGTCGAGCTGGTCCTCGGTGACGGTGCCCGCGGCCAGCGTACGGTCGACGCCCTGGCGGGTGCGCTCCACCTCGGCGAGCACCCGGCCGTTCAGCGGCGCCGTGGCGCCGAGCAGCGCGTGGTGGAAGAAGGCCCGGCGCTCGGCCTCCTCGCCGGACCCGCCGGCCGGGCGGGGGCCCGGGGCGGGGTCGGCGTCGGTGACCGGCTGGGCGGCGACCACCACGACGGCCGGGCCGTCACCGTCGCCGGTGTAGTCGGCGGCCAGGCCGAGCCGGACGGCGTTGGCGGCGTACAGCCGGGCGATCTGGTCGATGGTCTGCGGCCGGGGCCGGGCCCGGTTGTTCTCCCAGGCGTTGAGCAGGTCGATGCTGGCACGCGGGAGGCCGAGCGCGTGCGTCTCGCACAGCCGCTCCAGCTCCTCCACCGCCTGCCGGGCGGACCAGCCACGGGCCAGGCGGTGCGCCTTGAGCAGGCTGACGCCGCAGCAGCCGTGGATGGCCTGCGCGGTCTGCCAGAGGCTCCACTGCCGGGACGCGGCCTGCTCGCGCCAGCGCCGCGCGCATGCCGGGGAATGCTCGCCACGGGCCATAGTCGCCCCCCCGCCACTGGGTGTGTCCGGCCTTTACGGATGTTTCCCAGATGTTAACCAGCCGGCACCTACCGACCGCCAGTGTTATGAGACTGAGGCCGGGACATCCGCGTGCTTTCCACGTAAACCCCAGACCGTTTCAGCGGTATTCCACTTATCCGTGGATTTGCTCCGATTGTCGAGCCGACCCGTGCGGGGTGAGTCTGTTCCCCACCCGGTCACCGATGTCCCCGCTGGAGACCACGATGAAGACGGCACCATCCGACGTCCCGACGGCCGAGGCCGTCGACCATCTGGAGCGTCTCGCCGCCCAGCTCGAAGCGCACGCCTTCCAGGTCCGCCTGACCGCGCGCACCGGCCTTTATCCCCGGCTGCGCGTGATCAACCCGATGGCGCCGTCCATCACCGAGGACGTGCTGGCCTCCCACGAGAGGGACGGCGAGTGGTGGTTCTGGCTCTCCTGGGCGGGCCGCATCGGCCACGCCTCCGACATCGTCACCGCGGCCGAGCGCATCGCCAGCGTCCTGCACGTCATCCGCCGCTGACCCTCGGCCACCGGCCGCCCGCGGTCCGCGTCCATTTCCGGACGCGGGCCGCGGGCGTTTCCGGACACTGGCCGCCGTTTCCGGTCCGACCGGCCCGGTTTCGGGCCGGCCCGCGCGCCGTCCGGCTCCGGTACTCGCCGGCCGCTGATCCGGCACCGGCTGTTTACAACGTTGTATGCAACGTTGTACAAAGGCACGAGGCGAGGACGGGACCGGGCCGCGCGCGGCCGGAGCGGAGGAACATGCCCATCAGCAAGCCGCGGCGGACGATCGCGGTGCTCGCCGGGGCGGCCTGCCTGCTCGCCGCCTCCCCCGCCACCACGCCGCCGGACGCGGGCGGCACGCCGGGCCGGGCGCCCGGCACCTACACCAACCCGGTGAGCCGGTCGTTCGCCGACACCTACGCCGACCCCGCCGTCATCCGCGGCGACGACGGCTGGTGGTACGCCTACGGCACCAGCGATCCGCTGCGCGAGGGCGAGAAGAAACCGCACCTGCTGCCGGTCTCCCGCTCGCGCAACCTCACCGATTGGACCTACGTCGGGGACGCCTTCACCGCCGCGACCCTGCCGAAGTGGGCCGACACCGCCGCGGACGCCGCCCTGTGGGCGCCGGACATCCGCAAGGTGGGCGGCGAGTACCGCCTGTACTACGTGGTCACCCAGACCACCGTGACCCCCGAGCGCAACGACAGCGCGATCGGCGTGGCCACCGCGCCGAGCCCGGCCGGACCGTGGACCGACTCCGGCGCGCCGGTGGTCGGCCCGCGGCGCGGCGGCGGCCCGGACGACTTCAAGTGGACGTTCGACCCGGCGCACGCGGTGGACACCGACGGCACGCAGTACCTGGTCTACGGCTCCTACTACGGCGGCATCCACATCACCCGGCTGGACGCCACCGGCCGGCGCGCGGTCGGCGAGCCCAAGATGATCGCCGTCGACAACCGCTTCGAGGGCGGCTACCTGGTCCGCCGCGGCGGCTACTGGTACCTGTTCGCCTCCTCGGCCGACTGCTGCGCCGGGCCGACGACCGGGTACAGCGTCTACGCCGGCCGCTCGCGCGACATCACCGGCCCGTACGTCGACCGGGAGGGTGTGCGGCTGGACGCCTCGCGGGCCGGCGGCACCATCGTCATCGCGCCGAACGGCAACCGCTGGGTGGGCACCGGGCACAACGCCGTCGTCACCGACCAGGCCGGGCAGGACTGGCTGCTCTACCACGCCATCGACCGCGCCGACCCCTACCTGGACGAGCCCTTCGGCATCAACGAGCGGCCGATGCTCATCGACCGGCTGACCTGGACCGGCGGCTGGCCCTCGGTCCGCGGCGGAGCCTGGGCGTCCGACGGGCCGCAGCCCGCCCCGGGCCGCCGGGCCCCGGCGACGGTGGCCGCGCCACCCCGGATCGGGCCGGTGGACCGGTCGCGCAGCGACGAATTCGACGGCTCCGCGCTGCGTCCTGGCTGGACCTGGGTCCGCGAGAAGCAGGGCACGCTGACCGGCGGGGCACTGCGCTGGCCGACGCAGGACGCCGAGCTGAACAAGGAGACCAACACCGCCTCGGTGCTGCTGCGCGAGGTGCCGGACGGCGACTGGACCGCCGAGACGAAGCTGGACATCGACCTCGGCACCGACGACGTGCGCAACTTCCAGCAGGCCGGGCTGATCGCCTACGCCGGCGACGACCTCTACACCAAGCTCGTGCACGCCGCCATCTGGAACACCCGGCAGACCGAGTTCGGCAAGGAGATGCCCTACGCCGGCCGGATCGCCTACGGCGGCACCATCGTCGGCCCGCCCGCCGCGACGACCTGGCTGCGCCTGGTTCACCGGGTGGACCGGCGCGCGGGCGAGCACGAGCTGCGCGCCGCCACCAGCCGCGACGGCCGCACCTGGACCTACGGCGGGGTGTGGACGCTGCCGCTGGACGCCGACCTGAAGGTGGGGCTCATCTCGCTGGGCGGCGCCGGGGCCACCGCCGAGTTCGACTACTTCCGCCTGCACCGCCGCTGACCCCGCCCGGCCACGCCTCCCCCGCCGTATGATCATGGCGGGGGAGGCGGGCATGGCCGGGGAACCGACGGGGTTGTCCATCCGGTGGCACGATCCGCGGGACGCGCGCCCGCCGGCCGGGTGGGAGGAGTTCGTCGCGGCCCGCCGGCTGCCGGACCTGTGGCGGTGGGCGCCGCTGCGGGCGGCCGCCACGGTGTCGCGGCCGGCGGTGCTGGCGGCGACGGTGCGGGACGGCGGCGACCGCGCTGACGGAGGCGGCACGGTGCGCGGCCTGGTCACCGCGCGCTTCCCCGGGCCGCGGGCGGCCGGCCGGGGGACGATCCCGCTGGCCGGCGTGGTGGACGTGGACCACCTGCTGTCCCCGTCCCTGCCCGGGCTGGTGACCGACGAGCCGGCCGCGCACCAGGAGGCGGTGGCGGCGCTGCGGCTCGCCGTGCGGGCGCGGTGGGGGTGGCGGGCCGGCGGCCTGATGTTCCGCCAGGTGGCGGCGGGCGAGCTGCCCGCGGTGACCCGGTGGCCGGCCGTGGTGCGCGAGGGCGGCCCCATCGCCGTCTTCCGCAACACCCACGCCGACTTCGACTCCTACGTCCGTACCCTGGGCCGGACCCGCCGGCAGTGGCTGCTGCGGCGCATGCGCGAGATCGACGCCGACGAGGGCATCACCGTAACCCGGTGCGCACCGGGCGCGGCCGGGCGCGACATCGCCCCGGAGGAGCTGTGCGCGCTGGTCAACCGCACGGTGCACAAGCACCACCACACCCGGCTGCTGCGCAAGCGGCTCACCCGTCCCGAGGTGGCCGGCGCGCTGCTGGCCGGCCCGGAGGCGCGGGTCACCGCCTACCGGGACCGGGCCGGCCGGCTGCTGGCGGCCGGCATGATCACCGGACCGGGCCCGATGCCGGTGTACAACGCCTGGGGCGCGCTGGGGCCGGAGGAGGGCGGCCGCGACGGGCTGTGGTTCTACGACAACATGCTCAAGGTGCGGTGGTGCATCGAAAACGGGTTCGACGGTTTCCTCAGCGGGATGGGCACCATCCCGGCCAAGCGGTCGCTGCGCTACGAGATGCGCCGCCAGTGGGCGGTACTGCTCCCGCTGCCCCCCTGCCGCCGGGGGTGACCGGCGGGCCGGCTCACCGCCGCCGGACCAGCCTGATCTTGCCGTTGCGCTCCGGCGCGATGGCCTCGGCGGCCCGGACGGTGACGTCGAACCCGGCCGCGGCCGGCAGCACGGCCCGGCGCACCGTCTCCGGCAGCCCGGGACCGGCGTCCGGCGCGGGCACCACCACGATCTCCACCGCGCCGGGCCGTAGCTGGACGATCTGCAGGGCGCGGATGCCGGGCACCGACAGCGCGGGGTAGGCCAGGAAGTCGGCGTGGACCAGGCTCCCGTCCCGGGCCCGCACCCGGTCGTCCGGGCGGCCCTGGACCCGGCGGACGATCGGCGTCCGCAGCACGCCGCAGCCGCAGTCGTCCGGGGTCACCACCACCCGGTCGCCGAGCCGGTAGCGGAGCAGCGGCATCGCCTCGGCCCGCAGCCGGGTCACCAGGATCTCCCCCTCGCCGTCGGCCACCGAGACGGTGCCGTCGTCGTGCTCCACCTCCACCACCACCTCGGCCGAGCGCAGGTGCAGCGCGCCCCGCGGGCAGGACCGCGCGATGGTGTAGGCCTCCACCGAGGCGTACATCTCGTGGCCGGTGGCGCCGAAGTAGCGCAGGACGTGCGCGCGGGCGTCCGGGGTCGCGGTCTCGCCGCCGAAGACGACGGTGTGCGCGTGCGGATACCGGACGCCGCGGCGTTCCAGCTCGCCGACCAGCGCGGCGATCGCGTACGGGAATCCGGCCACGAACGTGGGACGGCCGGCCAGGAACCGGTCGGCCTGCTCGGCCACCGGCAGGCTGGTGTTCACGTGCACGTTGCGGGCCAGGCCGAACCGCTCCAGCCGGTGCCGGCGGAAGGAGCCGACCCGGAAGTACCCGATGCGGTCCAGCGGCCGCAGCCCGGACATCAGCAGGTCGTGCAGGTAGCTGGCCCGCAGGTGGCCGAGGTCGCGCTCGGAGTAGTGCAGGGTGACCGGGACGCCGGTCGACCCGCTGGTGGACGCGGCCCGGGTGGTGTCCGGGCCGAATCCGCGGGCGAGCATCTCGGCGGCGGGGACGGCGTTGAGGGCGGCCCGGTCCAGCACCGGCAACGCCGCCAGGTCCGCGGCGTCGCGCAGCGCCGCGACGGCCGCCGGATCCAGGACCCGTCGGTAGTAGGGCACCCGGGCGTGGGCGTGCCGGACCAGCGACCGCAGCAGCCGCGCCTGGATCTCCGCCATCCGGGGCGGCGCGGCCCGCTCCCTGGCGCGGATCAGCGCCAGGTTGCCCAGCACGGGCAGCACCGGGATCGTCGGCCTCACCTTGCGCGCCATGGCGTCTCCTCCTCCGGATCGCGCGGCCGGGACACGGCCAGCAGCGCGCACTTCACCACCAGGCCCGCGCACAACGCGAGCACCCCGCCGGCCGCGCCGGCCACCGGCACCAGGGCCCAGCCGGCGCCGCCGGTCACCACCAGCTGGACGACCGCGGCCCGGGCGGTGGCCCGCCGGCCCGCGGCGCCCAGGTTCTCCATCAGGTAGCCGGCCGTCGCCGCGGCGGCGAACAGCGCGATCTCCACCACCACGGCGGCCACCCCGAGCACGACGGCCCGCCCCGGCCCGGCCGCCACCGCCAGGACGGCGAGCCCGGCGGTCGCCGCGGCGCCGGCGGCGGCGGCCGGCCGCAGGATCCGGCCGGCCGCCCGGACCGCGCCGCCGCCGCCGGAGTCCTCGATCCAGCCCACCAGCCGGGGCTGCCAGATCCGCAGCAGGTACACCTGCGCGGTGGACACCACCGCCGAGGCGAGCAGCAGCGCGTAGAACAGGCTGGTCGCCACCGGGTCGCCGTGCCGGGCCAGCGCCGCGTACAGCAGCGCGACGCCCGCCGTCCCGGCGACCTCGTCCACCCCGAGCACCAGCGCCGAGCGCAGCGCCATCCGCCGGGCCACCCGCCGGGCCGGCCGCCCGGCGGCGTCCGGCGGTCGCGCCGGCCGCCCGGCGCGCAGGCCGTACAGCAGCACCGCGTCGACCGCCGCCACCACCGCGACCAGCAGCGCCAGCACCTGGTGCACGCCGGCGCCGAGCCAGGCCACCGCCGCCACGGCCGCACCGTAGGCCGCCGCGACGGCCAGGTAGGCCGCGGTGTCCGGCCGGGTCCGCCCGCGGATCCGGTAGAGGGCCACCAGCACGGTGCAGGAGCCGACGCCACAGGCCAGCGCGCAGGCCGCCGCGTACACCGCGGCCGGTCCGGGCGGGCCGGCCGCGGCGATGGCGAGCCAGCCGAGCAGGGCCAGGCCGAACGGCAGCACGGCGAGCCGGGCGAACGACGGCTCCAGGGCGGCGCCGCCGCGCCGCGGCACCAGGGTGAGCGCCGCCTTCTCCGGCCCGCTGGAGGTGAGCGCGAACAGCCAGCCCGCCACGCCGGTCGCGGTGGCGTACTCGGCGAACGTGCCGGCCCCCCACAGGTCCAGCAGCAGGACGCCGCTGCCGTACAGGCCGAGCCGGTAGGCGCCCCGCCCGGCGAACAGCGCCACCACCGCCGGCGCCCGCGGCGCGGCCCGCCCGGCGTTCATCGCGGCCCCCGGCGCGGGGTGCCGGCGCCCGCCCGGCCGACTACCGTGGTGCGCGCGAGATCGGGAGGGCGGGTGGCGAGGTGGCCGAGGAGCTGACCGTCGACTGGCAGGACGCGCGCCGGCCGCGGCCGCCGGACGGCTGGGCGGCGTTCGCCGCCGGACGGGGGCTGCCGGTGCTGTGGAGCTGGGAGCTGGTGCGCCTGGCGGCCACCGGCGCCCGCCCGGCGGTGCTGGCGGGCACGCTGCGGGACGGCGGCGGCGACGGCGGCACGGTGCGCGGCCTGGTCACCGCGCGCTTCCCCGGGCCGCGGGCCGGCGGCCGGGGGACGATCCCGCTGGCCGGCGTGGTGGACGTGGACTGCGTGCTGTCGGCGTCGCTGCCCGGCGTCGTGCTCTCGGACCCGGAGCTGTACCCGGCGGCGGTGGAGGCGGTGCGCCGGGCGGTGCTGCGGGCGCACGGCCGGCGGGCCCGCGCCCTGATGTTCCGCCAGGTGTCCGCCGAACAGCTCCCCGCGGTGACCCGCTGGCCGGCCGTGGTGCGCGAGGGCGGCCCCATCGCCGTCTTCCGCAACACCCACGCCGACTTCGAGTCCTACCTGCGCGGGCTGTCGAAGTCGCGGCGGTGGTCGCTGCGGCAGTGCCTGCGCGAGATCGACGCCGACCCCGACGTCACGGTGTCCTTCCGCGCGCGCGGCGACCGCCCGCACGAGGTGGGCCCCCGCGAGTTCTGCGCCCTGGTGGACCGGACGATGAACAAGCACCACCGCGGCCGGCTGCTGCCCAGGCGGCCGGCCCGGCCGGAGGTGGCCGCCGCGCAGCTCGACCACCCCGAGACCCGGCTGGCGGTGTACCGCGGCGCCGGCGGCCGGCTGCTGGCGGTGTCCATGCTGC
This sequence comes from Sphaerisporangium rufum, assembly GCF_016863395.1. Lineage (GTDB taxonomy): Bacteria > Actinomycetota > Actinomycetes > Streptosporangiales > Streptosporangiaceae > Sphaerisporangium > Sphaerisporangium rufum. Next base: position 105,029 of record NZ_BOOU01000048.1, on the reverse strand, counting down.
TGGGCGCCGGCCGGCTGCCCATCTACAACGCCTGGGGGGCGCTCGGGCCGGCGGAGGGCGGACGCAAGGGGTTGTGGTTCCACGACAACATGCTCAAGGTGCGCTGGTGCATCGAGAACGGGCTGGACGGCTTCGTCAGCGGCCAGGGCACCATCCCCGCCAAGCGGTCCATGGGCTTCGAGACGCACCGCCAGTGGGCCGTGCTGGTGCCGCTGGTGCACGCCTCACGCCGGCTCTGAGCCGCGGTACGCGGACGAAAGGAAGCGGCCCTTGCCGCCGGGTCCGATCTCCACCCGGTGGCAGCGCTCGAAGCGGACGTCCATCGGGGCGCCGACCCGCCCGGTGAGCCGGCGCAGGTAGTCCGCGGCCACCGCGGCGAAGTCGTCCGGGCAGCCGGGGTCGAGCACCAGGTGGACGGTGATCCGGCCGGCGGCGTCCTGCCGGACCATGCTCTCGGCGACCCCGGGGGTGTACCCGGCGGCCCACAGGAACGTCCCGGTATAGACGCGCCGGCCGTCGGGCAGGGTGACCCGGTCGTCGGACCGGCCCTCGGTCAGCCGCATCCGCGCGGTCCGCACCCCGCACGGGCACTCGCCCGCCTCCAGGGCGGCCCGGTCGCCGACCCGGTAGCGGACCAGCGGCATGGCGCGTTCCCGGTAGTGGGTGACCACCACCGAGCCCGGCACGCCGGGCGGCAGCACGGCGCCGTCGTCGTCCACGATCTCCACCCACACGCGGTCCTGGTCGACGTGCATGGCGGCCGCCGGGCACTGCACGGCGATGGTCAGCACCTCGTAGGCGGAGTACTCGTCGTAGACCGGGACGCCGAAGCCCGCGGCCAGCGCGGCCCGGGTGTCGGCGGTGAGCAGCTCGGAGTCGGTCATGATCATGCGCAGCGTGCGGCGCAGCCGCGCCATCTGCTGCGGGGAGGCGGCCCGCAGCAGGGCCCGTAGCATGATCGGATAGCCCATGATCAGCCCGGGCCGGACGTCCAGGACCTGGCGCAGCACGTCGCCGTCGCGCTGGTCGGATCCCACGACCACCCGGGGGAACAGGCCGAGCCGCTGGAACCAGCGGCGGGGGCGCGGGAACGGCTTGATGTGCGCGATGCGCCACCACGGCCGGTATCCCGACCACAGGAACCGGCGGAACACCGTGGCCCCGTGGTACCCGTACGCCGCGACGTCGTGCCGGACCTCCAGGACCTGGCCGGTGGTCCCGCTGGTCCGGTCCACGCGGTAGCCACGCGGCGGAAGGCCGGGCAGGTGGAAGCGGTCGGCCCCGGCGGAAAGGACGGCCCGCTTGTCGATGACCGGCAGCCGGGCCAGGTCGGCGAAGGACTCCACCGGCCGCGCGTAGGCCGGGCCGGCGTAGTAGGGCACCCGGTCGCCGGCGAAGCGCACCATCTCCCGCACGCCGCGCAGCGCCCGGCGTTCGAGCAGTTCGGCCGGGCCGCGCAGCGCGGTCAGCGCGGCGGCGGCGCCGCGCAGCTCGCCCAGGGAGACGGCCAGCCCGAAGCTCATGGCGGCGGCTCCCCCGCCGGCAGGTCCGCCAGCTCCACGCGCAGCAGCCGGTCGGCCTGGTCCAGGACCGCCCGCACGCTCGCCCGGTCCGGGCCGCCGGCCACGACGTAGCCGAGCTTGGCGCCCGCCCGGCTGAGCGGCTCGACGTGGTCGCCCGGGGCGGCGGACAGCACCAGGTCGGCCACGCCGGGCAGCGCGCGGATCTCCCGGGTGCCGCCGAGCCCGGCCAGCCGGCCCTCCCGCCGGGAGCCGAGCACCCGGACGGCCGCGTGCGCGCCGGGTCGCGGTGCCAGCCGCGGACGCTCGCCGATCGCCATCCGGATCTGCGCCTCCACCACGTCGATCCCGGTGACCAGGCCGAGCAGCTCGGGCACCCCGTTGCCGCCGAGCCGGGTGCCGACCTCGATGAGCACGACGTCCCCGTCCGGGGTGACCAGCACGTCGGCGTTCAGGCAGCCGTGGCGGTAGTCCAGCGCCGCGCAGACCAGGTCCAGCATCCGCCGCACCTCGGCGGCCAGCCCCGGCTCGCCGCCGGGCATGGCGTGCCCGGCGGTGACGAAGTGGGGGGGCGGGGTGAGCACCCGCTCGGCCAGTCCCATCAGCGCCACCCGGCCGCCGTCGACCACCGCCTCGGCGGTGTAGTGGTCGCCGGCCAGGTACTCCTCGACGATGACCCGCCCGGCGGCCGACCAGCGCAGCGCGGCCTCGACGGCCGCCGCCACCTCCGCCGCCGCGGCGCAGCCGCTGATCCCCCGGCCGCCGGAGGAGTCGACCGGCTTGACGATCAGCGGCGGGCGCAGCCCGGGCACCGCCGGGGCCACCTCGTCCGGCGGACCGTGGGCGTGCCGCGGGCCGGGCAGGCCGAGCCCGTCGCACAGGTCCCGGAAGAATCCCTTGTCCACCGACGCGCGGACGGCGTCATCGGACAGCCCGCACGGCAGGCCGAGCCGGCGCGCCACGGCGAGCTGCGACGGCAGGTTGACGTCGCTGGCGGGCGACAGCACCCCGACGATGTCGGACCGCCCGGACAGCGCCGCGAGCAGGCCGGGGACGTCGCGCGTGCTGACGTGCAGGAACTCCGAGGCGTGCCGCAGGGCGGGCGCATCGGCGCGCATGTCGGCGCAGGCGGCGCGCAGGCCGAGCCGGGCCGCGGCGCGCAGCGTGCTGATGGCGCCGTCGGCGCCGCCGAGCACCAGCAGCGTGCTCATCCGCATCCTCCCGCCGCGCTCGCCGCGCCGTCCAGGGACGGCGGGTCCAGCGAGTCGCCCGGCCGCACCGGCACGTTGGCGGCCCGGATGAGGAACTGGGGCGGGCGTGGCTGGCCCCGCGCGACGACCATCAGATACCGGCCCATGACGGCGAGCGCGGCCAGGCCGGCGGCGGTCGCGGCGGCGAGCAGCGCGGCGCCGGCCGCCGGCGCCCCGGCCAGGAAGCAGGCGCCCGCCGCCAGCGCGGCGGGCGCGCCCAGCAGGCTGAGGGCGCAGGCCACGGCCAGCGGGCGGTAGGAGAAACCGACGAACAGTTCCATCGCGTGCCGGGCCAGGCCGCGCACGGTGACCTTCGACGATCCGCGCAGCCGCGGCCGGTGCGCGGTCGGCACGGTGGTCCACGCGCTGGTCAGCCGGGGCACGGTGGCCAGGAAGTAGGGGGTGCCGAGCCCGAGGTCGACCACCCGGCGGGCCAGCCCGGCGCGGACCAGGCGGAAGGTGGTGGCGTTCGGCGGGATCTCGATGCCGAGCAGCCGGCGGGCCGCCCAGCCGTGCGCCGCCGATGCGGCCCGGCGCACCCAGGGGTCCTTGCGGTCCACCCGCACGCCGAAGACCGCGTCGTATCCGTCCCGGGCGCGGGCGATGAGCAGCCGCGCCTCGGCGGGCGGGAATTGCAGGTCGGCGTCCAGATGCAGGATCCAGGGATGCCGGGCGTAACGGTATCCAGCGGAGAAGGCGGCTTCCACCCCGAAGTTCCGGGTAAGCGATAAATAGGACACCTCGGAATTCCGGCGGGCCAGGTCTTTTATCCGCGGCAGGGTGTCATCCGTGCTCCCGTCATCGATGAACAGCACTTCAAGACCGTCCTGACCGCCGAGTTCGGTGACGATCTCGCGGTATACGGCGTCGATGTTCTCGGCCTCGTTGAGGCATGGGACGACGACGGTAAGGGCGAAGGGTTCCACCCTGCACACCTCCTGCACGAACCTCCGCCACGATAACCAGAGAAATCCAGGACAGGATAGATCTTGAATTTATGACAGGAAGTATGTCTAATTGCTGCGCAATGTCACGTCCCCACTGAGCGCACCAGGGGATCTCATGTACGTGCTGGGCATCAGCCAGGTCCACGACTCCGCCGCGGCCCTGCTCCACGGGGACACGATCGTGGCGTTCGCCGAGGAGGAGCGGTTCACCCGCGTCAAGCACGACGGCTCCTTCCCCGCCCAGGCCGCCCGGTACTGCCTGGACGCGGCCGGCATCACCCTCGCCGACGTCGACCACGTCGCCTACTACTGGCAGGCCCACCGCGAGATCCGGCACGCGCTGCGGCACTTCGTCCGGCACCTGCCCGCGACCCTGGCCGTGTTCCGCAACGACGGCGGCGACTACGAGCGGGCCAGCGGGCTGCGCGACACCCTGCGCGACGGCCGGCCGCAGGCGCACCCGGACGACTACCACGTCGGCGGGGCCCTGCTGCTCCACCTGAGACGCGCGCTGACCATGAAACGGCTGCTCACCGAGGCCCTCGGCCACACCGGGCCGGCGCGGTTCGAGGTGCACCTGATGGACCACCACCGCGCGCACGCCGCCAGCGCCTACTACCTCTCCCCCTTCGACCGGGCGGCGATCATCACCTGGGACGGCATCGGCAGCGACGGCACCGCCACCTACCTGGCCACCGGCGAGGGCGAGCGCATCCGCGACGTGCGCCGGGTCAAGTTCCCGCACTCGCTCGGCGCGATGTACGCCGGGGTCACCGGCTACCTCGGCTTCAACCCCACCCGGGACGAGGGCAAGGTGATGGGCCTGGCCGCCTACGGGACCCCCCGGTACGCCGACGCGTTCGCCGACCTGGTACGGCTCGGCCCGGACGGCGGCTACGAGCTGGACCTGAGCTGGTTCCGCCACCACGCCACCGGCAAGCACCAGATGTCGCGCCGGTTCCTGGACCGGTTCGGCCCGCCCCGGCTCAAGGAACGGGCGCCGGTCGCCCAGCACTACGCCGACATCGCCTACGCCCTGCAGCACACCCTGGAACGGACCGGCCTGCACGTCGCGCGGTGGCTGCAGGCCGAGACCGGTCACACCCGGCTGGCCACCGCGGGCGGGGTGGCGCTGAACAGCGTCATGAACGGCCGGATCCTGCTGGAGACGCCGTTCGAGGACTTCTTCGCCCAGCCCGCCGCGGCCGACGACGGCTCGGCCCTCGGCGCCGCGCTGCTGCTCGGCGTGGGCGGGCTGGGGCTGCCGCGCCCGCGCGGCGAGTACATCTTCCTCGGCCCGTCCTTCGGCGAGGCGGAGATGGAGCGGGCGCTCGCCGAGGCCGGCGTCGACTACCGGCGGACCGGCGACATCGCCGCCACCACCGCCGCCGCGCTGACCGAGGGCCGGATCGTCGGCTGGTTCCAGGGCCGGATGGAGTGCGGGCCTCGCGCGCTCGGCAACCGGTGCATTCTGGCCGACCCGCGCCGCGCCGATTCCAAGGACCGCCTCAACGAGAAGGTCAAGCACCGCGAGCCGTTCCGCCCGTTCGCCCCGTCCTGCCTGGCGGAGCGGTCCGGCGAGTACTTCGCCAGCGACCATCCCTCACCGGTGATGCTGCTGGTCTTCGACGTGCTCGACCACCAGCGCGAGCGGGTGCCGGCCATCACCCACGCCGACGGCACCGCGCGGGTGCAGACCGTGTCCGAACGCGACAACCCGCTCTACCACGCCCTCATCTCCCGCTTCGCCGAACTGACCGGCGTGCCCATGGTGGTGAACACCTCGTTCAACGACAACGAGGAACCGATCGTCCGCACGCCCGAGGAGGCGGTCCGGTGCTACCTGAAGACGGACATGGACGCGCTGGCGCTCGGCCCGTTCTGGACGGAGAAGGCGGACCGGGGGTGATCCCCGCCGGCCGCCGGCCGGCCCGGTCGCGCGCCTGGTGGTGGACGGTGCCCGCCGTGCTCGGGCTGGTGCTGACCGTCCTCATCATGGTCGTGCTGCCGCCGGACCGCAGCATCGAGAGCCTGCCCGAGGTGCTGTTCAAGCTCAGCCCGCTGCTGCTCGCCGTGGCGGCGGTCGCCGGCTTCCCGCGCCGTCCCGGGCTCGGCGCCGGGCTGCTGGTGCTGGTGTTCGTCGGCTACCTGGGCGCGGTGGACACCCTGGACATCATGCACGTGCTGGACTACTCCCGGGCCGCCGACAAGGACGCCGCCTTCCCCGCCCTGTACCGGTTCACCCTGTTCGCCACCTCCTTCACCGTGCTGGCCGTGCTGTTCGCCTACCGCCTCGGCGGGGCGAGCACCGCCCGGGTGCTCAAGGCGGGCGTGGCCGGCGTGCTGGTCGTGGTGTCCGGCCTGAACGATCTGACGTTCTGGGCGATGTACGACTGGACCGGCGGCCGGCCGCGGGTGCTGGACTGGGCCTCGCACATCGCGGTGTTCGTCGGCGGCCCGCCCACGGCGCCGGTCGCGATCGCCTTCTGCGCCGTCCACCTCGCCCTGGCCGCCGCGGTGCTCGCCCTGCCCGTGCAGCGGTGGCTCGATCGCGTGGCCCGGTGAACGCCGATCTGGTCGTCGTCGGCTCGGGCCTGTTCGGGCTGACGGTGGCCGAGCGGTGCGCGCGCGACCTCGGGCTGCGCGTGCTGGTGCTGGAGCGGCGCGACCACATCGGCGGGAACGCCTACAGCGCGCCGGACCCGGAGACCGGCATCGAGGTCCACGTCTACGGGACGCACCTGTTCCACACCTCCAACGCGCTGGTGTGGGAGTACGCCGGCCGGTTCACCTCGTTCACCCCCTACGAGCACCGGGTCTACACGATCTTCAAGGGCCAGGTGTACCCGATGCCGATCAACCTGGCGACCATCTGCGCCTTCTACGGCCGGGCCCTGTCCCCCGGCCAGGCACGCGATCTGGTCGCCCGGCACGCCGTCCCGGTGGCCGAGCCGCGCAACCTGGAGGAGAAGGCGGTCTCGCTGATCGGCCGGCCGCTGTACGAGGCGCTGATCCAGGGGTACACCGCCAAGCAGTGGCAGACCGACCCCAGGGATCTGCCCGCCGAGATCATCACCCGGCTGCCGGTGCGCTACACCTTCGACGGGCGCTACTTCGACGACACCTACCAGGGCCTGCCGTCCGACGGGTACACCGCCTGGCTGGAGCGCATGGCCGACCACCCGCGCATCGAGGTCCGTGCCGGCACCGACTTCTTCGACGTGCGCGACCGGATCGCCGGCGCCGTCCCGATCGTCTACACCGGCCCGCTGGACCGCTACTTCGGCCACGCCGAGGGCGAGCTGTCCTGGCGCACCCTGGACTTCACCGTGGAGGTGGCGCCGACGCCGGACTACCAGGGCACCGCGGTGATGAACTACGCCGACGCCGACGTGCCGTGGACCCGGGTGCACGAGTTCCGCCACCTGCACCCCGAGCGGCACTGGTATCCGCGAGACAGCACCGTCGTGATGCGCGAGTACTCCCGGCCGGCCGCCCGGGACGACGAGCCGTACTACCCGGTCAACGCGCCGGCCGACCGGGCCCGGCTGCTGCGCTACCGGGAGCTGGCCCGCCGGGAGCCGGGGGTGTTCTTCGGCGGCCGGCTCGGCACCTACGCCTACCTCGACATGCACATGGCCATCGGCGCGGCGCTCAGCATGTACCGCAACCGGCTGCGCCCGCTGTTCGGCCGCCGCTGACCACACCGCCCGCCACACCGCCCACCGGGCCGCCGATCGGGCCGCCGATCGGGCCGCCGATCGGGTCGCTCGCCGGGCCGCCACCCGGCCGGATCGGTGGCGGCCGGGCGGCCTGGGTGCCAGCATGCTCTGCCATGTGGAGAAAGCGCCGGCCGGCGGCGGTGCTCGCCGGCCTGTCCCTGCTGGTGGCGCTGCCGGCGGCGGCCTGCGGCGGGCCGATGTCGCCGGCCGGCCGCCGGCCGGCGGCATCGGCGGCGTCCCCCGGGTCCGCCGGGTCGCCCGGGTCCGCCGGGTCGCCCGCGCCCGGTGCCGCGACGCCGGCCACCGCGCCGGGGACGGCCCCGGTGACGGCGTCGCCCGAGTGGCGCGCGACGGCGGAGGCGCCGCTGGAAGGCCGGGCGGCGTTGCTGGACGTAGCCGCCAGCGGCCCGCGGGACGCCTGGGCGGTCGGCTACCAGGCGAGCGCCGAGGACCGGGAAGGGCTGCCGGCCCTGCAGCACTGGGACGGCACCCGGTGGACCGAGGTCAAGGTGCCCGGCATGTCCGCCGACCACCTGACCGGGGTCAGCACGACCGGCCGGCGTGACGTGTGGATCGTCGGGACCTCCGAGACCGCCTACGCCGGGCACTACGACGGCACCCGCTGGACCTCCTACCGGCCGTTCGGCGTGGCGGAGTACCACCAGATGACCGATGTGGCGGCGGCGGGCCGGCGGGCGTGGTTGGCCGCGCGTAACCAGGAGCAGGGCATCCTGCTGGAGTGGACCGGCTCGGGGTTCCGCCGCGCGCTCGGCGTGGACGGCCACTTCGCCGCGGTCACCGCCCGGGCCGGCCACGTGTGGGCGGCCGGCGCCGACGCCCCGCCGTACTCGGGCGCCCGGAGCCGTCCCATGCTGTGGCACGGCACCGCGGTGGGCGGCCCGCGGATCGTCTCCTGGCAGCGCGCCCGGCTGCCGGACATCCCCGGCGGCACGTTGAGCCGGGTGTGGATGACCGGCCCGTCCGACGTGTGGGCGGTCGGGGAGGTGTCCACCGACCCGAACACCGCCGCGCCGGAGACGCTGGTGCTGCACTGGGACGGCGGATCCTGGCGCCGGGTGGCGGTCCCGGTCCCCCGCGGGCGACTGGACGCGGTGACCGCCTTCGGCCCCGGCGACGTCTGGATCAGTGGCACCGACGCCGCCCACCCCGGGCGTCCGCTGGTCCTGCGGTTCGACGGCCGCGGCTGGACCGCCGCCTACGGCCCGCTGTTCCGCGAGGAGCAGGCCGGCCAGCAGTACCCGGGGTCCGACAAGGTGCGCCACACCGGCATCGCCCGGGTCCCGGGCGCCCCCGCCCGGCTCTGGCTGGTCGGCTCGGTCGGCGAGGGCGATGACGAGGACGACTTCATCCTGCGCCGCGGCTGACCGCGGGCCGCCGGGGCGGCGCGGGCCGGCGCACGGCGCCGCCACGGCCGCCGCAGGACATCGCCCAGGGCGGCGGCCGCGCGGCACACCCTGCTCCGGCGGCCGCGGGACACGCCCGGGACGATGACCGGGGGACGCCCAGGGCGGCGGCCGGCCGCCGGCGGCCCCGGGCCCCCCGGTCAGCGGCGCGCGGGACGGCCCGGCCGGTGCGCCCGCAGGTCGCGGTCGCCGCGGCGCCCGCCGCCGCGGGCGCCGTCACCGAACACCCCGGCGCGGACCTGCACGTCCCGCACCGCGAGCAGCACCCCGTCGTCGTACCCCGCCTTGGCGGTGGCCGCCGCGCGGGCCCGGTCGCCGTGCTCGCGCGGGCCGCGGGCCGCGGCGTCCGCGGCCGGGCAGCCCGGCGGGAAGGCGCGGCGCGGGCACCGGCCGTCCGGGCCGACCTGGCGCACCAGCACCGGCGAGTCGCTCGCGGCGAACCGGTCGGAGCCGACGAAGGCCGCGGCGAAGGTGTGGGTGCCGGCCGACAGGCCGGTCACCGGCAGCTCGGCCCGGCCCCAGGCGTCGACCGGCGCGGTGCCCAGCACGGTGCCGTCCGCGGTGAAGATCACCGTACCCGCGGGGCTCTCGATGCCGCTCAGCGGCCGGACCACGGCGATCAGCACGGCGGGCACCCGCCCGTGGCGCCGGCGGTCGCAGGAGTACCGAAGCCTGGTCATCGTGGGCACGAGCCCGAGCCGCTGCCCGACCTGCACGCCGATCGGGAAGCTGCCCACCCGTGGCCGGGCGAGCACCGCGTTGGTGGCCGTGTTGAGCACCGACACCAGGTTCTGGCCGTAGTTGGTGACGTACAGGCGCGTTCCGTCCGGCCGGACCGCCGTCCAGATGGGCGCGTTCAGCGGGATCGGCGCGAGCGTGGTGTTGGTGACCGCGTCGATCTGCGCCACCTGGAAGCCCTGCAGGTTCGGCACGTACACGCGCCGGCCGTCCGGGGAGACCGAAAGTCCGGCCGGCGCCGAGCCGTCCGGCCCGACGCGGACGGTGGCGACCGGGGTGCCGGCGGGGATGTCGAAGACCGAGACGGTGGCGTCGCTCCAGTTGGCGACGTACAGGCGGGATCCGTTCGGCGACAGCGCCACCGTCCACGGGACGTTCCCGGCCGACAGGGTGCCGCTCACCGTCTCGGTCGCGGTGTTGATGACCGTGACGTGGTTCACGCCCTCCTGGCCGACGTACAGGCGGGCGCCGTCCGGAGTGATGGCGAGCCCCCACGGCAGGGCGCCGACGGCCACCGAACCGGCCACCGCGCCGGTCGCCGGGTCGATCGCGTAGACCCGGTCGCTGTCCCGGCCGGCCACGTACACCCGGTTCCCGTCCGGGCGCACCACGACGCCGTGCGGGGCGGAGCCCGCCGGCAGCGCGATGGTGCCCACGACGGTGTGCGCGACCGTCTCGATCACCGACACGGTGGCGGACCCGGAGTTGGTCACGTAGGCGCGGGTGCCGTCCGGGCTGAAGGCCACCCCCCACGGCCCGTCGCCCACCGCCACCGTCCGGATGACGGTGTTCGTCGCGGTGTCGATCACCGACACGGTGTCGGAGCCGAAGTTGGCCACGTAGGCGAACTCGACCGTCTGCCGCACCCGGGCCGCCGCGGACGCGGGCGGTGCCGCCGGGACGGCGGCGACGAAGGCCACGACGGAAACCAGGACGGAGACCAGGAGCGCGCCCGAGGCGGAGCCGAGGGCGCAAGACCTGACCGAGGAGATGACGGAGAGCGGGGCCGGCACCCGCCGTCCCGGCGGGCCGCCGGGACGCCGCGGCCGACGATCCTCAGCCCTGCCACTCGCGCAACGCCGCATCATGGGGACCTCCCTGGACGATCACTGGATCCCGTTCTACGGCCCCCCGCTCACCCGCCCGGCGCGCGGCACGCGGCCCGGCGGCCACCTCGGCGACAGTTTTGGGGCTTCATCGGGGATCCGGCGGATCGGATCACCATTGGGGGGAATGGCGTTGACCAAGGCGGGTGACACCCCTGCCGTCCGATGACGGGGGTCATGTCCCGTACGTGGAGAGTCCGGCGGTCCGCCGGCCGGATCGCGCGACGCGTCCGGTGCGGCGGCGGTAGTAGGCGACGGTGACCGCGGTGAGCAGCGGCGCCCAAGCCAGCAACGGCAGGTAGCACACCACGGCCAGCCAGAACTCCGGGCCCGACTCGGGGAAGGGCGGGCCGTCCGCCGGGCCGAACGTCGGCTCGAACCGCACCTGGAACACGTAGGCGTTCAACGGCATCCACGCGTACAACCCGTAGATCGCGGTGGCGCCCAGGGCGGCGGGCACCACGGCGGCCGCGGTCGGGATCCGCCGCCCGCCGAGCAGCGGCACCCAGCCGGGCACCACCTCACCCCACGGGCGGACCAGCCCCAAAGTGAGCAGGGCGAACCCTTCGGACACCACGCTGAGCGCCACCATGTACAGGACCGCTTCGAGATCCTGCTGCTGGGTGTGGTACCAGCCGTCCGGGCCGGCGAGCAGCACGCCGAGCCGCCACAGGCTCGAGGGCAGCACGCACAGCGGCACCGCGTGCGCCGCCAGCACCGCCCAGCGCGGCGGAGGCGGCGACCCGGCGGCGGGACGCGACGTTCTCGGCATGGCACACCTTCCTGGAGGAACGGACGACCCCCCACCCTGCGCCCTCCGGCGCCGCCCCTCCTCCCCCGGCGGAGCGGTTCCGCTCCCCCAGCCGGGTGACCGCGCCGCCCCGCCTCACCCACCCCGCGCCGTCAGCAGCTCCGCCGGGCCCCAACTCGCGGCGAGGGGAAGTCCCGCTTCGACGCCGGCCCGGGAGACCGCGACCACCGGCGTGTCGGGCACCCACCCGGGGACGGCGGCCGCCCCCCGGACGAGTTCGTCGTAGTCATGCCGGTCGAAGGGACGCGCGTCGAGCCACTTGATGGAGCCGACGAACTGGATCCGGCCCGCCACCGGCACCCGATCGGCCGCCACCAGATCGATCTCAGGATTGTTCTGCCGGTTCCACCAGCCGCCGACGTGCTCGGCGTCCGGCCAGGCATCGTCCGGCAGCAATCGCTCCAGTCGTTCCCGGACGACCGGTTCCACGGCTCTGCCGCGCCAGGCGCTCCACGATCGCTCGATACGCCGCAGGGCCACGTCAGGACGGCCGCGCTCGCTCTCGGCCACGGCTCGCTGGAGGAACGCGAGCCAGAACCGAAGGTAGGGGTCGGCGACGCGATACCGCTTGTTCTTGTTGTCCGGCAGGGTGGACAGCGGGAGATCGACGCTGACGACCCGCTTGGCCACGAGGTTGGCAAGGATGGGGGCGAGGGTGCCCGAGTGCAACGGTGCGGCTCCGCCGACCCGGCCGGCGATCGTGCTGAATGTCCGTTCGCCAGATCCGACGGCCTCCAGCACCGCTCGAGTGTGGGTCGCTTCCGGGAACTCGCCGAGCAGCGACAGTTCTCCGGCCATCAACAACGGCGAGAGCGGATTACCAAGCCCGGCCCGCAGGAAATCGACCCGGCTCATGCCGGGCGCCCAGGATTGCACGATTTCGGGAAGACCGCCGGTGATGAGCAGCGCGTCGATCGCCTCCGCCGCACCCAGGCCGGTCATCTGAGCGACATCGGGGAGTTCCAGCGGCCGGACCGTCATCCGAGAGGCCCGGCCGAAGAACGGACGGTCGTAGGCCTGCAAGGACTCCATGATCGACAAATCGCTGCCCACCAAGATCAACAGCACTGGGCGAGAGGACAGGTGCCTGTCCCACACCGTCTGAAGCGCTCCCTCGAATCCTCGGTCCTGTTCGATCAGCCAGGGCACTTCGTCGAGAACGACGACACAAGGCGTGCGGTCGCCCGCCGCGACCGCGACCGAACGCAGGGCATGATTCCAGTCACCGGGATCGGTCGCCGTGACCAGTTCACGTTGAGGCATCTCTGAGCAGGTGAGAGCTTCGGCCAGCTCGCGGCGTTCCGCCGCGGGCGGGCGGTTCTTGGTGGCCTGGAAGTAGATGTAGGGCACGCCTGCACGATCACAGAACTCCTGGACGAGCCGCGATTTACCGACCCGGCGGCGCCCCGTCATGATCAGAGCACGACCGCGCGTCGTCCCGGTACCGCGCGTGACGGCGTCCAGCTGCCCGTGGAGCAGTTCGAGGTCGGCCATGCGACCGGCGAATCTCATCCCTGGCCCCCATAGTATGATCGCGTCTTACTAAGAAAAATTCTTAGTAAGACGCGATCATACTATGCTGGTGATCCTTACAGCGCTGCGTTCGTAACCACTCCCGGCCGATCACCCGCTCCAATGCGTCGTTCTTCCTGTACGGGCGGGAGGCGGGCGTGGCATGCTCCCCGCGGGAGCGCGGGGGTGACAGGGCCCCGCGCGGCGGTGTCCCCCGGGAGGGTGCGTGTTCCGTCGTTCAGGTAGAGCACCGGCCGAGCCGGCGGCGGCCCGCCGCGAGGCGGCGGCGCTCGCGCACGCCGTCCGGCTGCTCGCCGAGACCCGCGAAGAGGTCGGCCGGGCGGACGCCAAGGCGCAGGTGCTGCTCGGCGTGGCCGGGGTCGGGCTCGGCGCGGTCGCCGGCGGGCTGATCGCGCAAAGCTGGTCCCCGTTCGCGCTGGCCGACCAGGTCGAGTGGCTGTGGTGGGCGGGGCTCGCCGCCGCGCTGGCCTCGCTGGGCTGCCTGTCCGGCGCCGTCTACCCCCGGCGGGGACGGCCGGGTGGCGGCGCCGCCTCGGCGATCGGCTACTACGGGGACGCGCTGCGGTTCGGCTCGCCGCAGGCGCTGGCCGCCGCGCTCGCCGCTCCGGCCGGGTCCGAGCTGCACCGCGCCTGCGACCAGTTGCTCCGGGTGAGCCACATCGTCGCCCGCAAGTTCCGGCTGATCCGGTGGGGATTCTGGCTGCTGGTGGCGGGGGTCGTCGCCGGCGTGGGCGCCGTCGTACTGGACCGGCTGGCGGGCTGAGCCGGCGCTCGGGCGTCCGCCGGTGAGGGGAGCGCTAGGGGTTCAGCCACCAGAACAAGATCGGAGAAACTGGCACGGTGAGCGTCTGCGGAGCCCGAAGAGTGGGTAAACATCAGGCCAAGAAGGTGACCATGGTCACCCGGCCCGCGGGAGGCGGCGCTGCCCCCGAGGACGAGACCTGACCGCCGACGAGTGACGAGGGAAGTGTGCGCGCGTACCGAAGGAGAAGGCCATGAAACGGATCCTCACCACGCAGCGGCCCCGCCCGCCGCGCCGCCCCAGCCCGCTGGACCTGCGCACCCCTACCGGCCGGGTCCTTCCGTTCTAGTCCTTCAGCCCTTCCGATCCCGCGCCACCCGGACGGCCGGGGCCACCCTGGCCGCGGCCAGCCGGTAGGCCCGGTCGAACCCGTCCAGCACCGCCGGCCAGGCGCACCGGGCCGGCTCGGTGTCCCGGTTGTGCCGGGCGACCCGCTCGCGCAGCGCGCGGTCGGTCGCCAGCCGCGCCACGGCCGCGACCAGCTCGTCGAACGTGCGGCCGAGCAGCCCTTCCTCGCCGGGCCGGACGAAGTCGGCGACGCCGCTCTGCGTGCGCGCCACCACCGGCACCCCGGCCGCGCGCGCCTCCAGCGCCGCGATGCCGAACGACTCGCGAGGCGCCGGCGCCACGAACACGTCGGCCGAGTCCAGCACCTCGCGGATCCGCTCCCGCGAGTAGCGCCCCGGCAGCGACACCCATCCCTCCATCCGGTTGGCGCGCAGGAACCGCTCCATCGCGCCGCGCGCCGGGCCGTCGCCCACCAGCGTGGCGCGCATGCCGATGTGCCGCGGCACCCGCCGACGCGCCGCGAGCAGCAGCCGCAGCAAGCGGACCGGCTGCTTGCGCGGGGCCAGCCGGCCCACCGCCACGATGTGCACCTGCTCGCCCGGCCCCGCTGCCCCGCCCGGCCCCTCCGTCCCGCCCGGTCCCTCCGGCCGCGCCGCCGGCGGCGCACCGGCCACCGGACGCCACGCCGAGACGTCCAGCCCGTTCGACACCACGTCGACCGGCACCCGCTCGCGGGTCACCGCCCGGACCGGCACGGCCGCGGCGTGGCTGACCGCGGTGGCCACCACCCGCCAGCGCGACCACCCGGTCACCGCGTCCAGCACCCGGTACAGCAGGCGCGTCACCGGATCCCACATGCTGTGCACGGTCACCACCACCGGCAGCCCGGCGCGCACCGCGGCACGCACCCCCATCCACGCGAACGGCGAGACCGCCCCGGTGTGCACGTGCACCACGTCCGGGCGCCGCGCGGCCATCAGCCGCAGCAGGTGCCGCCCGCCCCTGGGATGGACCGGCAGGTCGAAGGGCAGCCGCGCGACGATGCGGTGCACCCCGGCGACCCGCCCGCCGGGGGTGGCGGTGGCCACCTCCACCTGGTGGCCGGCCGCGGACTGTGACCGCACCAGATCGGCCACCTGGACCTCGATGCCGCCCAGCCGGGGAAGGTAACAGTCACTGACGTGGAGGATGCGCACCCCGCCAGAC
Organism: Sphaerisporangium rufum; assembly: GCF_016863395.1. Taxonomy (GTDB): domain Bacteria; phylum Actinomycetota; class Actinomycetes; order Streptosporangiales; family Streptosporangiaceae; genus Sphaerisporangium; species Sphaerisporangium rufum. Next base: position 89,682 of record NZ_BOOU01000048.1, on the reverse strand, counting down.
TGGCAGAGCCGGTGACCCCGCATCAAACGGGCCCGGGCGGCCGGTCCGGCCGCCCCGCGAGGCGTTCTTGAACCGTTCGGGACGGCTTCTGGGAACGCCTGCATCGGAGGCGCCCGGGACCGGTGCGTCCGGGCCGTGGAATCATGGCGTGGTGGCACGTACCGCGGTGTTCTTCCACGCCCACCCCGACGACGAGGCTCTGCTGACGGCGGGCACCATGGCGATGCTGGCGGCCCAGGGCCACCGGGTCGTGCTGGTCGTGGCGACCGCCGGCGAGCGCGGCCTGGCCGATCTACCGCACGGCGACGAGCTCGCCGAGGCCCGCACCGCCGAGCTGTACGCCTCGGCGGCCGTGCTGGGCGTCGCCCGGGTCGTCATGCTCGGCTACGGCGACTCCGGGCTCGGTGAGGCCGGCACGGCGGGCGACGACCGGCCGGCGGACGCCTTCATCGACGCCGATGTCGAGGAGGCGGCCCAGCGGGTGGCCGCGGTGCTGAAGGAGGAGGCCGCCGACCTGCTGACCAGCTACGACCCGGCCGGCGGGTACGGCCACCCCGACCATGTGCAGGTCCACCGGGTGGGCCGCCGGGCGGCCGAGATCGCGGGCACGCCGATCCTGCTGGAGGCCACGGTCAACCGCGATCCGCTGCTGCGCGCGCTGCGGCTGGCCCGGCGGTTCTACCGGTTTCCGCCCGAGTTCGACGTGCGGTCGTTCGAGCGGGCCTACACCGCCGGCGAGGACATCACCCACCGGGTCGACGTCCGCCGGTTCGCCCGGGCCAAGCGGGCCAGCATGGCGGCGCACGCCACCCAGGCCACCGGCGGCGACGGCGACCGCACCCTGGCCGCGTTCCTGAAGATTCCCCGGCCGCTGTACCGCCAGGTCTTCGGCACCGAGTGGTACGTCCACCGCGACCTGCCCCCCGGCACCCGCCTGCGCCACCCCTTCGACCACCTCCCCGACGAAGCCTGACCCCAATCCCCCGCGCACCCGAACCCCCCAATCGGTAGAGTTCGGACGCCGCAGTTCTAAGGGGGTGGGGATGCGGGGGAAGTGGGCGCAGGTGTGCCTGTCGGTGGCGTCGCTGGCTCTGGCGGTGCTGCTGGTGGTGTTCCTGCCGCAGATCCTGCGCGCCCTCACCGGCGCCGAGGTCGGCTGGGCGGAGATCGGCGCCCGGTTCCGGGCGCTCAGCCCGGGGATGATCCTGCTGATGACCGGGCTGTGGCTGGCCAGCCTGCTGGCGTACACGTTCGTGATGACGGGGGCGCTGCCCGGCCTCGGCCGCCTGCAGGCGCTCACCCTGAACGCGGCGGGCAGCGCGGTGAGCAACCTGCTGCCCTTCGGCGGCGCCGCCGGCGTCGCGCTCACCTTCGGGATGACCAAGGGCTGGGGCTTCGCCACCCGGCCCGTCGTGGTGTACACACTGGTCACCGGCATCTGGAACACGCTCTTCCGGTTCATCCTGCCCGCGGTGGGCCTGATCGCGCTGCTGCTCGCCGGCCGCATTCCCGACGACCGGGTGACCGGGGCGGCCTGGGCCGGGGCGGTGTCCATCCTGGTGCTGGTCGCCGTGGTGGCGGCCGCGCTGTACTGGGAGCGGGCGGCCGATCTGCTCGGCCGCGGCCTGGACCGGCTGCTCGGCCTGCTGCCGCGCCGGATCCGCCGGCCCGAGCACTGGGCGTCGGAGGCGATCCACCGGCTGCGCGCCGACACCGCCGAGATCGTGCACCGGCGGTGGGCGGGCCTGTCCCTCGGCATGATCGCCTTCCTGGTCCTGCAGTGCCTGATCATGGCGGCCTGCGCGGTGGCCACCGGCTGCTATCCGGGGCCGGCCGAGATCGTGGCCGTCTTCGCCGTCAGCCGGGTGCTGACCAGTGCCCTGGTCACCCCGAGCGGTGCCGGGATCATGGAGGGCGGGACGGCCGCGATGCTCATCGCGTTCGGCCAGCCGGCGGGGCCGGCGCTGGCGGCGGCGATCCTGTTCGGCTTCTGGACCTACACCATCGAGATCCCCTGGGGCGGCCTGGCCCTCGGCGCGTGGTCCCTGCTGCGCCGCCGCCCGTCCGGTGAACGCACCTCCCCGGAGGCGGCCTCCCGCTCCTGACCCGCCGGCGCGGACGGTCCCCGCCCGGCGACCTGGCACGTTTCCCGCCGGGGCCGGAGGGCCGGTACCCTCGTGACACCCCTGGTCGAGTCGTGACGCCCGGTACGCGTAGCAGGAAGGCGGGCCTTGGCGAAATCCTGTCGCGGTCGGCGGGCCCGTTCTTGCGAAGGAGCAGCCACCGTGAGGCGAGACAGAGAACCGATCAGGGACGGCGTCCGCCCGTCGCCTCCCCTGCCGGGGTCCTGATGGTGACCTTCCGGGTGCTCGGCCCGGTCGAGGCGTGTGACGGCGACGCCGACCTCGACCTCGGCGGGTTACGGCAGCGCGCGGTGCTCGCCCGGCTGCTCGCCGCCCGCGGGCAGGTCGTCCCGGTCGACACCCTGCTGCACGATCTGTGGACCGACGACGGCGCCCGGGGCGCGCAGTCCGGCCTGCAGGTGTACATCTCCCGGCTGCGCCGGGTGCTGGAGCCGGGGCGGCCGCGCGGCGGCCCGGGGCGGCTGCTGGTCACCGTCGCCTCCGGGTACGCCCTGCGCACCGCGCCCGGCCAGGTGGACGCGCCGCACTTCGAGGCCCTGGTCCGCGCGGCGGGCCGGTACCTGGAGAACGACGACCCCGGCGCGGCGCGCACCGACCTGGACACCGCCCTCGCGCTGTGGCGCGGCACCCCGTACGCGGAGTTCGCCGAGCAGCAGTGGGCCGAGGCCGAGGTGAGCCGGCTGGCCGAGCTGCGGCTGGTGGCCCGGGAGCGGCACGCCGACACCGGGCTGCGCCTCGGGCTGCACGCCGAGACGGTGCCCGACCTGGAGGTGCTCACCGGGGAGCATCCGCTGCGCGAGGAGGGCTGGCGGCTGCTGGCCCTCGGCCTGTACCGCTGCGGCCGGCAGGGCGACGCGCTGGCCGCCCTGCGCCGGGCGCGCACCATGCTGGCCGACGAGCTCGGCATCGACCCCGGCCCGGCGCTGCGCAGGCTGGAGTCGGACATCCTCTCCCAGGACCCGGGCCTGCAGCCGTCCCCGCCGCGCCGGCCGCGGGCCGCGGAGGTGACCGCGACCTGGCCGCCGCGCCCGGAGGGCCGGCCGGGCGACCCGCCGCCGCTGCCGCCGGAGCCGTTCGTCGGCCGGGACGCCGAGCTGGCCCGGCTGACCGGCGCGGCGCCGCGGGCGCTGGCCGGGCGGTTCACCGCGGCGGTGGTCGGCGGCGACCCGGGCGCGGGCAAGACGATGCTGGTCCGCCGGCTCTGCGAGGACCTGGCGACCCAGGGCTGGACCACCGCGGCCGGGGGCTGCCCGGACAGCAGCGCCACCCCGCCCGGCTGGGCCTGGGTCGAGATGCTGCGCACGCTGACCGCCGAGCGGGGGGCCGGCGAGTACGGCCCGCTGCTGGCGCCGCTGCTGGACGACACCGCCCCGGTGCCGGACGACGACCAGGGGTCGGGCGGGTTCCGGCTGCACCGGGCGGTGGGCGGCTACCTGTCCGGCGTCGCCCGGCGGGCCCCCGTCCTGCTGGTGCTGGAGGATCTGCACTGGGCCGACGACCAGACCCTCGCCCTGCTGCGCGCGCTGCCCAGCCTGCTGGCGACCAGCCGGGTGCTGCTGGTGGTGACCTGCCGGGACGGCGAGCTGAACGACGAGCAGTCCGAGGTGCTGGCGGCGCTGGCCCGCCTCGGCCCGGTCCGGGTCGGCCTGGCCGGGCTGGACGACGGCGCGGTCGCCGAGCTGGTCCGGGCGACCTGCGTCCGGGAGGTCGACGAGGACGCGGTGAGCACGATCGTCGAGCGCACCGGGGGCAACCCGTTCTTCGTCCGGGAGACCGTCCGGCTGCTGGAGGCGGAGGCCACCGGTGGGCGGGCCAGCGCCGCCGAGGTGCTGTCGGAGGTGCCGTCCGGCGTGCGCGACGTGCTGCGCCGCCGCATCGCCCGGCTCCCCGCCACCGCGCAGCAGATCCTGCTGCAGGCCGCGGTGATCGGCCGGGACGTGGACATCGACGTGCTCGTCGACGTCTCGGGCGACGAGGACGCGGTGGTGGACGCGGTGGAGGCCGGCCTGCTCGCCGGGCTGGTCACCGAGCCGGGTCCGGGCCGGTTGCGCTTCGACCACGACCTGGTCCGCGACACGCTGTACTCCGACGCCTCCCGGCTGCGCCGCTCCCGGCTGCACGCCGCGGTCGCCTCGGTCATCGAGAGCCGCTCGCCGTCCGACGTCGCCGCGCTCGCCCACCACTACGACGCGGCCGGCACCGCGGAGACCGCCGCCAAGGCGGTCCGGTACGCCGGGCTGGCCGCCGAGCAGGCCGAGCGGCGCTTCGCGCACCGCGAGGCGGCGACTTTGTGGGAGCGGGCCATCGCGGCGTTCGACCGCGCCCATCCGGTGGGCGGCCCGCCCAAGGAGCGGCTCGGCCTGCAGCTCCGGCTGATCAAGGCGCTGGCGCTGTGCGGTGACATGACCGCGGCGCGGGCCCGCCGCCGGGAGGCGATGGACGCGGCGCTGCCGCTCGGCGACCTGGAGCTGACCGCGCGGCTGGCCGCCTCGCTGGCCGTGCCGCACAAGGGCATGGCCCGCGAGCTCACCCGCACCGCGTGGGACGTGGTGGACGTCACCGAGCGGGCGCTGGTCGAGCTGCCCGCCGGGGAGCGGTCGCTGCGGGCCAGCCTGCTGGCCACGCTGGCTCTGGAGCTGGAGGGGTCGGCCACCGAGCGGGGGTATGAGGCGTCGCTGGAGGCCGAGCGGCTGGCCCGGCAGAGCGGCGACCCGGCGCTGCTCGCGGTCGCGCTCAGCGGCCGGCTGCGCCAGTCGTACGTCGTCACGGTGGTGGACGAGCGGGAGGCGATCGGCCGCGAGCTGCTGGAGGTGGGCGCCGCCTCGGGGCAGATCGCGGTGCAGGCGCTGGCGCATCTGGTGCTGATGGAGTGCGCCGCGGCCCGCGGCGACTTCGCCGAGGCCGACGCCCGGGTCGGCGCCGCCGAGCAGCTCGCCCGGCGCTACGACCTGCCGGCCCCCTCGGCGGTGGGCGCCTGGTACGCCGGGCAGCGGCTGATGATCGCCGGTGACTACGCCGCGGCCGAGCGGGCCTACCGCGACGCCGCCCGGGTCACCGCGCGGGCCGGCATGCTGGAGGGCCGCCAGGACCTGCCGCTGATCACCACCTTCTGCCTGCGCCTGGTGGCGGGCCGGGCGGCCGAGATGGTGGAGCCCTTGGAGGAGGCGCACCGGCGCGGCGCCAAGTGGACGCTGGACGCCTACGCGGTCGCGCTCGCCTCCGCCGGGCACGTGAAGGACGCCCGCGCGGTGGCCGCCGCGCGCCCGCCGGTCCGGCCGGACTTCCTGTACGAGCTGGCCATGACCTGGCGGGCGCTGGCCGGCATGCTGCTGGACGACCGCGGCCGGATGCAGGACGCCTACTCCACGCTCGGCCCGTTCGCCGACCGGATCGCCGGCGCCGGCACCGGGGTGGTGGCGCTGTGGCCCGTCGCGCAGACGCTCGGTGACCTGGCCGCCCGGCTCGGCCAGCCGGGCGACGCCCGGGCCCACTACGAGCGGGCGCTGGCGGTGGCCGAGCGGGTCGGGGTGCCGCGCTGGGTCGAGGCGGCCCGCGGCGCGCTGGCGGGCTGAACGGCGCACCGCGGTCAGCAGGCCACCGTGAAGGCCTCGCCGGCGGTGGTGCCCTTGCCGGCGACGGCGAGCTCGACCCGGTAACGTCCCGGGCCGGTGGTGACGGCCGGGCGCCACTCGACGGCGCGAGCCGTGCCGGTGAAGCCGCCCCGGCCGGAGGCCAGTACGGTCCGCCAGGCGCGCGCGCCCGGGTCCCAGCGCCGCAGCCGCCACCGGTAGCCGGCGGTGCCGCCGGCCGCGCCCGGGTCGATCACGCCCTGCGCGCGGTAGGCGGGCGGGCAGGCGCCGGGCGGGGTGGCGAGGGCGGCGGTGACCATGCCGGCCTCGGGCACCTGGTCGCTCTCGGCGGGCAGCGCGCGGGTCGACAGCAGCACGGTGCGCGGGCCGGCGTCGCCGGCGGCCGGCAGGCTCGCCGTGCCGCCCGCGCCGGCCACCCCGGCGTACGCCCCGGCGAAGGCGAGGGTGCCCACCACCAGCTTGACGACGGTGGCCAGCCAGGCGCCCACGATCGGCCCCAGCGCGCCCGCCGGTTCCCGGCCACGTCCCGCTCCCATGCCTCCCCCTCTCGGCTCACCCTCAGGTTTACGCCGCCGGGGTTGCTCGCCACTTGCCGTCGACTTGCAGCCGCCGCGCCCCCACGCCGGGGGCCCGCGGGGGGGGTGAAAGGTTCAGCAACCATCATCCGGCGCGGCGGCTGGCGGCCGACGAAGGTCCAGGTCAGCGCGTAGAGGTCGCGATGTGCCCCCGGGCTGACCGTCCCGGTGGAGGGCTTCTGACTCGGCGGGTCGGTTACGCTCGCGGCGGCGATCCACCGGCCCGGACCCCGGCGGTTTGTCAGCGCCAACGCCCCGGATCCCCTGGAAACGGAGAACCCCCATGCGCCCATCCCCCTCCCTTCGCCGCTGGGCCGCCCGCGTCGCGGTCCTGTTCGCCGCCGCGGTGACGTGCCTGGCCACCGGCGTCGTCGCCGCCAACGCGCACGGCACCGTCGTCGGCCCGTCCTCCCGCAACTACAGCTGCCTGCAGCGCTGGCAGTCGAACTTCTGGGACGGCACGATGGCGACGAAGGACCCGATGTGCTGGCAGGCCTGGCAGGACAACTCCAGCGCCATGTGGAACTACATGAGCCTGTACCGCAACGGCCTGGGCGGCGACTTCCAGAACAAGATCCCCAATGGCCAGCTGTGCAGCGGCGGCCGGGCCGACAACGGCTACTACAAGTCGCTGGACACCGTCGGGGACTGGAAGGCGACCGACATCCGCAACAGCTTCACCGTCACAATGAACGACGAGGCCCGGCACGGCGCCGACTACCTGATGGTGTACGTGACCAAGCCGGGATTCGACCCCACCCGGCAGGCCCTCACCTGGGGCGACCTGCAGCTGCTCACCAAGACCGGCCGGTACAGCCCGGCGCAGAGCTACACGATGAACCTGAGCACCTCCGGCCGCAGCGGCCGCGCCATGATCTTCACGATCTGGCAGGCCTCGCACACCGACCAGGCGTTCTTCTTCTGCAGTGACGTGAACTTCGTCGGCTGACCCCACCAAGCGCGTGGCCCCGCCGGTCTCATCCGGCTCCGGCGGGGCCCGCTCCCTTCCGGTGTACGGCGGAACCCCGCCGGCCGCCGGGCCCCCTCGACGCCGAACGCCATGAGCAGCTCATCCGGCTCGGGGGGATTCTGTACTTCATGTGGCGCCTGTTATCCCATATCCGCAATGGCGGGCATGGGACGATGTCCGCATGCGAAAGATCACGGTGACCCTGCCGGCCGCGGTGCTGGCCCTCACCGGCCTGGTGGCGCCCGCGCACGCGGTGCCGGTTCACGCGGTGCCCGTCCACGCGGTGCCCGTCCACGCGGTGCGGGCTCACCCGGCGCAGACGCACGCGGCACCGGCACACGCGGCACCGGCACACGCGGTACCGGCGCCGAAGGTGACCGCCACCGAGGCCTACCTGGTCGACGCCACCGGCGGCACCGTGCTCTACGCCCGCCGCGAGACCCGCCGGGCGCCGGTGGCCAGCCTCACCAAGATCATGACCGCCTACGTCGTGCGCCGGTCCGCCGGCCTGGACGACGTGGTGACCATCTCCGCCGCCGACGTGCGGCACGCGGCCTCCGGCGGCGCGATGCGCGCGGGCCTGCGGGCCGGCGAGCGCCTGACCGTGCGCGACCTGCTGCACGCCCTGCTGCTGCCGTCCGGCGCCGACGCGGCCGCGGCGCTCGCCCGCCGGTACGGCCCCGGGGTGAAGCGGTTCGTCGCCCGGATGAACACCACCGCCGCCGCCCTGGGCATGCGCGACACCCGGTACACCAACCCCGACGGCATGCCGTCCCCGGGCGGCGGGGGCCGCTCCACCGCCCGCGACCAGGTCGCCCTCGCACAGCAGGCGCTGCGCGACCCGGCACTCGCCCAGATCGTCCGCACCGAGCGGTACGCGATGACCCGCACGGCCGCGCACCGCGCGCACGTCTGGCGCAACAGCAACCGGCTGGTGCCCGGCGAGGCCGTCGGCCTGAAGACCGGCTACACCCGGGCCGCCGGCTTCTGCCTGCTGTTCGCCGCGGTGCACGCCGGGCGCACCTACATCGGCGCGCTGCTCGGCGAGCGCACCGACGCCGCCCGCTACCGCACCGCCCGCACCCTCCTCACCCTCCCCGCCCTCACCACCCCCTGACGTGCCCTTCCGGAGGCGGCAGCCGTAGTCGAGAGTTCGAACTCGCTCGAACCCGGCAGCGACCTGTCGGACCGCCCAAACCCTGAGCCCGGGCGTCGCCGGGCACGATCGTCCCCACAACTGCGAGCCCAAAGGGAAAATCATTCATGCCCGAGTCGTCGCCTACGACTCCAAGATGGCCGTCTCATTCATATTCGATAAGCCCTTGCTCCTGCGCCCATCGCCTGAAACCACCGGGACCGAAGGGAAGGAAATACTTGCCAGAAATAAGATCGTCGGCAAGCGCCTCCACCATGGGCAGAGTCAGTTGCCCTTCTCGGATCGCACTGCAGAGCAGCGGGAGAGTGGCCGTGACCCGGATGCCTTCCTCTTCGGCGATAGCCCGGGGAACGCTGTCATCAACCACGATCTCGAAATCTCGGGTCTTTCCAAGAGCGAGCACGCCGCATTCACCGCGGTTCCGTCCATTGGCGACCAATCGCTGCTCGTAGGTCGCAAACGCCATCAGGAAGCTCATGTCATTGCTGCGGTCAACGCCGATCCAGCCGGCATCGAGGACCTGGTGCAGGGCAGGGTGATCGTGCACCTGGTTCCTGAGCTCGTGTTCGACGCTCTCCGGGACGATGACGGAACGGTCACCGGCAAGGAACTTCAGAACGCCCAGCCATCCATTCACAGCGAAGTGCCGCAGCGGACCGGTGTCGAAGACCAATGCGTCTGACGATGGCGTCACGATACGAACTTCCAGATCTCGTCTACCCTACGCTTACGACGCGGGGGTAGGTCGCATTCGGTAAAGGTGCCGCGGAGCAGTTCCAGCGCGCGTTCCTGACTGATCCGTTCGTCGCGAAAAGCGCGCAGGATCGCCTTCTGGTACGAAACGGGCAGACTCGTTCCTTCAAGGTCGACCGACACGATCAATCCGAATTCCACGATATCAGCGCGAGTGGTAGTGACACCGCGGATCAGCGCCGCGCCTTCCCCATCCACGAGATCCAGCTCTTCCAGCCTTCTGGCGAGCGTCGCCATGTCGACCCGAAATCTGCTGGCAAGCAGCACAGCCACTTCACGGAGTTCACGCGCCCCATACTCGGTCCATGCCGCCCGCAGGCCACCCTCGGGCAGCAGCAACACCCGCGCAAACCGGTCCAGGCGGGTCTCAATGTCGCCGCCCTGCCGGTCAGCGACTCTCCAGTCGACGGTGTACTCGTCAGCGATCAGGTAGTGACCCAACTCATGAGCCGCCGCGAGGCGGCGGCGTCCCACCTTGTTGTGGCTGTTCACCAGACTCACCCCACCACGACGGAGCAAGATCGTCCCAGCATCGGCCGTATCCACTCCCAGATCCACGGAGAAGATCAAGAGACCGATCGCGGCAGCCTTCCCGACCAGGTCGCGCACGGGCTCCGCATCGGCGAGGCCGAGCATGGCCCGCGCGGTGACGGCGAGAGCGTCGGCGTCCGATGAAGTTCTGGGAGGAGGAGATGGCGCAACTCCATTTCCAGGCAGCGCGAGTTCCTCAGGGGCCAGTTCGGCAACGAACTCGACGTCGGCAGCGATACCCGCCAACAGCCTGTCGATCTTCGAGTCGACCGTGTCCAGACCCTGACCAGAGCGATGAGAGACCAGTGCTGGAATCGGCTCCGAGAAGAACGAGGACATGGTCACGCCCAAAGACGCCGCGATGTCCGACAGCTCAAGGGCGCTGACCTTGCGGATGCCACTTTCGATCTTGTTCACCGCTGTTCGCTCAAGGCCCACGAGCCGGGCGAGCTCGCCCTGCTTCAAGCCGGCCCGCTCACGCGCCTCTCGGACTCTGACACCAAGCGTCTTATCATCGACCTCAGCCATGTGTACGATTTTCGCACACATGGAGGCCAGAGGCACGCACATGCTGGTGTTCGGTGCAGTCTCCTAGCGGGGCGACGCGGTGCGGTGGTGGGGCACCACACCGGCGTCGAAGCGTCCGACCCGTATCGGGTCGGAGGTCATCGGGTGAAGCGGGGGGCGGGGTCGCCTTTCAGGCGGTCCGGGGGGAGGCGGCGGCCGCAGATGGCGAGCAGGAGATCCTGGGCGAGGCCGTGCAGCGGGGTTCCGGTGCCGTAGGACCAGTCCAGGTCGGTGGCCCGCAGCTCGACGCCGGTGAGGTCGGTGCCGAAGAAGGCGACGTTCCTCGGCCGCAGCCCGGCCAGCACCATAACGACCCGCTCGGGCGGGACCAGGCGGTCGAGCCCCAGGCCGACGGTGATGTCGAGGCCGTGGATGACGTCATGCGACAGCGCGCCCGCCGGGCCGCCGCCGGGCGGCGTCCAGGGGTGTTCGGCGTTGTCGCGCAGCGCGGCGATCAGCCGCTCGGCCGGCAGGCGGGCGGCGTCGCGGCGCGCGGCCCGGTCGGCCATCCGGTTGAAGTTCCCCCGCGCCTTCACCAGATCCAGCAGCGTGCGCCGGACGGAGGTCCGGTAGGGCATCGTGGTGTGCGCGATGACCTCCCGCACCCGCCAGCCCTCGCACAAGGTAGGGGCGTCCCACTGCTCCGGCCGCAGCGTGGCGAGCAGTTCGGCCTGCTCGCGGCGTTCGGCCGCCACGGCCTCCCGAATCCGGGCGTCGGTCATGTCCTGGGCTCCTGTCCGTTCGCATCGCGGCTCACAGGTCCGCGCGGTGCCTGTCGAAACGAGTACTGCGGCCGGCCCGGAAAGTCATCGGTCTCATTAAGAAGGTGTCGGTGGCGGCGCATAAGGTCGGGGGATGACCGACGTGCTGACCGGGGCGGATGCCCGGCTGGAGCCGTTCCGGGGTGAGCTGACCGGGTTCTGCTACCGGATGCTCGGCTCCGGCTTCGAGGCCGAGGACGCGGTGCAGGAGACGCTGCTGCGCGCCTGGCGGTCCTTCGACCGCTTCGACGAGCGGCGGGGCCCGCTGCGCGCCTGGCTCTACCGCATCGCCACCAACATCTGCCTGGACATGCTGCGCAGCGCGCAGCGCCGGGCGGTGGCCGTCGATCTCGGCCCGGCGGCGGTTGCCGGGCCGGACATCGGCCGGCCGGCGGCGGAGGGCACCTGGGTCCAGCCGGTGCCGGACGCGCTGGTGCTGCCGGTGGCCGGTGACCCGGCGGAGCTGGCCGTCCAGCGGGAGACGGTCCGGCTGGCGTTCGTCGCCGCGCTGCAGCACCTGCCGCCCCGGCAGCGGGCGGTGCTGATCCTGCGGGACGTGCTGCGGTGGACCGCGGCCGAGGTGGCCGCCCTGCTGGACACCACCGTCGCGTCGGTGAACAGCGCGTCGCAGCGGGCGCGGGCGACGATGGAGTCGATCGGCGGCATGCCCGGCGAGCCGTTGCGGCCGGCCGACCCCGCCCAGCGCGAGCTGCTCGGCCGGTACTGCGATGCCTTCGAGCGGCACGACGTGGCCGCACTCGTCGCGCTGCTGCACGAGGACGCCATGATGACGATGCCGCCGTTCACCTGGTGGATCCGCGGCCGGGATCGCATCCGGCAGGTGCTGTCGGCCCCGGACTCGTCCTGCGCGGGCGCCCGGCTGGTCCCGGTGGCGGCCAACGGCTCGCCGGCGTTCTGGCAGACCAGGCCCGGCCCGGACGGCGGCCACGTCCCCTTCGCGCTCGTGCTGCTCGACGTGTCCGGCGGGCTGGTGCACGGCATCACCAACTACCTGGACGCCGACCGGCTGATCTCCCTCTTCGGCATGCCGGACGTCTCCGCCCGGCGGGCGGACCCGGTTCCGGCGGACCGATGAGTTCCTCGCCGCCGGCGCGTATCACGAGGAAAGGCACGGCGAACTCGAAGGAGCGGACATGGCCACCATCCAACCGATCATCGTCACTTCGGACGTGGACCGGCTGCAGGCGTTCTACCAGCGGATGTTCGGCGCGGTGGCGGAGAGCCGCTTCCCCGAGGAGGGCCCGGTCTTCTTCGTGATGCTGCGGGTGGGCGACTCCGAGCTCGGCCTGGTGAACAACGACGCCGACCTGTCGGCACCGCAACGGTTCGTGCTGAGCGTGCGGGTCGACGACGTCGACGCCCTGCTGGACCAGGTCGAGGCGGCCGGCGGCAACGTCCTCGGCCCGCCGAACGACATGCCGTGGGGCGAGCGGGTCGCCCACATCCACGACCCGGACGGGAACAAGCTCAACCTCACCCAGACGATCGGTGCGAGCGCCGGCCGGTGACCCGGGCCCGACCGGGCGGTACACCGGAACCGGCAGGCCGGTCGGAGCCCGCCGGTGTCCCGAAGCCGGATGGTGTCCCGGCCAGAGGGCGCCCGGGGGCCAGAGGGCCCGGGGCCGGACGGGCGGCGTCCGATAGGCAGGCCGGGGCCGGACAGGCCGGAGTCGGAGAGGCAGGCCGGCGCGGTTGGCGCGCGGGGTGTCGTCAGCGCGCTTGCGCCGGGTGGGCGCGCATCAGGCCGTGGCAGGCGATGGCGGCGGCGGCGACCACGTTGAGGGAGTCGACGCCGGCGGCCATCGCCGCCGGGCTCATCGGGACGCACACCGGCTCGTCGGCCATCCGCAGCCAGCGGGAGGACAGCCCGTCGCCCTCCGCGCCGAGCAGCAGCGCGACCCGGTCGCCCATCTCCGCCCGGTCGATCGGGGTGGCGGCCTGGTCCGGCGTCAGCGCCAGGGTGCGGAACCCGGCGACGCGGATCGCGGCCACCCCGCCGTGCCAGTCGGCCATCCGGGCGTACGGGACGGCGAACACCGCGCCCATGGAGACCTTCACCGACCGGCGGTAGAGCGGGTCGGCGCACCGCGGCGAGAGGATCACCGCGTCCACGCCGAGCGCGGCGGCGCACCGGAAGATCGCCCCCACGTTGCCGTGGTCGACCAGGTCCTCCAGCACCAGCACCCGGCGGGCCGGGCCGGCCAGCAGGGCTTCCACCGGCGGCGTGGCGAGCCGGGCCATGGACGCCAGCGCGCCCCGGTGCACGGCGAACCCCGCGACGCCGGCCATCACCTCGTCGTCGACCAGGTAGACGCGGGCCTCGCCGATGACACCGGCCAGCCCCGGCAGCCACCGGCGGGTGGTCAGCACCGACCGGACCGGATGGCCGGCGGCCACCGCACGGTGGATGACCTTCTCGCCCTCGGCGATGAACAGGCCGCGCTCGGCCTCCAGGCTCTTGCGCAGCTCCACCTCGCGCAGCCGCACGTAGTCGGCCAGCCGGGGATCGGCGGGGTCGTCCACCGGGATGATCTCAGGCACGCTTCCAGCGTATGGCCCGCCGCAGCCACCAGGCGCCGGCGTACAGGGTGAGCACCGCGCAGCAGCCGATCACCAGGCCGGCCCCACCCCGGGCGAGCAGCCCGCCCCAGCCGGACGCGGGACCGGGCGGGTGCACCAGCGGCCACAGCGGCGCCGCCACCAGTCCGGCCACCACCGCGGCCACCGGCACCGCCCGCCGGACCGAGGACCCGGACGGCGCGGCCCCCGACGCCGCGGACCCGGACGAAGCCGACCCCGACGGGCCGGCCCTGGACGGCACAGGTGCGGACGGGCCGGATCCCGACGGGCCGGTCCCGGACGGCGCAGGGGCGGACGGAGCGGCCGCGGGCGGTGCGCCGGCCCGCCGGGGCGGTGGGCAGGGAGGTTCGGACGCCGCCGGCCGTCCGGCCGGGAGCGACCCGCTGCCCGGGGTGCGCAGCCAGGTGGCCAGCCACCAGGCGACCGCGGCCAGCCCGGCCGCCGAGGAGGCGTACTGCAGCACCTGGTAACCGGTCACCCCGCCCGCGATCGGGGCCGACAGTAGCGGGACGCTCCAGAAGGCGGTGCCCCAGTCGTGAGTGAAGGAGTCCCACAGCACGTGGGTCGCCGCCCCGGCGGCGGCGCCGAGCAGCACCGTGGGGAACCGGCGCCAGCCGGGGCCGGGCAGCGCGGCGACCCGGCGGGCGAGCCGCTCGGGCAGCAGCGCGGTGAGCGGCTGGCGGAAGACGAACTGGAAGAGCGCCAGCAGCACGACGGTCGCGGCCACGTCCTTGGTGACCACGCCCCGCGGCGAGTGCCAGCCGGCGTAGTCGTCCAGGTAGGGCAGGAACATCGGCAGGTCGGGGACCATGGCCCCCACGGCGAGCGCCCACGGGTCGAGCACCCGCCGGGCCCGGGCCGGGAGGATGAGCGGGATCACCGCGGCGACGTGGCTCGGGGTGAAGGGCACGTGCGGTCCTTGTCGGGTCGGCGTCGGGTCGGCGTCAGGTGGGCGTCGGGTCCGCGTGAGGTCGGCGCGGCCGGCGCGGCCGGCACCGGGCCGGTCCGGTCGCCCCGGCCGACCCCGTCGACCCGGAACGGCCTGGTCCGGTCCGGCCGGCCGGCCGGTCCGCGAAGGTTTCGGTCCTGCGGGCCGGTCCGGCCGCCCCCGGAAGGCCCGGTGCCGGCCCGCCGGGGCGGCGTCGGGCCGGTCCCGCCGCCGCGCCGGTGCACGGCTTTACCCGAACCCGGATGCGCCACACCGGGTTACGGGTACGCTACTCAGCGCCACCGGAGGCGGAGAGCGGGTGATCGGGGGCGATGGTGCCGGACCAGCATACGGAGGCGTGCCCGGCCGCCGCACCCGCGTCCTGGCTGCGCGACGCGCGGCTCGCCCGCATGCTGTCGCTGGTGACGCTGGCCTGGCTGGCCGCCGAGAGTTCTCTCGGGCTGCTGGCCGGGGTGTCGGCGCACTCGGTGGCGCTGATCGGCTGGGGCTGGTCGTCGCTGGCCGAGGCGCTGGCCAGTTTGATCGTCGTCTGGCGCTTCACCGGCAGCCGGCTGCGATCGGCGAGCGCCGAGCGGCGGGCCAGGCTCGCCGTCGCGGTGAGCTTCTGGCTGCTGGCCCCCTATCTGGTGCTGCACGTCGGCTATGACCTGCGGGCCGGCGAGCGGGCGGTCCCCACGGTGCTCGGCGTGGCGGTCACCGTGATCAGCCTGGTCAGCATGCCGCTGCTCGGGCTGGCCAAGCGCCGACTGGGCGCCCGGCTCGGCTCGGCGGCCACCGCAGGCGAGGGCACGCAGAACCTGCTGTGCGCGGGGATGGCCGCCGGGGTGCTGGCCGGGCTGACCGCGACCACGATCGGCTGGTGGTGGCTCGATCCGGCGGTGGCGCTGGTGCTGGCGGCGGTGGCGGTGCGCGAGGGGTCGCGCGCCTGGCGGGGCCACGGCTGCGGCCACTGACCGGTGCCGGGCGGGCCGGACGGGATGGTCGCCCAGTCCATGACCGCCGGACCCGGCAATTCCAAGATCGATCGACCGGCGGTCCAGGGAATCGCCGCCGGAACGGCGCCTCCACTGCCATTACCGCAGCAAAAGATCGGTTTTGACGGCATAAGCGGTGACGCTATGGTTCCGTAGGCATTACCCGGGATCTACCTATATGGTGCCGGGAAGCGCGCCAACAGTTCCCAAAAGGTCGATCTTTAAGAGGACATCGTGGGCGGACGTCATCGCACTGACGACCCTGACGGCGGCTACACCCCTTACCACGAGCCGGCCGGCCGTCGCCGCGCGGGACGCGGCAAGGTCCTGGTGCCGCTCGCGGGCGCCGTGGCGCTCGCCGTACTGCTCGGCGTGGCGGCCTACGTGATCGTGAGCCGCGACGAGCCGTGCGGGAACGGCCGGACCGCGCTGAAGGTGGTGGCCGCCCCGGAGATCCGCCCCGCCATCAGCAAGATCGCGGCCGGGCTCGGCGGGCCCGGTTCCGGGGCCTCTTGCGTCACGGTGACGGTCAAGGAGGGCGAGCCGGCCGATGTCACCAACGCGATCGCCGGCACCGGCGCGACCAGCGGCGGGTTCGACGGCGACGTGTGGATCCCCGACTCCAGCCTGTGGGTCGCCAAGCTGCGCGGGGCGGCCGGCGACGGCGCCCCGCAGCCGGCCGGCAACGTGGCCAGCTCCCCGGTCGTGCTCGCCGCGCCCAAGCAGGTGGTGGAGAAGCTGCGCGGCGCGTTCGGCGAGCCGAGCTGGAGCGGCATGATGACCGCCGCCAACGCCGCCGCGCCGGACGGGCTCGGCAAGAGCATCCGGGTGCTGGCACTGGATCCGACGCTGAACGCGGCCGGGCTCAGCGCCCTGCTGGCCGGGGCCGGGGTGCTGCGCGCCGCCGGCTCCGGCGACGAGCAGCTGGTCGGCACGCTGCGGCAGCTGTCGGAGAGCGCGGTGAGCAGCCCGGCCGACATGTTCGCCACGATGGCCAAGCAGTCCTCTCGCGCGCCGATCGGCGTGGCGTCCGAGCAGAGCATCTGGTCCTACAACGCCAAGGGCCGGCCCGGCCAGGTGGTCGCGATGTACCCGGCGGAGGGCACCATCAGCCTGGACTATCCGGTGGTCGTCACCGCCAGGGACCAGGCCACCCGGGACGCCGCCAAGGGGTTCGTGAGCGCGCTGTCCGGCGCGGCGGCCAAGAAGACCGTCCGCCAGTACGGCTTCCGCACCCCCGACGGCAAGGGCGGGAACGCGATCAGCAAGGCCAACGGCCTGGAGCCGGCGGCGCCGGAGGCGATGAAGATCCCGGACGCGGCCACCGTCGCCAAGATGTCGCAGGCCTGGTCCCGGCTCAAGCTCGGCGTGCGGCTGCTCGCCCTGCTCGACATCTCCGGCACCATGGCGCTGCCCGCGGTGGGCGCCCCCGGCGACCGGATGCGGCTGATCGCCCAGACCGCCATCGAGGGGCTCAAGCTGTTCCCGGACAAGACCGAGATCGGCACCTGGGCGTTCTCCACCAACCTGAACGGCAAGGGCGTCGACTACCGCGAGGGCGTGCCGATCGGGCCGCTCGGCGGCAAGGTGGGCGGGGTGACCCGCCGGGAGGCCCTGCTGCGGACGCTGGACAAGATCCGGGCCAAGCCCACCGGGGACACCGGCCTGAACGACACGCTGGCCGCCGCCTACGACAAGATGAAGGCCGAGTACGCGGCGGACAAGATCAACACGCTGCTGGTGTTCACCGACGGCGTCGGCAACGACGACCCGGAAGGCGGCATCACCAACGCGCAGATCCTGCGCAAGCTGCGCGACGAGTACGACGAGAACCAGCCGATCAGCATCATCATCGTGGCGCTGGGCGCCGACGACGCGGCCGGACGCCGGCAGATGCGGGCGATCGCCAAGGCCACCCAGGGCGAGGCGTTCTTCGCCAACAACGCGCTGGAGATCCGCAAGATCTTCCTGGAGAGCATCTCCCGGCGGCTGTGCGCGCCGAACTGCAACGCCGCCGCCCAGTGACGGCCGCGCCGCCCCCGGTCCGGTCTCCCGGGCCGGGGAAACGGTTTCACCACACCGGTCAAGTCACAGCCGTTTCTTTGATCACATGAGACACTGTTTCCCCAGGTCATAACCTTTTAATATCGGTCAAATCCCAGTGAACCCGCGCGCTGATCCGGGCGTCCTACGCGTGTGGGCCTGGCGCGGGCAGGGAAATTCTCGCGAGAACGCTCGACCGAATTGTCAGGTTCCCGTCCTGCGGGGAGGAAGATTGCTGTCCGGATGGCCGAGCGCCGGCCGTGCCGACGATCAACGATTGGCGGACGCCCTGCGCCGGGCGGACGACCGCGCCGTGGACCTGCTGTACGACGCGTACGCCGACCGTCTCAACGACTACGCATGCTCGCTGCTCCACGACACCGACGCCGCCGCCGACGCCGTGCACGACGCGATGGTGCTGGCCCACGGCCGCGCGGAGGTGCTGCGCGAGCCCGCCCGGCTGCGCGCCTGGCTGTACGCGCTGACGCGTTCCCGGTGCGCGCCGTCCCGCGGCGCCGGGGACCGGCCGCCGGAGGAGTACGACGACGACGCCGACGATCCTGAGCTGACCGCCGTGATCCGCGAGGCGCTGGCGGAGCTGGCCGACCGGGACCGCGAGGCGCTGCTGCTGGCGGTTCGCCACGGCCTCACCCCCGCCGACCTCGGCGCGGTGCTCGGCCTGTCGTCCCGCCAGGCCGGCGGCCGGGTCGCCCGGGCCCGCGACCACCTGGAGATCGCGGCCGCGGCGGTGGTCCTCGCCCGGACCGGCCGGGCGCACTGCCCCGACCTGTCGGCGCTGCTCGACTCGATCGAGGGGCCGCTCCCCCAGCCGCTGCGCCGGCGGCTGGTACGGCACATCTCCGGCTGCCGCGAGTGCGCCGACGGGCGCCGCCGCCGGGTGTCGGCCGACGGGCTGCTGGCCGGGGTGCCGGTCGCGTTCCCGCCGCTGTCCTTACGCCGGCGGGTCGCCACCACCTGCGGCGCCGCCGGGCAAGCGGCCGAACGCGCCGCCATCGCCGCGTCCGGCGTCTTCGACCGGGACGGCTTCCCGGTCCCCGCCCGCCGCGCCCGCGCCGCCGCGGCGCGGGCCGGCGCCGGCGCCCGGGCCTCATCTCCAGCCGCGTCCCCCGCCGCGTCCCGTGCCTCGTCCCGGGGCCGGGCCGGCGCGCCGGCCGGGGCGCCCGCGACCACGGTGACCTTCGTCGGCGCGCACGCCGGCGACCGGCGCCCGGGCCGGCACGGTGCCGGGGCGGGCCGCCGGGCGGCGCGCCGGGCCACCCCCGTCCTCGCCGCGGCCGCCTGCGTCCTGGTGGCCACCGGCACCATGCTGGTCGCCACCGGCCAGGACCTCGGCTCGCACGGCCCCCAGGCCCTGCGGTTCCCGAGCCGCACCCCCGGCGAGCTGCAGATCCGGTACGGGCCCGCACCGACCGGCGACACCGGCCCCACCAGCGCGGTCACCGCGAGCACCCCGGCACCGGCCCGCACCTCGCCGACCGGCGCCCCGGCGGCCGCCGCGCCGACCGGGGGCGCCCTCGCCGCACCGTCCCGGACGCCGTCCCGCCGCCCCCCGGGCCCCACCGGCTCCGCGTCCCCGCCGGCCCGGCTGGTCGTCTCCTGCCCGCCGGACATCGGCGAGGAGGAGGACACCGCTGTGATTTTGGTCTCGGCGCGGCACGGGACGGTGTCGTGGACCGCCACCGCCACGGGTGGCCTGGCGGTCGTGCCCGCGCGCGGGGTGCTGGCGCCGGACGCCCGGGCCCGGCTGGTGGTGACGGCGCCGGACACCGGCGCCGCCGGCGGCGGCGTCGTCACCCTGCGGTCCGGCGCCACCGGCGGATCGGCCTGCCGGGTGTCGTGGCCGGCGCGGCAGCCGCCGGTGTCCGAGCCGCCGACCGACGAACCCGAAAATCCTCAAAATCCCGACAATCCTTCCCAATCCGCAACCCCTGCGCCCTCCGAACACTCAAATAACGAGTGACGGACGATGGCGTGCCGACTGCACGCTTACTGTGATCAGGGGGTAACTTTGGATATCGCACCTGTCACCGGCGTCCCATTGAGCACGGGAAGACCGGTTCTTGGTGTGGAGGGTGTGGCCGTGCGTCCAACGGTTCTTGCCCTGGCCGCTGTAAACCGGTGGCCGGGTCAGGGCGTCGGCATTGACGATCGCCTCTCGTGGTTGGTCCCATGAGAGCAGCGATCAACCACGCCTTGGACAGGCCTTGACCAGCGGAGCCGGGAGAGATGCGTAGCAAGAGGACGGTGCTCGGGTGGGTGCTGGCGCTCGCCTGTGCCGCGGGCGCGGTCATCGCGCTGGCGGACGTCCAGACCCCGGCGCGCGTGATCCTGACGCCGCTGTTCCTGCTGGTGGTGCCCGGCGCCGCCGTCGCCGGGATGTTGCGGGACCGTGACCCGCTGGCCGCCCTGACCGTGGCCGCCGCGGCGAGTCTCACGTTGAACGTGTTGCTGGCGGAGGCCATGCTCCTGTTCGGCGCATGGTCGCCACGGGCCGGGGTGGCCACCGTGGCGGTGCTCGGTGGCTTCATGTGGGTCCTTCGGACGCTGTACCGGGGAAGCAGTACGCACACCGAACAGGGGGCCGGGTCAAGGTGAAGGTGACGGTGGTCAGACCGGGCGAGCTCGGCACCGCCGAGCGGACCCGCTGGCGGGAGATCCAGCACGCCGCCCCGGCACTGGACAATCCGTTCCTGTCGGTGGAGTTCGCCCTGGCGATGGACCGGCTGCGCTCCTATGTCCGGGTCGCCGTGGTGGAGGACGCCGGCAAGATCGTCGGATTCATGCCGTTCGAACGGCACGCCTTCGGCATCGGCAAGCCGCTCGGCAGCTGGCTCACCACCTGCCACGCGTTCATCGCCGACGGCGGGGTGGAGTTGCCCGCCCGCCTGCTGCTGCGCTCCTGTGGGCTTTCGGTGTTCGACTTCGACCACATGGTCGCCGGCCAGCCCACCTGGGAGCCGCACGTGACGGCGGTGCGTCCGGTGCCGATGATGGACCTGACCTCCGGGTTCGAGTCCTATGTCGGCCACGTGCGCGACCAGTCGCCCAAGAACTACAAGACGGTCCGCTACAAGGAGCGCAAGCTCGCCCGCGAGCACGGGGAGATCCGGCTCGAGTGGTGCGCGGCCGACCCCGCGGTCATGCGCACGCTGACCGGCTGGAAGTCCGACCAGTACCGCCGCACCGGCCGGGTCGACCGGTTCGCCCAGCCCTGGATCGTCGAGCTGATCGACGAGATGCACGGCCAGGACGCGCCGGAGTTCGGCGGCGTGCTGACGATGCTGTACGCCGGGGACACCCCGGTGGCCGGTCATTTCGGACTGCGCACCCATCACACCCTGGTCGGCTGGTTCCCCGCCTACGACCCCGATTTCGCCCGGTACTCCCCCGGGATAATGCACCACCTGCACATGGCGGAGCAGGCCGCCTCGCACGGCCTGGGCCAAGTCGACATGGGCAAGGGGGGCCGGGAGTACAAGAGCTGGCTGAAGAACAGTGTGATCCACGTGTCCGAGGGGAGAGTGGCCAGGCCGTCGGCGACGGCCGCCGTCCACTGGATGGGGCGCACTCCCTTCAACAAGGCCCGCAACATCGTGATCGACCGGCCACAGCTGTACCGGCTGGCCGATCGCGTGCTCAAGGGTTTCGGCCGGATGCGCACGTCCCTCCAGCCGGCCGGCACCGAGAAGGAACCCTCGGGGGTGCGCTAGCGCGCTCCCCCGCACCGTAGATCCCCCGTACGACGAGCACAGCACACCCTCTACTGCTCTGACCGGGACGAAGAAACTTTTCTTCGTCCAGTCGCGCCGGTCCTGTTGGCAGTCGCCGCCGATGTCAGACCGCCCGGAAGGACATCCCTCGAAATGAGTCCCGAGATCATCAAGCACAACGGCACCACCCAACTGCACAATTTGCGGCCACTGGCACCGGTGGACCGTTTCACCACCGTCAGCCCGCACCTGGCCATCTCCCCGACCGTCAGCGTCGTCGTTCCGGCCATGAACGAAGCGGAGAACCTGCCGCACGTCTTCGCGACGCTGCCGCACTGGATCCACGAGGTCGTCCTGGTGGACGGCAACTCCACCGACGACACCGTCGCGGTGGCCCGCCGGCTGCGCCCGAACCTGCGGGTCGTCCAGCAGCGCGGCAAGGGCAAGGGCGACGCGCTGCGCACCGGGTTCGCCGAGTGCACCGGCGACATCATCGTGATGATCGACGCGGACGGCTCGACGGACGGCCGCGAGATCATCCACTTCGTCAGCGCGCTGGTCGCCGGGGCCGACTTCGTCAAGGGCTCCCGGTACGCCAGCGGCGGCGGCAGCGACGACCTCACGCTCAACCGCCGGCTGGGCAACAGCGTGCTGCGCGGCCTGGTGAACGTGATGTACGGCACGCAGTACACCGACCTGTGCTACGGCTACAACGCCTTCTGGGCGCGCCACCTGCCGGCCCTCGACCTCGACTGCGAAGGGTTCGAGGTGGAGACCCTGCTGAACATCCGCGCGGCGCGGGCCGGCCTGCGGGTGCACGAGGTGCCGAGCCACGAGCGGTGCCGCATCCACGGCGAGAGCAACCTGCGCGCCGTCCGGGACGGCCTGCGGGTGCTGCGCACCATCCTGCGCGAGTGGCGCCGGCCGGCGCCCGAGGTGCCGGGCACCCCGGTGTCCGGGCGGGCCACCGCCGAGACGGCCGCGGACCAGGGCGCGGCGTAGCGGTCATGAAGATCTCCGTCGTCATCTGCGTCTACACCGAGGACCGGTGGGACGACATCAGGGCGGCCGTGCACTCGGTGCGCGGCCAGCGACGCCCGCCGCACGAGATCATCCTCGTCGTCGACCACAACCCCGAGCTGCATCTGCGGCTCAAGCGGGAGTACGCCGACGCGATCGTCGTGGAGAACGCCCACGAGCGGGGACTGTCCGGCGGCAAGAACACCGGGGTGGCCGCCGCCACCGGTGACGTCGTGGCCTTCCTGGACGACGACGCGGTGGCCGAGCCCGGCTGGCTCGCGGCGTTCGCCGACGCGCTGTCCGCGCCCGTACCGCAGCAGAACGGCACCCCGGCCGTCGTGGGGGTCGGCGGGTTGACCAGACCGCTGTGGGACACCGGTGCGCGGCCGCGCTGGTTCCCCGAGGAGTTCGACTGGACGGTCGGCTGCACCTACCGCGGCATGTCCGCCGGGCGCGGGCCCATCCGCAACGTGATGGGCGGCAACGCCGCGTTCCGTCGGGAGGTGGTGGGCGCGGTCGGCGGGTTCCACTCCGGCATCGGCCGCAGCGTGCAGGGACGGCGCAGCCGCCCGCTGGGCTGCGAGGAGACGGAGTTCTGCATCCGCCTCGCGCAACGCCGGCCGGGCTCGATCATGATGTTCGAGCCCGCGGCGGTGATCGGGCACCGGGTGCCGGCGGCCCGCGCCACCTTCCGCTACTTCCGCTCCCGGTGCTACGCCGAAGGGCTGTCCAAGGCGCTGGTGGCGCGGAGCGTCGGCGCCGGCGACGGGCTGTCCAGCGAGCGGGCCCACGCGCTGCGGGCCCTGCCGAAGGGGGTGCTGCGCGGGGTGGGCGACACCCTGCGCGGCGACCCGGCGGGCCTGGCGCGGGCCGGCGCCATCGTCGCCGGCCTCGCCTGGACCACCTGGGGGTACGCCGTGGGCTCCGCGCGGCTGCGGCTGCGCGGCGGCGGCCCCCGACCATCCGACCGGCACGAACGGTGACCACGATGCACGTACCCATCCTGATGTACCACTCGGTCACGGACCGGCCGAACTCCGCCACCAAGCCGCTCGCGGTGCGTCCGTCGGTCTTCGAGTCCCAGATGGCCTACCTGCAGGACCGCGGGTTCACCCCGCTCACCGTGGCCGATCTGGTGGCCTCGCTGTACGGCACCGGCGGCGCGCCGGCGCCCACCCGGCCGGTGGTGATCACCTTCGACGACGGCTACGCCGACTTCCACAGCGAGGCGCTGCCGGTACTGGAGCGCTACGGCTTCCCGGCCACGGTCTTCCTCACCAGCGGCTGGGTCCGCGACGCCGGCGACGACGCGGCGGGCCGCCCGCTGGACCACATGCTGTCGTGGAGCCAGGCCCGGGAGGCCGCGTCCTGCGGCATGGAGATCGCCGGGCACAGCCACAGCCACCCGCAGCTCGACCAGTTGCCGGACGCCGCGTTACGCCAGGAGCTGCGCCGCAACAAGGCCCTGCTGGAGGACAAGGTCGGCCGCCCGGTCGCGACCATGGCCTACCCGTACGGCTACTCCAGCGCCCGGGTGCGCCGCGAGGTGCGGCGGGCGGGCTATTGGGCGGCGTGCGCGGTGGCGAACGCGCTGGCGAGCGACGCCGACGACGTGCTGGCACTGCCCCGGCTGACCGTGGGCCGGTCGACCAGCATGAGCAGGTTCCGCCGGGCGGTCGAGGGCCGCGGCGTACCGATGATCTACCTGAAGGAACACGTGCTGACCAAGGGGTACGCGATCGTGCGCCGCACCCGGTACGGGCTGCGCACGATGGTCGGGCGTGAATGACGAGACCGCGGGGGTGACTTCGCGCGGGGGGGATGACGCGACCATGGGAACGACGGCGGCCGGCCGGACGCAGGAACGCCCGGGCGACGGGCGGCCGCGCGGCGGGCCGGCCGCGCTGTGGCGGCGCGTCCGGCACGACCTGCGTAATCCGCTGTTCCTGAACGGCTACGCGCTGATGGCCAACACCGGCGTCACCGCGGTGCTCGGCATGGGCTACTGGCTGCTGGCCGCCCGGCTGTACAGCGCCGAGGACTTCGGCCGCAGCCAGGCGCTGATCACCGCCATGCGGCTGTTCGCCGGGCTGATCGCGCTCGGGCTGACCGGAGCGCTCGCCCGGTTCATCCCCGTCGCCGGCCGGCGCACCGGCGCGCTCATCGCCCGCGGCTACCTGCTCGCCACGCTGACCGCGGTGGTCGCGGCGGTGGGCTTCCTGCTGACGCTGCCGTTCTGGGGGGAGAACTACGCCACCCTGGCCGGCGCCGGGCCGGGGGTGTTCTTCCTGGCCTCCGTCGCGGTCTGGTCGGTGTTCACCCTGCAGGACGTCGCGCTGGCCGGGCTGCGCAAGGCCGTGTGGGTGCCGGTCAACAGCTTCGCGTTCGGCGTGGTGAAGATGGTGCTGCTGGTCGCGGTGGCCGGTGCGCTGCCCGACGACGGCATCTTCGTGTCGTGGATCGTCCCGACGGCCGTCGCGCTGGTACCGATCAACCTGTTCATCTTCGGCGTGCTGGTGCCCCGGCACGCCCGGCAGGCGCCGCCCGGCTCCCGGCCGCCCCGCCCGCGCGAGATCGGCCGCTTCCTGGCGGGTGACTACCCGGGCGCCTTCTCGATCCTGGCCATCGTCTACTTCCTGCCGGTTTACGTGGCCTCGCGGGTGAGCGGCGAGCTGTTCGGCTACTTCGCCATCGCCCAGACGCTGGGCGCGATGATCGAGCTGCTGGCGATCAACATGGCCACGTCGCTGACCGTGGAGGGGTCGGCCGACCGGACCCGGCTGGCCGCCAACTGCCGGCAGGCCTTACGGCGGGCCTTCCTGATCATCGGTCCGGTGTCCGGGGTGACGATCCTGGCCGCGCCGCTGATCCTGTCGGTGTTCGGGCCGGGCTTCGCCGAGCACGGCACGTTCCTGCTGCGGCTGATGGCGCTGGCCGTGCTCCCCCGGGTGCTCATCGAGATCTACCTGAGCGCGCTGCGCGCCCAGAGCCGGGCCCGCACGCTCGCCGCGGTGCAGATCGGCCTGGCGGTGCTGGTGCTGTCCTCGTCGGTGCTGCTGCTGCCGGTGACCGGCATCGCCGCCGTGGGGTACGGTCTGCTGTTCAGCGAGGCGCTGGTCGCGTTGTTGATCTTCGGCGGGCTGCGCAGAGTTCTCAACAACCCGGAAACGCCACAATCGCCCACCGCGCCGGAGTCATCCGAGACAGCATCATGGTCTACGTGAGGCAGCGCGCGGACGACGAGGTGCAAGAGGAGGCGGCGGCGGCGATCGCCGACGACGACATGGACGTGCATGACCTGGACACCGACCAGGCCACGGACCAGGCCACCGACCATGACACCGGGCCGGTCGAGCCGGAGACGGCGGATTTCGCCGCGGTGCGGGAGGAGCGCCGCACGGCGCCGGCGCCCCCGGCCGGCGAGCCCGCCGTCCACGACGACCCCGCACCCGGCGAGCCGGAACCAGACGCGGAGCCGGCCGGCGACCCGGAGACCGCCGTCATACCCGCCGTCCACGAACCAGACGAACCAGAACCCGAGGCAGAACCGGACGGCGACCCGCAGACCGCCGTCATACCCGCCGTCCACGACGACCCCGCACCAGACGAACCAGAACCAGATGCGGAGCCGGCCGGCGACCCGCAGACCGCCGTCATACCCGCCGTCCACGACGACCCCGCACCGGCCGGACCGGAGCGGGCGGCCGAGCCGCCGGCCGGCCGGACCGGTGAGCCGGAGATCACTCCCGCACCGGCCGGGCCGGCCGCCACCGAGGCGGCCGCGGCCGGGCGGCTGGCGGCGAGCGTGGCCGCCTGGCTGCCGCCGCTGCTGACCCTTGAGGGCCTGGTCATGTACGTACTCGCGCTGCGGGTGCCGTACGGGCCGATGCGCGGCGTCGACCTGGACCGCATCGGCGGCCTCGGGTTGATCTCCGCGCTGCCGGTGACGGCGTTCGCCGCGATCGCGATGATCATCGTGTCGTTCTTCGTCACGCTGACCCAGAACACCGACCGGCGCGGCGTGCTGCTGTTCCAACTCACCGCGGTCACCTTCGTACTGCACGGCGCCGCGGCGCTGGTGGAGACCGAGCCGCGTTTTCACACCGCGTGGATCCACGCGGGCTTCGCCGAGTACATCGGACGCGCCGGCGAGGCGCTGCCCGGGCTGGACGCCCGCTTCGCCTGGCCGGGGTTCTTCGCGCTGTTCGGGTTCGTGCTGCGCGCCGCCGGCGTGCAGGACACCGCGGCCATCCTGCAGTGGACGCCGTTCGTGTCCAACCTGCTCTATCTGCTGCCGTTCGTGCTGATCCTGCGCCAGCTGGTGGCGACCACCCGGGCCCGGTGGTTCGCCGCGCTGCTGTTCATCCTCACCCAGTGGATCGGGCAGGACTACTTCTCGCCGCAGGGCTTCACCTACGCCCTGTACCTGGTGTTCGTCGCGTTCCTGCTGCGCTGGTTCGGCCGGGTGCAGCCCCGGACGGCGCCGCCGCCCGCCCGGGGGCGGCTCCGGCGGCTGCTGGCCCGGCTGGACGCCCTCACCCCCGGCGAGCTGCCGTCCCGGCCGACGACGGTGACCGATCGGGTGGTGCTGCTCACCCTGCTGGTCGCGCTGTTCGGCGCCACCATCGCCACCCACCAGATCACCCCGTTCATGATGCTCGGCGCGCTGACGGGACTCATCGTGCTGCGGCGCACCACGCTGTCGCTGGCGCTGCCGGTGTTCCTCGGGCTGCTGGTGATCGCCTGGGTGAACTACCAGGCCACCCCGTTCTGGAGCGGCCGGATCGACGAGCTGTTCGGCGGGATCGGCAAGATCTTCGCCAACCTGCAGGAGAACACCGGCGACCGACTGGTGGGCACCGACCCCTCGCACGCCCTGGTGCTCAAGGTACGGCTCGGGATCACCGGGGTGATCCTGCTGTTCGCCGGGGTCGGGTTGCTGCGCCGGCTGCGGCGCGGCGTCGGCGACCGGGTGGCGGTGCTGCTGCTCTGCGTGCCCACGCTGGCCCTGGCGCTGCAGAGCTACGGCGGCGAGATCGGGTTGCGGGTCTACATGTTCGCGCTGCCCGCGGCGTGCATTCTGGGCGCCTACGCGTTCTTCCCGAACCTGCCCGCGCACTCGACCGGCGGCCGGGAGGGCGAGACCGTCCCGTTCCGGATCCGGCCGCGCCGGTTCGGCCCGCACCTCACCCGGCGGGTGTCGGCGGTGCTGGCCGCGGTCGTCGCGCTGGCGCTGTCGGTGGCGTTCATCCTCGCCCGGTACGGCAACGAGAAGTTCGAGCGGGTCACCACCGGCGAGGTCGCGGCGATGCGCTACGTGTACGAGCACGACCGGCCGAGCGCCCGGGTGCTGTACCTGGTGCCGCGGCTGGGCGACGAGGTGACCCCCACCATCCCGTGGCGCGAGCGCGACATCGACCGGGTGGATTACGACCAGGCGCTGGTGACCGCCGATCCGCGGAACCTGGCCGGGGTGCTCACTGCGCTGCGCGGCAAGCCCCGCAACACCTTCGTCATCATGACGCGGGGCCAGGCGGCCTACCTGGAGCTGAACGAGGGATTCCCCGCCGACTGGGGGCCGCGGTTCCGCGCGTCGCTGGACCGCTCGACCGCCCTCAAACGTGTGTACGCCAACGCCGACGCCGCGCTGTACACGCTGCGCTCCTACCCGCGGGGGTCGGAGATCCCGCCGCCGACCGCCAGCGCCTCGGTGGGCGATCCGTCGACCCCGTGGACGCCGGTCGGCCTGGCGGCGCTGGCGATCGCGGCGGCGGCGCTGTTCGGTGCGGAACTGTCCCGGCTGCGCGGCCGGGCGGGCGGGCCGCGGGTCCGGCGCCGGCTGGTGGTGGCCGGGTCGGTGGCGACGGTGGTGGCGCTGGCGGTCATCGTCGAGCGCTTCCTCACCCTCACCGGCTGACCGGGCGGCGCAACGTCATCGGCGACGTGATCTTCCTGCCCCCAGCTGATCGTGGCGGTCGCCTGGCGGCGTGTCCACGCCACGGACGGCAGCCTGAACGATCTGCTGCGCGCCGTTGGGCTGGACGGGCTCACCCGCGGCGGGCTCGGCGAGTGCGCCTTCCCGCTGCCCGCGGTCTGCGTGGTCACGACGATCCAACCGAGGAAGTGCCGTCTCTACTGCACAGTTGTTTCCCGCCGTTCAGCGAGACGTGCAGGGGACGGTGGCATAGCCTCCTGAGGGTGACTGATGAGACCTCTGCCGTGCAGCAAGCAGCTCGGGGCCGGATCACCAAGAGCGAGCTCGCGAGGATCACGGAACGGTTCGGGCTCGGCGAGATCCGTCACGTGGCCTTCATCGCCGAGGGGATGATGAATCCCAACTGGCGACTGGAGACAGGACGCGGTGTCTTCGCGCTCAAGCAGATCGTCGATGTGACGTTGTCGAAGGCACGCAGAAGCCTCCAGGTCCTGGGCGTTCTCGGCGCTGAAGGGCTGCCGGTCTGTGTTCCGCGTTTGGTCGACACGGACCCGGTCGTAGAAATTGACGAACGCGGCTATTGCCTCCTGGAGTGGGCGAATGGCGCGCACCGGCAAGGTACCTCTTTGAATCTGAGCGAGACACGAGATCTGGGGGAGCTGGTCGGCCGTATCCATCTGGTGCTTGCTTCGCCGGCCACCGGCTTGGACCGGCCCACGGTCGCTCCTAGAGCGAAGGTCACAACACCGAAGGCCGCCCTTGAAGATGCCGAACGATTCCTTGATGTGATCAAGTCTCTGGACGAGGCCGGGCCGTTCGACGTCGATACTCGTCATCGCCTGGAGCGCAGGAAGGTTCTGATCAACACTCGCGCGGAACGCCGGCCGATGGATGAGGTCCCCATCGGGCCTGCAGGTTGGACGCATGGGGATCTTCAGCCGTTCAACCTGCTCTGGCATGACGGTGAGATCACCGCGGTACTGGACTGGGACCGTCTGGCGGTTCGTCCGTACGCCGAGGAGGTGGTTCGGACGGCCCAGGTGCAGTTCACCAATGACGAGGGATGCCTTGACTTACGGCGGATCTCGGCCTTTGTCGCGGGGTACCGGTCGATCGTCACGATCACGGACGAGGCGCTGGCGGATGCGGTCCGGCGGTTGTGGTGGAAACGAATGACGGACTTCTGGCAGCTTCAGTGGCACTATGACAAGGGCGATCATGGTCCTGATGCTCTGTGGGCGTCGGGTGAACGGCTGCTGGACTGGTGGAGCGAACGCCTCGACGAAGTCGTGGATGCTTTTCAGGCCGGCTGACCCGCGATGACTCCCATCGCGATCAGCTCGGAGATGCAGGGCCTTGTCATCGGTATCGCCACTTCACGCGCCCGCTGAGCGGCCACCGTCAACGCACATCCGGTCAGGTTGCGGATGAGGGCAACCCACGCCTCAAGATCATCAGGTGCGGCCAGCAGGTCGGCGTTCCCGATCGCCTCGGGGATGCCGCCCCGCGTCGATCCCAGCGACGGGAGTCCGTGGAGCCCGGCTTCAACGACGACGCGCGGGAAGGCGTCTTCGACCGTGGATGGAACAAGCAGTATTTGATGTCCGGTGTACAGGGAGGCCATATCGTAGGTTCGCGGCACCCAAGTGACATTGCGAAGCTGGGCGAATTCGGCAGAGGTGTCCCACCAGCCCTCCACCAAGGTGAATCGCCGTTCGGGCATGATTTCGACGAGACGGCGCACCAGCGCGGATCCCTTGGCAGGGACGGGATTGACCATGAGAAGGTCGCCGGTGACCGCAGGTCCGGCCTGGGCGGCTGGGGCGAACGGCGGATAGAACAGCACTGCTGCCTGGGATCGGGGAACGCGTGAGCACACGAATCGAGAGGTCGCAAGCGCGATCTGAGGTTTACCATCCAAGACGTGGAACCCGGTTTTGGACACCGAGTGGAGCCAGCCCGCAACCGTTGTGAACGGGCGGGCTGTGGCCGCCAGTTCGGCTGATCCCTCCTGCGAGGTCACGACCAGGTCCGGATTCACCTCACGGAGAACGCGGCGTAATTCGGCGAGCAAGTGGACTTGCGGGACCACCCGTATGTCGACACCGTTCCAGGTGTAGTGGAATTTCTGCTGTTTCTCGAGCACGTCGACGGCGATCCCGGCGCCGTTCAAATGCCGCACCATTGATGAGAGTTCGGAGGCCTGACTCCAAGGGGGCTCGTGGGACGCCAGATAGATGGTCGTCCAGCCGGCTGCGGTGAACTGCTCGGCGAGCAACTGCTGGGAGACCTCCGCGCCGCCGATCAGGAACGGCGGCGGGATACGACGCCACACGAACACAACAGTGCCGTGACCGGTCATGACGTCACGCTCCGGTAGAAACGTTCGGCGTACAGGGCCGAAGGCTTCTGGGCGCGCAGGCCCGAACCGGTGGTCCAGGCGTACCGGATCGGCCGGTACATCGCGTGCAGTGGCTGGAGTTGGGAGGAGTGCAGGTAAAGCAGGGTGAGCTTGTCCAGCACTACGTCGCTGATGTCCGTGAGCTCGCCGGAAAGGACGCTGGCAGTGCGTTCGTAGAACAGGTGCAGGTCATCGACCGACAGGGCGTAGGTCTGCCAGAACGCCACGTCCTCCCAGAACCATCGGCAGCCCAGCCGCTTGGCGGCTTCATGAACGAGAAGGTGGTCGGGGTGACGGGTCACGGCGGCCGGGGCGAGGATCTCGGCGTCGCCCCGGCCGGCCAGAATCTCTTCGAGGTCGGCGGTCACCCGATCGAGATCGCCACGGCTGTAGGGACCGTACGGTGGCACGGCGTCGGTGTGGCCGAGAAGATGATGGCACGCGCGCAGTGGTCGGAGCGCTTGACGGGACTCCTGCGCCCGCAACTGGGAGATGAGGGTCCGGTCGAAGCGTCGGGCCCGTACCGTCCGGTCGGCGCTGTTGGTGTTGGTGAACACGGTCACGACGGTGAGCGGTCGGGGTCGGGCAAGAAAGGACCCACTCGCCGATAGGGCGAGATCGTCGTGGTGAGGTTCGATGGCTACGACCGGGCGACCTTGGGGCCGGCGTTCCTCGATCAGGTAGGTGTACTGGAGGTAAGGAGCGGTGACCTTGATGATCGATGACTCCCCCTTGTCACGGCGGGCCGCCAGAGCTTCTTGGTGGGCGAGGTGAGCCTGCACGAGATCCTGGGGAAAGGTATAGATGCCGACATCGTCGGGCTGCGGGAGGGTTCTCCTATTCACGGGGGCTCCCTCAGCGGACGGTGTGCTCGTACCAGTTCCGCCAGAACCGGCGGGAGGACAGGAACAGGTGCGCGGTCAGCGGATTAGCCCAAAGAATCATTCGCCAGCTCGGCCACTGCTCGAAGCGGCGATGGGAGGGCCGGACCCACAAGCCGGTCAGGTGCCTGACCGGAGCACCGATCCGCTTACCGTGGCGGGTGAGCCGGGCGAAGAACTCTACGTCTTCACTCATGAACAGGTCGGGACGGTAGCCGTTTATTTCAGTGAAGGCGGCCCGGGTGCAGAACTGGGTGACTCCTTGGGCTCCACCGTTGAACCGCCGGTAGAGTGCCCACGCCGCAACGAGCAGTCGGATGCCGATCTTGGTCGGCTCGTACCGGGGTGGGATCGCTCCTCCTACGCACTGCACCGTGTCGAGGACTCTGACGATCTTCGAAATGCCCTCGGCGGGAAAGAGCACGTCCGCGTCGATGAACAATAGGTAAGCACCGCGTGCTATGGCTGCTCCGGTGTTACGGGCCCGCCCGATGCCAGCGACGGGCTCGTAGATGACGTGAGAGCCGAGCTCCCGCGCGAGGTGCGCGGTCTTGTCGGTACTGCGGTTGTCCACGACGATCACCTCGCCGCGCAGTCCGCTGTGGTGCTCCCAGCGTCTGAGGGAGTCCAGGACACTCGGTAGGTAGCGCGGCAGGTACTTCTCCTCGTTAAAGGCCGGGATGATGACCGAAAGGGTCGGCTCGGACTGCTCCATTCGAGACTCCTGCCAGATAGAGGTGTCAGGTAGGGGCGCCGTGGGCGAGGACCAGCTTGAGACGGTCCTCCCACAGCTCGATATCGCGTCGCTCCTGAACAGCGGACCACCACCAGCCCCGGACCGCTTGGAAGACGATCAGGCCGCTCAGAAGCTCATCACACACATGCCGGTGGTAGCCCTCGACGATCGGAGCCCGCTCAGCCGGGGTGAGGGCACCAGTGGTGACGGCGGTCTGCGCGAGGTCGTATTCGGGCAGGTTATGACCGACCTGCTCGAAGTCGATGAGATGAGGGTCGGGGGCAAGCAGCACGTTGTTCAAGTGAAGGTCGCCATGGCACCAGACCGCTGATCGCCCGTGGGACAGGCCGATCACCGAGCGGAACGCTCGCGCGGTGGCATCGTGGATTTCTGCGGGAAGACGCCGCTGAAGGTCGAGCACCTGAGTGGCGAGAGGAGACTCGAAGTTCGGCTCCTGGGAGAAGCGGTGGAAGCAGGCCAGCAGCCGGCCGAGTTCCTTCAATGCCTGGGCCTGGGCGAGAACACCTTCCACGACGGCGTCGCCCAGGGTCGAGGTACCGAGGTCAGTGAGGGCCAAGGCGGTGACGTCGACGCCTGGCACCGCTCCAGCACCTAGGACGGTCGGCACACCGAATTGCTCCATGACCGCCAATCGCGTAAGCACCTGGTGTTCTCGGGTGGCCTTCCAGCGGTTAGAGCCGGCGTACAGCTTGATGATCGCGGTGGGCGGTCCGGGGCCGTCGAGGAGCGTGACCCGGTAAACCGCCGCCCTGGGGCTCTTGGCCAGTCGGTCGGCCCGGCAGAAGCCCCGGGCGAGCAGGGTGCGGCAGGCTATTTCGGCGGCCGGCCATCCGGGTGAGGCGGTCATGGCCGGCTCCTGGACGGCTGCGCGTCGATGCCGAGGTCACCGAGCCGCCGCAACTCCCGGCTGGTACGCGCCAACGCCGTCCGGTACAGGCGCACGTGTTCGGTGGATGGAGTCGTGGTCAGCCACGGTTTGGCGCTCCCGACGAAGTGCAGGAGGGCCGGGTCGGTAGGGTGAGGGTCGCGGGTGGTGTGTCGGCGCGTCCAGTCGCTGCGGGCCAGAAATCGGCTCAGCTCGTAGGTGTTGTAGCGACCTGGCACCGGCTGGACATGCGGGTGGTCGAGCAGCCACAGGTTGAGGGCGTCCTGGTCGTTGTGGTAGAGGTACCGGCGTCCCGTCGCTAAGGCGACCTCAACACCGGCACGGATCGTGTCCAGAAGATCGGCGGACGTCCACCACATGCCGGAGTTGTAGTAAGGACGGCCCGCAAGGTCGGGGCGATCCTGAGCGAGACCGGGCAGGGCCGTACGCTGGCCGATGGTGGAGTTGAATTCGTCCGCGACCAGGCCGAGCCGGTCCGTGCCCAGGTCTGCGAGCGGGCCCGTGATGTCGTCGACGGGCAGAGTGTCGGCATCGACGTAGATGAGGTAGGGCCGGTCCAGGAATCGTCGGGTGAACTTGAACCGCAGGTAGGCGGTCTCGGTGATGTAGTCGTCGTCGACCTTCAGAGCCCGCCTGGACGGGCGCGCCCACCGCAGCCCGAAGGATCCGAATCCGATCCTGTCCACGAACGCGGCCATGGTGGCGGCGTGCTGACGGGTGAGATCGAGCGTCAGCACCCGTACCGCGGCAGAGCGCCGCTCGGCGGCGGAGATGGTCTCGGCGAGCGAACCCAGGGTGACCAGGGACGGCAGCAGGTACTGCTCGTCAACGCACAGGCCGAAGGCGTACACATCAACGCCTTCTGGCATGAGTGGTCTGAACCAGGGAAATGGCGGCAAGGGCCGCGTCGACAACCGCGCCGGGAGCGGCCGTGGCGTCCAGGCGGACGCACCGACCGATGGGGTCCTCGAAGTGGGCGTTGAAGTGCCGGGCGAAGGCCGGCACGTAATAGATCGCCGGGAGGTCCGGACGAAGTGTGGCACGGTCGGCCAGGACGGCCGCGTCGCCGATCAGCAGCAACGTCAGGTCGGGCACGGTGGCCGCACCGGCGGCGATCTGCTGGGCGACCATGGCACGGGCCGTCACGGTCGCGTTCAGGTCCTGAAGGCGGCCGACGGCTCGGACGTGGGCGAGCAGGGTGTTGATCGTGCGGTCGAGAATCACCCCGCCGTCGCGGGCGGCCGCCCGCAGAGCCTGCCGGTGTCGCTGTGCTTCCACCGGGAAATGCGCGGCCAGGGAGGCGAGTTGCTCTGCTTCGGAAGTGGCGATCGGCCGTCCCAGCGAGGAGGGATCCGGGGCAACGTGGAAGTAGCAGTCCATCACCTCCCAGCCAAGCCGTTCAGCCAGACTGCCGGCCAGGGTGGTCTTTCCTGTACAGCTCACGCCCTCTATTCCAATGATCATTTGTTCCTCTCTCGTCCGTCGAAGGGCGACCGGACAGCGTCCGCCGGCCGCCGGAACTTGTCGACCCAGGCCGCGGCGATTCGCGCCCGGGTTCGTGCCGGAACCTCATACAGGGCCGGCTCGTGAGGCTCGGACAGTAGGCGCGCCGCTGCGGCGACGATCTCGGCCTTGACGAGGTGGATGGCAGGCCCCATCGCGGAGGTGTGCAGAAAGTTCACCGCGTTCCCGTTGCCGAGCAGGAAGAAGGCTCGCCCCTGGCGGCCATAGCGCACCACGCCGTCGATCACGTCCTGTCGAATGAACCCGCTGGTCTCGCCGGTGAGGCTGCCGAGGTCGAACTCGTCGTCCCCGGAGGTGGCGCCCGCCAGGAAGGCGCCCTCCCGCAGCAGGGGGAGGTGTTCCATGCCGATGGCATGTCTGCCAGTAGCACTGACGACAAGGTCCGCGCCCGACAGAGCCTCGGGCAGCGGCATCGAGTGGAAGCCGGCTGCGATGGCCTGCGCCTGGCGGACCGGATCGGTGTCGCGCACCGTCACCACGACGTGCCGGGCATGCAAAGCCGCTGCCACACCCGAGCCGATCTTGCCGAAGCCCAGCACACACGCCCGGCGGCCGGGAAGGATCTCCCCCATACGACGCAGCAATGACTCGATCGAGAACACGATGGCCTCTCCGACCAGACGGTCCTCCGGCTCCTTGAGCGGGCTGCGCGCGACGCTGTAGACCGGGCATGGGAGCGGGTCCAGTTGCAGATAGCGCCGCAAGCCGTTCTCGGTGTCCTCAACGACCCCGGCGATCTGGCCGGAGAACGTGCCGCACAGCTCGGCGAGAGCGGGAGCGAAGTACCCGCCGATGTCCGCCAGCACGAGCCGCCGTCCGGCTGCCCGATCCTCCAAGTAGGCGGTGAGCCACAGCGGATCAGTGAATCGGGCCCGGTCCAGGACGTCACAGCGATGGACTGCTTCGACCTGCTTCCGGATACGAAGGTCTGCGGACTTGGGTTTGGGCAATACCGCTACGACCTGGGCGACATGCTCGAACGCTGCCAGAAAGTCCATCTGGCCGGGCAGCAGATGGGTGACCACCACGGCTGCTGCCGTGCTCGCCGGCAGACCTGCGACGACTTCGGCGAAGAATGCCTCGGCCCCGCCGAGGCCGGACAGGACCACAGGGGGTGCAAGAGCGCGCTGGACCCCGGTCATACGTGCCGCCCTCGTACGTTCAGAGCGCGCAGGATTTGGGTGGCCGCTTTGCTGGGTTCCAGGACCGAGGTGATGACTTCACCCCATGCCCAGCCGTAGTGTCCCCCTTCACCGGCTCCCCGGCCGGGCAAATAGTAGATGATTTCCGACAAGGCCCCGAATCCGTACAAGATGATGCGGAGCTGGGGCGGGCCGCCCGTCAGCCGCTCCAGTCTCACGAATAGGCCGGGGTCGAGCCGGCCTAGAGCGACCCGGAGACTTTCCAGATGTTGGGCGGCGTCCACCTGCTGGTGCAGGTGGCGCGGTGCCCGCCACTCGCGTGGCTGGTCGAAATCAACGACGGGCACGTCCGCGCCACCATGGCACATGCGGTTCGTTCTACGAAGCATCGACACTCCGTTTCGGTGGTCGGTCAACTACTTTTAGTCAACCGAGGAGATCGCCACCGAACCAGCGCAGCAACTCCGCATCTCTGCTGCGTCTAGCCGCATTCCCACGGCATCCGCGGAGCGTCCCGTACGCTGACCTTGGTGAACGGGGACGTACCGGGCTTCGCTTCGACGGATCACGGCTGGCAGAAGAACGCGGTGGCTGTTACCTGGCCCTTGGTCGCACCGATCTCGCCGAGAGCGCCCTCACCGAGGCACTCGGTAAGACCATCTCACTGCGCCGAAAGGGCAGCGTCCTGACCGACCTGGCCATGATCGGCGTCAATTGCAACGACCTGGACCAGATCCTTGAGAGCGGAGGTTCCGCCGTTTCCCTCGCTGAGCAGACCCAATCCTCGGGATACGTCGGACGTAAGCTTCAGTCCCTGCAGACCCGGCTCACCCCCTTCTTGGCCGACCCCAGGGTGAGCCATCTCAGCACCCGCATCACCCAGCTGACGGACCCCGTGAGACCGAGAGGATCAGGATGAGCACTCAGACCGAGGAACCCGGCCGTATCTTCCGCGAGGCGTGGATCGCCGGGGTCACCAAGTACTACCCCGGTGATCCCAAGCCCGGCTATATCACCCCGTGGGATCAGACGCCTGACTGGGAACGCCAAGCGGCTGCCGCCGTCTACCAGCAGATCTTGGACTTTATAACGGTCAGTGATGGGAATACCGCCAAGCTCACCCGTGAGCAGAAAGGCCGATTCGTCGCGCTCTGCTGGATCGCCCAGATCCACAAGCACATCGCCGATCCCAAACCGTCCTACGTCGCCGACTGGGACGACCTCCCTGCCTGGCAGCAGGAGACGGACGCCGACATCTTCGAGCGCGTCCAACTGGAAATCTGAGAGGAGGGGGCGTCCATCGGATTCGAGGCCGGTTTCTGTCACTCGTGCGGCGACCGGCCCTCGCCGTTGACAGCGGTGATCTCCTCCGAACCCGACAATGTCAACGAGTCACCTTACGCGCCACAAGGTGCCGTTGAGCCCGGCAGAAGCCGGGCGTCACGGGGAGACGGACGGCGCCGGGGCACGGGTCACCGGCCGCGGCCGCTCCACCGGATGTCGTAGGCGGCGAGCTGGAAGTCCCGGCCGTCGACCCGGGCGGTGACCGGCTCGGCGGTGGTGTTCACCATCACCATCTGCTGTTCGACGGCCAGCACCTGGACGCGCGGGTCGGAGGAGGCCACCGTGTCGAGCCGGGCCCCGGCCGGGAACCAGCGGGTGAACCCGCTGAGCACGCCGGCCATCGGCATCTCCTCGCCGGTCGCCGGGGACCACAGGCAGCCGGGGCAGTCTTCCCCGCTCTTGCGCTGCGGGTTCCAGTAAAGGGCGGTGGCGACGCCGCTGCGGGCCATCTCCATCATGGCGACGGTCTGCACGGCCGTGCGGTGCCGCTCGTCCCAGTCGGCGTTCGGCGGGGCCGTGTACCACTCGGCCCACCAGATCGGCAGGTCGCCGCCCTGCCGCCGCAGCCAGTCGGTCATCACGGAGAACTTCTTCAGGGCGGTGAACTCGTCCGGCACCGCGCCCTGGTCGTTGGTGAGCGAGGAGGCGTCGATGACCAGGAAGTCGGCGCCCTTCTTGTGGCGGATCCAGTATTCGACGGCGTCCAGCGACCGCTGGTCGATCACCCCCCACGGGCCGCGCAGGCTGGAGGCGTTCGGGGTGGAGACGTGGCTGTCGACCGGCACGTACGGCCCACCCACCTGGATCTTGGGGTTGACCGCCTTCAAGGCGGTGTACACCCGGTTGTACAGGTCGGTGTAGGCCTCGGCGTCCCAGCGCCCGCCGGCGTCGTCGAAGAACCCCTTCAGCTCGTTCCACACCATGTAATGGGTCACCGTGGGGTAGCGGCGGGCGACGGTGGCGGCGAGCTTGGCGTAGTCGTCGAAGTGCTCGCGGCGCGGGGCGACCTCGATCTTGCCCCAGTCGGTGCGGCCCTCGGCCCCGCCCTTCATCCAGTCGGGCGCGCAGCACAGGGTGAGCACGGGCTGGGCGCGGGTCTCGGCCATCAGCCGGACCCGGCGGTCCAGGTCCCGGAAGTCGTACTTGCCGGGCATCGGCTCGGGATTGCCCGCCCCCCAGCCCATGATGTGCTGGTTCTGCACCATGGGCACCCTGGCGAACAGGTCGTCGACCCGCGGCCGGATGTCCTCGTCGGTGCCGTCCACGTTGTCCCCGCTGTACTGGGTGTGGGTCACCCCCCAGCGCGGCCAGGTGGCCGTCACCGGCGGCGCCGCCACCGCGGGCGGCGGCTGCGGGGTGGCCGGGATCGTCGCGGCCGCGCCGCCGCCGGACCGGCCGGCCTCGCGCTGGGCGGCCACGACGAGCAGGCCGACCACCAGCAGCAGGGCCACCAGACCGGCCCCGAGGGCGACCGGCCCTTTGGGGATGTAACGGCGCCGGGCATGCCGGCCGTTGTTGTCCAACACTTGGTCACCGTATCCGCTCGCGCTTGCACAGGCCTTGCACCATCCCACTGTGGGCCACCGGCCATAAGCTACCTGTCACGAAGCGTGCGCCGACCATACCGTCCGCCGACCGTCCCATATGTGCTGTTAAGCCGCCAAGCATAGCGTCGGGCCTCGCTATAAGAATCAACGACCCTAAGGTGTCAACTCCTTGGTGAAAGGGGTATAAACCCGGCGACCGAGGATTTGAGGGGGCACAGTGGCCCAGGCATGGCTGCCCGTCGCCAGTCGAATTCCCGCTCTCGAAGACTCCGGCCCGATGGGAGGAGGCGCTCCCCGGGCCGTGTGGTTCATCTGGCCGACCGATCCGCAACGGGTCTCGGCCAAGTCCGTGGCCCAGCGGCTGGTCCAGCTCGGCCGCCCGGCCCACCTCACCTGGAACCCCGTCACCGGGGAGATCGCCCAGTCGCTGCCGCCGACCCGGGCGGCGTGCGGCCTGCCGGGGGACCTCAACCGGCACGGGCGGGTGTGCGTGCAGATCCGGGTGCTCGGGTCGGTGGACGTGCCGTTCACCGAGAGCAAGCTGGACGGGCTGGACGACATCCTCGGCTGGCTGGACTCCTGGCAGGTGCCGCGGCGCTGGCCGGCCGGGCCGCCGCTGCCTTACCCGCACGCCATGGCCGCGAGCGGCACGCCGCGACTGTGGGCCTGCGGCGGGCACTTCGGCAACTCCCAGGTGCCGGGATCACGGGAGGGCGACCCCGGCCCCATCGACGTGCATCGCATCGTCGGCCCGCGGGACGTGGAGGTGCCGCGCCCGCGGCAGGAGGCGGCGCGGGACCGGCTGCTTGATCGGCAAACCGGCTAAAGGGCAGGTGACCCGACAAATCGGATAAAATATCAGTGAGCCCCGGACGCCGGGCCTCGCTCTTTATCCCGGTATTACGGGCGGGACGCGAAGCTGGGAACCACGGGGGGCCTTGTCCCGCCGAGTCACAGTAGGAGCTTATGCGCGTCACCGTGGTTCACCCCCGCGAGCTCGGCCCCGCCGAGATCGCTCGCTGGCGCGCCATCCAGACCGGCGATCCGGCGCTGGACAGCCCGTTCCTGACCCCGGAGTTCACCGTGGAGGTCGGGCGGGTGCGGGAGCAGGCCCGGGTGGCCGTGCTGACCGACGGCGGGGAGATCGTGGGCTTCCTTCCCTTCGAACGCCATCCGATGGGCATCGGGATGCCGGTGGGCGCCGGACTCACCGACGTCCAGGGCATGGTGCACGTCAAGGACATCGAGTTCGACCCGCGCGCACTCATGCGCGACTGCGGGCTGGCGGTGCTGGAGTTCGACCACCTGGCCGCCGGCCAGCCGCTGGTGCCCGAGCGGCACACCCGGCACGCCTCCCCCGTCATCGACCTGTCCGACGGCTACCCGGCGTACGTCGAACATCTCAAGCGGGTGTCCGGCAAGACCTACAAGTCGACCGCCTACAAGTCGCGCAAGCTCGGGCGGGACGCCGGCGCGCTGCGCCACGACTACGGCGTGCACGACCCCGCGGTGCTGCGCACCCTGCTGTCCTGGAAGACCGACCAGTACCGCCGCACCGGCCGGACCGACCGGTTCGCCCGGCCGTGGATCGTCCGGCTGGTCCGCAACCTCCTCAAGCTGGACACCGAGCACTTCGGCGGCTCGCTGGACATGGTCTACGCCGGCGACCGCCCGGTGGCCGGCCACTTCGGGCTGCGTACCGCGACCACGCTGGCCGGCTGGTTCCCCGCCTACGACCCGGAGTTCGCCAGGTACTCCCCCGGGCTCGTCCACCATCTGGCGATGGCCGAGCGCGCCGCGGCGGCCGGCATCCGCCTCATCGACATGGGACGCGGCGACAAGGAGTACAAGGACAAGCTCAAGACCGGCGAGCTGTGGGTCGTCGAGGGCCGCCTGGCCCGGGTCGCGCCGGGCGCCGGAGTGCACTGGCTGGTCCGCGTCCCGGTGCGCAAGGCACGTGGAACGGTCCTCGCCAACGAGCGGCTGCGCGGCACCGCCGACCTGGCGCTGCGGGCCTACGGCAGGATCCGCACCACGATCGCATCGTGACGCCGGCGCCACCATGCGCTACCTTGCTGCTGGCCACCGGTCATCGGCCCGCCGCCCGGACGGATGCCGTGACGAGGTGGTGAAAGAGAGCGACCGTGAGCCCGGAAAGACATGTCGCGGCCCGCACCGGCCGCGAGTGCGTCCACCTGCCGTCCAACCGGCTCGGCCTGTACCTGGCGCTGCGCCACTGGTGCACCCCCGGCCAGCGCCTGCTGATGTCCCCGATCTCCGCCGACGAGATCCTCTTCCTGGTCCTCGCCGCCGGGCTGATCCCGGTGATCGCGCCGATCTCCGTGCTGGACGGCAACATCGAACCGCTGCGCGCGCTGCTGGCGAGCGTCGACGCGGTGCTCACCACCAACCTGTACGGCCTGCCGGATGACGTGCTCGGCATGGCCGGGGCGGTGATCATCGAGGACGTCGCGCACGCGGCGCAGACCTCGGTGGACGGCCGGCCGGTCGGCACGTTCGGCGTGGCGGGCGTCTTCAGCCTGTCCAAACACGCCGGCGCCGGGTCGGGCGGGGTGCTGGCGGTCGACAGCGCCGCCGACCGGCGCGCGCTGGAACACGAACGCGACCTGCTGCTCCGGCCGGGCGCGCTGCACCGCGACCTGCACTCCGTCGCCATCTCGGTGGCCCGCCGCCTCGCCCTGCGGCTGGACATGGCCCGCCCGGCCCTGCGGCTGGCCAGGGTGCTCGGCATGGAGGAGCCGCGCGACGGGCACCGCGTCCCGCTGCGGCCCGCGGCGCTCGGCGCCGCGCTGCACGGCGCGCCGGACCTGAGGTCGTTCGACTCCTGGGTGCGTGCGGACCTGCGGTCCTACCGGGACGCCCACGGGCCGGTGGCCCGGTGGTACCAGGGCCGGTGCATGGCCCGGTTGCCGCGCGAGCGTGACCGCCGGCTGGCCGGTGTGGCGCGGCTCGCCGAGCTACCGAGCGTCGCGCAGGGGGTGCTGCGCCAGCTGGACCAGCCGCTGTTCCGGGTGCCGCTGCTGGTGGCCGACCGGGACGGCGCGATCGCGGCGCTGGAGCGGCACGGCGTGCCCACCGGCTACCTGTACGACCCGCCGTACGACGACTACGCCGGTCCCTTTGTGGAACCGTCGCCGGACCCGGGCGGTGCGCGGTGGTGGGCCCGGCACGTGCTGCCGGTCGACCCGCTCTACGCCGAGCGGGCGCTGCCGGTGGTGGCGGAGCTGCGGCCCGCCCCGCACCCGCCGGGCGATCACTTCCTGGACCGGGCCGCCTGAACCTCACCCTCGGACGCCGCCGAGCAGCCGGGCGATGACGGCGCACCCCCGGCGCACCTCGGCCGTGGTGGCCGAACCGTAGCCGATGACCACCCCGGGCACCCGGACCGGGCCGTGATGGTGCCGGGCCAGGCCGTCCAGCAGCACGCCCCGCGCCGCGGCCGCGGCCACCAGCCGGCCGGCGGCCTCCTCGTCCGGCAGGCGCAGCACGACGTGCAGGCCGGCCGAGTCGCCGCTCACCCACCGACCGAGGATCTCCACGACGGCGGCCCGGCGGCGGGCATACTCCAGCCGCATGCGCCGCAGGTGCCGGTCCAGGTCACCCCGCTCCAGCAGCACCGACACCGCCTCCTGGACCGGGCCGGAGGTGCGGTCCGACAGCCGGTCCCGGGTACGGGCCACCTCGGCCAGCAGAGCGGGCTCGGCCACCAGCCAGCCGATGCCGACGTCCGGGGCCAGCGACTTCGACAGCGAACCGAGCAGCACGACCCGGCCGGGATCCAGCCCGTACAGCGCGGGCAGCGGCGCCACGTCATAGCGGAACTCGGCGTCGTAGTCGTCCTCCACCACGATGGCGCCGGTCCGCCGCGCCCAGTCCAGCAGCCGCTCCCGGCGCGGCACCGGCAGCCGCCCGCCGAGCGGGTACTGGTGCGCGGGGGTGGTGAACAGCAGGCGCAGGTCCGCCGGGAGCCGCCCCGGCAGCACGCCGTCGCCGTCCACCGGGCAGGGCACGATCCGCCCGCCGCGCGCGGCGAACGCGTTCCTGGCCACCCGGTATCCGGGGTCCTCCACGCCGGCCGGGTCGCCGGGCCGCAGCAGGGTGGCGGCCACCAGGTCAAGCCCGTGCGCGGTGCCCCGGGTGACCATGACGTTCTCCGGCCCGGCCGGCACGCCCCGGGCCCGGCG
The DNA here is from genome assembly GCF_016863395.1 of Sphaerisporangium rufum. Lineage (GTDB taxonomy): Bacteria > Actinomycetota > Actinomycetes > Streptosporangiales > Streptosporangiaceae > Sphaerisporangium > Sphaerisporangium rufum. Next base: position 46,695 of record NZ_BOOU01000048.1, on the reverse strand, counting down.
CAGGTGTCCCGCCAGCAGCTCGCGCAGCCGCGGGTGGCCGTAGGGGTCGATCGTGTCGGACGGCGGGTGCCGCGCCGCCAGCCGCCAGGCGCGCCGCCAGGCCGCCTGGTCGTAATCGCGGACCCACGGATTGCCCGGACGCAGGTCGACGACCCCCTGGCCGGCCGGTGTCCGGCGCGGCGCCGCGGGCACCGGCCCGCCGGATCGGCCCGGCCCGTCCGGTTCCCCCGCGGCGATCCGCGGGCCCGCGCCTGGTCCGGTCGCCTGCGCACCGCCCGGCTTCGGCCGGCCCTGATCCAGGCGGCCCTGATCTGGACGGCCCTGATCCCGCCCCCGCCCGCCCGGCGCGGCCCCGTCCTGCCGGCCGCCGCCACCGGTGGCCGCCAGCAGGGACAGGTCGGCGACGTAGGTGCCCGACCCGTGCCGGCCGACCAGCCATCCCTCGGCGTAGAGCTGCTGGAAGGCGTCGGTGACGACGGTGCGGCTGACCCCGAGCAGCCGGGCCAGCTCGCGGCTGGAGGGCAGCCGCTCCCCCGGGGCCGGCACCCCCCGGCGGGCGCTCTCGCGCAGCCGGTCGCCCAGCTGCACGGCGAGCGGGACCGGCGAGGCCCGGTCCAGGACGATCGGCGGGTCGGCACGCCCGGGAACCCCCGACGCCCCCGGCGGGCGCGTCGGACGCGGCGGACCTGGCGATGAATCCGGCAAAGTGGTCTCCGTGAAGTACCGGTAAGTGGCCCTACAGTACGGTCCACTTTCTTTCTACCGTAGCCACATGCTCTCTACGACGCCGCTCTCCACGACGCCGCGGACCGCCCTGACCCGAGCCAAGGACCGGGCCCGTACCGACCGGGCCGACCTGCACGCCGTGCTGGACGCCGGACTGATCTGCCACCTGGGCGTGGTGATCGACGGCTGCCCGCGGGTCGTCCCCACCGCCTACGGCCGGATCGGCGAGACGCTGTACCTGCACGGCTCGACCGGCGCCACCTCGCTGCGGGCGGCCGGCGAGGTCTGCGTCACCGTCACCCACGTGGACGGCGTGGTCTACGCCCGGTCCGCTTTCCACCAGTCGGTGAACTACCGGTCCGCCATGATCTACGGCACCGCCCGGGTGGTGACCGACCCGGAGGAGAAGACGGCCGGGCTGCGCGCGCTCACCGAGCAGCTGGCCCCCGGCCAGTGGGACGTGGCCCGCCCGCCGTACCGCAAGGAGCTCGCCCAGACCACGGTGCTCGCGCTGCCGCTGGCCGAGGCGTCGGTCAAGGTGCGCCAGGGGCCGCCGCGCGAGGAGGAAGAGGATCTCGCGTTGCCGGTCTGGGCCGGCGTGCTGCCGCTGCGCGTCGGCTGGGGCGACCCGCAGCCCGACCCGGCGGTCCCGCCCGGCGTCCCGGTGCCCTCGCACGTGGCCTGGCGCTGACCGGCACCCCCGGCCCGTCCTGACAGCGGCCGCGACCGGATGCCAAATCTCTATTAAGCGACTCCGGCGGTCGCGCCGTCGTTAAGCTTCGTTCTCGCGTCATGGGTGGGGGCCCGGCCACGTTAGGAGAACGCATGGACGGCCACAGGGGTGCATGGCGGGTTCCGGGATACACCGAGGTGCGCGATCTCGGTGTGGGCGCGTCGGGCCGGGTCGTCATGGCCCGGCACGACGCCGACCAGACCCCGGTCGCGATCAAATACTTGTCCGGCGACCTCTGCGCGGACCCGGGGTTCATCATCCGGTTCCGGCACGAGGCGCGGCTGCTGGAGCTGGTGAACAGCCCGTACGCCGCGCGTTTCTACGAATACGTGGAGAGCGACGAGGGCGCCGCGATCGTCATGGAGCTGGTCGACGGCGTCTCGCTGCGGGCGATGCTCCGCTCGGAGGGGCCGACCGGCGCGGAGGCGGCGCTGCTGGTGCTCAAGGGGGCGCTGCTCGGCCTGGCCGCCGCGCACGCCGGCGGCATCGTGCACCGCGACTTCAAACCCGAGAACATCATGATCGAGGCCGGCGGGGCCAGCAAGGTCGTGGACTTCGGCATCGCGGTGCGTTCCGGCGAGGGGGTCAGCGGCTCCGGCACCCCGCCGTACATGGCGCCGGAGCAGTGGGCGGGCGCGCCCGCCGGGCCGGGCACCGACGTCTACGCGGCGACCATCGTCTTCTTCGAGTGCCTCACCGGCACCCGGCCGTTCCAGGCACCGAACATCGCGGCGCTGGCCCGCCAGCACCAGACCATGCCGCCGCCGGTCGAGCAGGTGCCCGCGCCGTTGTGGCCGCTGGTCGAGCGGGGCATGGCCAAGCACCCGGCCGACCGGCCGGCCACCGCCGCGGACTTCGTCGACGAGCTCGAGGCGGTCGCGGCCGAGTCCTACGGCGCGGACTGGGAGGAGCGCGGCCGGCGCAGGCTGGCCGCGCTGGCCGGCCTGCTGGCCCTGCTCTTCCCGCTGGCGGAGGAGTCCGGCTCGGCCACCTCGCTGGCCGACACCGAACTCGGCGGACGGCGCGGCATGCGCCGGCTGAGCACCAAGATCGCCATCGGCGCGGTGGGCGTCGCGGCCCTGGCCGGCCTGGGCGCGGTGCTGGTGGGCACCCTGGGCGACAGCACGCTGCAGGCGCAGACGAGCGTGGTCACCCCGTCCGCCACGCCGCCGGACGTGCTCGGCTCCACCGGGCCGGCCGCGCCGGAGACCGCCGAACCGTCCGGGGAACCCTCCCCCGCCGATCCCACCGCCTCGCCGAGCCCGGTGGCGCCCACGGGCACGGCCGCGCCGCCCGGCACCACCGCCGCGCCGACCGCGCCGGCCCGGCCGACCCGGCGGGCGACGCCGGCCACCCGGCCGCCGCGGCCGCCGCGTTCGCCGGCCGCCTCGCCGAGCGGCAGCCCGTCCGACGACGCCCGCCCCCCGGTGGACGACCCGATGACCACCCGGCCGCGCCCCCGGCCGACACCGACGCCCGCCGAGCCCACGCCGCGGCCCGCGCCGTCCACCACCGCGCCGCCTGAGGAGCCGGAGCCGTCCCCGAGCCCGTCGTCCCCGCCGCCGCGGGGCGAGGGCCGCACGTCGTCGGGGTCGCCGTCGGCGAGCGGGTCCCCGAATCCGGGCGATCCGCCGCCGGCCGCCCTGGTGACGCTGAGCGCGATTGGCGGCACACTTGCCGTGACGCGGCGAACCACCGGACGGCACCGAGGGCGGTCATAGATGCCAGATGGCAGCATCGCGGGATACCGGCTGACCGGCCGGGCCCGGGCGGGCGAGGTCGGCACCTGGTACGACGCCCTCGCCCCGGACGGCGCTCGCGCCGGCGCGCTGCGCCTGGACCCGGTGGTCCTGGCGGCGCCCGGCGCGCGGGAGCGGGTGGTCGCCGCGGCGGCCGCCGACCGGCGGCTGGCGCAGGGCGGGCTCACCGGGCTGCTGCCCATCGTCGATCTGGTGGCCGCCCGCACCGAGGTCTGGCTGCTCACCGCCCGGCCGGCCATGCCGGCGGTGACCGAGCTGCCGGCCGGGCCGGGGGTGGCGCCGGACGCCGGCAGCGCCGCCACCGTGCTGGTGGAGACCGCGCAGACCCTGCTGGCCGTGCACGCGGCCGGCCTGGCGCACGGCGCGCTGCACGCGGGCACCGTGGTCGCCGGCGAGGACGGCACCGCGATGCTGGCCGAGCGCGGGCTGCTGGCCGCGCTGCGCGGCGTGCAGCCCACCGCCGAGCACGACGCGGCCGCCTGGGCGGCGCTCGCCCGGAACCTGGCCGCCGGGTGGGCGGCCGGCGATCCGGCGGCGGCGCGGCTCTTCGACCGGGCGGCGGCGGCCGCGACCACCGGCGGCCTCGGCGCCGCGCGGGACGTCCTGCTGGCCGGCCGGGACGCGCTGCCGGCCGGGTTCGCCACCCGCGAGCCGCTGGTGGCGAGCATCCAGCGGTGGGCGGCGGGTGACGCCCCCACCACGCCGGCCCCGGCCGGGCCCGAGGTCGACGAAGGCGAGATCGTCACCCTGCTGCACCCCCCGGCCGGTGCCCGGGGCCCGGCCGGGCCGGTCCCGCCGGCGGGCGGCGCGGACGTCCCGGCCGGCGGGCTCCGGTTCGGCCCCGGGGTGCCCGCCGAGACCACGGCCGCGCAGATCTGGCGGGCCGGCCGCGACCAGTCCACCCTCGCGTCCGGGCCGCCGCGGGGCCGCACCCGGCGACGGCGGGGCGGGCTGCTGGGGTCGATCCTGGTCTTCCTGCTCATCCTGGTGGCGGCGGTGTTCCTGTGGTCGCGGCGCGGCGACCCGCTGGCGGTGACCGCGGTCGAGGTGCGAACGCCGAAGGCCAAGGGGTGCGACGTCACGGTGAACGTGATCGGGGTGATCACCACGAACGGCTCGGCGGGCCCGGTCACCTACGAGTGGCGGCCGAGCGGCGAGCGCCCGGTCCGGCAGACCGACCAGCTGCGCTCCGGCGCGCCCACCCACCAGGTCAGTCTCAAGTGGCGGGTGGCCGGGGACGGCACCCGGCGGCTCACCGCCCGGCTGAGGGTGATCTCGCCGGCGGGCGCGGACGGGCGGCCGCTGGAAGGCAAGGCGTCCTTCACCTATCGGTGCTGAGGCCGGACGGGAACTCCCCGGGAAATCCCAGCTGTCCGGTGCTGTGCGGCAAATGCACAAATAGAGGGATGTCACTATCCTGACGGGCATGACGCAGACCCCCGCCGGCTGGTATCCCGATCCGTACGGAACCCCCCAATTGCGTTGGTGGGACGGTTCGCAGTGGACCGACGCCACCCATCCGCTGGAGGCGCCGGCCGGGGGGAACGGCCCGGTCAACACCGGCCAGTGGGCGCAGCCGGGGCAGGGGCGGCCGCAGGACGCCCCGCCCCGCCCGGAGGGCGAGTCCGGTCCCCGGCCGCCGGACGCCGGGGCGACCGGCTCCGGCCCGCCGGCGCCCGCCGGCCCGCGGCCGGCACCGATCACCGGTCCGCAGCCCGTCCCGGCCACCGAGCCGGGGCGGGGTCCGCAGGCCGCCTCCGGCGCCGACCGGCCGCAGGACGCCAGGCCCGAGACGCGGCCGGAGCCGGGAAGCGCACCGGGATCGGGATCGTGGCAGCCGCCCGGCGGACCGGTTCCGCCGGCGGGCGGCTCGGGGCCGGGCGCCCCGACCGGCCCGCGGCAGGGCGGGTTCGCCGCCCCAGGCGGGCCGCCGCCGGGGCCGCACGGCGCTCCCGGCCCGCAAGGGGCTCCCGGCCCGCAGGGTGCCCCGAATCCGTACGGCGCGCCGGCTCCGCACGGCGCTCCGGGCGCCCAGGGGGCTCCCGGCCCCTACGGTGGACCGGGACCGTACGGCGCGCCCGGTACCGGGCCGGCCGGCTGGGGCGGTCCGGGCTCGACCACCCAGATGCCGGTCCCCGAGTTCGGGGCGCCGGCGCCGGCGAAGCGTTCGATGCTGCCGTGGGTGCTCGGCGGCGGTGCGGTCGCCGTGCTGCTGGTGGTGGCGCTGGTGATCGGCCTCACCATCGCCAACCGCTCGGGCACCCCGACCGCGGCGGACTCGCCGCTGCCGAGCTCCGAGCCGTCCGAGCCGTCCGACCCGCAGATCACCCCGCCGCTGGAGACGCCCGCGCCCGAGCCTTCGGCGAGCACCGGCCCGCTGCCCCGGCCGGAGGGCGACACGGTCAAGGATCCGGGCAGCGGCCTGACCTACTTCTACCCGGGCGAGCCGTGGCAGGTGCCGGACCCGGCCGCCGTGAACGGCACCAAGAACGACCCGCGGGTCGGCTGGACCTCGGGATATCAGACCGTCTCGCAGAAGGACTTCGACGGGCAGGGCAACGACTGGATGGGCACCGTGCTGGCCGGCCCGCTGCCGGCGGCCTTCGAGTACTCCGGCACCGGCTCGCTGCGCGGCACGCTGGCGAGCACGCTGTTCACCTACGAGCGGATGTACTACGACGTGCCGCACACCCGCAAGATCCTGGGTGACAAGGCGATCGAGGTCAGCGGCAAGAAGGCCTGGACGCTGCGCTTCGAGATGGACTTCGGCGAGCAGGCCAAGGAGGCCGGCTGGAAGTGGAAGAAGGAGCAGGGCCTGCTGGTGCTGGTCGACCAGGGCGAAGGCAAGCGCCCGGCCCTGCTGTACGCCTCCGTGCCCGACAATCTGGACACATCGCTGATCAAGCGCATCCAGGACTCTCTCAAAGCGCCCTGACCGGGCACTACGCTGTGTCCATGAGTGACCTGCTGGTCTGGATCGACTGTGAGATGACCGGGCTCGATCTCGGCCGTGACGCGCTCGTCGAGGTCGCCTGCGTGGTGACCGACGGCGAGCTCAACCGCGTCGACGAGGGCGTGGACATCATCATCAAGCCCCCACGCGAGGCGGTGGAGCAGATGTCGGAGGTGGTGCGCCAGATGCACACCACCTCCGGGCTGCTCGACGCGCTCGCCGACGGCGTCACCCTCGCCGAGGCCGAGGCGGAGGTCCTCGCCTACATCCGGCGGCACGTCCCCGAGCCCAAGCGCGCGCCGCTGTGCGGCAACTCGATCTCCACCGACCGGGCGTTCATCGCGCGCGACATGCCGCAGGTCGACGGCCACCTGCACTACCGCATGGTGGACGTCTCCTCGGTGAAGGAACTGGTCCGCCGCTGGTACCCGCGGGTCTACTTCGCCGCGCCCGCCAAGCAGGGCGGGCACCGCGCGCTGGCCGACATCACCGAGAGCATCCAGGAGATGCGCTACTACCGGGCGGCCGTCTTCGTGCCGCAGCCCGGCCCCGACTCGGCCACCGCACGCGAGGTCGCGCACGGCATCACCGCGTCTTGACGGCCGGCGGCGTCAGAACTCCCAAAAGCCCGCTACACTTTTCCTGTACCGTGGTGCAGACCGCGGGACGATGGTGGGTGTAGCTCAGGTGGCAGAGCGCCAGGTTGTGGTCCTGGATGTCGTGGGTTCAAGTCCCATCACTCACCCGGCAGGTGATGGCCGGTCCCTAGCGGACCGGCCATCACGCTTTTACGGGGTGACCCGAGTTGCCCCGCAAAATCCTCCTTTGTCGCACACGTGCACCCCAAAGCCTGAACCGGCGGGCTATGCTCGCACACATCCGTACACCGCCAGCGCGGGGGGCTCGGCGATCTGACAATGATTCGCGGCACCGGAGGCCCGATGAGTGTCGAAGACGCCACCCGTGACGAGCACGCGCGCGCCGCGCTGAGCAAGCGCGAGGCCGAGGTGATGGAGCTGATCGCGACCGGCCACTCCAACGGGGAGATCGCCCAGCGCCTCTTCCTGAGCGAGAAGACGGTCAAGAACCACGTCAACCGCATCTACGCCAAGCTGGGGGCCGGTTCCCGAGGTGCCGCGATCGGCCTGTGGCGGGGCGTGCCCCCCGGCTGAGCGCCCCGCCCGCGGCCGTCACGCGGTGGCCGTCACGCGGTGGCCGGCTCTCGCCCGGCGGGCTCCGCCGGCGCCTTCCCGGACGCCGCCGGCGCGAGCGTGGCGAGCGCGCGGCCGAGCGCCGCCAGGCCGTACCCGATCTCCTCCGCGGTGATCGACAGGGCGGGGCGCAGCCGCACCGACCGCTCGCCGCACGGCAGCACGAGCACCCCTTCCTCCTCGCGGAGCGTCGCGATCAGCCGGTCCCGCCCGGCGGCCACGTCGAAGGCGCACATGAGCCCGCGCCCCCGGGGGGCGCTCACCAGCCCGGGGAACTCCGCGGCCAGCCGGCGCAGGCCGCCGAGCAGCAGCTCGCCGAGGGTGCCGGCCCGCGCGATCAGCCCGTCCCGCTCGATGATCTCCAGCATCCGGCGGGAGCGCACCATGTCGGCCAGCCCGCCGCCCCAGGTGGAATTGATCCGCCCGCTGACCTGGAACACGTTGTCGGGCACCTCGTCCACCCGGCGGCCGGCCATGATCCCGCCGACCTGGACCTTCTTGGCGAAGGCCACGATGTCGGGGGCCAGGCCCAGCTGCTGGTAGGCCCACGGGGTGCCGGTGAGCCCGGCACCGGTCTGCACCTCGTCCAGCACGAACAGCGCGTCGTGCTGGTGGCACAGCTCCTGGACGGCGCGCAGGAACTCCGGCCGCAGGTGATTGTCGCCGCCCTCGCCCTGGATGGGCTCGGCGATGAAGCAGGCGATGTCATGCGGATGGCGGTCGAAGGCGGCCCGCGCCTGGGCCAGGGACCGCTCCTCGGCGGCCTCGACGTCGCCGAAGTGGATCGCGGGCACGTCGATGCGCGGCCAGTCGAAGCGCGGGAACCGGTCGGTCTTGACCGGCTCGGTGTTGGTCAGCGACAGCGTGTAGCCGCTGCGGCCGTGGAACGCGCGCCGCAGGTGCAGCACCCGGGTGCCGAGGCCGCGCGGGCGGCCGTGCGCCTCGTTGTGGCGGCTCTTCCAGTCGAAGGCGCACTTCAACGCGTTCTCCACCGCCAGCGCACCGCCCTCAACGAAGAACAGGTGCGGCAGCTCCGGATCGCCCAGCACCCGCGCGAACGTGTCGGCGAAGTCGGCCAGGTGGTGGGTGTAGAGGTCGGAGTTGGCCGGCTTGTTGGCCGCGACCCGGCCGAGCAGCGCGAGGAACTCCGGGTCGTCGTCGAAGGGGTTCACCCCGAGCGGGGCGGAGGCGAAGAAGGTGTAGAAGTCGAGGTAGCGGCGCCCGGTCCCGGCGTCCACCAGCCACGAGCCGCGGCTGCGATCGAGGTCGAGCTCCAGCCGGTAGCCGTCGACGAGCAGGTGGCGGGCCAGACGGTCGAGGACGCCCATGTGCCCTCCTTGTCGAGTCGGACACGTACCTTCGAAGGTTTTTCCCCGTCGGCCGGGCGGATATGCGTATACCTTCCGGCACATCGGCCGTTCGACACGAAGATTTCAGGCGATGACCGGCATCCGGCCGTGGCCGGTCAGACGGCGTGCGCCGTGGTCCCGGCGGCCCCCCGGTGCCCGATGTCGTGCACCCGGTAGGCCAGCACCAGCAGCGAGATGCCGTAGACGATGGCGAAGAGCCCGATCAGCCAGGTCAGCGCCAGCGCGCCGGTGGCGGGCCAGGCGAACAGCAGGATGCCGAAGATGATCGCGAGCGCGCCGCTCACGATGTACATCCATTCGGTGTCCCCGCCCGCCCGGCGGCGTACCGCCGCGACGATCTCGGCCACCCCGATGACGATGGCATAGGCGGCGATGAGCATCAGCAGCGCGAACGCGGTGATGCCCGGCCAGATCCAGGCGATGATCCCGGCCAGCACGGCGAGGACGCCCGAGACGATCAACCAGGTGCGGGGGTCGCGCCCTGGCTCGCCGCGCAGCGCGCCGAACAGCGTGAAGGCCCCGCTCACGATCGCGAAGGCGCCGAACAGCACCACCAGGGTGAGCAGGGTGATCAACGGCCACACCAGGGCCAGGACGCCGAAGATGATCGCGCAGGCGCCGCGCGCCGCGATCGCCCACCACTGCCGTCCGAGGCCATGTCCCTCGCCATGTCCCTCGCCGTGCCGGATCTCGTGCATGCCGTCCTCCCGGATGGGCCCGGGCGGCGTACCACCGGGCCCCTCGTCCCGTATTTCGGTTCTTATCCGCAAAGGACCTGCTAACAGCCCATAGAAGAGTCAAATAACCCTTACTTGCCTACAAGTCCGTCAAGATCGAGCGGAGCCGTGGCGGCACGACCGGCGTCACAGGGCGGCCAGGAAACGGGCGGCGATCGGCGCCGCGACCGCCGCACCGTCCCCGCCGCCCTCCACCAGGATCGCGAACGCCAGATCCCCCCGGTACCCGGCGAACCAGGCGTCATCGCCCGCGCCGGATCCTCCCGGGACGCGGGACGCCACCCCGGCCGTCCCGGCGGGCAGCCCCGCCCCGGCGAGCGCCTGGTCGGCCACCGCGCCGGCCATCATCGAGCGCAGCCCGGCCGCCACCGGCCCGGGCAGCGCCCGTGGCCCCGGGATCCGGCGCGGCTGCTCCAGCAGCCGCACCGCCCGCTCCGACATCAGCCGGGGCGGCCGCCAGGTGCCGTCCCGCACGGTGGCCGCGGCCAGCGCCATGCACAGCGCCGAGGCCCGCGTCCCGCGTTGCCCGATCGCCATGGCGGCGAGCTCGCCGGGACCGTCCGGCTCGGCCACCTCGCCGCACCGGCCGCCGAGCCCGGAGTTCAGCGGGCCGCCGAACCCGAAGCCGGCCGCCTGCCGGCGCAGCGCGGCGCCGTCCAGCCGCTCGGCCGCCAGCCGGGCGAACCCGGCCGGGCACGACGCGGCGAACGCCTCCCGCAGGGACACCGTGCCGCGATCGTCGTCGCCGCCGCCGGAGATGCTCGTCCCGCCGGGGGGAACGTAGCTCGCCGGGCAGGCCACCGGGCTGTCGGCGGTGAGCCCGCCGCGCAGCAGCGCCGCCGCGGTGACCAGCCGGAAGGCGGTGCCGGGCGGGCGGCTCCGCTCGAACGCGCCGCGGCCGGGCAGCCGGTCGGCCACCGCCAGCACCTCGCCGGTGGACGGGCGGACCGCGACGAGCGCGGCCCGCCGGCCGGCGCCGTCCAGCGCCCGGGCCGCGGCGGCCTGCGTCCACCAGTCCAGCGTCGTGCGGTACCTGCGCTCGGTGGCCTCGCGGAACACCAGCAGCCGCCGGACGGCGCCGGTCGGTGCCACCGCCTGGACGGCCCAGCCGGCCGGCGGATCCTCGTCCAGCGCGTCGATCCGGGTCACCAGCTCGGTGAAGTAGGCCTGGGCACCGCTGTCGTGCGGCAGCGGCCGGCCCTGCCGGGTGAGCAGCTCGGTACCCGGCACCTGGATGCGGGCCAGGCTCAGCCGGTCGGCGCCGGCCCCCGGCTGCAGGGTCTCCGGCGTCCAGACGACCTTCCAGCCGCCGTCGCGCACCGCCAGGTGCAGCACGCCGGAGAAGGGCCACTGGCCGAGCTCGGAGATCTGCCGGATGCCCTGGAACGGCAGGTCGGCCGTGGTGGCACCGTGCCGGACGACCCGGCCGGGGGTGAGCGTCAGCGAGGTGATCTGCAGGTCGGCGGTGAGCCGGCGGTGCCGCTCGTCGAAGTCGGCGGGCGGGGCCGCCACCAGCGCGCGCATTCCCGCCAGGTTCTCCGCCGCCCAGGCCGCCAGGTAGGTGCGGCCGACCTCCTCGGGGGTGCCGGTCACCTTGCGCGCGTCCAGGACCAGTGCGCCCAACGCGCCGGCCACGATGACGAGGCTCAGCACCAGGAGTGCGAGAAGTCCTCGGCGGCGCATACGGTTTCTCCCAGGGAGTGCCGGTCCGGCACATCCGGATATATCAGACAACGTGGGGGTCAGGGGTGGGGAAGCGTAAGCCCGGTGCGGCCCCGGTGCCCGGCCGGCACCCGGTCGGCGCCGGCGAGGCGGAGCTCCTGCACGACCTCGACCGCCCCGGCGGCTGGCTGCTGAGCGTCGACGGGGTCCCCCAGTCGTACGTCGACCTGGACGATCCGACCTACCTGGAGTTCGAATACGTCCGGCTGATCGCCGAGGCGATCGACTCGCTGGAGGAGGGCCCGCTGGACGCCGTGCACGTGGGCGCGGGAGCCTGCACGCTGCCCCGGTACGTCGCGGCCACCCGCCCCGGGTCCCGGCACATCGTCATCGACCCGGACGCCGCGCTGATCCAGCTGGTCCGCGACCGGCTGCGGCTGAAGTCGGTGCCCCGGCTCAAGGTCCGCATCGACGGCGGCCGGACCGGGGTGGCCGCGCTGCCGGACGACTTCGCCGACCTGCTGGTGCTGGACGCGTTCGGCGGCGCGGTCATGCCTTTGGAACTGGCGACGGCGCAGTACCTCGCCGACGTCGCCCGGGTGCTGCGGCCCGGCGGGACGCTGCTGGCCAACATCGCCGACGGCCGCGGCCTGGCCTTCGCGCGCCGCTTCGTGGCGACCGTGCGCGGCGTGTTCCCGCACGCCGCCATGCTCGCCGAGCCGGGGGTGCTGCGCGGGCGCCGGTTCGGCAACCTCATCGTGGCCGCCTCGGCCGCGCCGCTGCCGCTGGCCCGGCTCACCCGCCGGGCGGCGGGCGGTCTCACCCAGGCGCGCTGCGTCGCCGAGGACGACCTGGCGAGATTCGTGGCCGGCGCCCCGCCGATCAACGACGGCGACCCGGTGGTGGCCCCGGTCCCGCCGCCCGCCCTGTTCGACTAGCCCGGCCGCTCCATCTACCACGGCTGCGTGGGGGGCGCTGTTGCCCTCCGTCCAGGCCGGGTCTACCGTAGAGACGACCTTTTGACCAGATAAGCAGATTTGGTCATGACGTTTCCAAGGGGGCACCCAGATGAGGGCAGCACCGACCGGTGAAGGCCCGGCGCCGCCCGGACCGGAGATCTCGGCGCGCGAGGAGCGGGCGCACCGCATCCTGGACGCCGCCGCCGAGCTGGTCGAGCGATGGGGGTACGACAAGACCACGGTGGGCGACGTCGCCCGGGTGGCCGGCGTCGCCAAGGGCACGATCTACCTGCACTGGAAGTCCCGGCAGGCGCTGTTCGGCGCGCTGCTGCGCCGCGACCGGGTGCGCATGCTGGAGGAGATCCGGCGCGGCCTCGGCGAGACACCGGGCGGGGCGACCCCGCGGGAGATGTTCCACCACCTGGGGCTCGCCATGTTCCGCCGCCCGCTGGTCCGGGCCGCCGTGCTGAACGACACCGAGGTGCTCGGCAGGCTGCTCCGGCACAAGCCCACCGTGCAGACCACCGAGGCGATGCGGTGGCTGGCCGACTCCTACCTGCGGGTGCTGCGCGAGCACCATGCCGTGCGCGAGGACCTGTCCCCCGCCGAGCTGGTGAACACGATCACCGGCACGATCTACGGGTTCTTCATGTTCGGCCCCAAGGTGCCCGAGCCCTACCGGCTGTCGGACGAAAGGCTGGCCGGCCTGCTCGCCGACACCCTGCACCGCGCGCTCGACTCGGGGCACGCCCTGTCCGCCGCCGAGGCGGCCGCGGTGTCCCGCGCCACGCTGGCCTACGTTGACCACGCCCTCAAGGTGGCCCGGGACCGGCTCCGCCTCTCCTTCGACACCACCGATCTCGAGAAAGACTACGTCCGGTGACCGATCTCCCCTATGTGCTGCCACTCGCCGACGACCGGGCCGACCTGGCCGCGGCCGGTGGCAAGGGCTCCTCCCTCGCCCGGCTGGCCGCCGCCGGTCTGCCCGTCCCGGCGGGCTTCCATGTCACCACCGCCGCCTACGAGGCCTTCCTGGCCGCGGCCGGCCTGGCCGAGCCCGTCGTCGCCGCGGCGTCCGGCGCGGCCTCACCCGAGGCCGCCGAGCGGGCGGTGGCCGACCTGTTCGACCACGCCGGTATCCCCGAGCCGGTCGCGGCGGCCGTCCGCAAGGCCTACTCCGCCCTGGGCTCGCCCGCCGTCGCGGTGCGCTCCTCGGCCACCGCCGAGGACCTGCCGGACCTGTCGTTCGCCGGGCAGCAGGAGACCTTCCTGAACGTCCAGGGCGAGGCGGCGGTGCTGGCCGCGGTGAAGAACTGCTGGGCCTCGCTGTGGGGGGCGCGGGCCATCGCCTACCGGGACCGCAACGGCGTCGACCCCGGCGAGATCTCCACCGCGGTGGTGGTGCAGGAGCTGGTGCCCGCGGACGCGGCCGGCGTGCTGTTCACCGTGGACCCGGTCAGCGGCGCGGCCGGCCGGATGACGATCGACGCCGCCTGGGGCCTGGGCGAATCCGTGGTCGGCGGCGGGGTCACCGCCGACACCGTCGTCGCCGCCCGGCCGGACGGCCGGGTCGTCGAGCGGCGCACCGGCGACAAGGCGGTGATGACCGTGCGCACCGCGGACGGCACCGCCGAGGTACCGGTACCGGCCGACCGGCGCGACCGGCAGGTGCTGGACGACGGCCAGGTCGCCGAGCTGGTCGGGCTGGGCGAGGCGGTGGAGCGGCTGTACGGGCGGCCGATGGACGTGGAGTGGGCCTGGCACGACGGCGCCTTCTTCGTGCTCCAGGCGCGCCCGATCACCGGCGCCGGCCGCGGCCCGGCGGAGACGTGGAACGACAGCCTGGCGGGCGACTACCTCTGGACCAGCGGCAACCTCGGTGAGGCCATCCCCGACATCATGACCCCGGCCACCTGGTCCTTCGTCCGGAGCTTCATGCAGGGCGCCATGCGCACCTCCTCGGTGCCCGGCATGGAGGCGTACGGGCGCATCGGCGGCCGGTTCTACATGAACCTCAGCATGGCCGCCACCCTCGCCGCGACCTTCGGGATGCGCCGGCGGTTCGCCGCCGAAGCCGAGGCCGTCTTCGGACGGATCCCGCCGGGCATGGAGATCCCGCTGGTACCGATCTCACGCTGGAAGATCATCCGGCGGATCCTGCCATCGGTGATCCGGCTCGCCCGGGAGATCCGGGGGAACATCGCCCGGCTGCCCGCCTTCTGCGCGGCGGCACCGGCCCGGTGCACGGAGCTGCGCGAGCGCATCGCCGGCACCGCCGACCCCGGCGCCCTCGCCGCACTCTGGCGAGACGAGGCCGGCCCGTACGTGATGGAGGCCTCCTTCATGCTGGAGGCGGCGACCCGGCAGGACCCCAACGCGCTGACCGGTCTGCGTGACCGGCTGAGCCGGCTGGTCGGCCCGGCGGACGCCGCCGCGCTGGCGACCGGTCTGCACTCTGCGGCGGACGGCGGCCTGGCCAGCCTCGGCCCGCTGGTCGGGCTGGAGCGGCTCGCCCGCGGCGAGATCGATCAGGAGACCTTCGCCCGCGAGTGGGGGCACCGGGGCCCGAGCGAGTTCGAGGTGTCGATCCCGCGGCCCGCCGAGCAGCCGGACTGGGTGGAGCGGCGGCTGGCCGGCCTGCGCGACGCCGAATACGACGTGGCCGCCCTGCTCGCCCGGCAGCAGGAGGCGCGGGAAGCGGCCTGGCGGCGCCTGGCGGAGCGTCACCCGGACAAGGTGCGGACCACCCGGCGCGACGTGGCGCGGATGACCAAGGCGCTGCGGAGTCGCGAGATCGCCCGCTCGGAGGTGATCCGGGCGGTCTGGGTGTGCCGGGCGTTCGTGTTGCGGGCCGGTGAGCTCACGGGCCGTGGCGACGACCTGTTCTTCCTGGACGTCGAAGAGATCCTCAGCCTGCTAGGCGGGGACGAGGCCCCGCTCGCCAAGGTGGCGGCCCGGCGCGCCGCCTACGAGGGCTACCGGGCGTTGCCGGTGTACCCGACGCTGATCCGCGGCCGGTTCGATCCGTTCCGGTGGGCGGCCGACCCGAACCGCCGGCACGACGTGTTCGACGAGCACGACCAGGTGGCCGCGCCGGGTGGCACCCTCCGCGGCTTCCCCGGGTCGGCCGGCATCGTGCAGGGACCGGCCCGGGTGGTGACCAGCCTGGACGAGGGCGAGGCGCTGCGGCCCGGCGAGATCCTGGTCACCACGGTCACCAACGTGGGCTGGACCCCGCTGTTCCCCCGCGCGGCCGCCGTGGTCACCGACGTCGGGGCGCCGCTCTCGCACGCCGCCATCGTCGCCCGCGAGCTCGGCATCCCGGCCGTGGTCGGCTGCGGCGACGCCACCGCCCGGCTGCGCACCGGCGACCTGGTCCGGGTCGACGGCGAGCACGGCACCGTGGACATCATCTCCCAGCCGGCGGCGCCGGTGTCCTGACCGGCGGCCGCCGTCCCGTCCGGCGGGCCGGGCGGGACGGCGGCGTCAGGTCGCGGTCCGTTCCGGCGGGCCGGGGGACGGCAGCGTCAGGTCGCGGCGCCGTGGTCGGCGGCGATGGCGTCGATCCGGCCGGCCAGCCGGAAGTCGAGCTCGGTGAGCCCGCCGGCGTCGTGGGTGGTCAGCGCCAGGCGCAGCTCCCGCCAGCGGATGTCGATGTCGGGGTGGTGGTTCAGGTGCTCGGCCTGCTCGGCCACGTCGTTGACGATGGCGATGGCGGTGCGGAAGTCCGGCGCGGTCACCGTGCGGCGGATCTCGTCACCCTCGCGCCGCCACCCGGGCAGCCCGGCCAGCCGGGCGGATATCGATGCCTCGTCGAGCCTTTCCATACTTCACTCTTTCACGCGGGGCAGCCGTCGTGGCAGGCAGGTCATTTGACGGCGCCGGCGGTGAGGCCGGACTGGATCTGGCGCTGGAAGATGATGTAGACCACCAGCATCGGCAGGATGGCCATGGACAGCGCGGCGAACAGGCCGGGCCAGTCGGCCTCGTAGCCGGCATTGGTGTTGATGTTCGCGATGCCCTGGGTGAGCAGCCACTTGTCCTCCACCGCGCCGGACAGCAGCACGATCGGCAGCAGGTACTGGTTCCACTGGCCGATGATGTTGAAGATGGTGATGCTGACCAGGCCGGGGCGGGCCATCGGCATCATGATCTGGAAGAACGTGCGGGTGTGCGAGGCGCCGTCCATCATGGCCGCCTCCGCCACCGAGGTCGGCAGGGTGCGGAAGAACGCCGACAGGAAGAACACGGTGAACGGCAGCGAGTAGGCGACGTACACCAGGATCACCCCGAGATGGGTGTCGATCAGGCCGAGGTTGCGCACCACGAAGAACAGCGGGACCAGGGCCAGGAACACCGGGAAGGCCAGCCCGGAGACGAACAGGTAGTAGACGGCGCGGTTGCCGAAGAAGCGGTACCGGGCCAGGACGTAGGCGGCCATCGAGCCGAACAGCATGGTGAGGAACGTGCTGGCCCCCACCACCAGGGCGGTGTTGAGCATGTACCGCCCGATGTGCGCCTTGTCCCACGCCCGTCCCCAGGCTCCCCAGTCGTAGGCCTGCGGCAGGGCGAGCGGGGCGTCACCGACGATCTCGGCGTTGGTCTTGAACGAGGCGAGGAACGTCCACAGGATGGGCCCGATGACGAGGATCGCCCAGACGACCAGGGCGACGTGGGAGAGCGCGCCGAAGACCCCGGGGGTGTCGCGCGGCCGGCGGCCGGCGGGGCGGGGCGGCCGGGCGACCCGGACGGTTTCGGTGGTGGTCGCGGTGTCCGCCATGGCTAAAGCTCGATCCTCTCGCGCCGGGTGACCCGGAGGCTCAGCGCGGCGAACGTGATGGTCAGGAAGAACAGCGCCACGCCCATCGCCGAGGCGTAGCCGAACTTGGAGAAAGTGAACGCGGTGCGCCAGATCTCCAGCGGCAGCACGGTGGTGGCGTTGTCCGGGCCGCCGCGGTCCACCGACAGCACCTGCACCAGGGCGAAGCAGTCGAACGCCGCGATGCCGAGGTACACCCAGCCGACCTGGATGGTGTCCCAGATGAGCGGCAGCGTGATGCCGAAGAAGAGGCGGAACCGCCCGGCGCCGTCCAGCGCGGCCGCCTCGAAGACGTCCTGCGGGATGGCCGACATCCCGGCGGAGAACAGCACCACGTAGAAGCCGACCAGCTGCCAGACCAGCACCGCCATGATCGACCAGAGCGCCAGGTCCGGCTCGATCAGCCAGCCGACCGGATCGATGCCGGCCAGGGCGAGCAGCCCGTTGAGCACGCCGGTGCCGTCCGGCCGGTAGACCGCCTGGAACAGCACGCCCACGACGGCCACCGCGAGCACCTGCGGGAAGAAGTACACGACCCGGTAGAACTTCGAGCCGGGCACGCCGGCCGTCCGCCCGCGCCGGCCGCCGCCGATGTTGAGGAGGAAGGCGAAGAACAGCGCGACGGCGATGGTGACGAGCGGCAGCGCGAGCAGCAGCAGCCCGTGATGGCGGACCGCCGCCCAGAACACCTCGTCACCGAGCAGCCGGGTGAAGTTCTCCATGCCGACGAACGTGGGTGTCGCCGAGATGCCCTTCCAGTTGGTCAGCGAGATGTAGAACGCCTGGGCGTACGGGCCGATCACGAACACCACGTACAGCACCAGCGGGACCAGCAGGAAAGAGAAGACGAACCCGTAGGTCCGCGCCTTCGCGCCGGAGAACCCGCCCGCGCCCCCGCCGCCGCGCCACCGCATGATCGGTCACACCGTCCGGTTCTGCTTGGTGATCGAGGAGTCCGACTTCACGGAGTCCGCCTTCTTCTGCATGTTGGCGCAGAACTCGTCGGCGGAGATCCGGCCGAACATCAGGGAGTTGGTCTGCTTGCGCAGCTCGGTCTCCAGCTCCTTGTACCAGTTCTCGAAGCTGCTGTAGGTGACGATGTTCGCGCCCGCCGCCTTCAGCGCGTCGTTGACGCTCTTCAGCCCCGGGGACAGCGGCAGCCCGTCGGCGGCGCCGGTGACGACGGTGAGGCTGCCGGACTTCTCGGTGAAGCCCTTGGCGCCCTCCTTGGAGAGCATGATCCGCGCGTACTCCAGCGCGCCGGCGGTGTTCTTGGCCTTGGCCGGGATGATGTAGGGCTCGCCGGCCGCCGAGCGGATGGCCTCGAACGGCATCTTGTCGGCGGGGGTGAGGCTCGGCGTGGGCGTCATCGCGTACTCGAAGGACTCGGGCGTGTTGGACTTCTGCTCGTTCTCCAGCCACGACCCGGACGGGTACAGCGCGACCTTGTCCTGGTTCTGCCGGGTCTGTACCTCGGTGTGGATGAGCCCTTCGTAGCTCTTGTCCATGAACTTGCCGATGGCGGCCCAGGCCGCGGCGGACTTCTTCATGGCGTCGCGGGTCCACACCCCGTCCACCAGGTTGTCGACGTCCATCAGCAGCTGGTTGCCCTCGATCTTGGCGGCGGTGATGAGGATCATCCAGTACTGGTAGTAGGCGGCGTTCTTGCCGGCGTAGGCGTAGGGGGTGATGCCCGCCTTCTTGATCGTCTCGCAGAGCGCGGTGAACTCGTCGAACGTCTTGGGCGGCGTCCAGCCCTTCTCCTGGAAGAGCTTGCCGTTGTACCAGAGCCCGTACCCGCTGGAGACGTAGTTGAGGATGTAGGGCTTGCCGGCTATCTGCCCGGACTCGACGGTGCCCGGGATCAGCGTGTCCCTGATCTTCTTGGCCGGGTCGTCGATGGACGGCGCGTCGAACAGCGCGGTCAGGTCGAGCAGCTGGCCCTCGCTCTGCAGCGCGCCGTTGTCCATCAGGTCGGAGCCGGAGTTGGCGATGAAGTCCGGCACGTCACCGCTGGCGAACCGGGGCTGCAGGGTCTGGGCGATCTGCTGGGTGGCGACGTGCTTGACGGAGGCCTTGGGGAACTCCTTGGTGTACATCGGCTCGTGGACGTCGGTGGCGTAGGAGTCGCCGAGGCCGCCCTTGAAGATGACGACCTCCAGCGGGGCGTCCGCCTTGACCCCGAACGGGTTGGCCGCCGAGGTCGCCGCGCCGCCGGCGGACGGCGCCGCGGAGGCGGCCGGCGCCCCGCCGCTGGTGGCGCAGGCGCTCAGCAGGCCGCCGGCCGGGCCGGCGACGAGCGCGGTGAGGCCGATCCGGCGGAGCATCTGCCGCCGGGTTATGTCTTTGGGCGTGCCGCCGGCATAGGACATGCGACCCTCCAGGGGGCGTGATGAGCCGAATTAGGAAAGTTTCCTAAACGTTTGGAGGAACGTACGTCCCTCCCCGCGCACCGTCAAGTGGTATGGGCCAAGCCGTGATCTACCTGTGGCCGGGCGGCGAGCGGCCCGCGACCTCGCCCGGCGGCAGGGGCCCGGCCGGCGCGGCAACGGCACAGGTCACCGGCCGATCATGACACAGCGGCACGCGGGCAGGCGGCCGCCGGGCCGGTCTAGACCAGTACGGGTCCGCGCGGCGCCGCCGGTCCGGTCGCCGGCGCCACGGGGAGCGACCGCCCCGCGCCCGCCGCAGGGGCAGCCGGCCGGCGGTCGCCGCGCGGGCGGCCGTCCACAAGACGGACCGTCCCGCCGCGCCGCGCGCCGACCGGCTAGCGTCGGAGGGCAACGATCCCGACATCGGAGGACAGAGCGGTGCCCCTCCAGCTGACCGGCGCGCCCGGCGACCCGGACCTGATCCGCCTGCCCTGGCAGCTGCCCCTGGAGGAGTGGCCGGAGCACCACCTGGTCACCCTGCCGCGCGGCATCTCCCGGCACATCGTGCGCTTCGTCCGGCTGTCCGGGCACGTGTACGCCATCAAGGAGATCAGCAAGCGGTACGCCCAGCGCGAGTACCAGCTGCTGTGGGACCTGAGCCGGCACGACGCCCCGGCCGTGGAGCCGGTGGCCGTGGTCACCGGGCGGGTGGACGCCGCCGGGGAGCCCCTCGACGCGGCGCTGATCACCCGCCACCTGCGCTTCTCGCTGCCCTACCGGGCGATGCTGTCCGGCACGCTGCGGCAGGACACGCTGGTCCGGCTGCTGGACGCGCTGGCGGTGCTGATCGTCCGGCTGCACCTGACGGGCTTCTACTGGGGCGACTGCTCGCTGAGCAACACCCTGTTCCGCCGGGACGCGGGCGCGTTCGCGGCCTACCTCGTGGACGCGGAGACCGGCGAGCTGCACCCGGTGCTCAGCGAGGGCCAGCGCCTGCACGACATCGACGTCGCCCACATGAACATCTACGGGGAGATGCTCGACCTGTCGGCGGGCGGCTTCCTGCACGCCTCGGTCGACCCGCTGGCCTTCGCCGACCAGCTGTACGAGCGCTACCACCGGCTGTGGAAGGAGCTCACCCAGGAGGAGATCGTCGAGGACGTCGAGTGGCATCTCATCGACCAGCGCATCCGCCGGCTGAACTCCCTCGGCTTCGACGTCGCCGAGATGATGGTGCGCCGCAAGGCGGGCACGGCCCGGCTGGTCGTCCGGCCCAAGGTGGTCGACGCCGGGCACCACCAGCGCCGCCTGCTGCGGCTCACCGGGCTGGACGTGGAGGAGAACCAGGCGCGCCGCCTGCTCAACGACCTTGACTCCTTCCGGGTGGCCAAGGGGCTGCGCCACGAGGACGAGGCGATCGTGGCGCACCGGTGGCTGGCCGAGACCTTCCAGCCGACGGTCGGTGCGATCCCGCCGGAGCTGCGCGGCAAGCTGGAGCCGGCCCAGCTGTTCCACGAGGTGCTGGACCACCGCTGGTTCATGTCGGAGGCCGAGGGCGGCGACGTGGGACTGGCGGCCGCGCTGCGTTCCTACATCGACAACGTGCTGGTCTTCAAGCCGGACGAGGCGGCCGTCATCGGCGAGGAGCCGGACGACGAGACCGTGGCCGCCGCCGAACCGGAGACCCGGGCCGTGGACGTCACCGAGGGCTGACCGCCGCGGCGGCGCCCCGGTCCAGCTCGGCGACCCGTACGGCGGCCGCCGCCAGGTCGTCCTCGCCGAAGACGTCCACTCCGTGGGCGCGCAGCAGCGCCGTGGTGACCCCCGCGCCGGGCGCGAGCCGGCCGCCGAACGTGCCGTCGTGCACGCGCAGCGCGCCGCACGACGGGCTGCCCTCCTTGAGCACGGCCACCCGCAGCGCCAGCCGGCGCGCCACCGCGAGCGCGGCGTGCGCGCCCTCGACGAAGTGCGCGGTGACGTCGGCGCCGGCGGCGGTCAGCACCCGGGCGTGGCCGGCCAGCACCGCCGCCCCGCCCGCGCCGCCCTCGATCTCGGCGGGCGGGCGCGGCACCGGCAGCCCGCCGGCCACCTCCGGGCAGAACAGGACCAGCCGTCCCTCGGCCCGCCACCGGACCAGTACCGCGTCGCCGGACGTCTTGGCCCGCCCGTCGTAGCGCACCGGCCGACCGGCGAGGCACGCGCTGACCAGTACCCGCTGCATGCCTCCACGTTAGCCGCCCGCCCGGCGGCGCGGTGACCGCGAGCGGTGGCGCGGGAATCCACCGTGCCGGCGACCCTGTGCCGGCGACCCTGCGCCGGCGACCCTGTGCCGGCGACCCGGCGGCGATCGAGTGACCGTGGCCGGGGCCGGCCGGATGGCTGCCGTCCGTCAAACCCGGTTTCGTCCCCCCGTAAACACCTTTATCGCGCGATCATTGCCCGTCCCTAGCATTTGGTCGGCCATTCCTTCTACCCGGTGAAAGATCCTTACATCTGGTTGCTTTTCCTGACCTTTCACCAGGGCGAGCAGGCCCGGCGGGCTCTCTAGAGTTGGCGTCGCCCATTGGACGGCCGGCCGGCGAGGAGTGATCGTGCTCGACATCGAAGACTGCCTCCGCGAGATCCTCGCGATTCCCGGCGCGCTGGACGCGCTCGCCGTCGAGGACATCGGCGGCGCCGCGATCGCCACCGGGCGCGGGGCGGGGGGTTTCGACGCGCAGGCCACCGCGCAAGGGCTGTGCCGCGCCTTCCATGCCACCCTGGACGCCCTCGGGCCGGCCTCGCCGCACGGCACCGTGCGGGTGGAGGACGCCATCGTCACCGCCGACCAGGGACTGCACCTGGTGCGCCCGCTGGACACCCCCCTCACCGGCCCGGTCCTGCTCTACGTGCGGCTCGACCGCGACCGGGCCAACCTCGCGCTGGCGCGCCACCGCCTGCGCGAGCTGTCCGGCCGGCTGATCACGACGTGACCCATGACCGCATCACAGTCCCTGGAGGCCGTGCTCTCCGGCCTCGCCGCCGACCGGGCGACCGGCGCCCTGCGGGTCGGCCGCGCGGGCACCGTCTACCTGACCCGGGGGCGGGTGAGCCATGTCGAGAGCCCGGGCACCCCGGGCGTCGAGGAGATGCTCGTCGCCTCCGGGCGGCTGCGGCCCGCCACGGTCCGCGGCGTGCGCCAGTCGGCCGGCGAGCTGGCCGACGGCGGGGAGCGCCTGGTGCGCCAGGGCCTGCTGACCCGGGGGGAGCTGCAGTTCTGCGTGCTGGGCGCCACGCTGGACGCCGCGTTCTTCGTGCTCGCCGCGGCCGGCGCCCGCACCCGCTTCCGGCCGGACGACCGGCACTGGATCGGCGACCAGTGGTACTTCGACGTCGCCGGACTGTTCCGCGAGTGCCGCCGCCGGCGGGACCGGCTGGACCAGGTGTGCCCCTCCCCCGAGCTGGACACCCGGCCGGTCGCCCCGGTCCCGCGGGTCCCCGCGCAGCGGGTGGTCCTGACCGCGGTCCAGTGGGAGCTGCTGCGGCACGCGGACGGCGCGGCCACCCCGGCCGACCTGGCCCGGCGGCTCGGCCGGCCGGTGTACGCGGTGCTGCTGGCGGTCCGGCAGCTCGGCGCGGCCGGCCTGCTGTCCGAGCCGGAAGCGGCGCCGGACCCGCCACCGGGCACCGACCGCGGCGGCCCGGCGGCGACCCGGGCGAAGAAGGGGCCCGACGCGCCGCCGCTGCCCGTCCGCACCCGCACCGGGCCGCGGCCCGCCCCGGCCGGTGACCCGGCCGACCTCACCGACATCGGCGTCCTCATCCGGCTGCGCGACGCGCTGGAACGCCTGTGAGGACGGCCGGCGGCACCTCGCCGCGGCCGTCCTCACCCCGAAACGGACGGCGGCACCCGCCGCCGTCACCGAACGCGGGCCGGCCCGAACGGACCGGCCCGCCCGCCCCCACGGAGGAACACATGGCCGGCATCGACGTGTCGCTCAAGGACATGATGGCCATCGACGGCGCGGTCGGCGCCGTGGTGGTCGACTACACCAGCGGGATGGCCCTCGGCGCGCTCGGCGGTTCCAAGGATCTCGACCTCCAGGTCGCCGCGGCCGGCAACACCGAGGTGATCAAGGCGAAGTTACGCACCATGGAGGCCCTGCAGCTCAAGGACGGGATCGAGGACATCCTCATCACGCTCGGCACGCAGTACCACATCATCCGCCCGCTGACCGGGCGGGGCGGCAAGGGCCTCTTCCTCTACCTGGCCCTGGACCGCGGCCGCGCCAACCTCGCACTCGCCCGGCACGGCCTGCGCGGCATCGAGGAGCGGCTGGACGTCTGATCCGCGGGTCCGCCCCGGCGCGGCGGGTGCCTCCCGGCGCGGTGACCCGACCGGCGGCCCATGCCGCCGGTCGGGTCACCGGCCGGTCACCGGTCAGGCCGCCCGCGCCCCTGATCGGCGGGCGGCCGGGCCGGTCAGCCCGCCGTGCACCCGTCCGGCCCGGCCGCCGCCAGGCTGGAGAGCGAGCACACCTTGGCCGTCGGGTAGTAGTCCCCCATCACCGCGGCGGCCGAGTCCGGGTTCCCGTCCTCGGGCACCCGCTGGACCGCCTCGGCGAAGCCGGCGTCCACCACCATGTTCCGCAGCAGCACCCGGTGCGGCATGGCCGGGTTCTCCAGCGAGAAGGGCACGAACGTGGCCCCCGCGATCCGGCCGATGGCCGGTCGCTGCGCCTCCCGGCCGATCACGTAGGTGTAGCGGCCGGTGGCGTCCAGCGCCGTCTCGTCGTCGCTGCGGCAGCCGTAGTCCTTGCCGCCGCCGGGCAGCTCGTTGACCACGACCGGGCGGCTCGGCAGCGGCAGGTTGCTGCACAGCGAGAAGTACCGCGCCTGCGTACCCTCGGCCGGCCAGGGCTTGGGGTGCGACCCGGGGGTGTGGCTCGGCGCCTTGCCGCGGACCACCACGACCCGGTCGCCGGCCGGCGGCTGCACCGCGGCCATCAGGTAGGCGGCGTCATCGTTGGGGAAGACCCCGACCTCGTCCAGCGACGGGCGGGCGAACCGCCCGGTCGACGGCTCCCGGGCCGCCACCTGGTCGAGGCCCAGCTCGGTCACCATCCGGTCGGCGGCCGCCGTGTCCGCCCCCTCGCACGGCGGCACCGGCTGGGCGACGCCGCCGCGCTCGTAGACGATCGACGGCAGCTCGACGGCGGAGAAGTCGCCGCCGGCCGGCAGGTAGACCCGCATGACGATGTACCCCTTGCTGCCCGCCGGGGTGCCGGCGGGCGCCAGCGGCAGGACGTTGGCCTGGCCCGGCGCCACGTCCGGCCGCACCGTGACGGTGTAGCGGCCGCCGGGCTCGGCGGGCTCCCGCCACGGGTTGGTCGAGCCGGCGTCCGGCAGCACCAGGTGGTCCGGCAGCGAGGACCCGACGCCGTTGACGGAGAACGACCCGCCGCCCTCCTTGTACACGTTGAAGGACATGTACCGGCTGTCGGGATAGGTCCCGGACAGCTTGATGGTCAGGTCGTCCGCCACGGTGTAGGGCTGCACCCAGTAGGCGGCGGCGGTGTCGGGATAGTAGACGTTCAGCGTGTCGGCGGACGCGAAGACGCCCCAGGCACAGTCCGGCGTCGCCGCCGCCGCGGCGACCGGCTGCGGGGCGGCGAGCAGCACGGCGGGCAGGCCGAGCATCGCCACGGCGGCGGCCTTGAGCCGCCGGAACGCCGGACGGGTGAAACCGCTGATCATATGAGACCTCTCCTCTGATGCGTCGTCGGTGGCGCCGCGGTCCGGTCAGGTGGCCGCGGCACGCTGGGTCAGCGGGTGCGGGCGACCTCGGCCGCGACGGCGCGGAAGACGGCCAGCGCCTCGCCCTTCTCGCCCTTGTCCGCCTTGATGGAGGACTTCACGACGACCACGCCGTGCTCGGGGGACACGTAGGTGTACTGGCCGCCGAAGCCGGCGGCCATGAAGTCCGTGCCGCCGTCGCCGCCCAGCCACCAGTGCAGGCCGTAGCCCTTGTTGAAGGAGGCGGACGGCCGGGTGGAGGCCGCCACCCACGACTTGGGCACCACCTGCCGGTCGAGCGCCTTGCCCTTGTTCAGGTAGAGCAGCCCGAACCTGGCGTAGTCCCGGTCGGTCGCGTAGTAGCAGCAGTAGCCGAGGTCGTCGGTGCCGTCGTTGCCGACGCGGGCGGTGCCGGCCATCCCGGCCGGCTTCCACAGCTTCTCCTCGACATAGTCGTGGTACGGCTTGCCGGTGACCTGGGTGATGAGGGCCGCCAGCACGAACGAGTTCATGCTGGTGTACTCGAACTCGGTGCCCGGCTGGACGGCACGCCGGGTACGGGCGGCCATCGTGCGCAGCGAGCGGCCGGCGTGCGCGGCGAGCTGCGCCTTCGGCACGTCCTTGCCCTCGTTCCAGGCGACGCCGGAGGACATCCGCAGCAGGTCGCGGATCGACACCCCGTCGTAGCCGGAGCCGGCCAGCCACGGCAGGTACTTGGTGACCTTGTCGTCGATGGACCGGATCCGCCGCTCGGCCAGCGCGATGCCGACCGCCGCGGAGGTGAACGACTTGCCCATCGACCAGGACTGGAAGCGGGTGCTCGCGCTCGCTCCCTGGTACTTCTCGAAGACGATCTTCTGCTGGTCCAGCACCAGGAAGCCGTTGGCGCCGGAGCGCTGCAGGTAGTCCGCCAGCGTGCGGGTGGTGCCCCCGAAGGTGTAGGTGACCTTGAGGTCCCGGGGCGAGACGGTCAGCTTGACCGGCTTGGCGGCGGGGCGCAGGACGGTGTACCCGGCGGGGTCGAACCGCCCCGCCGGGGCGGTCGTGGCGGTGCTGGACGGGCTGGCGGCCGGGGTGGGGCCGAGCGGACGGGCCTGCGCGGGCACCGCCCAGGCGGCCACCGCCAGGACGGCCGCCCCGGCGGCGCCGGCCGCGGTGAGCCTGCGACGTGCGGGCATGACAACTCCAGAGGTCGGGCGAACGGAACAGGCCGGGCATCCGGCTGCACCGGACCCGACCGGCACGCATGCTGGCAGTCGTTCTTGGCGGATTCCTGGCAAAGCCCGCCCGGGACCGCGGCCCGGCCTCCTCCCCGTCCGGAACGCCGCCCGACCTGGCCCGCACCGGCACACCGCCCGGCCTTCTTCCCGGTTCGGGCCTGCCGCCCGGGCTCCGCCCCGCGGCCGGCCCCCCGGTGTGACCGGATCCCGCCGCCCGGGCTCCGCCCCGCGGCCGGACCTCCGGTGTGACCGGATCCCGCAGGCCGGTCCGTCCTGCCGGCTCCGGGGCGCGGCGCGGGTGCCGTCAGCCGAGCCAGCCGCCGGGGGCGGCCGGCGGCGCGGACGGGCCGGTCAGCGGGATCCGCACCTGGACGCGGGTGCCGGCACCGGCCGGGCCGCCCGCCACGGCGGCGTCGCCGCCGTGCAGCCGGGCCTGCTGGCGGACCAGGGTGAGCCCGAGGCCGGAGCCGGGGCTGCCGGCATGCCGGTGGAAGCGCGCGAACACCGCCTCCCGGTCGGCCGGCAGGATCCCCCGGCCCCGGTCAGCGACCTCCAGCATCACCGTCCCGCCCGTCCCGCCCGTCGCCGTGCCCGCCGCCGTGCCCGTCACGGTGACCGTCACAGTGATCTCAGCGTGGCCGGCCGGGCCGGCGCCGTGCACCGCCGCGTTGTCCAGCAGGTTGTCCACGATCAGCCGGAGGCCCTCCGCCCAGCCGCGCACCACCGCCGTGCTCGCGCCGGTGACGGCGATCCGGGCGCCGGGATGGCGGCGCCGGGCGTCGGCGGCCGCCGACGCGGCGATCTCCGCCACATCGGTGGCGGCGAACCCGGCCGGGTCCAGCAGCTCGCCGGCGGCCAGCCGGCGCAGCATGGTGACCAGCCGCTCCACCCGGGCCTGCTCGGCGACCAGATCGCGCATGACCTCGGCCCGCTCGCCGGGCGGCAGTCCGGGGTGCTCCAGCAGGGTGATGTTCGTGCGCATGCTGGTCAGCGGGGTGCGCAGCTCGTGCGCCGCCGTCGCGGCGAAGGCGCGGGCGGTCTCCAGGGCCTCGCCGGTGCGCGCGACGGCGGCGTCCCGGCGGTCGAGCAGGTGGTTGAGCAGCAGCGCCAGCTCGTCCAGTTCGGTGACCCCGGACGCGGTACCCAGCCGGGCGCCCGATTCCGGCGGCGTGCCGATGGCGCGTGCCTGCCGGCGAAGCGCCGCCAGCGGCCGGGTCGCGAACCGGCCGAGGGCCGCCCCGGCCGCCGCGCCCACCGCCACCGCGACCAGCGTGGCGAGCGCCACCCGGCGGCCCAGGGTTCGCAGCCGCGCGTCCAGGTGCTCCCCGGGTTCGAAGACCCACAGCGTCGCGGTGTCCCCGTGCAGGCCGAGCCCGGTGGCGGCGTACCGCCACTCCCGCCCGCCCGCGGTGAAGCCGGCCGGCCCGGCGGCGCGGGCGGGCGGCCGCGCGGGCGGCACGTCCCCGACGACCAGCGGTGCGGCACCGGGGATGTCCAGGTAGACCCCGCCCGCGTCCGCGGCCTGCGCGGCGGCGGCGGCCAGCCACCGCTGCAGGTACTCGGGCGGCACCTGCGGCAGCCGGGTGGACCGCCAGGCGTACGCGGCGGCGGTGGGCGCCAGCGCGCGCAGCCGGGTCGCCAGATGGTCGTCGCGCTCGGCGCGCAGGTCGGCGGAGACGAGGGTCAGCATGAGCAGGCCGGCCGCCAGCACCAGTGCCGGGAACGCCCCGGCGAAGTAGACGGCGAACCGGGAGGACAGCCTCACGCGCCCGGATCCCGCAGCACGAATCCGACGCCGCGCACGGTGTGCAGCATGCGCGGCACCCCGGCCGCGTCCAGCTTGCGCCGCACGTAGCCGACAAAGGTGTCCACCGCGTTGCCGGTGACCTCGAAGTCGTAGCCCCAGACCCGCTCCAGCAGCACCTCGCGGGTCAGCACGATGCCGGCGTTGAGCGCCAGGACCTCCAGCAGGTCGAACTCGCGCCGGGTCAGCGGCACCTCCCGGCCGCCCGCGGTCACCCGCCGGGCGGCCGGGTCCACGGCGAGCGGCCCCACCCGCAGCACGGGCTCCTCCCCCGGGTCCGCGCCGGCCGGGCGCGACGCCCGGCGCAGCAGCGCGCGCAGCCGCAGCGCCAGCTCGCGCAGGTCGAACGGTTTGACCAGGTAGTCGTCGGCACCGGCGGACAGGCCGGCGACCCGGTCGGCCACCTCGTCCATCGCCGACAGCATGAGCACCGGCACCTCGGCGCCGCCGTCGCGCAGCGCCGCGCACACCTCGATGCCCGAGACGCCGGGCATCGCCACGTCGAGCACGATGGCGTCCGGCGGATCGAGCGCGGCCGCCTGCAGCGCCGCCGGCCCGGATCCGGCCGTCTCGACCGCGAAGCCCTCGGCGCCCAGCCCGCGCCGCAGCGCGCGCAGGATCGCCGGATCGTCGTCCACGACCAGGATGCGGCGCCCCCCGGCCGCGTGCCCGTCCATGGCCGACCAGTGTAGGAGGTGCTGTCCCGGCTGATCGGCGTTCGTGCCAGTATGCGGGCGGCAAAACCGGGTGAGCGCCCCCGGGTGGGCCCTCGCCGAGGACGGAATCCAGCCGGGGCGGCGGCGCTCAGGGCAGGGTGAGCACCCGGGGGCCGTCCGCGGTCACCGCGATGGTGTGCTCGACGTGCGCGGCGCGGCCGCCGTCGGCGGTGCGCAGCGACCAGCCGTCCGGGTCGACGTCGTAGGCGTCGTCGCCGCCGGCCAGGAACATCGGCTCGATGGCCAGGGTCATGCCGGGCCGCAGCCGCATCCCGCGGCCGGGCGCACCCCGGTTGGGGATGTGCGGGTCCTCGTGCATCCGCCGGCCGATCCCGTGGCCGCCGAAGTCCGCCATGATCCCGTACCCGGCCGCGGCGCCGACTCCGCTCACCGCGTGGCCGATGTCGCCGATCCGCCCGCCGGGGACGGCCGCGGCGATGCCGGCGCGCAGCGCCTCCTCGGCCGCCTCGATCAGCGCGGCGTCCCCGGGCCGGGCCGGGCCGATGCTGAAGCTGATCGCCGCGTCCCCGGTCCAGCCGTCCAGGGTCGCGCCGCAGTCGATGCCGACCAGGTCGCCGGGCCGCAGCCGGTACCCGTCCGGGATGCCGTGCACCACCACGTCGTTCACCGACGCGCAGATGACGGCCGGGAAGGGCGTGGGGGCGAACGAGGGCCGGTAGTTCAGGAAGGGCGCGGTGGCCCCGGCGCCGAAGATCACCTCGCGGGCCACCTCGTCCAGCTCGGTCAGCCGGACACCCGGCGCCGCGTGCTCGCGGGCCGCGGCCAGCGCGCGGGCCACGACCCGGCCGGCCTCGCGCATCGCCTGCAGCTCGCCTTCGGTCTTGATCTCCACCATGGCGTCGGACCTCCAATACAAATACCGGTATTGTTATAACGCTACTATGGATCCCATGGTGCGCATCCCCTTGACCGGACCGGAACGCCGCCGCGGCGAGCTGCTCGGCGCGGCACTCCGCCAGGCCCGCGGCACGCGGAGCATGGCCGAGGTGGCCACCGCCGCGGGCATCTCCGCCGAGACCCTGCGCAAGATCGAGACCGGGCGCATCGCCACGCCCGCCTTCTTCACCGTCTCCGCACTCGCCGGCGCGCTCGGCCTGTCCCTGGACGAGCTCGCCGCCCGGTGCGCCGAGCAGGAACGCTGGTCCTCAGGCGCCCGGCTGGCCGGCTGACTCCGCGCCGCCGCAGGCCGCACGGACGCGGGGCAGCACCTCGGCGCCGAGCCGGGCGACATTTCGCAGCGTGCGGCCGGGGTCGCCGGCCCCCTCCACCAGGAAGATGAAATGGCGCAGGCCGGTGCGCTCGACGGTCGCGACCACGGTGTCGGCGCAGTGCTCGGCCGAGCCGACCGGATGCAGGCGGCACAGCAGGTCGGCGTACTCGCGGGCGTCCCGGGGGACGTACCGGCGACCGTCCACCGGACGGTACCCGGCCAGCCCCGGCGCCAGCCACCGGGGCAGCGACTCGCGCATGGCCGCGACCGCCTCGCCGGTGGTGTCCGCGACGTAGGCCAACCCCGCCGCGACGTGCGGCACGCCGGCCGGATCGTGACCGTGCCCGGCGGCGGCGCCAGCGTAGTCGTCCAGCATGGCGGCCCGCTCCCGGTCGCCGATGTGCATCCCGAGCAGCAGCGGCAGCCCGCGGGCCGCGGCGATCCGCACGGTGCCGGCCGAGGTGGCCGCCACCGCGGGGCGCGGCACGCGGCCGGGCCGGGGCACGATCTCCACCTCCCGGAAGCGGAACGTCTCGCCGCGCGCGGCCACCCGCCCCCCGCCCAGCGCGGCGAGCAGCAGGTCCAGGCCATCCTCGAAGCCGTTCTCGAAGCGGTCCAGCCCGGTGCCGAAGACCTCCAGGTCCACCCACGGCCCGCCCCGGCCGACGCCGAGCCGGAACCGCCCGCCGGACAGGTGGTCCAGCAGCACGGCCTGCTCGGCGAGCGCGACCGGGTGCGCGGTGGACAGCACGCTCACCGCGGTGCCGACCGTGATCCGCTCGGTGCGGCCCAGCAGGTGCCCGGCCATGGTCACCGCCGAGGGGCACAGGCCGTAGCTCATGAAGTGGTGCTCGGCGATCCACACGTCGTCGAACCCGGCCCGCTCGGCGGCCACCGCGGTGTCCGCCGCCGCCCGCAGCAGCTCGCCGTGCCCGTGGCCGGGGAACCCGGCGACCGGCAGGAAGACCCCGATCCGCACCTCGTCCGCCATGCGCCAACTCTGCCAGCCCGCGCGCGCCGAGTCCGGCCACCGGGCCGGGCGGGCCGCGCGGCGATCTCGCCGCCGGCCGGGGCCGACCGCCCGGGCCCGGTCACCGGCGCGGGTCACGCGTGCGGAAAATACAGATTCGCATCTTCGATGCCGGTCGACATGATCACCGATACCATCCGCACCGTCGCCGAAAGGGCGGGCCGGCGCAACCGGCGGCGACCGCCCACCGGCCGAGGAGGCCACCGACCGTGACCAGACAGGTCCGATGGCCGGGTCGAGCGGCACGCCGCTCCGCCGGCGGCTCCGGGCGCGGCGGCCCGCCCGCCGCCGACCGGCTCACCTCGGGAACGGCCCCGTCCCCTTCCCAGGCCACCACGCGGGCCGGCAGAGCCGGATCATCGTCGCGCACCGCCGTCGTGGCGGCACGGGCCGAGGGAATGATCCGGCCATCGCCCGGTCCGGACCCGGGCACCCGGCACCAGGCGGCCCGGCCCGGCCGGGTCTTCATGGTGTGCACCGAGCTTCCACCCGACGTCGTCGGCGGTCTGGGCCGCTACGCCGAACGGATGATCGCGGCGATGCGCGCCGCCGGCACGCCGGTTCTGGTGCTCGCCGCCACCGGCCGGCGCGGGTCGGTCGACACGATCGGGGACGTGACCGTGCGCCGCATCCGCACCCCGGGGGTGCGGGCCGCCCGGGTGCCGCGCCCGGTCGGGCAGCTGCTCCGGCTGGCCGGCCTGCTGGCGTTCAACGTGGTCGCCGCGGCGCGCATCTGGCCGCCGGCCGCGGACCGGCCGGCGGCGTGGTCGCCGTGCACGACTGGATGGCCTGCCCGGCCGGACTGCTGTGCCGGCTGCTCGGCCGGCGGCCGGTGGTGTTCCACGTGCACAGCACCGAGATGAGCGCGGTCCCCGGGCGGCCGCGCGGCGCGGTGTCCCGGCTGCTGGCCGCGGTCGAGGACGCCATGGCCCGGCGGGCGACCGCGATCGTGGCGCCCAGCGTGACCATGCGCGATCAGCTGGTGGCCCGGGGCTGGCCGGCCGGGCGGCTCCACGTCGTCCCGCACGGCTGCGAGGTGGCCGAGCTGGCGGCGCTGGCCGAGCTGCCGCCGGCCGCGCGGCACGAGATGCGGACGGCCGTGCGGAGCCGGCACCTTCCCGGCGGCACCGGTGCGCTGGTGGTCTTCGCCGGCCGGCTGTCGGCGCACAAGGGCGTGGACACGCTGGTCCGCGCCGTACCGTTGTTGCGGACGGCCGGCCCGGTCGTGGCGGTGCTGGCCGGAACCGGAGCGCCGCGCACCGACGACAACGCCCGCGTCGCCGAACTGATCGCCGGGCTCGGCGTCGCAGATCAGGTGCGGGCCGATTACCGTTTCCTGGATCCGGACGAGTTGTTCGGCCTCTTCCTGGCGGCCGACGTGTGCGTTTTCCCCTCGACCTACGAGCCGTTCGGGCTGGTCGCGATCGAGGCGATGGCGCTCGGCCGGCCGGTCGTGGTAGGGCCCGGCTACTCCCCCGAAGTGGTCGCGACCGGTGCGGTCCGCTGCGCCCGGGACGATCCGGCCACCCTCGCCGCCGCGATCGACGAGTGCCTCGGTGACCGGGCGGCGGCCGAGGAACGCGGCCGGCGGGCCGCGGAATCCGTCCGCGAGAACTACACCTGGGCCCGCACCGTCGCGCTGACACTGGCGGTCTACCGGGAGGCCGGCGACCGTGCTCAGCCCGCCTGGTCGCCGGGTGGCAGGTAGGGTCCCTCGCCTTGGACCGTCCCGCCGCCCACCCCGGTGCCGTGGCCGGGCTCGGCGGTGCCGTGCGGCCGGCCGGCCGGACCGTGCCGCCCGTGCCGGCGCCGCCCCGGCTCGCCGCGCCGGGCGGTCCGCTCGGCGCGCGCGCTGCTGCTCGGGCCGACGCCGAGCGGCGGCCGGGCCCCGGTGTCGGTCGGCGGCACGCCCTCACGCTCGGCGTCGCTGACCACCCGCGGCGGGCGCTCGCCCCCGCGCGGCGGGCTCTCGAAGGCACGGTCGCCGGCCATGATGACCTGCCGCCGCACCCGGGCGCGCAGTCCGGCGAGGTCCGGCCGGCCGCCGGACGGCTGCTCCGACATGTCGTCCCCTTCCCGCCGGGCCCCGATGGGCCCGGCAACCCGATCCTCGGTAGAGATTCTGTAGAGACTCAGCAGATACGCGGCAGCGGGTCGCCGACCAGCACGTCGACGATCCGGGTGCCGCCGAAGGCGGTCCGCAGCAGCACGGTCCCCGGCGGGTCCGCGCCGATCCGGCCGACGATGGCCGCGTCCTCGCCCAGCGGACCGGCGCGCAGCGCGTCGAGCGCGGCGCCGGCCTGCCACCCGGCCACCACGGCGACCATGCGTCCCTCGCAGGCGACGTAGAGCGGGTCGATGCCGAGCAGCTCGCACGCCCCGCGGACCGCCGGGCGCACCGGCACGGCCTCCTCGTCCAGCACGACCGCGACCCCGGCCGACTCGGCGATCTCGTTCAGCACGGTGGCCACCCCGCCCCGGGTGGCGTCGCGAAGGCAGCGCACCCCGTCGCAGGCGTCCAGCAGCCGGGTGGCCGGACCGGTCAGCGGCGCGGTGTCGGAGACCAGGTCGGCCTCGACGTCCAGCCCGCCGCGGGCGAGCATGATGGTGACGCCGTGCTCGCCGATCGGCCCGGACACGATGACCGCGTCCCCAGGCTCGGCGGCGGCCGCGCTCAGCCGGCCGGGACGGTCGATCCGCCCCACGCCGGCGGTGGTGATGTAGCAGCCGTCGGCCTTGCCGCGCTGCACCACCTTGGTGTCCCCGGTGACGATCTCCACGCCGGCCGCGCGCGCCGCCCGCGCCATCGACGCGGCGACCCGCCGCAGGTCGGCGACCGGGAAACCCTCCTCCAGCACGAAGGCGGCCGACAGGTGCAGCGGGCGCGCCCCGCACATGGCCAGGTCGTTGACGGTGCCGTTCACCGCCAGGTCCCCGATGTCGCCGCCCGGGAAGAACAGCGGCGTCACCACGAACGCGTCGGTGGTGAAGGCCAGCCCGTCGCCGTCCACCGCGCCGTCGGCCAGCGGCTCCAGCAGCGGGTTGCGGAACTCCTCCAGGAACACCGCCTCCACCAGCGACCTGGTGGCCCGGCCGCCGGCGCCGTGTGCCAGGGTGACCAGCTCGTCGCGGACCCGGGCCCGCCGGCGCCGGGCCCGCTCGACGCGCTCCAGCACCTGCTCCTCCCGGCTCAGCGGCCGGTCCGGCGCCCGCTCTCCCGTCCCCGCGCTCATCGGGCCGTCGCCTCCCGCACCCGGTCCCGGGAGAACCGGCCGAAGTTGTAGTAGGCCGCGCAGGCCCCCTCCGAGGACACCATGCAGGTCCCGATCGGGGTCTCCGGAGTGCACGCGGTGCCGAACACCTTGCACTCCCACGGCTTGAGCACGCCTTTGAGCACCTCGCCGCACTGGCAGGCCTTGGGGTCGGCCACCCGGACCCCCGGCACCCCGAAGATCTGCTCGGCGTCGTAGGCGGCCCACCGGTCCCGCAGCCGCAGTGCCGAGTACGGGATGAAGCCGAGGCCGCGCCACTCGAAGTGCGCGCGCGGCTCCATCACCTCGTCGATGACCGCCAGCGCCCGGGGGTTGCCGTCCCACGGCACCACGCGGGCGTACCGGTTCTCCACCTCGGCCCGGCCGGCGGCGAGCTGCTCCAGGTTCGCCAGCACGGCGTGCAGCACGTCCAGCGGCTCGAAGCCGGCGACCACCAGCGGCCGGCCGTAGTCGCGGGCGATGAAGGCGTACGGGCGGCAGCCGATCACCGCCGAGACGTGGCCGGGGCCGATGAACCCGGAGAGCCGCAGGTCCGGCGAGTCGAGGATGGCCTTCACCGCCGGGATGATCGTCACGTGGTTGCAGAAGACCGAGAAGTTCGCCAGGCCCTCGGCGCGGGCCCGTAGCAGGGTCATCGCGGTGGACGGCGCGGTGGTCTCGAAGCCGATGGCCATGAAGACCACCCGCCGGTCCGGGTTCTCCCGGGCGATCTTCAGGGCGTCCAGCGGCGAGTAGACCATGCGGATGTCGGCGCCGCGGGCCATCGCGTCGAGGAACGAGCCGCGGCCGCCGGGCACCCGCATCATGTCGCCGAACGAGGTCATGATGACGTCCGGCCGCTCGGCGATGTGGATCGCGTCGTCGATCCGGCCCATCGGGATGACGCACACCGGGCAGCCGGGCCCGTGCACCAGCTCGACGCCGGCCGGCAAGTGGTCCTCCAGCCCGTGCTTGTAGATCGTATGGGTGTGGCCGCCGCACACCTCCATGAACTTGTACGTGCGGCCCGGCTCGCACAGCGCGGCGATCCGGGCGCCGAGCGCCCGCGCCGTGCCGGCGTCACGGTATTCGTCGACGAAACGCACCGGACCTCACCCCTGCTCGATCATGGAGTCGCGCAGTGCCGCGATCTCGTCGTCGTACGCCTGGCCGATGCTGGTCAGGAAGTCGAGCGCCGCCCGGGCCTCCGCCTCGTCGATCTTCGACAGCGCGAAGCCCACGTGGATGAGCACCCAGTCACCCGGACCGGCCTCCCCTTCGTCCAGCAGGCCGATGTTGACCGCGCGCCGCACCCCGCCGACGTCGACCTTCGCCAGGTCAGGACGGTCGGCCAGGATTTCCACGATCTCCCCGGGAATCCCCAGGCACATGGCTCGCCTCCGCCAGTTGGATGGATTCCAGGACGAGGTCGTCGCCGCCCTCGCTGTCCACGTCGGCCGAACCGCACGCCGGGCAGACGGCGTAGGGATCGACCGAGGTGGTCGTGTGCGCGCAGGCCCGGCAGCTGATCCGCGCGGGCAGCGTCACCAGGTCAAGGCGCGCGCCCTCGGCCACCGTCCCCGCGGCGACCAGGGCGAACGCGTCGTTGATCGAGGGCTCGGCGGCGCGCAGCAGCGCGCCCACCTGCACGCGCGCCCGGCGTATCCGCCGGCCGTCCGCCCGTCCCTCGACCGCGGCGAGGATCGACTCGGCGATCCCGAACTCGTGCACGGCCGCACCTCCTTCTGTCCTCTGTCCTCTGTGTTGTGGTCTGTCTTGTGTGGTCTGTCCTGCATGCTCCGGCCGTCCGCCGGCCGCCCGTGCCGGTGACCTCGCCGGACCGGGTGGTCACATCCGGCGGATCTTCAGATAGCGCTTCAGGTCGGGGATCGACTGGTAGACGACAACCCCGACCGCGACCAGCGCGGCGATCTTGATCAGGCGTTTGACCATGCCCGTCCCTCCTTCCCCCGGGACTTGTGCCGGGATATGTCGCGGGCCGCGCCGCCGGCGGCCGCCACCGGGCCGTCGCCGGCCGTGGCCAGCTCGGCGACGAGGTCCAGCACCAGGCCGGCGGCCGGCGCGACCGCGGCCGCCACCGGCGGGCTCAGTTCCATGCCGGGCGAGACGTCGGCGGGCTCGCAGCCGACCAGCAGCACCGGCCCGACCTCGCCGTCCAGCGTCCCGGCCAGCGCCAACACGGCGTCCGGGGTCATGTCGTGCGCGTCCACGAACGTCCCGGGGATCTCCCCGGCCGCCGGTCGCAGCACGTACAGCGTGCCGGGCGGGCCGTCGCGCGACACCGCGTCCACCAGGATGGTGTGGTCGTAGCGGCCGCCGGTCAGCTCGTAGGCCAGGTGCACCCCGCGGATGCCGAAGTCGGTGACCACCACGCCGTCCGGCGCCGGCCGGCCGGCCAGGTGCCGGGCCACCGCGACGCCGAACCCGTCGTCACCGAGGAAGACGTTCCCGACTCCCGCGACCAGGATCCTCATGCCGGCCCCCCGGTGCCGCCGGCCACGCCGTTTCCCGGACGGCTTCCCGGATCATTCCCCGGGCGGTTCGTCGGGCCGCTTCCCGGCCGGCTCCCCGGATCATTTACCGGGTGGTTCGTCGGGCCGTGTCCCGGACGGCTCCCCGGGCCGTTCGCCGCGTCGCCGCCCGGCACGCGCCCCGGACCGGACAGCGGCTCCACCTCGTCGGGGGCGAAGTACAGGAACCGGCCCTGGGCCCGGAGCAGGTCCGCGCCCGGGTCGTCCTCCAGCGTGACGGCGAGGTGGCGGGCACCGTCCACGTCCGCCAGCACCGCCTCGACCCGGGCGGCGCGGCCGGTCAGGAACATGTCATGGGCGTCGGCGCGGCGGCTCGGGACGAGCCGCACCCGGCTGCCCTGGGCGATGGACACCCCGGCGACCGTCACCGCCGCGGACGCGGCCTCCCGCTCCGGCGCGGACGGGTTGCCGGACACCGCCCCGGTCACCGCCCCCGCCCCGGACACCGGCACGCTCCCGGACACCGGCACCGCCCCAGGTGCCGGCACGGTCCCAGGTGCCGGCACGGTCCCAGGTGCCGGCACGGTCCCAGGTGCCGGCACGGTCCCAGGTGCCGGCGCCGGCCCGGTGGCGGCGGCGCCGAGCCGGCGGATCGCGCCGTGCAGGCGCTCCAGCATCTCCGGCGGCAGGCCCTCGGCCCGGTCGACGATCTCGGCGGCCCGCGGGTCGGTGGCCCGGGCCTCGCGCTTCTCCGCCTCGGTGAGGGTGAGCGTGCGCAGGTGCAGCAGCTCGTCGATCTCGGTGGCGTCGAAGAAGTCGCCCGGGCTCTCCGGGGCGACCGCGGGGTGGTCGGGCAGGATGATCGGGGACGACAGCACCACCGCGCGCGCCCCGGGCGCGCCGACCAGCACCGGCCAGGTGTGCTCGTTGCGGCAGCCGGCCGCCTCGCGGCGCGCCCACTCCGGCGGGTCGGTCAGCGACAGGAAGTTCCCCGCGGTGATCCCGAGGAGCAGGTGCGCGGCCACCAGCGAATGGCGCAGCGCCTCCGGTCGCGGCGCGTCCGGCGACGCGAAGACGGTGGCGTTCTCCAGCCGCACCCGCAGCTTCAGCACACCGTAGGGACCGGCCGGCCGTTCGGCGGCCACCCGGAGCGTCACCCGCAGCGGACGGTGCCCGGTGACGATGCGTCCCCCGCGCAGGTACTCCTCGCGGCGGCCGCCGGGGATCCGCAACCGGACGGTGCGCGGGCCGCGCAGCAGGTTCGGCACCGGCAGCACCACCTCGGCCTCGCGCGGCACGGCGTCGTCGAAGGCCAGGTGCACTCGGTCGCCGTCGCGCAGCTCCGGGACCGGAACGAACCCGCCGGCCGTGTGCCGCTCCACCCGGCGCTCGCGCACGTGCAGGAAGCGCGGCCGCACCCGCAGCAGCGCGTGGGCCGCCCCTTCGAGCAGGCATTCGGTCACCGCGGCCGGCGGCTCGGCCGTCCGCCGGTAACCCGGCGGCACCAGCACGCCGAACTGCCAGCGCACCCGGTTCTTGGCGGCCGAGGCGCGGTAGGGGTACAGCAGGTAGCCCTCGTAGAGCACCGCGTCGGCCACCCGGCGCGCCGCCCGCATCGCCCCCGCCGACGCCGTCATGACCGCGCCTCCTTCAGCAGCGCCTCCACGGTCTCGTCCCAGGTGGCCAGGGCCCGGCCCGCCTTGTAGCGCTGCAGCGCGCGCAGCGTGCCGCGGTCCAGCCGCAGCCAGCCGGTGCCGGGGAAGTAGCGGTCGATCATCTCGGTCCACACCGCGACCGGCAGGCCGTGCCGGACCTCCCGGTCCCACGGGATCTGCCCGACGGTGAACCCCGCCGGGGAGCGGGCGAAGACCGTGCCGCTGAACAGCAGCAGCAGCGGCACCTCGCCGCCGTCCAGCGAGGCGAAGTACTTCCCCGCGGCCACCTCCAGGTCGTATCCGCAGGTCACCGGCAGGTCGATCTCGGTCTCGCCGGTGAACCGGGGCACCATCACCGAGACGTTGGCGAACTGCAGCGGGCGCGCCGTCTCCCCCCACCGCGACGGCTCGCCGAACAGGTCGGCGAGCAGCTCGCTCTCCGCCGCCGTGTAGCGCCGGCGGCGCGGCTCCACCCGGATCTGGCAGCGCAGCGCGATGGCGTGCACGGCGCCGCCGTCCGGCGCGGTCACCCGCAACCGGAACGTCAGCGTCGGGAAGACCGCGTGCGGGTCGGCCCGCACGCCCGTGCACGCGAAGTCGATGTCAGCCACCGCCGCCCCCTGCGCGGCAGGTGGCCGTCACGGCCGGACCGGTTCGGGCGGCCGCGGCCGGGGCGGGCGCGACTGCGGCCGGGGCGGCTTGTGCGGCCGGCTCCCCGGCCGGTCGGCCACCGGGCCGGGCCGGGCCGCCGGTACCGCCGTCCCCCAGGTCCGTGAAGAAGCCATCGATGGCCTTCCAAACGTCCGGGCCACCGTCGAACCCCTTCCAGTGCAGCCGGACCAGGCCGGCCAGGCGGTAACAGGCGTCGATCGGCACCAGATGGCACCGCGGGCCGCCCGGGCCGCGGTCGACGAGGAACGCCTCCACGTCCGGCAGCACGTCGCCCGGGACCGCGCCCGCGTTGGCGGCCAGGATCCGGTCGAAGGAGCGCAGCGGGAGCAGGCACTCGGTGGCGCCGCCCGGACTGGGATAGAAGGCCACGTACCTGCCGAGCGTGGAGTTGTGGAAGAAGAACGCGGTGCGCACCGGGATCTGCATCTCCTCCCAGTCCGCCGGGTCCACCCGGAACTCCGGCAGGGCGAGGTGGCGCTCGGGCACCGCCCGGTAGCGGCCGGCCGCTGCCGCCGCCCGGTCCAGCAGCAGGTGACAGCCCTGGCAGGCACACAGCAGCGCCCGGCCGGTCAGGTCGACCACGTGGCCGTGCCGCTCGCCGCAGGGGGCGGCGCACAGCCCGCAGTCCGTGCCCGTCCCGCCGCCCGCCGCCCGCGGCGGCCGCACGAACCGGCGCAGTCCGGCACCCGAGCCCGCCCGGCCGCGCTCCGCCGGGCCGCCGTCCACCCGGGCGCCATCCGGCCGGGCGCCATCCGGCCGGGCGCCATCCGGCCGACCGCCGTCCACCCGGCCGCCATCCGGCCGGCCACCCTCCGCCCGGACGCCATCCGGCCGCGCCGCCCGGGGGTCCGGGCGGTCACCGGTGCCCGCGTTCATCGGACCGCCTCCCCCGGCGTACGGGCCGGCGCCCGGAGCCCGATCTGCAGCAGCGGCGGCGCGGTACCCGCCTCGACCTCGACGGCCGCCGCCTCCGGGGCCGCCGCCCGCACCGCCTCCCGCACCGCGTCGGTCAGCGCGCGGGCCGCGCACCCGTGGCCGCCGGCCAGCCGGACCCGCACGGCGTCCTCGGTCGCCTCCAGCAGTTCGAGGTCGCCCGCGGCCAGGTTCAGCCGCTCGCCGGCGTCCCGCAGCGCGGCCCGGACCCGGTCGGCGGTGCCCAGCGGGTGCAGGTCGTGCACCACCAGCAGGCCCGCGACCGTCTCGTCCGCGGTCAGCCGGCGCAGCACCTCGGCCGCCTCGCACTCGACCACCGCGCGCATGACGCGGTCCAGCGCGGCGCCGTACAGGCCGACCAGCAGGCGCACCAGTTCCTCGGCCCGCGCCCTGGCCACCGGGTCGGCGAGCGCGCCGAGCTCCTCGATCAGCGCCTCCACCCGGTGCCCGGCGGCCCGCACGTCGTGCGCCGCCTCGTCCGGCCGGTCGTCCCGCATCGCGCTTCCCACCCCCGGCCCGCCGGTCAGCCCGCGCCGAACGCGTGCGGCGTGTGCAGTTTGCGCAGTTCCTTGCCGCCGCCCAGGTACATGTGCACCCCGCACGGCAGGCACGGGTCGAAGCTGCGCACCGCGCGCATGATGTCGATGCCCTTGAACGCGTCCGGCGGGTTCTCCTCGAAGATCGGGGTGTTCTGCACCGCGTCCTCGTACGGACCCGGGACGCCGTACACGTCGCGGACGCTGGCGTTCCACGGGGTGGGCGGGTAGGGGTGGTAGTTGGCGATCCGCCCGTTCCTGATCACCATGTGGTGGGACAGCACGCCGCGCACCGCCTCGGTGAACCCGCAGCTCACCGCCTCCTCCGGTACCTCGAACGGCTCCCAGGTCTGGGTGCGTCCCCGGCGGACCTCGTCCAGCGCCCGCTCGGTGAAGTAGAGCGCGCACGCGGCGGCGTACGCCTGGAAGTAGGAGCGCGCCCGGTCGCGTTCCAGCGCGTTGGACAGCGGTTCGCCCTGGTAGGTGGGGATCTTCCACTCGAACGTCGTCTCCGGCCGGGTCGCGGTGCGCGGCAGGTTGATCTGCACGCTGTGCCCGGTGGCCTTCACGTAACCAATGTCCACCTTGCCGGACAGCGCGGTCGACCAGAGCCGGGCGATCGGCCCGCCGCCGGTGTCCAGCGGCAGCAGATCCTTGCCGTCGAACCACCGGGGGGACATCACCCAGCTGTACTTGTCCTTGAAGTCGCGCTTCTGCGGCCGGGGAATGGTGTGCTGGTTCCACGGGTGCCGCATGTCGACCGGGTTGCCCAGCGGGTCGTGGGTGACGAACGGCTCCTGGCCCGCCCAGTCGTCGTAGTAGGAGCTGCCGAGCAGGATGCGGATGCCGAGGTTGATGTCCACCAGCCCGTTGGTCACCAGGTTCCCGTCGACCACCACTCCGGGGGTGACGAACATCCGCCGGCCCCAGTCGTCCATGTTCTGATAGGTGAAGTCGCAGTGCTCGGGATCGTTGAGGCTGCCCCAGCAGCCGAGCA
Source organism: Sphaerisporangium rufum (assembly GCF_016863395.1). Taxonomy (GTDB): domain Bacteria; phylum Actinomycetota; class Actinomycetes; order Streptosporangiales; family Streptosporangiaceae; genus Sphaerisporangium; species Sphaerisporangium rufum. The sequence goes on along the minus strand of NZ_BOOU01000048.1, from coordinate 5,081 downwards.
GCACCCGGCGCCGTCCGACCTGCTGGTAGCCGGGCAGCGCGTCGTAGAAGAAGTCGAACAGGTCGTCGTGCATCGGCACGACCTTCTTCACGAACTCCACGTACCGCATCAGCCGGGTGAGGTAGTCGGTGAACAGCTGCACGGTGGCCACGGTGCCCACCCCACCGGGGTAGAGCGTGGACGGGTGGACGTGCCGGCCCTCCATCAGGCAGAACATCTCGCGGGTGAGCCTGCTCATCATGAGCGCCTCGCGGTAGAACTCGCCCTCCAGCGGGTTGAGCGAGCGCATGATGTCGGCGATGGTGCGGAAGCCGTGCTCGGCCGCGTGCGGGCACTCGGTGCGCTCGGCCAGCTCCAGCACCCCGGGGTTGGTGGCGGCGACCATCTTCTCGCAGAAGTCCACCCCGACCAGGTTCTCCTGGTAGATGTTGTGGTCGAACATGTACTCGGCCGCCTCGCCGAGGTTGATGATCCATTCGGCGAGCGCGGGCGGGCGCGCCCCGTAGGCCATGTTCTGCGCGTACACCGAACAGGTGGCGTGGTTGTCGCCGCAGATCCCGCAGATGCGGCTGGTGATGAAGTGCGCGTCCCGCGGGTCCTTGCCCTTCATGAAGATGCTGTAGCCGCGGAAGATCGACGAGGTGCTGTAGCACTCCGCCACCTCCCGGGCGGCGAAATCGATCTTGGCGTAGATGCCGAGGCTGCCCACGATCCGGGTGATGGGGTCCCAGGCCATCTCCACCAGCTCGCGGGGCCGCTCCTTCGAGGTCGTCATGTCGGTCAGCTCCAGGGCGCCTTGTGTCCGGTGAGCAGCGCGCGCCCCTTGGCCCGCCACTTCGGTTCCTTGTCCACCGTGCCGAGCGTGATGCCGCGCAGCGCCCGGACGACGCCGCCGTACACCATGCTGGCCGCCGACGACACCCGGGCTCCGGGTGGCTCGTCCATGAAGGGCATGAACTTGTCGGGGAAGCCGGGCATCGTGCAGGCGATGCAGATGCCGCCCACGTTCGGGCAGCCGCCGATCCCGTTCATCCAGCCGCGCTTGGGGACGTTGCACTTCACGACCGGGCCCCAGCAGCCGATCTTGACCAGGCAGGTCGGCGAACCGTACTCGGCCGCGAACTGGCCCTGCTCGTAGTATCCGGCGCGGTCGCAGCCCTCGTGCACCGTCGCGCCGAACAGCCAGGTGGGCCGCAGCGCCTCGTCCAGCGGGATCATCGGCGCCTGGCCGGCCAGCTGGTAGAGCAGATAGAGCAGCGTCTCGGACATGTTGTCCGGCTGGACCGGGCAGCCGGGCACGTTGACGATCGGCAGCCCGGCCCTGGACCGCCAGTCCCAGCCCAGGTAGTCGGCCACCCCCATCGCGCCGGTCGGGTTCCCGGCCATCGCGTGGATGCCGCCGTAGGTGGCGCAGGTGCCGGCCGCCACCACGGCGGCGGCCCGGGGCGCGAGCCGGTCCAGCCACTCCGCCAGCGTCCGGGGCTGCCCGGTCTCCGGGTCGTTGCCGAACCCGGACCAGTAACCCTCCTGCTTGATCGACTCGTTCGGTACCGACCCCTCGACGACCAGCACGAACGGATCCAGCCCGCCCTCAGCCGCCAGGAAGTAGGCGTCGATCATCGCGTCCGCCCCCTGCATCGGGCCGCCGGCGAAGTCGAGCAGCGGCCAGTGCACCTCGACCTTCGGCAGCCCGGGCAGCGCGCCCATCACGATGTCCTCGATGCTCGGCTGGGTGGCGGCGGTCAGCGACACCGAGTCGCCGTCGCAGCTCAGCCCGGCATTGAGCCACAGCAGGTGGACGACCGGCTCCTCGTGCCGCTCCTGCTCCCGCACGGCGCCGCCCGCCTTCTTCGCCTTCGCCGCCATACCGCCCCCCGATCGTGGTCGACGTCTCCCGCTCCCCGTCCTTCGTCCCGGCCCGGCCGTCTCACGGCCCCTGGGCCAGGCGACGGCCGGGCGGACCCGCCCGTACCGCCAGGACGTGCTGCACGGCCTCCCAGAGCACGTGGTAGATCGTCGTCTGCGCCTCCTGGATGCGGTGCACCGACGACGACGGCACGACGAACAGGTGGTCCAGCAGCCCGGCGGCCGCCAGCTCGGCCAGCCGGCCGCCCTGGTGCCCGGCCAGGCCGACGGTCAGCATGCCGCCCCGCCCGGCCTCCTCGAAGGCCGCGGCCAGGTTGGCCGATCCGCCGCTGGTCGACAGACCCACCGCGACGTCGCCCGGCCGGCCGAGCGCGGCGAGCTGGCGGGCGAACACCACCTCGAACCCGACGTCGTTCGACAGCGCGGTCACCACCGCGACGTCGGTGGTCAGCGCCAGTGCGGGCAGCGGCCGCCCGTAGCGGGGATGCAGGAACGCGGTGGCCAGGTCCTGGGCGTCGGTGCTGCTGCCCCCGTTGCCGAAGGTGAACAGCCGGCCCCCGTCCGCCAGCCGGCCGGCCACCGCCTCGGCGCACGCGGCCAGCGGTTCGGCGTACCGCGCGGCCACCTGGTCGCGCAGCTCGGCGATCTCGGCGGCCTTCGTCCCGGCCGACCAGGCGGCGTCCGCAAGGACCGCCGCGTCGTGCCCGCCGGCCGCGGCGTCGACGGCCGCCCCGGCCGCAAGGAACGGGTACAGGCGGTCCAGGCCGCCGAGCGAGGAGTCTCCGGTCATGCCCGTCACGCCTCCCCGCGGCAGGCGGGCCCGGCCTCCGGCCCGCCGTTCCGCCGGGCGGTCACCGCGATGGCCTCCTTGGCGTGCACCAGGACGGTGTCACCGGGTTCGGCGTCCACCAGGGCCACGCTGACCGGCTCGCATACCCCGCCGATCTCCACGATGGCCATCCCGCCGGCCGCCCGTTCGACCACGACGGCGGGCAGCGCCTGGTCCGAGCAGGTGAGGCAGCCCGCGGGACCGCGATCCCCGGGCAGCTCCTCCTCGGGCCCGCTCACCCGGCCACCCCCCGCCCGGCCAGGCCGGGCTCGGCGGGCGCGGCCGGGGCGGTGCGCGCGAAGAAGACGTGCACCAGCTCCCACAGCACGTGGTAGGCGGTGACGTGGATCTCCTTGACGACGGCCGGGTCCCCGCAGCGTGCGACGAGCACGTGGTCGGCCGCCGGGCCGCGGGCGAGCGCCCCGCCGTCCCCGCCCGCCAGCGCCATCGTGAACAGGCCGAGCTCGCGTGCCTGCGCCAGGCCGCGCAGCACGTTGGCGCACTCCCCGTCCGGCGACACGCCGAGCGCCATGTCGTCCGGCTCGGCCCAGTGCCGTACCTGGTGCGCGAAGACCTCCTCGAACCCGGCGCCGGCGGCCACCCCGGTGAGCGTGGCGGCGTCGTTGCTCAGCGCCAGCGCCGGGAGGGCACGGGTGCCCACCACCACGGGGTGCATGAACTCGACGGCGATGTGGGAGGCGTCGGTGCCCGCGCCGCCGTTGCCGAAGACGATCAGCTTGCCGCCCCGGCGGAACCTGGCCGCCATGTCCCGGCACGCGCGCGCGATGCCCTCGGCGTCCTCCGCCAGGCGGCGGCCCGCGTCGTGCCGCCGCCCGAAGGCCGCGGCGACCGCGTGGCGCGTGCTCGATGTCACAGCCATGATTACGCTCCGTTATGTACGGTAGTCGCTAGGCTACGGGGCGTACGCGGAGAACCGACACCCCAAGGCGGACAACGAGCGGTAAAGCCTCGATCGTGCGACGTAGCGTGGTATTCCGGGACGAGGACGGGTTCCTGGCTCAGGCGGCAGGGCGGGGTTCCGGGCCGAGGTGGCGGCCGAACCAGTCGCAGGCCAGGTGCGCCACCTGCTCCAGCGCCCCCGGCTCCTCGAACAGGTGGGTGGCCCCGGTGACCACGGCGAAGGCCGTCGGCCCCGGGAGCATCTCCATCGCCCGGTGGTTCAACTCGATCACCACCGTGTCGCGCTCGCCCACGACCAGCAGCGTGGGTGCGTACACCCCGCGCAGGTGATCACCGGCCAGATCCGGCCGGCCACCCCGGGAGACGACGGCCCGCACGAGATCCGGCCGTTCGGCCGCGGCGACCAGCGCGGCGGCCGCCCCGGTGCTCGCCCCGAACAGGCCGGCGCCGAGCCCGGCCACCGGCCGGTGCCCGGCGGCCCAGTCGACCAGCGCCACCAGCCGGGACGCCAGCAACCCGATGTCGAAGCGCAGCGCGCCGGTGACGGCGTCGATCTCCTCCTCCTCGGCGGTCAGCAGGTCCGCCAGCACCGTGGCCAGGCCGGTGTCGTTCAGCCGGCCCGCCACGTAGCGGTTGCGCGGGCTGTGCCGGCCACTGCCGCTGCCGTGCGCGAACAGCACCACCCCCCGCGCGTTCTCGGGCACGGACACGTCGGCGGCGAGGGACACGCCCGCCGCCGGGATCAGGATGCTCTGGTCGACCTTCATGTCGCCTCCTCATGCCTCCCGAGGATCGGCCACCGGCCATCCGGCCGGAGACGGCGGCCGGGCACGCGGGGCGGCTCGGAAGTCCGCGAGGGCGGCCCCGCCCTCGTCCGCGGGCCGGCCCTGACTTCGAGCCTACGCGCCGACCGGCCGGCCGCCCGGCGGCGGGCGCCACCCGGGGACGCCGCCGGCATCGGGCGAGACGGCGCGCCGGAAAAGAGCTACCAAGCCCCCTTTTGCGGGCGCATTGCCATTTAGCGGCAGGCTTTGCCGAAATATCTCTTTCATCGCACCAATGCCGAAGAATACCAGGCAATCGACTTTCTTAGTCGGGCGACAGGAATTCGGAATTGACACCGGAAAGATCGGCACCACATAATTGCAGCGGCCTGGCGAGCCGGCGGAACATCCGGCGAGCGGCACGATTCACATTCTCGTTCCGCCCTGCCCACCCACGAACCCCCCGACGTCTTTCCTGCGGCTCTCTCCGACGTTCCCCCTTCGGATGACTCCGCATTCCCCCGCTCGCCTTCGGACCGTCCTGTCGCGCCTTCCGCACCGCGCACGGCACCGGCCCGGGCCATCTGGACGCGTGCCCCGCGTTCGGTATGTCCCCCCGTTCATCGCACAGGATTGGTGGTGTGGGTCGTGACCGAGACGACCGACCCGAGCACGACCGCGGCGGCCGAGCAGAACGGCCA
>NZ_BOOU01000047.1 GCF_016863395.1 Sphaerisporangium rufum | reverse complement strand
CCGAAGCTCACCGGGCGGATGCTGAACGACCGGCTGGGCAAGTGGCACTTCTGGCTGCTGTTCGCCGGCTTCCACACCACCTTCCTGGTGCAGCACTGGCTGGGCGCCGAGGGCATGCCGCGCCGGTACGCCGACTACCGGCCCGCCGACGGTTTCACCGACCTCAACGCGGTCTCCTCGATCGGCGCGTTCGTCCTCGGCGCCTCCACGTTGCCGTTCCTGTACAACGTGTGGGTCACCACCCGCCGGGCGCCCAAGGTGACGGTGGACGACCCGTGGGGCTTCGGCAACTCGCTGGAATGGGCGACGTCCTGCCCGCCGCCCCGGCACAACTTCACCCGGCTGCCGCCGATCCGCTCCGAGCGGCCGGCGTTCGACGCGCACTACGCGCTGCGCCCGCAGGCGGTCGAGCGCGCGCGCAAGGACTGAGAACGCCGGCCCCGGTCAGACCGCCAGCAGCCGGTGCACCTCCTCGCCGCCCAGCTCGGCGGCCTCCCCGGCGTGCACCACCCGGCCGGCGTCCAGGATCACGAACCGGTCGGCGAGCCGGACGGCCAGGTCCAGGTACTGCTCGACCAGCAGCACCGCGAGCCCGCCGGCGTGCAGCCGTTCCACCGCCTCCTCGATCTCCTGCACGATGGACGGCTGGACGCCCTCGGTCGGCTCGTCCAGGACCAGCAGCCGGGGCCGGGTGACCAGCGCCCGGGCGATGGCGAGCTGCTGCTGCTGGCCACCGGACAGGAAGCCCGCCCGTTTCTTCACCAGCGGTTTCAGCCGCGGGAAGACCTCCAGGGCCTCCTCGACCGCAGCCGGGTCGCGGTGCGGGGACGCCTCCAGGGTGACCAGCAGGTTCCCCATCACGCTGAGCTGGGGGAACGTCTCGTGCCCCTGCGGGACGTAGCCCAGCCCGCGCCGTACCCGCTCGTGCGGCGCCAGCCTGGTGATCTCCTGGCCGTCGAAGACGACCTCGCCCCCGGTGGCGGGCAGCACCCCCATGATCGTGTTGAGCAGCGTCGTCTTGCCGACGCCGTTGCGTCCCATGACGCAGACCAGGCTGCCCGGTGCCACCTCCAGCGACACGCCGAACAGCACCCGCGCCCTGCCGTATCCCGCGCAAAGCTCCCGGACCCGCAGCATCACTCCGTCCCTCCACCGCCGGGCGGCGCGGCCGCCGCCGTCACCGCCGCCACCGGACCGCCGGTGGCCCCGCCGGCCGCACCCTCCCGGGGCCGGCCGAGGTACACCTCCTGCACGCGCGGGTCGTCGCGTACCTGGTCCACCGGTCCTTCGACCAGCACCCGGCCCTCGTGCAGCACGGTGACCGCGGACGCGTACCGCCGCAGGAACTCCATGTCGTGCTCGATGACGATCACCGTGTGGTCGGCGGCGATCCGGGTGAGCAGCTCGCCGGTGCGCTCCCGCTCGGCCGCGGACATGCCGGCGACCGGCTCGTCCAGCAGCAGCAGCCGGGGCGCCTGCACGATGAGCATGCCGATCTCCAGCCACTGCCGCTGGCCGTGGGACAGCACGCCGGCCGGCCGGTCGGCCAGCTCCGCCAGCCCGATGATCTCCAGCGCCCCGGCCACCTGGTCCGACACCCCGCGCCGCCGGCGGACCAGCGCCCACAGCGGGCGGCGGAACGACGCGGCCAGGTCGAGGTTCTCCACCACGGTGAGCCCTTCGAACACCACCGAGGTCTGGAACGTCCGGCCCACCCCGAGCCGGACGATCTCGTGCTCGGCCCGCCCGGCCAGGTCGCGCCCCTCGAAGCGGACGGTGCCGCCGGCCGGCCGGGTGAGCCCGGTGATGGCGTCCACCAGCGTGGTCTTACCGGCGCCGTTCGGGCCGATGAGGAAGCGCAGCTCCCCCGGCTGGACGGTCAGGTCCACGCCGGCCAGCGCCCGGTAGCCGTCGAAGACGACCGACAGGTCGCGTACCTCCAAAAGCGCGCCGTTCATGCCCGTGCCCTCCTCGACGACCACATCTCGCGGGCGGTACCGGCCAGCCCGGCCAGCCCGCGCGGCGCCAGCGTCATGACCACGATGAACAGCGCTCCTTGCAGGTAGAGCCAGCCGTCGGCGAACTGCTCGCTGAAGGTCGTGCGCGCCTGGCCCATGACGACCGCGCCGAGGATCGCGCCGGCCAGCGAGAACCGGCCGCCGACCGCGACCGCGACGACCAGCTCCAGGGACGGCACCACGCCGAGCAGCGCGGGCGAGATGATGCCGACGACCGGGACGAACAGCGCGCCGGCCAGCCCGGCCATGCCGGCCGAGACCGCGAAGGTCAGGGTCTTGACGGTGGCCGGGTCGTAGCCGAGGAAGCGCACCCGGTCCTCGCCGTCGCGCACCGCGATGAGCAGCCGGCCGAACCTGCTGCGCAGCAGCTGCCGGGCGCCGAGGTACAGCACGCCGAGCACCACGGCCACCACCAGGTACAGCCCGCGCTGGGTGCCGTCGGCGGCCAGGTCCTGGCCGAACAGCTCGAAGAAGTTGGTCAGCCCGTTGGTGCCGCCGGTCAGCCCCTGCCGGCCGACCAGCAGGATGACCGTGGCGGCGGCCAGCGCCTGGGTGAGGATGGCGAAGTAGGCGCCGCGGACCCGGCGCCGGAACACCAGGGTGCCGAGCAACCCGGCCAGCGCCATCGGCCCGGCGACCGCGAAGACCAGCGAGAAGGCGGGGCTGGCGAACGGCGCCCACAGCGCGGGCAGCCGTTCCACCCCGCTCCACACCATGAAGTCCGGCAGGTCGCCGCCGGCCTCGTGCAGCTTGAGGTACATGCCCATCGCGTAGCCGCCGAGGCCGAAGAACACCCCCTGGCCGATGACCAGCATGCCGCCCTGGCCCCAGGCCAGCCCGATGCCGAGGCCGACGATGGCGTAGCACAGGTACTTGGCCAGCAGGTTGAGCCGGAACGGCTCCAGCAGCAGCGGCGCGGCGACCAGCGCGAGCAGCGCGACCGCGGTGAACGCGGCCGGCCCGCCGAGCCGGGCCCACCATGGCGGGGCGGGCGGCGGCGCGGCGAACCGGGGCGCCGTCGCCGGGGTCGCCGGGGTCTGCGGGGTGGTGGCCGTCATGTCAGCGCCCTGGACCGCAGCACGAACAGGCCGCGCGGGCGGACCTGCAGGAAGGCGATGACGGCGGCGAAGACGACCACCTTGGCCAGGCTGGCGTCGGTCCAGAACTCCGCGTAGGAGTTGAGCAGGCCGAGCGCCAGCGCGGCGGCGACCGCGCCGCGCAGCGCGCCGAGCCCGCCGGCCACCACGACCAGGAAGGCGTCCACGATGTAGTAGGTGCCGAGGGCCGGGCCGACCGGGCCGACCAGGGTGAGCGCCACCCCGGCGACGCCGGCCAGGCCGGACCCGATGAAGAAGGTCCGCATGTCGACCCGCCCGGTGTCGATGCCCATCACCGCGGCGAGCTGCCGGTTCTGCATGACCGCCTGCATCCGCCGCCCCTGGGCGGTGCGGTTGAGGTAGATCCAGATCGCCAGCACGCCGCCGGCGGCGAGCGCCATGATGAACAGCCGGTTGTAGGGCAGCACGCCGAGCCCGCCCTCCAGGAACTCCGGGGCCCGCACCTGGACGTTCGGCGCGCCGAACAGGTCGCGGGCGAGCTGCTGGAGCAGCAGGCTGACGCCCCAGGTGAGCAGCAGGGTGTCCAGCGGGCGGCCGTAGAACCGCCGGATGAGCGTGCGCTCCAGCACCAGGCCCATCAGCCCGGCCACCACGAACGCCACCGGCAGCGCGACCGGCACCGCCTGGCGTCCGGCCCAATCCTGCAGCAGGTAGGCGGTGTAGGCGCCGGCCATGATGAACTCGCCGTGCGCCATGTTGATGACGCCCATCTGGCCGAAGGTGAAGGTCAGGCCGAGGGCGATCAGCAGCAGCACCGCGGCGATGGACAGCCCGATCGGCAGCTGGTTGATCACCGCTCCCATGGCCCGTCCTCTCCCGTACCGGCGCCGGTCGGCCGCGTGTCGATGGGGTGCCTCCTCGCGTTCATGGCGGTGCCCGTCAGACCAGGCCGCCGGCCCAGGAATAGGTGCGCAGGTAGGGGTCGGGCTTGATGGGCTTGCCGGAGTTCCACACCTCCTTGATCTGGCCGTCCGGCTCGACCTCGCCGATGCGGGCGGTCTTGAACATGTGCTGGTTGTCGCCGTCGATGGTGACCTGGCCCTCCGGCCGGTCCAGGGCGATGCCGCCGGCGGCCTTCTTGACCGCCTCGACGTCGGTGCTGCCGGCCTTCTTGACCGCCTCGGCCCACAGGTACACCGCGTTGTAGCCGGCCTCCATCGGGTCGGAGGTCACCCGATCGGCGCCGTAGCGGGCCTTGAAGGCGGCGACGAACTTGTCGTTGGCCGCGTTCTTGGTGGTCTGGTAGTAGTTCCAGGCGACCAGGTGGCCGGCGATGTTGTCCACGCCGATGCCCTTGACCTCCTCCTCGGCGACGCTCACCGACATCACCGGCATGTCCTTGGCGGTGACGCCGGCGCTCTTGAGCTGCTTGAAGAAGGCCACGTTGCTGTCGCCGTTGAGGGTGTTGAAGACGGCGTCCGGCCTGGCCTGGACGACCTTGTTGACCAGGGTGCCGTACTCGGTGTGCCCGAGCGGGGTGTACTCCTCGCCGAGCACCTTCATGCCGTTGGCCGCCGCGTACGCCTTGATGATCTTGTTGGCGGTGCGCGGGAAGACGTAGTCGCTGCCGACCAGGAAGACGCTCTTCTTGCCCTGCTCCTTCAGGTAGTCCAGCGCCGGGACGATCTGCTGGTTGGTCGTGGCGCCGGTGTAGAAGATGTTCGGCGAGCTCTCCAGCCCTTCGTACTGCACCGGGTACCACAGCAGCGCCTTGCGCTTCTCGAAGACCGGGAGCATCGCCTTGCGGCTGGCCGAGGTCCAGCCGCCGAAGACGGTGGCCACCCGGTCCCGGGCGATGAGCTTGGTGGCCTTCTCGGCGAAGGTCGGCCAGTCCGACGCGCCGTCCTCGACCACCGGGACCAGCTTCTTGCCCAGCACGCCGCCCGCGGCGTTGATCTCCTCCACCGCCAGCATCTCGGCGTCCCGGACGGTGACCTCGCTGATCGCCATGGTGCCGCTCAGCGAGTGCAGCAGTCCGACCTTGATGGTGTCCGCGCCGCCCGCGACGCTCGCCGCGTCGCCGGCGGTGCCCGCCGGGCTCGCGCCGCAGCCGGTGATCCCGGCCGAGATCAGGGCGATCGCCGCGCCGATCCGCCAAGCCGATTTCCGCAACTGGTCCTCCTCTTGCAGGCCCCCGGGCCGACGTACCTGCCGTCACGGTGATCCCGGTTCGTTTCCCGGCAACATCCCTTCGGTTAATTGCGGATTACGGAGGGTTCACCGTGACAACACGCTCGGTTCGCCCGCCAGGTCCGGCCTGGCCGGGACCGGTCCGGCCCGCGCGGCGGCCGGGGACGGCGGGCGGCCGGCGATCGAGGTCACACCGCGGAAATGGCACCGTCACCTGGCGGAAACGGCGGTTGCCTAGGGTCCGGCCATGCGGCTCACGCCACACGAACAGGAACGCCTGCTCATCCACGTCGCGGCCGGGCTCGCCCGGGACCGCCGGGCCCGCGGGCTGCGGCTCAACCACCCCGAGGCGACGGCGGTGATCGCCGCCTTCCTGCTGGAGGGCGCCCGCGACGGCCGGACGGTCGCCGACCTGATGGCCGCCGGGCGCGCGGTGCTCGGCCGCGACGACGTCATGGAGGGGATACCCGAGATGCTGGACTCGGTGCAGGTGGAGGCCACCTTTCCGGACGGCACCAAGCTGGTCACCGTCCATCGGCCGATCCCGTGACCGGCGGGCCGGGCGAGGCGGGCGAGCGGGACGAGCCGGCCGGGCCGCCGGTGCTCATACCAGGTGAGATCGCGCCCGGCGCGGGGGCCGTCCCGCTCAATCCCGGCCGCGATCGGCTGACCGTGCGGGTGGTGAACACCGCCGACCGGCCGGTACAGGTCGGCTCGCACTACCACTTCGCGGCCGCCAACCCCGGGCTGGCCTTCGACCGGGAGGCCGCGTGGGGTCGCCGGCTGGACGTGCCGGCCGGCACCGCCGTCCGGTTCGAGCCGGGCATCGAGCGGGACGTGACGCTGGTGCCGATCGCCGGCCGCCGGATCGTCCCGGGGCTGCGGCCCGAGCACGCCGGGCCGCTGGACGGCCCGGGTGCCGCCGCGACGCCGGAGGGGTCCGATGGCTGAGCCGTCGATCGACCGTGCCCGCTACGCGGCCCTGTACGGCCCGACGGCCGGCGACCGGATCCGGCTGGCCGACACAGACCTGTTCATCGAGGTGACCGAGGACCGGAGCATGGGCCCGCGCGGGGCCGGCGACGAGGCGGTGTTCGGCGGCGGCAAGGTGATCCGGGAGTCCATGGGCCAGGCTCGGACCACCCGCGCCGAGGGCGCCCCCGACCTGGTGATCACCGGCGCGGTGATCCTGGACCACTGGGGCGTGGTGAAGGCCGACATCGGGGTGCGCGACGGGCGGATCTCCGCCATCGGCAAGGCCGGCAACCCCGACACCATGGACGGCGTCCACCCCGGCCTGGTGATCGGCCCGTCCACCGAGATCCTGGCCGGCAACGGCCGCATCGTCACCGCCGGGGCGGTCGACTCGCACGTGCACCTGATCTGCCCGCAGATCGTGGACGAGGCGCTGGCCGCCGGGGTGACCACCCTGGTCGGCGGCGGCACCGGGCCGGCCGAGGGCACCAAGGCGACCACCGTGACCGGCACCTGGTACCTGCCCCGCATGCTGGAGGCGATGGACGGCCTGCCGGTGAACGTCGCGCTGCTCGGCAAGGGCAACACCGTCTCCGCCGAGGGGCTGATGGAGCAGCTGCGGGCCGGTGCGTCGGGGTTCAAGCTGCACGAGGACTGGGGGACGACGCCGGCCGCCATCGACGCCTGCCTGCGGGTCGCCGACGCCACCGGCGTGCAGGTGGCGATCCACACCGACACGCTGAACGAGGCCGGCTTCGTGGAGTCGACGCTGCGCGCGATCGGCGGGCGGTCCATCCACGCCTACCACACTGAGGGCGCCGGCGGCGGGCACGCGCCGGACATCATCCGGGTGGCCGGGCAGCCGAACGTGCTGCCGTCCTCGACGAACCCGACCCGGCCGCACACGGTCAACACCCTCGACGAGCACCTCGACATGTTGATGGTGTGCCACCACCTCAACCCGTCGGTGCCCGAGGACCTGGCCTTCGCCGAGTCGCGGATCCGGCCGAGCACGATGGCCGCCGAGGACGTGCTGCACGACATCGGCGCCATCTCGATGATCGGCTCGGACTCCCAGGCGATGGGCCGGGTCGGCGAGACGATCATCCGTACCTGGCAGACGGCGCACGTGATGAAGCGGCGGCGCGGCGCGCTGCCGGGCGACGGCCCGGCCGACAACCTGCGCGCCCGGCGGTACGTCGCCAAGTACACCATCTGCCCGGCGGTGGCCCACGGCCTGGACGAGCACGTCGGCTCGGTCGAAGTGGGCAAGCTCGCCGACCTGGTGCTGTGGGAGCCGGCGTTCTTCGGGGTGAAACCGCAGCTCGTCGTCAAGGGCGGCATGATCGCCTACGCGCAGATGGGCGACGCCAACGCCTCCATTCCCACCCCGCAGCCGGTGCTGCCGCGCCCGATGTTCGGCGCCGCGCCGATCGCCGCCGCGGCCACCTCGCTGCATTTCGTCTCGGCGGCGGCGCTGGAGGACGGGCTGGCCGGCCGGCTGCGGGTGCACCGGCGGCTGGCGGCGGTCGCCGACGTGCGCGGCCGGGGGAAGGAGTCGATGCCGGGCAACGACGCGCTGCCGGACATCGAGGTCGATCCGGACACCTTCGCGGTGCGCGTCGACGGAGAGGTGATCGAGCCCGCCCCGGCCGAGGAGCTGCCGATGGCCCAGCGTTACTTCCTGTTCTGATGAACGCCGCGCTGCTGCTGCTCGCCGACTCGCGGCTGCCGGCCGGCGGCCACGGGCACTCCGGCGGCGCCGAGCAGGCCGTGCGGACCGGCGCGGTCACCGGCCTGGCCGACCTGGCCGCCTTCCTGCGCGGGCGGCTGGCCACCGCCGGGCTGGCCGCCGCCGCACTGGCCGCCGCCGCCCGCGAGCTGGCCGCCGGCCCCGCCGCGGACGCGGCGGCGTGGCGGGAGCTGGACGCCGAGGCGGACGCGCGGACCGCCTCCCCGGCCCAGCGCGAGGCCGCCCGCGCGCAGGGCCGGCTGCTGCTGCGCGGGGCCCGGCGCATCTGGCCGGCCCCGGTGCTGGACGGGCTCGCCGCGGCGCTGCCGCGCGGCGCCCACCACCCGATCGCCCTCGGCGCGGTGTCCGCCGCCGCGGGATGCTCCGGCGGCGAGGCGGCGCTGGCCGCCGCGTACGCCTCGATCACCGGACCGGCCACCGCGGCCGTCCGGCTGCTCGGGCTCGACCCGGTCGGCGTGCACCGGCTGCTCGCCGGCCTGGCGCCCGCCATGGAGGACGTGGCGCGTGCCGCGGGCTCCCCGGCGGCGTGGGCGGCACTGCCCGCGCACACCGCCCCCGCACTGGACCTGCTGGCCGAACAGCACCTACGCACGGAGGTACGGCTCTTTGTCAGCTGACCACGACGACCACCACGACCCGAGCCCGCCCGCCGGCCGGGCCCTGCGCCTCGGCGTCGGCGGCCCGGTCGGGAGCGGCAAGACGGCGCTGGTCGCCGCGCTGTGCCGCACCCTCGGCCCGGTGCTGCGCCTGGGCGTCGTCACCAACGACATCTACACCACCGAGGACGCCGACTTCCTGCGCGCGGCCGGCGTCCTGGCCCCCGACCGGATCGCCGCGGTGCAGACGGGCTGCTGCCCGCACACCGCGATCCGCGACGACATCGCGGCCAACCTGGACGCGGTCGAGGAGCTGGAGGAGCGGCTCGGCCCGCTGGACCTGGTCATCGTGGAGAGCGGCGGGGACAACCTGACGGCGACCTTCAGCCGCGGGCTGGCCGACCGGCAGATCTTCGTGCTGGACGTGTCCGGCGGTGACAAGGTGCCGCGCAAGGGCGGGCCGGGGGTGACCGGCGCCGACCTGCTGGTGATCAATAAGACCGACCTGGCCGAGCACGTGGGCGCCGACCTGACCGTCATGTCGCGGGACGCCGCGGCGGTGCGCGAGGGCCGGCCGGTGATCTTCACCTCCGTCCGGCAGGTGCCGGAGGTGTACGCGGTGGCGGCCTGGGTGCGCGGCGTGGTGGAGGCCTGGGCGCACGACCGCGACCACCAGCACCCGCAGGTCGCCCCGCGCCCCGCCGGGGTCGCGGCGCCACGACCGGCTCCGGTCCCCCGGCCGGATGACCGGTGACCGCGGCCCGGTGACCACGACCCTCCCGGCCGGCGCCGGCGTCCCGGGCGGCGCGGCGGGTGCGGACGGGCCGGCGGGGACGGGCGTCGCGACCGGCGGGACATCCCCGGTCGCGGGCCCCGGCCCGGCGGCCGGGCGGTCCGCGCTGCGGGCGCGGGCGGTGCTCGCCACCGCGCTGTCCGGCGGGCGGACCGTGCTGCGCACGATGCGCTCGGATCCGCCGCTCACCCTGCGGCAGACCGGCCCGCACACCGTGCACCTGGTCGCCACCGCGGCCGGGCCGCTGGCCGGCGACCGCCTGGAGCTGGACATCGAGGTGGCGCCGGGCACCCGCCTCACGATCGCGTCGGTGGGCGGCACCCTGGTGCTGCCCGGCCGCACGGCCGAGCCGTCGCTGCTGGTGGTGGACGCCCGGGTCGGCGAGGGCGGGTCGCTGCGGTACGCGCCGGAGCCGGCCGTGCTCGCCGCCGGGTGCGCGCACCGGACGGTGACCCGGCTGGCGGTCGCCGAGGGCGGGCGGGCGGTGTGGCGGGAGGAGCTCGTCTTCGGCCGGCACGGCGAGCGCCCCGGGTCCTGCCACGCGCGCTTCGACGCCACCTACGCCGGGGCGCCGCTGCTGCGCCAGGACCTGGTCGCCGGCGACCCGGCGGTCGGGGACAGCGCGGCGGTGTACGGCGGCGCGCGATGCGTGGGCAGCGTGCTGCTGGCCGGCCACCGCGCCGCCTCGACCCACCTGGCCGGCGGGTGCGCGGTGCTCCCGCTGGCCGGCCCGGGCACGCTGGTGTCCGCGCTGGCCGCCGACGCCCCGGAGCTGCGCCGCCGGCTGGCCTGGGGCGAGGCCGCCGCCGGCGATGATCAGTCGTAGAAGCCGAGGCGGCGCAGCTGCTTGGGGTCGCGCTGCCAGTCCTTGGCCACCTTGACCCGCAGGTCGAGGTAGACGTGCGTGCCGAGCAGCGCCTCGATCTGCGCGCGGGCCCGGCTGCCGACGTCCTTCAGCCGGGCGCCCTTGGGGCCGATGACGATGGCCTTCTGCGAGGGGCGCTCGACGAACATCTGGGCGTAGACGTCGAGCAGGTCGTCACGGCCCTCGCGGGGCGCCATCTCCTCGACCACCACCGCGATGGAGTGCGGCAGCTCGTCGCGGACCCCTTCCAGCGCGGCCTCGCGGATCAGCTCGCCGACCAGCACCTGCTCGGGCTCGTCGGTCAGCTCACCCCCCGGGTACAGCGGCGGGGAGACCGGGAGCCGGGCGATCAGCTCGCGGGCGAGCACGTCGAGCTGCTCGCCGGCCGCGGCGGACACCGGGATGATCTCCGCGAACTCCCCCAGCCGCGACACGGCGAGCAACTGCTCGGCGACGCGCTCGCGGCCGGCCAGGTCGCATTTGGTGACGATCGCGATCACCGGGGTCTTCTTCACCGCGGCGAGCTTCTCGGCGATGAACCGGTCGCCCTTGCCGATGGCCTCGTCGGCGGGCAGGCAGAAGCCGATGACGTCCACCTCGGTCAGCGTGGACAGCACCAGACTGTCCAGGCGCTCGCCGAGCAGGGTGCGCGGGCGGTGCAGCCCGGGGGTGTCGACCACGACGAGCTGGGCGTCCGGCCGGTTGACGATGCCGCGGATCGCCCGGCGGGTGGTCTGCGGCTTGGTGGAGGTGATCGCCACCTTCGATCCGACCAGCGCGTTCATCAGGGTCGACTTGCCGACGTTGGGCCGTCCGACGAAGCAGGCGAATCCGGCGCGGAACTCAGTGGCAGAGGAACTCACGCCACCCATTGTCCCCGATCAGGCGTACCGCCCCTTCACCGCGCCGTCCGGGCCGGCCAGGAACAGGGTGCCGGCGCCGAGGTCTCGGGCCGCCGCGAGGTCGCCTTCGGCCGGCTCGTCGCGCTCGGTCACCAGAGCGGCGGCCTCCAGGGAGGCGGCGCCGCTGGAGGCGGCCATCGCCACCGCGACCTGCACGGCCGACAGCGCCAGCGAGGGCAGCGCGACCTCGGTGGCGGTGTAGGTGCGCCCCGTCTCGTCGCGCACCGCGGCACCCTCGGCCGTCCCGTTGCGGGCGCGGGCGGCGCGCGCCAGCGTGATGATCTTGCTGTCCTCGGGGTCCAGGGTGGTGTCGGTCACGCAGCCCAGATTACCGGCCGTCCGCTCACCGGCCGTCCGCTCACCGGCCGTCCGCTCACCGGCCGTCCGTTTACCGGCCGTCCGTTTACCGGCCGTCCGTTTACTGGCCGTCCGCGCGGACCCGGGCGGCCACCGCGGCGGCGAGCTTCTGGGTGCGGCCCGCGTCCAGCCGGGCCAGCCCGGTGTGCACCAGGGAGACCAGCATGTCACCCGAGCGCATCACCACCAGGTGCATCTCATAGGGGTAGCCGCCGACCCGGCCGCGGAACCGGCGGGCCTCGGCGCCGTCCCCGGCCTTGACGGTGAGCGGCGAGGCGACCAGCCGATCCCCGCCGCCCGCCTTCTTCACCGCGGCCTTCACCGCGGCGACCGGGCAGCCGCGCATCAGCCCGGCGGCCTCGCGCAGCGCGCGGCGGGCCTCGCCGGCGGGGTAGGCGGTGACGACCACGCCGGCGGTCTCGCCGAGGTGGTAACCGTGGTAGGTGGCGATCTCGGCCACTTCGGCGGGCGAGCGCCACGGCTTGCCCTCGGCCAGGTCGAACAGCGTGGCGCAGCGCTCGTTCGCCGGTTCGAACGGCGGCCGCCAGGCGCCGCCGACCGGCTCGGAGAAGTCGACCGACGGATCCTCGATGCCGGTCAGTGCCCGCCGGGCCAGGGACAGGCCGGGCGGGGCCGGCTCGTCACCGGGCTCCCCGCCGGCGCCGCAGGCCGTGGCGAGCAGCGCGCAGGCCACGACCGCCCCGGTGATACGCATGACGCTCCCCCGAAATCCCCGTCGGCCGGACAGCACCGGCCACCATCTGCGGAATTCCTGCCCGTCGCGGCAAACCGACAATCTCATGGGGAGTTGTGGTGGTTCTCCGAGATAGATGACTCGAAGCGGGGATTGGACGCGCTTTCGACTACACCGGGGAATTCTTCGGACGCGTACCGTGATCAGTGAGATACAGCCACATAGCGGGCCAATCTCTGATATTCCACAGAATTGGCTAGGCTGCCGGGTCAGGCACGGGGTGGGGATGGAGGTGCCGGTGGGGCGACGGACGGTCGGCGCGGTGCTGGCGGTGGCATTGGCGCTCGGACCGGGCGGCGCACCGGCGGCGGCAGCGGCGGCGACGGCGGCGGCACGGGCGCCGGCGCGGTGCGATCCGGGGCGCGGCACCGTGCAGCTGGTGGAGTCGTGGGCCCAGCGGCGGCTGGCGTTCACCTCGGTGTGGCCGCTGACCCGGGGGGCGGGCGTCACGGTGGCACTGATCGACAGCGGCGTCGACCCCGGCCATCCCCAGCTCCGCGGGGTCCGGCGGGTGGACCTGACCGGCACCGGCGAGCTGGACTGCGTGGGGCACGGGACGGCGGTGGCCGGGATCATCGCGGGCGCGAAGATGAAGGGCGTGCCGTTCTCCGGCGTCGCCCCGGACGTGAAACTCATCTCGATCAAGCAGACCAACGACGCCCAGGAGGGTGAGGTGGGCCTGCTCGCCCGGGGCATCACCGAGGCCACCCGGCTCGGCGCGCGGGTCATCAACGTCTCGATCCAGGCCGCCGACGTTCCCGACCTGCGGCAGGCGGTGGAGGCCGCCGTGGCGCAGGACGTCCTGATCGTCGCGGCGGCCGGGAACACCCGCCAGCAGGACGCCTCCTCGCCGGCGTATTATCCGGCGGCCTATCCCGGCGTACTGTCGGTCGGGGCCGCCGGCCCGGACGGGGGCCGCGCCGACTACTCCAGCACCGGCGCCCAGGTGTCGGTGCTGGCGCCGGGCGAGGCGGTGACCAGTACTTGGCCCGGCGGCGCCTACCATCGCGACCTCAGCGGCACGAGCTACGCGGCGCCGTTCGTGGCCGGGGTGGCCGCGCTGGTGCGCGCCCGCCATCCGGGCCTGTCCGCCGCGCAGGTGCGCAGGCGCATCGAGATCACCGCCGACGGCGGCTCCGGCGGCGGCACCGGGGCCGGGATGGTGAACCCGCTGCTGGCGGTGTCGGCGATCCTGCCGTCGGAGGAGGTGGCCCTCGCCCCGCGCGACCCGTCCGCGCTGCCCGCGGACGCGGTGAGCCGTCCCCGGCCGCCGGACCGGGCGGCGATCGAGGTCTCCACCGCCGTCGCGGTGGCCGCGCTGGCAGTGGCCGCGCTGGTCACGGCGGCCGCACTGATCATCCCGGCCGGCCGGCGGCGGGGCTGGCGGCCGGGGCGGGTGCCGGTCCGCGGCGACTGAACCGTTGATCATTCCCGGCGAGAAGATCAACAAAACCGTAACAACTGCTACTGGAGTGACCAGACCCCATTATGTCCCACAAGATCATGTGATGTCATGATTCACAGCATCGGGGCACAGGGGAAGGCTCTCAGGGGACATGCACGAATTGCTACCCGACGACCCTCGGGAAATCGCTAATTACCGACTTATCGCCCGCTTGACCCAAGGACCTCGCGGAACGACATATATCGGACATAAGGCCGACGAAGCGAGCGACGGGGCGGCCGAGCCGGCGCCGGAGGAGGCGCCCGGAGCGCCCGCGCCGAAGTACGTCGTCAAGCTGCTGCCGCCCTGGCCGGACGCCGATGACCAGGCGCGGGAGCGGGTCCTGGCCGACCTGTCCGCCGGCCGCCGGGTCACCGGCCGCAACGTGGCCGCCACCGTCGAGGCCGGCTGGTCCGGCGACCGCGCCTACATCGTGCGCGAATACGTCGAGGGACGCTCGCTGCGCGAGGCCGTCGAGGCGGACGGCCCGCCCGCCGGGGACGAACTCCAGGACATCGCCGCCGGGATCCTCACCGCGCTCACCGCCGTGCACCACGCGGGGATCTCGCACCGCGGTCTCACCCCGGACAACGTCTTCCTCGGCGCGGACGGGCCGCTGGTGGCCGACTTCGGCCTGGGCGAGACCGGCTACCGCTCCCCCGAGCAGGTGCGGGGTGAGGTCGCCGGCCCGGCCGCCGACCTGTTCGCCTGGGCGAGCACCGTCCTGTTCGCCGCGACCGGCACCGAGCCGTTCGACGACGCCGCGGCCGTCGGCCGCGCACGGCCCGACCTCGGGGCGCTGCCCGAGCCGCTGCGCGAGGTGGTCGCCGCCTGCCTGGCCCGGATCCCGGGCGTGCGCCCCACCTCGCAGGGCGCCGTGCTGTGGCTGCTCGGCGACTCCGGCCCGGCGGTACCGCTGCCGCCGGTCGCGCCGGTCCAGCCGGCACCGCCGCTGCGGCCCGCCGCCCCGGCCGCCGTGACCCCGCCGCCCGGGGCACCCGCCGCGCCCGACGGCCGGCCGGTGCTGAACGCGCCGGCCGGTGGCTCCCCCGTACCGGACGGGCCGGCCCGTCCGCCGGTCATGCCGGCCCAGCGTCCGGATAGCGCCGCGCCCGCCGCGGTGTGGACGGTGCCCGCACAGCCGCCGGCCCCCGCGCCCAAGGTGTGGAACGCCCCCGCGCTTCCGCCGGGCGAGCCGCCGTCCTCGCTCCCGCCCGCCATCCGCGGCGCCACGCCGGAACCGGCCGGCGCCCCGGCCCCGGGCAAGCGACCGGGCGCCCGCTTCCCGGTCGGGCTGGTCGCCGGAGTCGGCGTCGTCTTCGGCCTGGCCGGGGTGGGCCTGTGGGGTGCCGGCAACTACGCGAAGAACCCCGAGATCAAGGTGGCCGCCGAGGGCGCCCCGGCCGGGGTCGGAGCCGACGCCGCGCAGGGGACCGGCACCGACACCGGCCAGGCCGGCACCGGGGAACGTCCCGAGGTGACCGTCCCGTGGGCGGCCTCGCCCGACCCGCGGCAGACCGGCGTCTACCCGATGCGACTCGACACGCCGAGCCCGCCGGTCACCGTGCCCACCCTGCCGCCGGGACAGCAGTTCACCCCGCCGGCGATCCCCACCACGTCCCGGCCCGCCACGCCCGGCGCGCCGGCCTCTCCCACCCCGGCCTCCCCCACCCCGGCGCCCACGGTCACCGTCACCGCGACTCCGTCGCCCACGGCCATCGACCCGACCCCGGCTCCGACCGAGACGCCGCAGCCGACCGGGAGCGGGACGCCGGCGCCGTCCCCCTCCGCGACCCCGGCGCCCTCCGGCCCGGTGACCCCCTCACCCACTCCCACCGTCACCGGGCCGGTGACGCCGGCCCCCACGCCGACGCCGGGCGTCACGCGCACCGCCACGCCGCAGCCGACCGTCACCCGCACGGCGACCCCCCGGCCCACGGTGACCCGCACCTGGTCACCGCGGCCTACCCGGACCGCGAGCCCCCGCCCGACCGTCACCCGGACGGTGACCCCGCGGCCGACCGCCTCGGCGGGCAACCCCTACACCCCGCAGCAGGTCTGCAACAGCGGTGGCCGGGGCGGCTTCACCGTGCAGCGGTCCAGCGCCTTCAGCGGCGGCGTCGTCTACCAGCTCGGCAACGGCGCCGGCGCCTACTGCGTGGTCACCATGAAGACGCAGTACGTGGGCGTGCCCACCAGCGTCTCGGCCACCCTGGAGGTGTCGGGTGCCGCGCCGGCCTCCGACTCCGGTGCCTTCAAGCACTACGCCGGGCCGGTGATCCTGGACGGCAAGGGCCGGTGCGTGCGGTTCGGCGGCGGCGCCGGCTCCGCCACCACCAGCTCCGCCTGCGGCTGACCCCGCTCCCCGATGGCCCGCCTCCCCCGGGAGGCGGGCCATCGCCGTACCGGACGTCATCCGGCCCTGGTACGTTCGCGGCCGGGCGGGCCGGCTCCGGCGCCGCGGGGCGCACCGGCCCCGCACGACCCCGGGTGGCCGTGCACACCGGCCGCGCGCACCGGCCGGGTATCCGGAGGCCGGTGCCCGGGTCGCGGCACCGGCCGGGTTAGATTGACCGCCATGCGTGCGTGGGAACCCGAGGGCCCGTTCGAGGAGCGGCTGTCGGCGGCGTTCGCGGCCGGTGACACCACACTGTGCCTGGCGCTGCTCGCGCACGCCGACCTCGCGGTCCCGGTCACCCCGGCCGCGGCGGCCGGCCGGGAGCCGGCGGGCTGGCCGGTCGCCGCCGACGACGAGCGCACCTGGATCCTCGCCTACACCTCGGTGCCGGCCATGCGCGCGGCCACCGGGGGGACCGAGCACTTCCGGCCCATGTCGCTCGCCGAGATGGCCGCCTGCTGGCCGGACCCGCGGTGGGGGCTGGCCGTCAACGCCGGGCTGCCGGCGCACTTCTTCCTGGCACCCGGCGCGGTGGCGCGGCTCGCGGTGCCCACGCTGGCGCAGGATCGGGCGGCGGCCCCGGACTCCGGCGTCCCGGTCCTGCAGAAGCTGCTGCGCCGCGCCGATCTGCGGGCGTTCCTCGGCGCCGGCGAGACCCGGGTGTCCGGCTACTGCCACCACGCCCTGGACGTGGCGCACATCGCGACCCCCGCCGTGCTCGCCGACACCGCCGGGCGGCCGGACTGCGCCGAGCTCCTCAGCGACCACGGGTCGGTGTTCATCCTGCGCTGGTACGCCGTCGGCCTGAACCTCTACCCGACGCCCTATGGCGGGGTCGACGAGGCGGGCCGCGCCGCGGTGGACGGATGGGTCGTCGAGGAGCCCCCGTTCACCGGCCTGGGACTCGCGCCGCATCCTGACCGGCTGGTCCGCGAGTACAAGCCGGCCGCGGTCGGGCTGCCGCACGGGTCGGAGATCTGGGAGCTGGCGGACGACGGCACCGAGCGGCGGCGGGCCTTCTACGACGGCGACACCGGCCGCTGGATGCTGGTACGCCGGGCCGCCGCCCCGGTGACCGGCGACGGCCTTCCCGGCGGTGCGGACGTTCCGGGTACTCCCGTCGCCACGGGGACGCCGCCGGCGGGGTTCGGCCAGAGGTCCGGGGCGCTGCCGGGCCCGCCCGGCACCGCGCTGTACCAGGCGCGCTGGCGAGGCGCCGACCACCCGGCGGTCCCCGACCAGCGGGCGGACGGCCTGTGGCTGCGGCTGTGGAGCGCCGAGCCGGCCGCCGGTTTCACCCAGGTGCGCCCGGGACATCACGTCCGGCCGGTGCCGGCCGCCGAGTGCGCCGCGGTGTCCTTCACCCCGACCGTCGCCGAGTGGCGGGGCGCGCCGTTCGCCGTGCTCGGCGAGCGTGCCGGGGAGCTGCTGCTGGAGTACACCGGCGGGTCGGTCCTGGTCGCGCGCGAGCTCGGGCTGGACCGCGCCGGACGCGGGGTGCACCGCCGCCGGGTGCCCAGGCACGAGGTCCGGAACGTGCGGACCGACGTGGTCCCGCTGGACCTGTGACCGCTCCCCCGTAACGATCGCGGACCGCGGTGGAACGCGGGTGAACATCTTCTTGCCGAACATCG
Organism: Sphaerisporangium rufum; assembly: GCF_016863395.1. GTDB lineage: Bacteria > Actinomycetota > Actinomycetes > Streptosporangiales > Streptosporangiaceae > Sphaerisporangium > Sphaerisporangium rufum. The sequence continues at coordinate 27,831 of NZ_BOOU01000047.1, read as the reverse complement.
TTCTGAAGTGCCAAACTGATCGCTGGTCGCCATGTTTCCGCAAAGTTAGCGTGGGATTACGGTTTCGTTCAGCCGAGGTGCCTTCGGGGGTAGCAGGTGGAGGGCCGCATGGAATCGCCGTACGACCCGGCCGGCCTGGCCGGCATGGAGGCGTACGTCGAGGAACTACGGGCGACGTTCCAGCGCGTTCAGGACGAGGGGCCCGCACTGCACGAGCGGGCCAAGAACCTCCAGGTGACCGAGAAGTCGGCGGACGGCCTCATCTCCGCGACCGTCGGCGCCCGCGGCGACCTCATCCGGCTGGACATCGACCCGCGCGTCTACCGGCGCCCGGACGCCCGCCACCTGGCCGACAGCGTCACCGAGACCATCCACCGGGCCGCCGACCAGGCCCGGAGGCAGGTCGTCGAGATCTTCGAGCCGCTGATTCCACGCGAGCAGATGGAAGCGCACCTCGACGGCGACCTGGACCGGGTGATGACGCAGATGGCGACCCAGTTGCGCGAAGGCGGGGCGATCCCTGGTGCCTGAGTTCCTCCTCCTGCAGCCGGCCGAGGTGCTGAACGCGCTCGGCCGCGCCGACGCCTACCACGACGAGCTGGACGCCGAGATCCAGGGCGGGAACTCCCGCCTGGCGGCGCGAGCCGGCTCGTGCCCGTGGGGCGACGACTCCGCCGGGGCCACCTTCCGCGAGGCCTACGCCAAGAGCGGCGGCGTGAACCAGCTCATCGAGGTCCAGCGGAGCATGGCCCGGCAGTGCCGCGATCACACCGTCCGGACCCGGCGGGCCGCCATCGAGACCCGGCAGACCGACCTCGACCAGGCGGAGCGGACCAGGCGGCTGAGCGCATGACCGCCGCACTGGCGTCCGGCGGCGCGGCCCGGCCGGTGAACGCGTGAGAACCGAGAACACGGAGAAGTGAGCGGCAGGGCGGCCGGCGCCGGCGGCGTCGATCCCAACTCCACCGGGGCGACCGGCCTGCCCGCGCTGGGCGGGATGGCCGGCAGTGACATCACCCCGGCCTGGGGGGAATCACTGCCGGCCTGGCTCGACACGCTGATCTCCATGCTCGCCGCCGGGCAGAACTGGCCGGCCGGCACCGAGACCGGCCTGTGGGCGCTGGCCTGCGAACACATGGACCAATGCCGCCGGATGGCCGCGGCGGCGGGCAAAGGGGCGGCTGCCTACGACGCGGTCATCGACCCCTCGCTGTGGCACGAGAACGCCACCACGCTGATGCGCGAGCAGGGGAAGGCCCTGTACCGCAGCAAGGAGTCCGGCCTGCTGGGGCTGGCCCAGTGGAACCACGGCCTGGCCCTGCAGGTGGACGCGTTCGCCCGGCAGACCCGGCACGCCAAGATCTCCATCAACATGGCGTTCTGGGTGACCGTCACCGCGATCGCCATCTCGCTCATCAGCGCCTGCCTCACCGCTGGAGCCACCAGCCCGCTGGCCGCCGCCGCGGGCGCGTCATTGCGCTCCTTCATCGGCGCCGTGCTCCGGCAACTCGGCATACAGGCGGCCCGCGGAGGGGTGGCCGCCCGGTTCGCGGCCACCCGGTTCGGCGCCTCCGCCGCCGGCACCCGGCTGGCGGCACTGGCGGCCCGCCCGGCGGTCCGGCGCCTCACCGAGGAGGTCATCGAGGAGTCACTGGAGGAGCTGCTCACCGTCGGGCTCACCCAGTGGCAGGAACGGTCGGAAGGCACCCGGTCCGGCTGGGATCTGCGCGAGTTCGCCGCCGCCGGCGTGGGCGGCGCGGTGGGCGGCGCCGTCGGCGTGAAGATGGCCGCGCCGGTCTCCCGGTTCGTCAACGCGGCCCCCGGCCTGCGCCGGGTGGCCGACTGGGGAGGCACGGCCGACGGCACGCTGGCCGCCGTGCAGCGCTGGCCCGGCAAGGCCATCAACACCGGCGCGGTCAACGTGGCGATCTCCCCGCTGGCCAACTACGCGGGCAACGCCGTCTACGGCGACTTCAACCCGCTGCACGCGGTGAGCCTGGACGGTATCGGCGGCGCCTTCCTCGGCGGCGCCGGCCGCGCCGGCACCATCAGCCCGGTGAGCCCCGAAGTGCTGAACGCGGTGTTCATCAACCCGATGGGCGCGCTGCAGCACGCCGACCAGATCGTCGCCGACAAGAACGCGGCGTTCGCCACCCAGAACGCCCCCGCCCCCGCGCCTCAGCCGGCGCCCGGTGCCCCGGCGGCGGTCCCGGGCGGTGGTACTGGTGCCGCGAACGGACCCGCGGCCGGCCCCGCCCCGGGTACCGACCCCGCGCCCGCGCCCGGCGGCGATCCGGCATCTCCGGCCGCCGGTACCGGCCCGCCGGGAGCGCAGGGCTCCAGCCCGGCGACCGGGACCGGCCCGGCGTCCGCCGCCACGGCCGGTGGCGGTGCCCCGCAGAACGCGGCACCGGCGGGTGCCGGCCCGATGGCCGGTGCTCCGGCCGCGCCAGGGCCGGACGGCGGTAGCGCCGGCTCCGGCCCGGGAGCCGCGGCCGGTCCGGCCCAGGCGGGCACGCCCGGGCCTGATCAAGGAAGCGCGGCCGCCGCCGCTCAGCCGGGCACGGCCGGCTCCGGCCACGGTGGCGCCGGCGGCGGCCCGGCCCTGGCCGGGGCCGGCGGCGGCCCGGCCCTGGCCGGGGCCGACTCCGGCGCCGGACCACAGCACACCCCCGGCGGCTCGGCACCGGCCACCGTCCCGGCCGTGCCCGAGGCCGGCCGGGCCGACAACGCCGGCGGACCGGCTCCCGGGACCACTCCGGCGGGCGCCGCGACCGGCCCGGCCGGCACCGCGCCGCATGCCGCCGGCCCGGCCCAGCCCGGCCCGGCGTCCGCCGGGCAACCGGGTGGCGCCGCTCCCGTCGCCGCGCCGGCCGGTGCCGCCGCCCAGGCCGCCGGTGCGACACCGGGCGGGGGTGCCTCCGGAAGCGCCGGCGCCGTGCCCCAACCGGCAAGCGGATCTCAGCCCGGCGCCACGCCGCCGTCCGGGAGTGCGCCCGGGGGCGCGGCATCGCCGGTGACCCCGGCGGCCGGCGGACCGGCATCCGCGCCGGCGGTTCCGGCCGGGGCCGCCGGCACGCCCGGCCCCGCCCAGGTGGCGAGCACCGTGGCGGGCGGTTCCCCTGCGGCGGGACCGGCACCGGCCGGCGCCCCAGGCGACCCACTGGCCGCTCCGGCCGGAAGCGTGCCGGACGGTACGGCCGGAAACGCCTCCGCCGGCGTGTCCCCCGGCGGCCCGGTCGCCGCGCCGGGCCCGGTCCCGGCCGGCGCCGCGCCCGATCCGGGCGCGGTTCCCGATCCGGCGACCGGCGTCGCCGCCGGCCCCGGCGCCGCGATCGCTCCGGGGACGGCGTCGTCCAGTGCCCCTTCGGCGGTCCAGACAGGTACCCCCGAGGGCCCGCCCGGCACCGGGCGACCGGCAGCGCAGGCCCCGGCGGCGGACGCCGGACGGATGGACGTGGCGGACCCCGAGGTGCGTCGGCGGGCCACCGCGGCGATCAGCGAGATGCTGCCGGTGGTGGCCTCCGACGCGCTGCCGCTGCAGGACGGCACCGTCCGGTTCACCGGCCCGGACGGCCGGGTCCACCACATCCCCGCGGACGAGGTGCGCCGGATCGACCGGCACCTGCGAGAGCGGGCGGCGGACGGCGCGCACGGCGACGCGCTGGCCGCCACGGCCGCCGCCCGGCTGGGCCAGGCGATCGCGCGCGCCGCGCACCTGGTGTCACCGATGGAGGGTGCGCTGAACGCGCTCGGCCGCTTCGCCGAGGCGCGCCCCGGAGCGGTGGCGGTCGCCTCCGACATGGCACGCCAGGTGGTGGGCGGCCGGTGGCGGCAGATCCGGGCCGGCCGGCTGGAGGACGCCGGCGCCCGGCTGGCCGAGGTGACGATGGTCGAGTCGTCAGGGCGGTCGTCCGCCGGCCTGTACGAGGTGCGCACCGAAGTCCTGGACGGGATCCGGGGCGAGATCGACCGCCGGGTGGCCGGGCTGCCCGGACATCTCGCCGGTACCTCCGCCACCCCGGCCGGCGCCGCTCCTGATACCGGGGACACGAACGGCTCCCCGGAGGGCACGGCCCCCGAAGCCGGGCGGCCGGTGCCGGACGGCCGGCCGGCCCAGGGCGTGATCCGGATGTTCCTGGCCGATCCGACCGGCGCGACGGGTCGGGCCGAGCGCCACGCGCGCACCGAGGCGCGGCTCGCCGAATACCGGCGGCTGGTCGCCCGGTGGGCCGCGGCCGCGCCCGGTGACCGCCAGGCCGTCCAGCGGCAGATCGGTGCGCTGGGCCTGGAGATGTTGCAGCACGGTGACCCGCGCCCCGTCCCACCCTGGGACGCCACCCGCGTGCACGCGGCGGCGCCCTCCCCCGCCGCCGAGCCGGGACCGGCACCGGCCGGCGCCCCGGCGGCTCAACCGGCGGGTGACGCGGCCACGCGGGCACCGGACCAGGCGACCGCCGCCGCGGCGGCTCCCGCCCGGGAGGCGGCGCCGGCGCCCGCCGTGGCCGCGCTGGCCGACGACGTGCGGCGGATGGTCGAGTCGGCCGACCGGGCGGCGGCCGCGCGGCGCGCGCTGATGCGGGCCAACCGCGACGAGATGGCCAAAGCACTGGCCGCGGCCCGCGCCGCCGAGGAGAACGCCCGCGTCGCGAAGGGCCAGGACGACAGGTGGGCCGACGACCGGAGCCGCACGTACGCCGCCGACGCGGCCTACCAGCGCACCGTCGCGGCCCGCTACCGCCGCGCCGCCATCAGGCATGGACAGGCGCTGCGGGCGATCATCGAGGTCGGCGCGTCGTACCAGGCCGTGGCCGCCGCGGTGGACCAGGTCGCCGCCGCCGACGATCTAGCGGCAGCCGCGGCCCTGGCCGCCGGCGTCGCCGCGGCGGCGGAGTCGGCCGGCCAGGCGTTCGCCCGTTACCGGCAGGCGGCCGAACTGGCCCGCCCGCAGCAGGAGCTGCTGGCCGCCGGCATCGCGGTGAGCAGGCTCGCGCACGCCGCCGAGCTGACCGAAGAGGTGAACCGGCGGTTCGCCGAGCGCGGGTCCACCCGGCGGTACACCGTCCAGGAACTGCTGTGGGAGCTCGGCGCCCGGCTCGACCAGCTGGCCGGCGACGGGGTGATCCTGCGGGCCGGCGCCGGGCACACCCAGGTGGAGGTGCTCGTCCACGCCGAACTCGGCGAGCCGGTCGAGGTGGCGGACCCGGGGCGGCGGTCGTCGCAGATGATGCAGGGCCGGCTGACCCAGGGCGGCGGCTGGGTGGCGGCCACCGTCAACCGCGCCTTCGGGTTCAACGCCGAGTCGAATCTGGCCAGGGCCGCCGAGTTGCTGCTGGACGACCGCCCGGTGTGGATGATGGTCAAGGCGTGGATGAAGTACGTGGTGCTCGGGGTCGCACCGGACATCGGTCTCGGGCGCTCCTCCACCACGAGCTCGGCGGAGTACGTGCAGCCTGGCCAGGTCGCCGACAACCGCGGTGACGCACGGATGTACCGGGCCCGCATCGTGTACAAGGTGTCATCGCGCGGCGGCCGGGTTCCGCTCGGCGCCCGGATCGCCGCGGCGGTGGACGAGACCCGGCCGCCGGACGCGACGCCGCCCGCGCTGGAGTGGTCGCCGGTGACCCGCATCGGTGAAGGACGCGACGACGCGGTGCGGATCTGGCTGTCGCACGCGCACACCGAGCCGCCGCCGGAGCGGACCTTCCGGCTGCCGGAGAGCGAGGTCGGGGACGCGCCGTTCCCGCGGTACGTGAGCCTGGCGGCGACCGGCATGGAGGACATGGCGCAGCGGACGGTGATCGGCCTCGGACCGCACGCCGAGGTCGGCGATCGGGCGCGCGAGCACATCCGCACGATCATCGTCGACGAGCTGCCGTCTCGGCTGCACGAAGCGGTGGGCGATCCGCAGCTGGGCGACCCCGGCGTCATGCGCCGGGTCGTCTATGACGGCGGCCGGCGGGTCGGCGAGCTGGAGATCCGCAGCACCCCCCGGCCGCGGCCGCGGCTGCTGACCCGGCTGGCCCCCAAGCAGCTGATGGAGGATCTCGGCGTCCTGTTCTCCGGCGCGACCTCGGCCTTCTCGGTGTCCCGATCGGCCGGGCTCAAGCTGAGCGCCGGGGTGACCGACGCCGATCCGACGGGCCACGGTCCGGGCGGGATGCTCGGCCGGCTGGTCGCCGGCGTGCGGTACGGCTGGTCGGTGACCGACGGCCTCAGCTCCGGCGGAACGGCGATCCTGGCACTGGTGCGCCGGCTGGGGAACACCAACGCGCACGAGGTGGTGTTCGACCACGACGTCACCTTCCACCCCGACCACGGCCCGGCGCCGGAACCGGTGCGCGCGGCGACCACGCACATCCTGCAGACGCCGCTGCGCGACGCCGCACGGTACGGCTGGGAGGTGGACGACGCCGGCGTGCTCCGCGACGACGAGGGCACTCCGCTCCGCGACGAGGACGGCCGGCGGCTGTTCGCGGACGACATGCGCACCGGCCGGCCGCCCGGACCCCGGTTCGCCGGAGACAAGGAGATCCGGCCGCCCGACTTCCTCCAAGCCGGTGGCGCCGCGCCCTCTGTGATCTATCTGAACCGGGCGGACGTGATCCAGCGCCGCAAGCAGGTGGAGACGGAGCTGCGCCGCAGGAACCTGCTGCCGGACCTCGACCGGGCGGGGCGGCCGCGTTACTCGCTGGACCCGCGCCGCCGGGAGGCCCAGCAGCACAACGAACGGGAGATCCACGACCAGTTCCAGGTGAACGCGCTGCAGACCCGGGTCGGCCAGGACGGGATCTTCCTGCACCTGATGGGGCTCGACACCGGCCGCGGCATCCAGCACTACACCCTGGAGGTGCGGTTCGAGCACATCGGCCGCTGGAAGTACCGCGCCTGGGGTGCCGGTGACCCTTACGTCGGGTTGCCCATCGGGTCCAACACCACGGTCCGCTCGCGGAACCGGTCGCGCAGCCTGACCTTCGACCTGCTGCTCACCCTGACCGCCAAGGCGACCGGAGCCCTGTTCCGCTGGACGGGGTTCTCGGTGGGCGGCGGCGCCGGCCGGGGGTTCGGGGCCGGCTGGAGCAGGGGCAGCACGCTGAACGCGGTCAAGCTCCTGGAGAGCACCAAGCCGATGGCCGGGTTCCGGGGCGAGTACGCCATGAGCGTCACCTTGCACCAGCGGGGCGGACGGTCCGCGGCGCTGCTGACCGGTGAACTGAGCGGCCGGCCGGTGCGGGCCCGGATGAACGTGCAGACGGACCTGCTGCCCATGGACGAACCCCTGTCGGACAAGCCGCATGACACGCCGCGTGAACTCCTGGACCGCTCGCAGCTGCTGCGCCTGGACACGCGCGGTGTCCGCGAGGCGCTGCTCCGGCTGCTGCCCGACCGGTTCGGGCCCGGCTCGCCGGAGTTCCACGCGGTGGCGCAGTTCGCGAGCAACCTCACCACGATCGCCAATCCCTGCTCGATGTCGACGCCGCACCCGCTCAACGTGGCCGGCTACGAGATCAGCGTGGAGGTGAAGGTCGGGCGGTCGCGGATCGAAGTGATGATCCACCCGACCACCGGTGACATCATCCTCGGCCTGAACAGCGTCTCGGCCGGCACGTCGGTGTCCCGCTCCGGCGGGGGGAACGGGTCCACCGACGGCGTGCTGCACACCGACGGCGATCACGGAAAGGGGGGCGTCAGCGGGGCGGTGTCCGGCTCCAGGACCGATGCGCACACCATGACCCTGATCCAGGGCGACGAGCCGATGGTGATCAAGACCGGCCTGCAGGCGGTGTCCGGCGCGGACGTGACCTACCAGATCAGGGTCAGGAAGGTCGGCGTGCCCGAGCAGGAGGCGGCCCCCCCGTTCTCGCTGCCCGGCCGGACGATGACATATCTCACGCCGGAGCACGACCTGCTGCAGATGTACGTCGACGACGAGATCGACCTGCCGCTCGCCGTGGTGGCCGACGCGGTGGAGCGGCAGTCCACCGGCGTCCTGAAGCTCGTCCCGGACGTGGCCCGCCGCCTGGTCCGGCGTTACCGCCAGGACGCGCGGGCGGCGGTCGAGTCCGGCGCGCTCGACCCGGACGCCGACCTGCGGGTGAGCCGCCTGGTGACGAAGCACGACGACGAGTACCTGCTCTCCGCCCTGCTGCCCGGGGTCGAGTCCACCGGCCAGCGGGTCCGGCTGGACCAGGTGCTGGACGCGACCCCGGCCGCCCGGTATCGCGAGGTGCAGATCCCGCGGGCCATGCGGGACGGCATGGGCGAGTCCAACATGCAGCACATCGACGTCCACCGCGAGGGCGGGGACGGCGCGCGCATGCGCCCGGTGGAGGCGGTGCTGGAGGCCGTCGAGCGGGCGGCACCGGGGGCGCTGCGGCACAACGTCGAGCTCGAGCGCGCCATCACCCACGACTTCGCCGGTGATACCGGTGACAACTGGCGGGGCAAGCTGCGCGACATGCTATCCCGCCAGGGGTACCCCCTGGAGATGACGGTCCGGATGCCGGACGGCACGTGGAAGATGGTGCGGGTCACCGCCAATGCGCGGTTCGGGCAGCGCTTCTGGTTGGTGGGCCGTAACGACACCGTGGTCATGCTCCGGCAGATCTACCACTACCTGCAGGAGGTGTGGAACAGCATGAAGGGCTGGACCACCGGGGGCGGCGCATCGCTCCGGGGAATGTGGTCCGGTCTGGGCGGCGGAGGCCTCGGGAGCGGCCTGGGCACCGACCGCGCCCACCTCCGGTCGCTGACCAGGAGCAAGCAGGGCACCCGCATCAAGCGGACCGGCAGCTTCGACGGCGCCGACTTGATCCGTCACGACATCCGGTTCACGTTCACCGCCGAACTGCTTCCGCTGCCCCGCAACCACCCGTGGCTCCGGGTTCCCAAGCCGCTGGGCCTGCTGGCCTGGCTGCGCGGCGCGGATCCGGTGCCGGCCCCGGCGGAGGAGGCTCCGCAGCCGGCGCCCGCCCCGGCGACGGTCACCCTCGTCGGTACGGCCGACCGCCTGATACCGGACGGGTATACCCGGCCGATCGACGACCCGTCGCCGGACCGGCCCGATCCGGCCCTCGACCCGCGGCCCGCCACGCCCCCCGACGTCTTCTACGCCGACGTGCGCGCCGACGACCTGGCCGACCAGGTCTTCCAGCATGTGCGCAGGGTGCTGTTCGGCGCCCGGGCCGAGATCCCGCCGGCCGAGCTGCCGCCGGACGCCCCCGAGCAGGAGCTCCTGCCGCTCGTCCAGGCGGCCCTGTCCCGGACGGCGCTGACCGCCCAGCTCCGCAACCTGGCCGACGACGCGGGATATGTGACGCTTCCGTTCCCCGTACCCGGCAAGCCCCACCACATGGTCAAGGTGCGGGTACAGCTCCGGCTGTCCGACACCGACCTGGCCGTCGGCCTGGCGGAGAAAGAGGGCGAGCTAGGGGATATCCGCCGCCAGGAGGACACCTACACCACGGCGACCGAGCGCGGCCGGCTGACGCCGCCGACCGGTTCCGTCTCCACCGGCCAGGACCACACCGGGACCGGCGAGGGTGTCCAGGTCGGCGAGCAAGGGTCCGACCGGGTCTCGCAGAACGGCGGCATCCGCCGCGAGATCAGTATGTTCACCTCGCAGAAGAGGCTGACCGCCGGGTTCACCGGCATGTTCCACGCGTCCGTCGAAGTCCACCGGACCCGGCGGAACGGGACCGAGCGGCTGCTCTACTCGTCACCGGTTCCGCAACCGGTGGCCGGGGAGATCTACCTCCAGATGCACGGCCCGGACTTCGACGAAACCCAGGAAGCGCTGGACACCGGCACCGGCCACGGTCTCGGCTCGGCTCCCGAGGCGGAGCGGGACGGGTGGCGCTCGGCCATCGGCCGGCAGGCCGGGCAGGTGCTGCAGGAACTGGGGCACGCGATGCTCGGCCGGCCGGCCGGCCCGGCGCGGCCGGACCTGTCGGAGGTGCTGGCCGCCGTGGGCGTCCAGCCGGGCCGGGTGGACGCGAACTCGGTCGCGGCGGTGGTCGAGGAACTGCGCGTCCGGCTGCCGGAGATCGCGGAGCCCGGTACGACGGTCCTGCTCGGCGCGTCGGCCGACCGGTACACCGAGTCGCTGCCGCCGCACTGGGCGCGGCTGGTCTCCCGGGCGCTGGGCCGGGACGTCCTGCTCCGGGTGGACCGGCTCGGACCGGACGGCCGGCCCACCGGCCGGGCGGACGGCTACCTGGCCACCCCGGAGGGGAGGCTGATGGCGGCCGACGGGCGGGCCACGGCGCGGCCGCGGTGGGGGGCCGACGACGGCGGGTACACCGACCGGCTGGCCGCACTGCGCCCGGAGCTGCTGCTCGGCGCGGTGGCCGCCCGGATCGACCTACGAGTGTTGTTCAACCAAGCCGGCGCGCCGAACAATCTCAACCAGCTCGTCATCGAGCGGTTCGCCGCCCTCGGGCTGGACATCCCGGCCAGGCCACAGCCGGAGTTCCAGCCGGGCGCGCTATGGGGTCCGGGGCCGATGCGCCAGCAAGGCTCCGAACACGGCGGTGTCGGTATCGGTGGCATCGCCGCGCCGGTGGATCCCGGCTCCGGGTTCGCCAAGGGCCGCACGCCCGCCGACGGCCCGCTGGACGAGGCCGAGGCCCGCCGGGCCTGGAAGATCGTCCAGGACTTCGCGGACCTCGACGGCGGGCTTCGCTCCGACTGGCCGGCGGGCTCGCCGCTGATCTTGAGCAGCGGCCCGCTCACCGACCAGCACTACCGGGTGGAGTTCGGCTCGCTGCCGCCCGGCCGGATGGCACAGACCGTGCTCGCGCCCGAGCCGCGAACCGGGCAGCCGAGCGGGCCGCCGGCCGGCAGTGCCGAGAACCCGCACATCATGATCCTGGACGAGAACATCCCGCCGGCCATGGTCCCGCGGGCCATGCGGCACGAGGCGGGCCATTCACTGCGGGAGCTCGCCGCCCGACGGCAGGGCTCCGCTCAGGGGATCATCCGCCGCCCGCTGGCCCTGGCCGACCCCGCGGCCACGCCGCCCCCGACGGAGGACTTCTGCCTGGAGGCCCGCGGCGACGAGTACGTCATGGTGGCCGCCAGGTGGACGGCGGCCGACCCGGCGGACCGTCCCGCGCTGCGCGCCCAGCTGGAGGGACTGGCCCGGCGCATCACGGCGGGCGGGCGGGTCGCGCCCACTCCCCCGTGGCAGGCCGCGCGCGCGCCGGACGCCGCACCGGGCGGTGGCGCGCTCGGCATCGCGGCACTACTGGGCGACCCCTCAGCGGCGCCGCCCGCCGCCTCAGCGTCACCGGCGGCACCACCCGCCTCGACCTCGCCCGGGGCACCGGCCGCCGATCCGGCGCGCGCCGCCGGCCCGCCGGCCGCCGGGCCCGCCGCGCCGGAACCGGCCGCGGACCCGCCTGACGGGCGGGCCAGGCTGGGCATCGCCGCGCTGCTCAACGGCGACGCGGCCGGACCGCCGCTGCGCCCGGCGGTGCCGCCGCCGGGGCCACCGCCCGGCGGCGGGCCGGCCTTCCCCGAGCCGCGCCGGCGCGAGCCGGTGGATTGGGCGCGGATGCGCCGCATCGCCAACTCGACGGGCTGGTTCCCGCCGGAGGAGCCGGGATGCGCGTGCGTGCCGGACGGGCCTTGCGTATGCGGACGTCGGCCGGCTCCGCCCGCCATGCCCTCGGACTCGCCGTCCACGCCCGGCCGGCCGTCCACACCACCGTCCACATCACCGGGCACGCCATCCGGGCGGTCCACGCCGCCGGGCGGACCGGCCACCGGACCGCCGCCCTACCGGGTGAGGGTGTCCCAGGGCGATCGGCTGCGGGAAATCGTGGAGAAGTGGCTGGGACCCGATGCCAGTGAGCGTGAGATCGGGGACGGGGTGCGTGCCTGGCATCGCGCCAACCGCCGCACGATCGGCCCGGATCCGGACCTGATCCGGCCTGGTCAGGTACTTGTCGCGCCACCGCGTGCCGCCATCAGGAAGGAAGCCGGATGACGCTCCCCGTCGCCCGAACCAGGGACGAGGCCCACCTCTACTTCGACCTGAACCCCTGCGAGAACTGCGGCTCGGTCGACACCACCTGGGAGCACGCATTGGTCGACGCGGGCGGCGGCGCCGCCGTCCGCTACTCCGGCCGGTGCGCGGGCTGCGGAGCCCGGCGGCAATACCTGTTCGCCCTGCCCGAGCACGAGGTCACCGCCCCCGGCTTCCCGGTTTTCGGCGGAACCGAGCCGTCCCAGCTCCTGGACGCGGGCGAGTGGCTGTTAGTGGCCGACCTCACCGCCGGCAACGTTCCCACCGGCGATGACGCCGCCGCGCGGCAGGCGCTGGACATCGCGACGGCCGCGATGGAGGAGGTGGTGAAGTTCGTCCCGCCGGGCGAGCGGGCGGTACCGGACTCCGCCTTCTGGTCCACCCGCGGGCGGGAGGTGCGGGGCACCGACCCCGGCCGGTTCGACCTCGACCGCCTGCTGGTCGTCCGGGACACCTACCGGAGGATCGCCGGCCGCTACCGGCCCGGCGCCGGGCGGTAGGGTCGGAAGCAGGTCGGTGGCCCCGAGCCCGAGGAGCGGCATGGCACCGCTGCGCGCCAGGACGCTGCAGGAGGCGTACCTGTACGTCACGCTCACCGCGAGCCAGGCGGCGGGCGACGACGCCCCGGTGCGGACCGCGGGCGACTACGACGCGCGGACCACGCGCGCGGAGGGGCCCGACGCCTGGACCGTGGGCTTCGATGGCCGCCCGCTCGGGCTTCCGCTGGTGTTCGAGATCGTCGTCTCCTACCGCGCGGAGGCCGCGGCGCGCCGGGACGGTCTGCCGTACGGGCCCGGCGCCTCACCGATCATCGACGCCGGCCAGTGGCGTGCCGTGAGCGGCGGCTACGCGCGCGCCGCCCTGCGGGACGAACTACGCCTCGACGCGGGCGACCCCGTTCCTGATGGCGCGGGGCCGGCCGAACGGGTGCGCGGCGTCATGCTCGGCTGGGAGGCGGCCCGCGACTCGGCCGCCGAGGCGGCCCGGTTCCTGCCGGCCGGCGCGGCCGAGGTGCCCCTCTCGGCGTTCTGGACCCCGATGGGCAAGGCGGTGCGCCAGAAGCAGCCAGAGCTGTTCACCCGCGAGGCACTGGAGCGCGACATCGCCGCCTACGAGCGCGCCCGTGCCGACGTCATCCTCGATCACACCGGCGGTCGTTCCTGACCCGCCGCGCCATCCGGCACGACGCCGGGTCGTGCCGGAAGAGCGTGGACGGGTTCGTCCGGCGGCACGGTCGCCGTTTCGCGGCCGGTTCCCCGGCCGGGTGATCTCAGCCAGGTGCCGGTCCGGGCCGGTCCGGGCCCGGCGGCGAGCAGGTCGGCGAGGGCGGGGCCGGGGCCGGGCGGGCGCAGGGTGCCGAGCAGGTCGCGGTGGGCCGTGGCGGCCGCCGACTCGGCGGCGCGCACCGCCGCGACGATCGCCTCGCCCAGCGTCACGTTGTCCAGCCGGCGCCGGGCGAGCACGTGGATCTCCAGGCCGCGCAGCGTGCCGAAGGCGTCCACCGTCGCCACCACCTGCCCGTCGGCGGCCGGGCCGGTGAACTCGCGCGCCGCCCAGTCGCGGGCCGCCTCGGCCGCTCGCGCGGCCAGGGCCGGCAGACCTTCGACGAACCGGTCGTGGTCCGCGTCGTCCGGCCCGTCCTCGTCCCCGTAGGCGTACCCGTCGACGGCCCTGCCCCTACCCTTGTCCCCGATCATCGTCACTCCCTCAAGCCCAGCGCGCGGAAGTAGGGTTCGAGCGGATCGGCGACCGCGCCGACCGGACCGGCCGCCTCCGTCACCGCGGCGCCGAACGCCTGCCCCGCCCGCTCCCGCGCTTCGCCGATCGCCGCGCGGACCGCGTCGGCGAGCGCCACGTGGTCCAGGTCGCGCATCGCCCGGGCGCTGATCGTCACGGTGAGCAGCGCACCGGTCCCGGTGACCGTCACCGCGACCCCGTCCGGCCGCACCACCTCGACACCGCGGCTCTCCTGGTCGCGCAGCACCGCGGCGACCCGCTCGATGCCTTGCTCCACCTCGGCCAGCAGGCCGGGAACGTCGCCGTCCGCGTGCCGGGCGAACGCGTCGAGTTGCTCCCCCATGCCACTCCTTCCTTCCGCACCGGTCACTTGGCGCCGGCCGGGTCCCAGAAGCCGCTGTCGACCTGCGCCGGGTCGGTCACGGTGCGGTACATCTTGAGGTCCCGGCCGCCCTTCTCCGGGTCACCGCCGGTGAAGACCATCGAGTTCATCGTGTTCACCGCCATTTCCACGCCGTTCAGCCCCGACTCGTAGGCGGCGATGACGTCGGCGAACTGCTTGAGCAGGTTGCCCAGCGCGGCGATGAACGCCAGCGTGAAGGACGCGAGCGCGAACTGCCCGGCCGGCGTCGCCGACGCCGCCATCAAGGTGAGGAAGATGGGTCCCGAGGTCAGGTAGAGCAGCGCCACCGACACGTCGTACTCGAAGATCTCCTTCCGCTGGCTCTGCATCATCGAGCTCATCTTGGCCGCGATGTCCTTGGCCATCGGATAGATCTTGTCGGTGGTGTGCCGGACGAACCGTTCCATCAAGGCCTTGGCCTCGCCGTTCCAGTTCGGTGACACGCCGTCGAAGAAGCTGCGCCACACGTCGGAGTTGCTCACGTCCAGCTCGGCGACGATCTTCTTCCAGTCGTCGCGGAGGTCACCGAACAACGAGACGCTGCCGATGTTCGCGACGGCCGCCACGTCGAGCGCCAGGCCGAGCGCCCCGATCCCGGAGCGGGTCATTCCGGCGCGTACCGCTTGGCGGGGCAGCGCGATCTGCGCGAGCAGCCTGGTGTGCGAACCGGCCGCCACCATCACCGACCACCTCTCTCCTCACTGGACGGACCACCGGTACCGCGCCGGACGGCCCTTCGATGTTCTGTGCCGGACGGACCGGCAGCCTGTCGCCGGACGGACCGGCGGTGCCCGCACCGGACGGACCGGCAGCCTGTCGCCGGACGGACCGGCGGTGCCCGCACCCGACGGACCGGCGGCCTGTGGCCGGACGGACCGGCGGTGCCCGCAGGACGGACCGCCGCCGGCGGGCCGGGCGGGTTACCGCCCCGCCTTGCGAACCGCGTCGGCGTTCGCCTGCTCGACCTGCTCGTAACGGGCCGCGGCCACCTTGAGGTCGTCACGGCTCCCGGTCAGCGCACCACCCAGGGTGCCGGTCGCCTTGCCGAACGTCTCGGCCACCGCGTTGACCCGCCGGTAGTAGAACAGGCCCACCAGCGGGACCCCGCCGAGCGGGCCCATGCTCGCGTCGATGCGTGGTGCCGCCTGGCCGGCGCGGTTCGTGCGGTCGCCGGCGCCGCCCATCGCGTCCGCGAACTCGTTCACCGACTGGGTGACCACCTCGTACCCCGGCCAGTGCGATCCGGCGGGCCGTCCCGCGCCGGACCCGGCCGGCGGCTTCTTCTTGGGGTGTGCCGGCGCGGGCGAGGGATCTGCCGGAGGAGACGGCCGCGCCGGGCCTGGATCCGCCGGCGGCGGCTTGGTGGCCAGCGGCCGACCTGGCTGAGCCGGTGGCGGAACGGGCATCGGAGCGGGCGCCGGATCCGCCGGCGCCGGGTGCTGGGGACACGCAGCAGGGGGAGCCGTCGGGTAGGCAACCGGCGGAAAGGTCGGATACGGCGTCGGATTCACCGGGCTCGGCGTCGGCGTCGGCCATGGATCCACCGAACCCGGCGGCGGCGTGGGCGTCGGCCCCACCGGAACCGGCGTCGGCGTCGGATGCACCGAACCCGGCGGCGGAACAGGCATGGGGTCCGGCGGCGCCGGCTGGATCTGCACCGGAGATGCCGGTGGTGGAGACGGCTGCACGACCGGCGGCGTGATCTGCGCCCACGGTGCCCCGTCCGGTCCGGTGAGCGGGTCCTGCGGCTCCACCTGCCACGGGCCGGTGTGCGGCGGCGTCTCGACCGGGCCAGGCCCGACCGGTCCGACCGGCGGCGCGGGATCCCCGCCACCCGGGCCGGAGGGAGGGACGGGCGGCACCCAGGTGGGTGCACCGACATCGCCGCCGTCCGGCGGGCCGAGGTGCCGGAGGATGCCCTCGGTGCGCGGGACCGACGGGGTGATATCGGTGACGAGATCACCGGAGAGCCGGGACGCCTCGCTCCCGCCGGCCCCCGCCGGTCGGGGCAGCTCGGTGAGCGTCGACCAGTCGAATCCGGTCTCTGGGGTACCGAGGCCGGTCCGCACCGGCGGCTCGGCTGGTGAGCCGGGTGCCCATGGGGCGGAGCTGGTCATGGAAGGCGTCCTTTCTGGTCATATGCCTTCCCAATACCTACCAGCCGGAAGTGCCGTGCCGATCTCTGTCGGGCCGATGTTCACCGGGTTCTCGATCGCCGGGGGCGGCCAACACCTCTTCCGTTCACCTCGGGTTCAACCAGCACTCACGGGTGACCCCGCCTCTTGCCGCCCGTCCCAGCCGGGCGTCCACCCGTTGTGGCATCGGAGGTCACCCGGAGGGCTTGATGGACCGGACGCCATGGGTGAGGAACTTGCCGAGCCATGTCTGCCAGTCCGTTGGGACGGGGTTGCCGGTCGGGTCCTGCAACAGATTGGACACGATGCTGTACGCCGCCGAACCGCTCATCCGGCTGGCGAAGTCGCCGACGCGGCTGTTGCGGGGGACCCCGAGCACCTTGGTGAGGTCCCAGACCCCGTCGAAGGCGACGTTGGCCGTGAACCCCGTGGCGAACTGCTTGGCGTTGACGCCGCGCGACAGCACCTCGGTGCCGTCCATGTCACGGCGGACGCCTCTCCAGGCGAAGATGCCGTACTGGAGCCCCTGCTGCAGGCCAGCATAGAGGAGGCTGTCCAGCGGGTAGTAGAAGCAATTGGCGACGATGTTCGCGACGTTCCTGCCGAAGAGCCTGAGCTGGATCCGGGCGAGGTTCTGGAAGAAGCGCTGGATGATCTTATCTTTCACCTCACCCGCCACCCAGCTGGTGGGCCAGCCGTACAACGATGTCATGAGCATGTTGGCGAATGCCTGCATCGCCAGCGTGTTCAAGACGCGCCGGATGGTGTCCAGGCATGAGGCGTAGCCTCGGCACGCCGCGGCCATCCGGCGGGCGTACTCGGCGACCCGCGGCGGGTAGGCGGTGACGCCGCCCGGCGCCGCGGCGGAGCCCTGCAGCCACATGCCGCGAAAAGCGTCGATGCCGGGCCCGGAGGCGCCCTTCCACACCTGGGCGGCGGCCATGTCGGCCGCGTCGTGCGCCGTATCGAGGTCGGCGGCCAGCCGGTCCAGGATGTCCGCCGCCTGACGCAACTTGTGCGGATCGCCTTCCGGCCACTCGACGGCGAGCACGGTCACTGCGAAGGTAGAGTGGACGAGGGCGCCAGCGCCGGCGGTCGCGGCGAACGGGTGTTCCTTCGCCAGTAGACGCAGCGTCTTCAGCTGGGAGAGAGGGTTCACCTCCGCTCGGCTTTGGTGGTGGGCACGGACATCGAGGTTTCGTCGACCGCCTTGACCATGGCGGCGACGCTCACCCACTCGGCGGCGGTGACATTCGCCCCGGCTTGGGCCAGTTTGTCGCCCACCGCGCCGAACACGCCTGCGACCGTGCCGCAGTGATCCACCAGTTCGGGCAGCGCGGTCCCGTACCCTTTGCGGCCGCCGGCGCCGTCATAGAAGGCGTGACCGTACTCGTCGGTCCCCCAGAAACGACCAAGGGCGTCCAGAGCCGATTGCGCGGCGCTCAGTGCCCGGCGGACCGCCTCCCCTTGCACGTGCAGGTCCTCCGCCCGCCGCCGCAGATAGTCGGGCACGACATCGGTCACCACTCCGGCCCCTGGTTCCACCCCGAACCCCCCATCATGATCTTCGATGGCGAGAACACTAAATACGGCGGATTTCCCGATAGTTAATTGCCCGTTGCGGCCTGGTACCGGAAATACTTACGGATCGTCTATCGGTCGGTGATAGGAGCATGCCATATTCGGTGCGAATCGGGACCGATGCGGCCGGAAATTGGCTGGAGCCGGGCGCAGCGCCCAGGCCGGCCGTCAGGCGCCGGGGGCGGGGGGCCGGCCGTAGCTGACGTTCTTGCCGACATCGGCGATATTCTGCACCTTGACCACATCACCGGAGTGCGGGGCGGCGATCATCTTCGTCGGATGGCCGTTCCCGTCGGTCTCGACGACGATGCCGCAGTGATAGGCCGGATTCCCGAAGAACACGATGTCTCCGGGTTTCACGTCCTCCGGGGCCAGCCGGGCGAAGCTCGACTGGTAGCCGGCCGCGGTGTTGTCGCCGATGCCGTACCTCGCCTGGTTGAGGCTCCAGTGCACCAGCCCGCTGCAGTCGAAGGCGTTCGGCCCGTCGGCGCCCCAGACGTACGGGCGGCCGAGCTTGCTCTCCGCGGCATCGATGATCGCCTTCGCGCGTCCGGTCGCGTAGACGGGAGGCATGGCCAGGCCGGGGCTGCCGGGCCGGCCGTCGCCCGCGCCGCCGCCGTGACCGCCCACCGGGCCGGCGCCCGGCCCGGCCGCGCCACCGCTGAGCTCGGTGGCCCGCGACTCCTCCCGGGACACCGGGATCCACTGGACGGTGTGCCCCGGCTGCGGGACGAACGGCTGCCGGTCCGGCTCGGGGACGGCGCGGAAGGTCCGCGGGTTCGCCCCGGCCAGCCTCTTGATGGCGGCACCGGCCTGCGCCAGCTTGGCGTTGGCGGTGTCGGCGTGGCCACGCGCCAGTCCGGCCGCCGCGGCCGCCTCCTGCCGGATGATCTGATCTTGCTGATCCCGGGGGGCGTCCGGGTTCATCCGGCGCACCTCGGCCGCGTAGTCCAGCAGGTGCGCGCCGAGCTCGTCGATCTCGGTGCCGGCCTTCTCCAGGGCGGCGGCCGCCTCGCTGAGCGGCTCGACGCCGCCGGCCAGCATGACCTGCAGGTCACCGCCCGCCTTGCCGAGCCGCCTGATGTAGGCGCCGAACGCGTCGGCGGAGTCGCCGTTCCAGTCGGCGTCCATCCAGGTGACGCCGTCACCGATCTCACCGGCCGCCCGGGCGATGTCCCCCGCGGCGGTCTTCCACCGCTCCGCCACCGCCCGGATCGCGGCGGGGTCCCCGTCCACCCGGGCCGCCACCGCCGCCAGTTCCGCGCCGCCGGGCAGCGCGCTCACGTGTCCCCAGTCGGTCATCGCCCGCCGGTCCCGTTCCCGCCGCCGCGCCGCGGGCTGCTGGCGTCTTCGGCCTTGCGCACGTTGGCCTCGATGGTGTCCAGGGCGCGGTCCACCTGGTCGCAGCGCAGCTTGGCGTAGGTGGACAGGTCCTCGTGGACGTGCGCCTCCAGCGCGCCGACCGCGGCGGTGATCTCGCTGGTCGCCGGGAGCGCACCGAACATCGCGGGAGGAGTGCCCTGGACCGGGGTGAACCGGTCGCCGATGCCGGCCAGCTTGCGCCCCTGGTCGGCGACGATCTCTCCCAGCTTGATGAGCGTCCCGCGCTGGAGCTCGAACGTCATGACCGAATCCCTCCGTCCCCGCCGTTCCGCCCGCGGGCGGAACGGCGCCGCCCCCGGCCGGCCGATCGCCCGGAACAACCGAAATGATCATATCTGTCGTACCGTCCCGGTGGCCGGGACTGGCCGTAATTCCGCCGCCGTTCACCCGCCCTCTCCGCCCGCCGGCGCACCGACCGGCAGGAAGGCGGTCTGCACCAGCCGCGAGCCGTACCTGCGGTCCACCAGGTAGGCCCGGCCCGGCGGCAGCGCGTGCGGGCGCACCCCGAACAGCACGCCCTCGTCCCGGTCGCCGGACATGATGACCGCCGGGGTCGCCATGTCCTTCAGGCGCTGCAGGACCGGGTCGAACATCGCCCGGCCGGCTCCGCCCATCGCGCGGGCGAGCACCAGGTGCAGGCCGATGTCGCGGGCCTGCGGCAGCAGGTCGAGCAGCGGGGCCAGCGGGTTGTTGCCGGTGGCCACCAGGTCGTAGTCGTCCACGACGAAGTACAGGTCGGCACCCTTCCACCAGTCGCGCGCGCGTAGCTGGTCGGGGGTGAGGTCGGCGGGCGGCAGCCGCTTGACCAGTGCCTCCCTGGCCTCGGCGACCATCTCCGCCGCCGTGGTGCTGGAGGCGGCGTAGCCGATGCGGTGCTCGGTGTAGGCGGCGTCCAGCAGCGAGCGGCGGTAGTCGATGACGATGAGCCGCGCCCGCGCCGGTTCGTGCCGGGCGACGACGCCCTCGGCCACCAGGCGCAGCAGGTTGGACTTGCCGCTCTCGGTGTCGCCGATCACCACCAGGTGCGGGTCGGTGGCGAAGTCGGCCGACACCGGGGACAGGGTGGCCTCGTCGATGCCGATCGGGACGCGCGGACCGGTCTGCTCCGCGGTGGGCAGGGCCGTGACCGGCAGCACGGCGGGCAGCAGCCGCACCCGCGGCGCCGGCTCGCCCGGCCACGCCTCGCGGACCGCGTCCACCAGGGCCCGCACCCCCACCGCGAGGTCGTCGGCCTGCCGGACGCCGTCGATGCGCGGCAGCCCGCTGAGGAAGTGGTGGCCGTCGCGGGTGAGTCCCCGGCCGGGAACGCCCTCGGGCACCAGCAGCGCGGTCTTGCGGTTCACCTCCGACTCGTAGGCGTCGCCGAGCCGCAGCTCCAGCCGGGAGCCGAACAGGTCGCGGATGCCGGGGCGGAACTCCGACCACTTGTTGGTGGCGGCGACCACGTGGATGCCGTAGCCCAGGCCGCGGGCGGCCAGGTCGGTGATCGTCGGCTCCAGCGAGTCGAACTCCTGGCGCACGGTGAGCCAGCCGTCCACCACCAGGAAGACGTCACCGTGGGCGTTGCCGGTGATGGCGCCCTCGGCGACCTGCCGGCGGTAGGTGGCGAACGAGTCGATGCCCCGCTCGGCGAACTCGCGCTCCCGTTCCTGCAGCAGGCCGGTCACCTCGGCGACGGTACGGCGCACCCGGTCGCCGTCCAGCCGGTTGGCGACCCCGCCGACGTGCGGCAGGTCCTCCAGCGATGTGAGGGTGCCGCCGCCGAAGTCCAGGCAGTAGAACTGCGCCTCGCGCGGGGTGTGGGTGAGCGCCATCCCGCAGATGAGCGTGCGCAGGATGGTGCTCTTGCCGCTCTGCGGCGACCCGACGATCGCCAGGTGGCCGGCCGCGCCGGACAGGTCGACGCCGAGCGGGTCGCGCCGCTGCTCGAACGGCCGGTCGACGATGCCGAGCACCGCCCGCAGCCGGCCGCGGCCCGACCAGCCGGCGGTGGTCAGCCCGTACTCGGGGGTGATGCTCAGCGGCGGGAGCAGATGGCTGAGGGTCAGCGGCTCGGCCAGCGGCGGCAGCCAGATCCGGTGCGCGGGCGGCCCGTACCCGCCGAACTGCCGGACCATGATGTCCAGCAGGCTGTCCCGGCCGGTCACCGCCGTCTGCGGCTCGGACTCCGGCTCCTCGGGGGCGACCGGCGGCGCCACGTACTCCGGCCCGTAGGGCACGACCTGCCGCTGGTCGGTGGCGGCGCGGCGCTGCGGGCGGGTATCGGGGGCGAACGGCCCGGACACGTAGGCGGCCTTGAACCGGGTCATGCCGGTCGTGTCGTACTTCAGGTAGCCGTTGCCCGGTGCCGGCGGCAGCTCGTAGGCGTCGGCGACGCCGAGGACGACCCGGCTCTCCATCGCCGAGAAGGTCCGCAGGCCGATCCGGTAGGACAGGTGGGTGTCCAGGCCGCGCAGCCGGCCCTCCTCCAGGCGCTGCGAGGCCAGCAGCAGGTGGACGCCGAGCGACCGGCCGAGCCGGCCGATCATGACGAACAGTTCGATGAACTCCGGCTTGGCCGACAGCAGCTCGCTGAACTCGTCCAGCACGACGAACAGGGTGGGCATCGGCCGCAGGTCGGCGCCCTGCTCGCGGGCGCGCTCGTAGTCGCGCAGCGAGGCGTAGTTGCCGGCCGCGCGCAGCAGCTCCTGGCGGCGGACCATCTCGCCGTGCAGGGCGTCGTACATGCGGTCGACCAGCGGCAGCTCGTCCTCCAGGTTGGTGATCACCGCGGAGACGTGCGGCAGCGTGTCCAGGCCGAGGAAGGTGGCTCCGCCCTTGAAGTCGACCAGCACCAGGTTGAGGATCTCCGAGGAGTGGGTCGTCGCCAGTCCGAGCACCAGGGTGCGCAGCAGCTCGCTCTTGCCGGAGCCGGTGGCACCGATGACCAGGCCGTGCGGGCCCATGCCGCCCTGGGCGGACTCCTTGATGTCCAGCTCCACGACCCGGCCGTCGGCGCCGAGGCCGATCGGCACCCGCAATCGGTTACGCGGTGCACGAGGGCGCCACAGGGCCGGCACGTCCACCCGTTCCGGGTCGCCGACACCGAGCAGCTCGGTCAGGGTCATGTTGGCCGCCAGCACGTCCTGGCCCTCGCCGCTCTTGGCCGGAGAGGCGCGCAGCGGCGCGAGCTGGCGGGCCAGCCCGTCCGCCTGCAGGAACGACAGCCGGTCCGGCCGGCCGAGACCGGTCACGATCTCCTTGCCGGCATGGTCGTGCTGGACCCGGTTGAACCGGTCGGGCAGCACCTCCAGCCGGAGCGTGGTGGCCTCCTCGACCGTGGTGACCGTCCCGCCGAGGTCGATGACGGTGACGCCCTGGATGGCGTCCATCCCCAGGGTGGAGTCGGCGGGGACGTAGCCGCCGTCCACGATCACCACGTGGTAGGGCAGCGACTCCACCGACGGGCCGGCGCGGAAGCGGCCGCGGTCCTTGAGCTCGCCGCCGAGCAGCCGGTCCAGCTCGCTCAGGTCCTCGGTCATCAGGCGCACCTGCCCGGCGGCGTCGGTCTCCTCCGGATGCAGGGCGTGCGGCAGCCACTTGACCCATTCCCAGTGGGCCATCCACTCCTTGCTCGCGCAGACCGCGATCCGCATGTCCTCCGGCGAATGGAACACCGCGAGCTGGGCGACCAGCGAGCGCACCAGGTCGCGGACGGCGACCGGATCGCCGGCCGGCAGTACCCGGGCGAAGGCGTGCAGCGCCATGGCGATGGGCAGGTCGTCCACCGTCGAGTGGGCGCGGACGAACCTGCGCAGCGCCGCGGCGGACATGGCGTCCAGGTCCTCCACCGGCTTGGACTCCGGCGGGATGAGCTGCACCGCCAGGCGCTGGGTGCCGGTGCCGACCCGGACGGTGGCGAAGTCGCCGTCGCGCGGGCGCCGTTCCCACAGGCGCGGGCCGGGGACGACCGACCACAGCGTCTCGGGGTCGGGGCCGTTCCAGTGCAGCGCCTCCCGCTGCTGGCGGGCCGCCCGGCGCACCTTGCGGCGGGTCTGGGACAGGTAGCGGAAGTAGTCACGGCGCTGGCCGTTCAGCCGCGTCTTGCGTTCCCCGGCCGCCCGGCCGAGCTGGCTGAGGCTCATGCCGACCATGGAGAAGGCGAACATGCCGCTGGCCACGTACATGATCGGGTTGGTATTGCCGCCCGCGGTGAACATCAGGCCCATCGCGGCCCCGCCCGCCACCATGGGCATGAAGGTAAGGATCTGGGTGAACCCCCCAGATGTGGTCTCCGGGATCTCCGGCGGCGACTCCAGGAGGATCTCGCCGCGCGGCGGTGCCGGAGGCGGCCGCCGCTCGGGCCGCCGGACCACGACTATGCCCACCGTCGCTCCATCACGCAGATGTCGTGCACACGGCTCCCCCATTGCGTCCCGCGGTCCCCTGGCCACGGCCCCCGGTCCGGAGGAACCGCACCGATGCCCCCACCGTAGCGAAGCCGATCACCGGTCGGGAGGAACTACGCGAAAGCGAAATTCTTCTCGTCATCTCGACATCGCCGCGCGCCTGCCCGATCGGCGGCCGCTACGGTATTCGCGTGATACCCGCGTGACCACACCAGGAGGCGGCGTGACCCTGAACCCGGCGGGCCCGCGCGCGGCCGGTCCGGGCGCGGCCCTGGACCCGGCCGGCGGCGCCCCGCGGACCGCGATCCTGCGCTCCCCGGGCGCCGCCGTGGCGATGACCCGCGTCACCATCGTCACCCCGCACAAGCGGATCGACCTCGCCATCCCCTCCGACCTGCCGCTCTCCCACGTGCTGCCCAACCTGCTCGCGGCGGCCGGGGAGAGCGGCGACGAGGCGGTGTTCACCACCGGCTGGTCGCTGCAGCGCGTGGGCGGCCGGGCGCTGGACCTGGACGCCGGGCTGAACGCCCTCGACGTACGCGACGGCGAGGTGCTCTACCTGCTGCCGCGCCCCTCCGAGCTGCCCGAGGCCGTCTTCGACGACGTGGCCGACACCATCGCCACCGGGATCAAGGAGGCCAAGGGCCGCTGGGCGGCCCGGCACACCCGGGCGGCCGGCCTCGGGGCGGCGGTCGCGCTGCTCGCCGCCGGCGCGGTGGCGATCGCCGTCGCCGGACCGCCGTGGCGGGCGGCCACCATCGTCGCCGGGCTGCTCGCCCTGATCGTGCTGTCGGCCGGCGCCGCGCTGTCGCGCGCCTTCGGCGACGCCGGTGCCGGCGCGGCCCTGGGGTACGCCGCGCTGCCCTTCGCCTTCCTGTGCGGGCTGCTGGCCCCCGCCAAGGACACCTGGGTGACCGGCTTCGGGGCGCCCGGCCTGCTCGCCGGGTTCGCCATGACCGCGATGGCCGCCACGGTGGCCGGCTGGACCATCGCCGAGGGACTGCCGAACTTCTTCGGGGTCATGGTCGCGTCCATGGCCGGCGCGGCCGGCGCGGCCGGCGTCATGATCTGGGGAGCGCCGCCCGCCGGGGTCGCCGGCCTGGTCATCGCGATCGTGCTCTCCTGCACCCCGCTGGTGCCGATGCTGTCCTTCCGGCTGGCCCGGCTGCCGCTGCCGTCCGCCCCGCGCAGCGCCGAGGAGCTGCGCGCCGACGAGCAGCAGATCAACGGAGACGAGATCAAGCAGCGGGCCCTGGTCGCCGAGCGGTTCGCCACCGGGCTGGCCGCCGCGGTCGGGCTGGTCGCGGTGGGGGCCGAGTTGTTCCTGCTCGGCGCGCGCGGCCCGGTAGGCGTCGCGCTGCAGATCGTGCTGGCCCTGGCGCTGCTGCTGCGCGCCCGGGTCTTCCTCGGTGTCGGCCAGCGGCTGTGGCTGACCGGCGCCGGGGTCGCCGGGCTGGCCGCCTTCCTGGTCGCGCTGGCCCTGACCGGCCCGGCGATCGCGCTGGTGGCCGCCGCCGCGCTCGCCGCGCTCGCCGCGGTGGCCGCCGGGCTGGCCGTCTCCCTGCCGCAGAGCACGCCGACGCCGTTCTGGGGGCGCGCCGGGGACATCCTGGAGTTCCTGCTGATCGTGGGCCTGTTCCCGCTGGCCCTGGGCGTGCTGGACGTCTACTCGTGGGTCCGCGGGCTCGCCGGGTAACTCGCCGGATAAATCGCGCCTTTCCCGATTCAGTGGCCGTCGCCGGCTGCGGCGGGATATTAGAGTGCTGATCGTCATCGGTGGGGCGCGAAGGGGGACAAGGCACATGACGCAGTACGGCGAGTTCGCCGAATTCGACGTGGAAAAGCTGATGGAGAACGCCCAGCGACAGCTCGCCCGGGTGGAGGAGCTCCAGCAGCGCACCGGCGAGCTCATCGGCCGGGCCGAGGACAAGGACGGCATGGTCAAGGTGGAGTACACCGGCCAGGGTCTGCACGAGCTGGAACTCAACCCCCGGGTCATGCGGATGGCCTCCACCGACCTCGCCGAGCTGATCAAGACCGTCGTCCAGGACGCCGCCGCCGACCTGACGAACCAGACCAGCGCGCTCATGGACGAGATGTTCGGCGCCGAGGACAACCCGATGAAGCTGCTCAACGACCCCGAGGCCGCGCTCGCCCAGGTCAAGCAGGCCGAGGCGGCCTACGACCGCACCTACGACGAGGTGATGGCCGACCTGGACCGCATCCGCCGCCGCCTGGAACTCTGACCCGCGGGCCTGAACCGCCGGACCGAGCAGCCGGCGGTCAGGCCTCCGCGGCGGGGGTCGGTGAAGGGCTCGAACCCGGCCCAAGGCCAGGACTCGGCGTGGTGCCCGGGGCAGGCGTACTGCCCGGAGTCGGCGTGGTGCCCGGGGCAGGCGTGGCGCCCGGGGTCGGCGTGGCGCCGCCTGCGGGGTTGGCCGTCCCGCCCGGGTCGCTGGTCACCGGAGGCGCCGCAGCTCCGGTCGCCGGCAGGTTGGACAACTGCAGGCCCACCTGCTGAAGACCGGTCGCGGCGGTCTTGACCTGCGTGCCGGGGCCGGTAAGTTCGCCCTGCTTGCTCTGGTTCCACGTGTAGACCAGTCCGAGCACGGCCGCAGCGGCACCCGCCGCCACAACCTTCCTCTTGACGATGGTCAGCATGACCCGCTGGACCGCCTGGCCGATGGTCACGCCCGCCGCCTGCGCCGCAGGCCGGGTGTACGGGACAAGAGCGGCCACCGCCAGCGCGCCCAGCACGCCGCCGATCGAGGCGGACACCACGGCGCCGACGTAAGAGAGCTTGGCCAGCCCGTGCATCGTGCCGGCCGCATCGGTATGCAGGTTCCGCCCTTCGGCGGTGTTCTGCTTGAGCGCCTCGAGTGTCGCGTCCAGTGCTTGCTTGTCCTCCGCCGTCCAGTTGCTCAGCGGGAACTCGCGGGTCAGCTTGGCGAAATCCGCGGTGACACCGTCGATCTCATTGGCGATCGCCTGCCATTTCTCACCGGCTTCGTGCATGTGGTCGGGCCGGGACGTGATGCTGGCGATCGCGCCCAGAATGGCCATCCCGAGCACCGGATTGACGGTGATGGCGAAGAACGACGCGCCCGCATAACCCCCCGCGTACAGCCACGGGCCACTTTCGTAACTCATCGCGGCACCCTCGCTCCGATGCCGTTGGCCTGTTCCACCATGTCACCCTCGGTGAGCTTCCACTTTTCGCCGGCTGTCCTCACCAGGCCGGACAGGGCGCTGCACCTGTCCCGTAGCGCGGCAAGGTAACTCGCGGAGGAGGTGCAGACCTGGTTGTTCGCCCCCGGGATACCGAGCCCGACGATTCCGCAGACCCCCCACTCGAGCCGGTTCTCACCCGGCATCTGCTTCAGTCGCTCCGCCCGCGTCCCGGGTCCGATCTCGATGTCGTTGCCCAGCTTGAGGACCGCGTCGTGCTTCACCTCGCGGGTCTTCCGCGGCTGCGACGGTGGGGCGGCCGGGGGCTGTGCGATGGTGCCGCCGCGCTGCCCGGCATCGCCGCCGGAGTAGGTGGGCGACCCGGCGCCGGAGTTCGAGGGCGAGACGGACGGGAGGGACGGCAGAGCGGGACTCGGAGTCGCGGGGCCGGGCGCCGGCGGGAACGACGGGGCCGGGACGGCCGGGGAGGCCGGCAGTCCCATTCCGGGGGCCGGCACCGCCGAACCGGGCGGCGTGGTGGGCAACTGCCCGGACGGATCGGGGATCGGGGTCGCCGGGCCGGACGGCCCCGGCGAGGGGATCGTCGGGAGCCCGCCGGACGGATCCGGAGACGGGACCGTCGGGAGCCCGCCGGACGGATCCGGAGACGGGACCGTCGGATCCGGATACGGGTCCACCGGTGGCGTCGGAACCGGGGTCGGCTGGACCGGGCCCACGGGCGGGATCTCGGGAATGTCCGGCGTCGTCGGATCCGGCGACTCCGGCACGGTGGGCGTGGGATGCGGCGGGACGTCGGGCTCCGGCCGGTCAGGCTCCGGGACCACCGGCTCGGTCATGACCGGCGGCGGCCCGGCCACCGGGAACGTCGGATCGGCGCCGCCGTCCGGCCACGGCCGGTTGTCGGGCACCACGAACGGCCCGCCGGAGAACGGGTCGGGCGGTCCCATCGGCTCGACATTCCCCTCCGGCCCCGGCCGATGATCT
>NZ_BOOU01000046.1 GCF_016863395.1 Sphaerisporangium rufum | reverse complement strand
ATCGTCCCCGCCGGTCGGTCCGGCCGGCGGCGTGGTCGGCCCGGTGATGACGGAGGTGAACCCGCCGTCCGGTCCCGGCGCGGCGTCGATCGTGCCGGGTCCACCGCCACCGGCCGGCCCGGACAGCACGGTGGCGAACCCCCCGTCATCCGGCCCGCCGACCATCGTGCCCGACCCGCCGTCCCCAGGCGGTCCGGACAGCAGCGTCGCGAACCCGCCGTCCCCAGGGGGCACGCTCGCGAACCCGCCGTCCCCCGGGGCGCCGTCCGGCCGGCCGGTATCCGGATCGGGGCCACCGACGGTCGTGTCGAAACGGTGGCCGGCGTCCGGCGCCGGGCCGGATCCGCCGTCCGGTGCCGGCCGGCCGGGCAGGCCACCGGCACCGGCGTCCGGGCCAGGGCCGCCGACCAGCGTCGCGGTGCCCCCGCCGGGTTCCGGGCCGGCGCCCGCGGCGGGGCCTTCCCCGTTCAGCAGTGCTTCCAGGCCGAGTCGCTCGCTCACTTTCGTCCCCGTCCCGCGCATGATCCTCCGTGGGTCGCAGACTAGCCCAGCGGCCACCGGGGCGTACAGGAAGCCGAAACCCCGCCATCGTCGGGCATGCCGGGCGCGCCGCTGCCGTGCCGCCGGCTTCTATGCTGTCGGCGACGATCCGCCAGCGAGGCAGAGGTGGCATGCAGACCCGTCGTGATCTTTACCAGGCGCACCGGCTGATGACCCAGCGCCTCGGCATGGCGCTGCTGCAGGCCGAGCCGGATGTGCCCGAGTCGCCCATGCGCCGGCACAACGTGGCCCTGTTCTGCGGGGTCCTGGTGGCCATCCTGGTGACGGCCGGGTTCGGCATCTGGGGGCTGCTCAAGCCGGGCGGCGCGACGTCGCTCACCGCCCCCGGCACCCTCATCGTCGAGGAGGAGAGCGGCGCCGTCTACGCCTACAGCGAGCGGGAGAAGAAGCTCATCCCGGCCGCCAACTACGTCTCCGGTCGCCTGCTGCTGGACACCCCCGAGGCGACGGTGCGCACCGTGTCGGCCGCCTCGCTGACCGGCTTCACCCGCGGCACCCTCGTCGGCATCCCCGGGGCGCCCGACTCGCTGCCGAGGCGAGAGAAGCTGGTCCACGGACCGTGGTCCACCTGCGTGGCCGAAGCAGCCGACGCCGAGGGCACCCGCCGGCCGTACGTCTCGCTGGTCGGCGGCACCGACGTCGGCGGTCGGCCGTTCGGCGCGGAGGCGATGATCGCCGACGACGGCGACCAGTCCTGGGTGATCCTGGCCGACCGCCGGATGCGGGTGACCGACTCCGGCGTCCGCGCCCTGACCGCCGAACGGCCGCGCCAGATCCCGGCGACCTGGCTCAACGCGCTGCCCATCGGCCCGGACTTCGGCCCGCCCGCGATCCCCGGCCGCGGCCGGGCCACGCGCGGGCCGGCCGGCGACGCCTCCGCGGTCGGACGGATCTACAAGTCACCGTCGATCGCCCAGGGCGAGCGGCCGCGCTGGTACGTACTGCTGTCCGACGGGCTGGCCTCGATCACCGAGACCCAGGCGGCCCTGCTGCTGCGCGACCCGGCCAGCGAACGGGCCTACGGGCGCGAGCCGGTGGCGGAGATCGAGCTGGACGCCGCCCGGGCCAACGCCTTCCCGCAGTCCCGCACCTCGCTGGCCGCCGAGGGCCTGCCGGCCACCATGCCCAAGATCAGTACTCCGGATCCGGCGGTGCCGCTGTGCGCGGTCTACTCCGACACCAGGTCCGGGTCGACCCGGGCCCGGCTCACCCTGGGGTCGCGGATCCGCATCCCGGTTCCGGCGGACCTCGGCACGGCCGGCCAGGACCACGTGGACCAGGTGCTGCTGCCGCCCGGCGGCGCCGCGCTGGCCGGCCTGCTGCCGGGCGAGGGCCAGCTCGCCGCGGTGCGGACCTACTGGCTGATCACCGATCAGGGACGGCGGTTCGCACTGGCGTCCGCCGACCTGGTGGCCAGGCTCGGGTACGACGCCGGGGACGTCGCGCCGGTGCCCGCGCACCTGCTGCACCTGATCCCCGAGGGGCCCACGCTCGACCCGGCGGCGGCCCGCAAACCCGTGCCCGTCGGCGTTCCGGAGCCGCCGAAGCCCTGAGCAGCGGCTCGGCGGCGTGACGAAAAAGCGTTACCGAGTCGCAACATGACGGTTGTCCGCTGTGGGGGGATTGATCCTAATGTTGCAGATGATCAGCATCGCGGGGGCAGTCGATGCGAAGCCGCAAGGCGTGCCGCCGCATGCCCGGCCGCACTTGATGGAGGCACCCCGTGGCCCAGCAGACCGCCGCGAATCTTCCGCAGATCGTGGAATCCGCGAAGAAGACCGACACGGCTCACTCGCTCATCGCCAGCATCCAGACCCAGCT
This sequence comes from Sphaerisporangium rufum, assembly GCF_016863395.1. GTDB lineage: Bacteria > Actinomycetota > Actinomycetes > Streptosporangiales > Streptosporangiaceae > Sphaerisporangium > Sphaerisporangium rufum. The sequence goes on along the minus strand of NZ_BOOU01000046.1, from coordinate 150,638 downwards.
CCAGGGGCACGTCGCCGAGCTACGGGCGGGCTGGGGCGGCCAGTCCGGCATGGCGTTCGAGAGCGTCTACACCCAGTGGAACCACGAGCTGACCGGCGTGCTCAACACCCTGCACTCGCTCGCCGACCGGCTGAAGAAGGTGGAGCAGCAGTACCGCACCGCCGAAGAGAACCAGGCCGCGGTGGCCAACCGGCTGAGCGCCAGCATCAACAGCTGACCACCCGAACGAACCAACGGAGACACTCATGGCTGGCATCAACAACGACATCGACCGCACGCTGGTCAACTTCGGCACCATGGCCACCGGCCGGCAGGACTTCGCCCGCCAGTGGCAGGCGATGGAAGGCACCCTCCAGCAGCTGGAGACCGACCTCGACCGCCTGCTCGGCGAGTGGGACGGCGACGCGCGCACCGCCTACTTCCAGGCACGGCAGCAGTGGGACGCGGCGTCCGGCCGGATGGCCCAGCTGCTCCAGCAGCTCGGCGCGGTCATCGAGCAGGGCCACGAGAACTTCCACCTCACCGAGAAGGCCAACGTCGCCATGTTCGACGGCCGGTGACCGGCACTCACCCGATTCACCACGACTGACCCCGCCCTGAGGTGCATCCGCGCCATCAGGGCGGATTCTCCGTTCGAGGGGGCACGATGATCGTTAACGACGGTGGCGGCGCCGCGTACGAGGGCTTCCAGCTCGAGCCGAAGTGGCCCGGGCTGTCGGTGGACGAGGACGTCGACGTCGTCCGCCCGCAGGTCAAGAACGTACTCAAGTCGCTCCTGGCCGAGATGGACGAACTGCTGGAGGCGACCACGCCCGGCACGCCCAAGCACCTGGAGGCGTACGGGAAGGTGGCCCAGGGGCACCTCGGCGACTGGGACGTGCCGCAGGGGATCTCGCCGGTCTTCGCACAGGCGCACGCGGCCATCGTCGCCGGTTCGCGCAACCTCTTCATCCAGGGCCTATCCACGGTGCAGACCGGTCTGGCCAGCATCGGCAACCTCGACCAGGCCGAGGAGAAGAGCACGATTCCGCGGAACACATCGAATGTCGATGCCTGACCGACAGCAAGGCGATGGGCCGAGATGAAGAAGACAAGCGACATTCAGCCGATCCGGGTGGGCACCGCAACCCCGCGCGGGGACTCCAGCACCTATGGCGGCGTCGAGAGCGTCCGTCAGAAGCTGCAGAACACCGATCCGGCGGCGGTCGCCCAGGCTGGTGACGCCTACTTTCAGCTCGCCGCCCGGATGGAGAGCTTCGTCTCGCGGATCGAGTCGGTGGCCGGCACGCTGGCCGGCGACTGGAAGACCAAGTCGTCCCCGCAGTTCCAGGAAGGGTTGCGGCTGCTGCACGCCTCCGCCCGCGAGATCGCCTACCGGGCCCGCCAGGTCGGCGAGGTGCACAGGACCTACTCTGAGGCGATCAGCGAGGCCAAGGCGGACCTGCCGGACAGCGGCGCCGCGAGCTGGGATGACAGCTGGTGGGGATGGGCCTCCACCGGCGCCTCCACCTGGGACTCTGAGAACGAGCAGGCCCAGCAGCGCCTTGAGAAGCTCAACGTCCGGCTCGTGGGGACGTACCAGAACCTGCCGGAGGCCGTCACCACCCAGCTGCCCGCGCCGGACCCCGCCACGCTGCCGCTGCTCACCCAGGTACCCGGCCTCGGCGGCTACCCGGGCGGCTCCGACCTCGGGAACACCTCGCTCGCCGGTTACCCGGGCGGCACCGACGGCACCGGTTCCTTCCGGACACCCGGTGCGCTGGACGGGTCGGCCGGCTACGGCTCCACGCGGCCCGGCCTGGACGGGACGGCCGGTGGCACCGGCTCCTACCCCCCCGGCTCTTACCCGCCCGGTACCTACCCCCCCGGCACCTATCCGCCGGGAACCGTACCCGGGAGCGGAAACGGCACCGGCACCGGCACCGGGAACGGCGGGGGCACCGGCTACCCGCCCGGCTACCCGGGCACCGGTTCCGGGGGAAACGGTGCCGGTGGCACCGGGAACCAGGCGGGCGGCGCCGGGAACGGAACGGGCGACATCGACGACCCGGCCCGCAGGTCCCAACTGGCCGACCTGGGCCAGGGGAACGGGCTGACCGATCCGGCCAACCCGAACGGCCTGAAGACCCCGCCCGGGCTGACGAGTCAGAACGGCCTGCCGAGTCAGAACGGGCTGCCGAACCAGAACGGGCTGCCCACCTCGAACGCCCTGGTCAACCCCAACCTCACCGGCGGCACCACGCAGAACGGCGTTCCGGGCGGGACCGGAGGCGAGGGGAACACCGGCAACGGCGGCGGCAACAAGAGCGGCGGCTCCTGGTACGCGAGCGGCGGCGGGGCGGCCGCCACGCCGGCGCTGGCCGCGCGCAACGCCGCCATGGGCGGCAACCCGATGGGCGGCATGCCGTTCATGCCGATGGGCGGCGGCGCCGGCGGCGAGGGCGACAAGGAGCGCGAGCGGAGCACCTGGCTGGTGGAGGACGAGAGCGTGTGGGGCGGCGACGACCCGGTCGCCCCTAACGTGATCTGCTGACGCCCGCGGACCGCGGCGCCGGATCTCCGGCCGTGCCCGTACCGGGGCCCGCACGAAAAGATGTCCCCGCCTGCCCAGCACAGGCGGGGACATCGTCTTTTCCACGCCGGATCGGCGTCCCGGTCCGGGCGGTCACCCTTCCCCCCGGCTCGGCCGGTGTGCCGCGAACCCCTCCCGGCACACCGGCCCTCCCCTTTACCGGCGCCCCGAGCCGGTGGGCGCCTGTGATCAATGTCCCAGCCACCACTTGCAACTCACTTAACGAACACTTGCCGCGCATGCTGGCGAAAGCCCCAGAGCTCTCCCGAGGCGGATAAAACAGGAGAACGTCCGCCGGGCGGCGCGGCCGCCCGGACCGGCGCGGGTCAGTCCTGCTCGGCGGCGGCGGAGACCTCGGCGTCCTCGGCCGGGGCGGTCCGGTGCACGACCACGGTGTTGATGCGGTTGCGCCGGCCCGCGGTGCTCTCCGCGATGAGGGCCAGCCCGTCCACCGTGACCTGCGAGCCGGCGATCGGCACCCGGCCCAGCGCGTGCGCCAGCAACCCGCCGACGGTGTCGACGTCCTCGACCTCCAGCTCGGTGTCGAACAGCTCGGCCAGCTCGTCCACCGGCAGCCGGGCGGTCACCCGGGCGCCGCCGTCGTCCAGCCACTCCACCCGCGGCGCCTCCTGGTCGTACTCGTCGGCGATCTCCCCGACGATCTCCTCCAGGATGTCCTCGATGGTGACCAGGCCGGCGGTGCCGCCGTACTCGTCGATCACGATGGCCAGATGGATCTGGCGCGCCTGCATCTCGCGCAGCAGCGCGTCGATCGGCTTGCTCTCCGGCACGTACGTCGCCGGGCGCATCAGCGAGCCGACCTTCTCCTGGTCGGCGCCGTCACCGGCCACGCCCTCGTGCACCCGGCGCACGATGTCCTTCAGGTAGGCGATGCCGACCACGTCGTCCTCGTTCTCCCCCACCACCGGGATGCGGGAGAAGCCGCTGCGCAGCGCGAGCGACAGCGCCTGGGAGAGCGTCTTGCCGCGCTCGATGAAGACCATGTCGGTGCGCGGAACCATGACCTCGCGCACCAGCGTGTCGCCCAGCTCGAAGACCGAGTGGATCATCTGCCGCTCGTCCGGCTCGATGACCCGGCGCTCCTCGGCCAGGTCGACCAGGTCGCGCAGCTCGGCCTCAGAGGTGAACGGGCCGTCCCGGAAGCCCTTGCCGGGCGTCAGCGCGTTGCCCAGCAGGATGAGCAGCTTGGGCAGCGGCCCGAAGATGCGGGTGAGGCCGTACACGATCGGGGCGCTGGCCAGCGCGATCGGCTCGGCGTGCTGCCGCCCCAGGGTGCGCGGCGAGACGCCGACGATCACATAGCTGATAATGATCATCACACCGGCCGCTGCGGCGTACGCCTGGCCCCGGTCGCCGAGCCAGTCGATGAACAGCAGCGTGCCGATCACCGTGGCGATCAGCTCGCAGCTGAGGCGCAGCAGCAACAGCAGGTTGAGGTAGCGGGGCGGGTCGGCCACGATCGCCTGCAGTCGCTGCGCCCGGCGGCCGCCCTTGCGCGCGAACTCGTCGGCCCGGACCCGCGAGATGCGGGCGAGCGCCGTCTCCGCGCTGGCCAGCAGGCCACCTACGATGATCAGAAGGGCGGCCGACACCAGCCACCCGCCGGGAGCGCTCACGGCTCGCGCCGCACCTCCCGCCAGGCGTCCAGCAGCTCACCCTGCAGCCCGAACATCTCCGCGTGCTCCTCGGGCTCGGCGTGGTCGTACCCGAGCAGGTGCAGGATGCCGTGCGTGCAGAGCAGTTCCAGCTCCTCCCGGGTGGAGTGGCCGGCCTCGGCGGCCTGCCGGGCCGCCACCTGCGGGCAGAGCACCACATCACCGAGCAGCGCCGGGTCGGTCGGCGCCTCGGCGTCCTGCCGGGAGCCGCCCAGGCTCGGCCGCAGCTCGTCCATCGGGAAGGCGAGCACGTCCGTCGGCCCGGGCTCGCCCATCCACTTCTCATGCAGCTCGGACATCGCCGCCTCGTCCACCACCAGGATGGACAGCTCGGCCAGCGGGTGGACGCCCATCCGCGCCAGCACGTGCCCGGCCAGCCGCACCAGCGCCGACTCGTCGACCTCGACGCCGGACTCGTTGGCAACCTCGATGCTCATGGTCGCGCTATCTCCCCCGCGGGCGCTTGCCGCCCTTGATCGCGTGCGGCTCGGCCGTCGCCAGGTCGTGGCGGCTGTAGGCGTCGATGATGTCGCTCACGAGCTTGTGCCGCACGACGTCCGCGCTGGTCAGCCTGCTGAAATGGATGTCCGGGATGCCTTCCAGGATATCCTGCACGACCTTCAGGCCGCTCTGCTGGCCGCCGGGCAGGTCGATCTGCGTGACGTCGCCGGTGACGACGATCTTCGCGCCGAAGCCCAGGCGGGTGAGGAACATCTTCATCTGCTCGGGCGAGGTGTTCTGCGCCTCGTCCAGGATGATGAAGGCGTCGTTCAGCGTGCGGCCGCGCATGTACGCCAGCGGCGCCACCTCGATCGTGCCCGCCGCCATCAGCCGCGGGATCGAGTCGGGGTCGAGCATGTCGTGCAGCGCGTCGTAGAGCGGGCGCAGGTAGGGGTCGATCTTCTCGAACAGGGTGCCCGGCAGGAAGCCCAGCCGCTCCCCCGCCTCGACCGCCGGCCGGGTGAGGATGATGCGGTTGACGTCCTTGGCCTGCAGGGCCTTCACGGCCTTGGCCATGGCCAGGTAGGTCTTGCCGGTGCCCGCCGGACCGATGCCGAACACGATGGTGTGCCGGTCGATCGCGTCGACGTAGCGCTTCTGGTTCACCGTCTTGGGACGGATCGTGCGCCCGCGCGAGGACAGGATGTCCAGCGACAGCACGTCCGCCGGGCGGGCGGAGCTCATCCGGAGCATGGCGATGCTGCGCTCGACCGCGTCCGCGGTGAGCTGCGCGCCGGAGCGGACCAGCTCCACCAGTTCCTCGAAGAGCCGCACGACCAGGCCGCTCTCCTCCGGGCTGCCGCTGATCGTGATCTCGTTGCCGCGGACGTGCACGTCCGCGCGGAAGGCCTTCTCGATCACCCGCAGCAGCTCGTCACGGGAGCCGAGGATGCTCACCATGGGGTACTCGTCGGGGATGACGACCTTGGCCTGGGTGCGGGACGGGCCCTTGGTACGCGGCGCCACGCCGGCCTGGGCGCCGGACGCGGTGCGGTTCTCGGTTGACTCGGACATGGGCGGCCTTGCGGCCTGCTCGCCTCCCGGTCTGTTCATGTGCGGCGTCGCGGCGGCCGGGCCGCCGCTCGCCCGAGCGTCGTTTCGAAGGTCGCGTCCGGCCCTGCGGGCCGGCGACTTCCAGACCATGGTATCGGGACCGCGCCGCTCCCGCAGGACGGCCCGGCACGCCCCCGGCCGGTCAGCCGGGCGGCCAGCCGAGGTCGCGCCCGCCGATGACGTGCCCGTGCACGTGGAAGACGGTCTGGCCGGCCTGCGGACCGGTGTTGAACACCAGCCGGTAGCCGTCCTCGGCGACGCCCTCCCGCTCGGCGATCTCGTGGGCGGCCGCGAGCAGCTCGCCGGCCAGGCCGTCGCCGGCCGCGGCCAGCGCCGCGGCGTTCTCGTAGTGGTCGGTCGGGATGACCAGCACGTGCGTCGGCGCCTGCGGGTTCACGTCGCGGAAGGCGACGGTGCGCTCGGTCCGGTGGACGATCGTCGCCGGGATCTCCCCCGCCGCGATCCTGCAGAAAAGGCACTCTGTCACGCCGGAATGCTAGTCACCTCTGTTGCCAATCGGTAATAACAGCGGCGGTCCCGCCGAAAGATCCGCGCCGATAAGGTTGGTGTGCGACACTGCACCGGCAGACAACTCAAGTGTCGGCGAGGCCACCGGCGAGGACACATCTGGGTCATGCCCCCTAAAGAACCGGCAGAGCGTAAACCCTCGGAGAAGGCCGCGCGTCCAACGGATGTGACCACCGAGACCCTCGTGGCCGAAAGGTCGCTCGGGGCGGTGCCCGTCGGATGGGACGCCGACGAGGCCGTGACTGCGCTCTACAGTGCGCATTACCGGTCCCTCGTCCGGCTCGCCATGCTCTTGGTCCGTGATGCCGCGACCGCCGAAGAGGTCGTGCAGGACGCGTTCGTCGCCCTCCATGGGGCGTGGCGCCGGCTGCGCGACACCGACAAGGCACTCGCCTACCTGCGCCAGTCGGTCGTCAACCGATCGCGCTCCGTGCTCCGCCATCGTGCCGTCGTGGAGAAGTACGCCCCCAAAGGGCTGCCCGACGCGCCGAGCGCGGAGAACGGCGCCATCGGTGAGCTCGAGCGGACCGCCGTGATCGAGGCACTGCGCGGGCTGCCGGCCCGGCAGCGCGAGGCGCTGGTGCTGCGCTACTACGGCGACCTGTCCGAGGCGGAGATCGCCCACGCCATGCGCATCAGCAAGGGCGCGGTGAAAAGCCACACGGCCCGCGGCATGGCCGCCCTGCGCACGGTACTGGAGCAACTGTCATGACCGAGTCCCCCGACGAGTACGGCGACGTCCTCCGCCGTGTCTTGCGCGCGGAGGCGGATTCCGTCATGCCCTCCGCGGAAGGGTTGTCGATCATCCGCGACCGCATCGACAAGCGGCGCGGCTGGCGGAACGTCTTCTGGCTGCGGGCCGGCGCCTCGGCCGCGGGAGCGTTCCTGGTCGCCGCCACCGTGGTGATGGCGGTGCCCGGGTTCCGGGAGCAGATCACCGAGCGGCCGATCGTGCCGATCCAGTACGAGACCCGCCCGCCGGACGACTCCAGCACCCGCCGGCCGCCGAACGTCAACCTGCCGCCCGGCGTCTCGCAGCCGCCGCCCGCCAGCCCGTCCGGCAGCCCGACGCCGTCCGGGACGGCGCTGCCGCCCACCGCCACCCCGTCGGTGTCCACCGGCGGCGAATGCGCCGACCAGGCGCCACCGCCGCCGCAGCAGGGGGCCCGCGACTCGGCGCACCCGTGCGCCGATCCCACCTCCGGCGACCCCGGGCCGCAGCACACCACCCGGCCCGGCCCCACGCCGACACCGTCGCCCACCCCGGTGCCGCCGCCGCCGACCACCCAGCCCACCCGGTCGCCCAAGCCGCCGGCGCCGACGCCGACGGCGACCACCGACCCCGACCCGCCGCCGCCCACCCCGACCGCGGCACCGAGCGAGTCGCCGCTGGTGGCGACCGAACCGGCCCCGTCGGCCACCTAGCCGCCCGCTCGAGGCGGACCCGAGCCTGCGGGCGGTGTGGCGGGAACCACGGAAAGGTCGGCGCGCAGGATGGCGGCGAATGGTTCGCGCTCGCCGGTCGCGAGCCAACGCCGGCCGGTGCCCCGGATGGCGCCGGTACGACGGCGACGTCCCCCCGCGCGGTAAGGGCGGGGAGGGCCTACCAGCGGCCGCAGCGGGCCAGCAGCACGGCGGCGGCGGCCACCCCGGCCGTGGAGGTGCGCAGCACGGTCGGGCCGAGCAGCGCCGGATGCGCGCCAACGGCGCGGAAGCGGTCGATCTCGTCGCCGGTGATGCCGCCCTCCGGCCCGACCACCAGCACGATGTCGCCGGTGACCGGCGGCTCCAGGCCGGACAGCGGGCGGTCGGCGTCCTCGTGCAGCACGGCGGCCAGCGCCGCGCGGCCGAGCAGCCGGGCCACCTCCTCGGTGCCGGCCTGCTCGGTCACCTCGGGCAGGTGAAAGCGCCGGGCCTGCTTGCCGGCCTCCCGGGCGGTGGACCGCCAGCGGGCGAGCGCCTTGGCCGCCCGGTCGCCCTTCCACTGGGTGACGCACCGGGCGGCGGCCCAGGGCACGATGACGTCCACCCCCGCCTCGGTCATCATCTCGACGGCGAGCTCGCCCCGATCGCCCTTGGGCAGGCCCTGCACCACCACGAGCCGCGGCCGCGGCTCGGGCACCCGGCGGCGGCCGATGACGTCCAGGCGCAGCCGGTCCTTGGCCGTGTCCCGCACGACGCACTCGGCGACCGCGCCCCGGCCGTCGGTGAGATCGGCCCGCTCACCCGCGCGCAGGCGGCGCACGGTGGCCGCGTGCCGCCCTTCCGGACCGGACAGCACGATCTCGTCGGCGGACAGGTCGTCGGCGAGGAAGACGGGGACGCTCACCCGCAAACCCTAGCCAGGGCCCGCGGCCCGCGCGAACACCCGGCCGGCCAGGGCCGCGCGTGCACCCGCCCAGCGGTGCCACCGAGCGCCGGCGGCGAGTACCGGCCCGGTCGGCGACCCGGCGGTGGCCCGATCAACGGCGTGGCCGGCACCCTGGCCGGTGGCCCGGTCCGCGGTCCGGTCGGTGGCTCACGCCGGCCGCCCGGCCGGCGGCTCGGTCAGCGGCCGTTGAACGCGTCCCGCAGCCGGGAGAAGAAGCCCTGCTGCCCGGGGGCGAACTTGCCCGGCGGGCGTTCCTCGCCGCGCAGCTTGGCGAGCTCCTTCAGCAGCTCCTCCTGCGCCGGGTCCAGCCGGGACGGGGTCTCCACGTTCACATGGATCAGCAGGTCGCCCCGGCCGGTCTCGTTCAGCCGCTGGATGCCCCGGTTGTACAGCGGGATGACCTGCCCGGCCTGGGTGCCGGGGCGCACGTCGATTTCCTCGGCGCCGTCCAGGGTCTGCACGGTCAGCGAGGTGCCGAGCGCGGCGGCGGTCATCGGGATCTGCACCGTGCAGTGCAGGTCGTCGCCGCGCCGCTCGAAGATCTCGTGCGGGCGCTCGACGATCTCCAGGAACAGGTCGCCGGGTGGGCCGCCGCCCGGGCCGACCTCGCCCTCGCCGGCGAGCTGGATGTGCGTGCCGTCCTCGACCCCGGCCGGGATGCGCACCTTGATCGTGCGGCGGGTGCGGACCCGCCCGTCGCCGGAGCACTCCTGGCAGGGATGCTGGATGATCGACCCGAAGCCGCCGCACTGCGGGCAGGGCCGGGCGGTCATGACCTGGCCCAGGAACGACCGGGTGACCTGGGAGATCTCACCGCGCCCGTGACACATGTCGCAGGTGTCGGGATGGGTGCCCGCCGCGGCGCCCGAGCCGTGGCAGACCTCGCACAGCACCGCGGTGTCCACCGCCAGCTCGCGGGTGGTGCCGAACGCCGACTCGGCCAGGTCGAGCTCCACGCGGATCGTCGCGTTGCGCCCGCGGCGGGCCCGGGACCGGGGGCCGCGGGCGCCGGCGCCGGCGCCACCGAAGAAGGCGTCCATGATGTCGCTGAACGGGAAGCCCGCGCCGAAGCCGGCCGCCCCGCCGGGGCCGCCGCCGGCCGCGCCGCCGAACGGGTCGGCGCCGAGGTCGAACATCTGGCGCTTGTTCGGGTCCGAGAGGACCTCGTACGCCTGGTTGATCTCCTTGAAGCGCTCCTGGGTGGCCGGGTCCGGGTTGACGTCGGGGTGCAGCTCCCGGGCGAGCCGGCGGTAGGCCTTCTTGATCTCGTCCTGGCTCGCGTCCCGGCGCACGCCGAGGATGCCGTAGTAGTCGCGGGCCACCTATGACCCCGCCAGAATCTGGCCGACATAGCGTGCCACTGCGCGCACCGCTCCCATCGTCACCGGATAGTCCATTCGCGTCGGGCCCAGCACTCCGAGCCGGGCCAGTTCATTGTCGCCCGAACCGTATCCGGCGGCGACGATAGAGGTGCCGTGCAGGCCGGAATAGGGGTTCTCCCGGCCGATGCGCACGGTGAGCGCCGCCGGGTCGGACGCCTCGCCGAGCAGGCGCATCAGCACGACCTGCTCCTCCAGGGCCTCCAGCACCTCGCGCAGGCCGACGGTGAAGTCGCCGGCCAGGTTGGCCGCACCGGCGAACACGATCTTCTCCTCGTGCCGCTCGACCAGCGTCTCCAGCAGCACCGACAGGATGGTGGCGGCCAGCGGCCGGTCCTCCTCGGCGAGCCGCTCGGGCAGGGCGGCCACCGTGTCGGGCACCCGGCTCAGGCCGCAGCCGTCCAGGTTGGCGTTGAGCACCGCCCGCAGGTGGGCGATCCGGTCGTCCCCGGCGGCCTCGGGCAGGTCGACGACCCGCTGCTCGACCCGGCCGGTGTTGGTGATCAGCACCAGCATGATCCGCCGCTCGGCGATCGGCACCAGCTCGACGTGCCGGACGGTGGACCGGGTGAGCGAGGGATACTGCACCACGGCGACCTGCCGGGTGAGCTGCGCGAGCAGCCGCACCGTGCGCGTCACCACGTCGTCGAGGTCGACCGCCCCGGCCAGGAAGGTCTCGATCGCCCGGCGCTCGGCGCCCGACAGCGGCTTGATCTGGGACAGCCGGTCGACGAACAGCCGGTATCCCTTGTCGGTGGGCACCCGGCCCGCGCTGGTGTGCGGCTGGGTGATGTACCCCTGCTCCTCCAGCACCGCCATGTCGTTGCGCACGGTGGCGGGCGAGACGCCGAGGTTGTGCCGCTCGGCGAGCGCCTTGGAGCCGACCGGCTCGTTGGTGGACACGTAGTCCTCGACCACGGCGCGCAGGACCGCGAGCTTACGGTCATCGAGCAACCTGCTCACCTCCTGTACGAGATGTCGCGTCCGTGCCTTTCCAGGAACGGCCAGGCTGGCACTCTGTGTTCCCGAGTGCCAAGTGTACGGCTCCCGCAGACGGCGTGCGATAACCCGTCCGTTGCGATCTCCGCCGGGCGGCGGCCGGCCGGTGCCCGATCTTTGCTAGCGTGCCCGGTCATGCGGGACTACGGACGCGACGTGCTGGCCGGAGACTGGCGCAGGCCACGGCGGGGGCAGATCCCCGTGGTGCCCGCCGAGCCGGACCTGGTGGTCGAGGACGCCGAGGGCCGCTTCTGCGGCGCGGTGGTCGCCTGCGACAAGGAGTCGGTCACCCTTGAGGACCGGTTCGGCAACCGGCGGGTGTTCCCGCTGGCGCCGGCCGCGTTCCTGCTGGACGGCCGGCCGGTGACCCTGGTCCGCCCGGCCGCCGCCGCGCCCCGCGCCCCGGGGCGCAGCGCCTCCGGCTCGGTCGCGGTGGCCGGCCTGCGGGCGCGGGTCGCCCGGGAGAGCCGGATCTACGTGGAGGGCGTGCACGACGCGGCCCTGGTGGAGAAGATCTGGGGTCATGACCTGCGGGTCGAGGGGGTCGTGGTCGAGTACCTGGAAGGGGTCGACGACCTGCCGGCGATCGTCGCGGAGTTCGGCCCCGGGCCCGGCCGCCGCCTCGGGGTGCTGGTCGACCACCTGGTCTCCGGGTCCAAGGAGAGCCGGATCGCCGCCCAGGTGGCCTCGCCGTACGTGCTCGTCGCCGGCCACCCGTTCGTGGACGTCTGGCAGGCGGTGAAGCCGTCGGTCCTCGGCATCCCGGCCTGGCCGGTGGTGCCGCGCGGTGTGCCGTGGAAGGAGGGCGTGATCGAGGCGCTGGGCTGGCGGACGGAGCCGGGTGACGCCTGGCGGCGCATCCTCGGCGCGGTGCGCACGTTCGCCGACCTGGAGCCGGAGCTGCTCGGCCGGGTGGAGGAGCTGATCGACTTCGTCACCGCGGCGGGTGACGAGGAGGCCTAGGTGAGATCACGCACCAGGGCGTCGGCGAGCAGCCGCCCGCGGAGCGTGAGCACCGCGCGGCCGGACCGGAACGCCCCGGGGTCCAGCAGCCCGTCGCCCAGGGCGCGGGCCACCGCCGGGCGGGCCGCCGGGTCGACCTCGGCGAGCGGGAAGCCGGTGTCCAGCCGCAGTTCCAGCATCAGCCGCTCCACGTGACGGTCGCGGGCCGACAGCACCTCGCGGGCGTGCCCCGGCGAGTCGCCGGCCGCCAGCCGGGCCGCGTAGGCGGCCGGGTGCTTGACGTTCCACCAGCGGGTGCCGCCGACGTGGCCGTGCGCGCCGGGGCCCACGCCCCACCAGTCGCCGCCGGTCCAGTACAGCAGGTTGTGCCGGCAGCGGGCGGCGGGTTCGACCGCCCAGTTGGACACCTCGTACCAGGAGAAGCCGGCCGCCGACAGCGCCGCGTCGGCGATGGCGTAGCGGTCGGCCGCGACGTCGTCGTCCGGCATCGGCAGCTCGCCGCGGCGGATCCGCGCGGCCAGCCGGGTGCCGTCCTCGACGATCAGCGAGTACGCCGACACGTGGTCGGGGCCGGCGGCGATGGCGGCGTCCAGCGAGGCCCGCCAGTCGTCGTCGCTCTCCCCCGGCGTCCCGTAGATGAGGTCCAGGCTGACGTGCTCGAACCCGGCCGCGCGCGCCTCGGCGACCGCGGCGGCGGCCCGGCCGGGGGTGTGCCGCCGGTCGAGCACGGTGAGCACGTGCTCGCGGGCGCTCTGCATGCCGAGACTCACCCGGGTGAACCCGCCGGCCCGCAGCTCGGCCAGCGCCGCCGGGCCGATCGACTCGGGGTTGGCCTCGGTGGTCACCTCGGCGTCCGCCGCCAGCCCGAACTCCTCGCCGATGGCGCGCAGGATCGCCACCAGATCGGCGGCGGGCAGCAGGGTGGGCGTGCCGCCGCCGAAGAAGACCGTGCGCACCGGCAGGTCGGCGTCGCCGAGCACCCGCCGCGCCAGCCGGATCTCGGCGATCGCGGTCGCGGCGTAGTCGGCCCGGGAGGCGCCCGGACCGAGCTCGGCGGCGGTGTAGGTGTTGAAGTCGCAGTAGCCGCAGCGGGTCACGCAGAACGGCACGTGGACGTAGAAGCCGAACGGCCGGCCGCCGAGGCCGGCCAGGGCTTCGGCCGGGAGCTCGCCGGACGCCGGGACCGGGTCGCCGTCGAGGACTACGGAGGGCACGGCTTCAGTGTGCCCTGTCCATAACGGTGTTCGTACCCGTGTCCGTACCGGTGTCCGTACCGGTGCCCCGGCCGCGGCGGGTCACTTCTTCGGCTTGTCGGCGGCGGCCGACTCGGTGGACAGCGCGGCGACGAAGGCCTCCTGCGGCACCTCGACCCGGCCCACCATCTTCATCCGCTTCTTGCCCTCCTTCTGCTTCTCCAGCAGCTTGCGCTTGCGGCTGATGTCGCCGCCGTAGCACTTGGCGAGCACGTCCTTGCGGATGGCGCGGATGTTCTCCCGGGCGATCACCCGGGAGCCGATGGCGGCCTGGATGGGCACCTCGAACTGCTGCCGCGGAATGAGCTCGCGGAGCTTCTTGGCCATCTCGACGCCGTAGGAGTAGGCCTTGTCGCGGTGCACGATGGCGCTGAACGCGTCGACCGCCTCGCCGTGCAGCAGGATGTCGACCTTGACCAGGTCGGCCCGCTGCTCGCCCGAGGTCTCGTAGTCCAGCGAGGCGTACCCGCGGGTGCGCGACTTGAGCTGGTCGAAGAAGTCGAAGATGATCTCGCCGAGCGGCAGGGTGTAGCGGATCTCGACCCGGTCCTCCGACAGGTAGTCCATGCCGAGCAGCGACCCGCGGCGGCTCTGGCACAGCTCCATGATGGCGCCGATGTGGTCGGCCGGGGACAGCAGCGTGGCCTTCACCACCGGCTCGTGGATCTCGGCGATCTTGCCGGACGGGAACTCGGAGGGGTTGGTGACGATCGTCTCGGTGCCGTCCTCCATGACCACCCGGTAGATGACGTTCGGGGCGGTGGAGATCAGCGACAGGTTGAACTCGCGCTCCAGCCGCTCGCGGACGATCTCCATGTGCAGCAGGCCGAGGAAGCCGCAGCGGAAGCCGAAGCCGAGCGCCGCGGAGGTCTCCGGCTCGTAGGCGAGCGCCGCGTCGTTGAGCCGGAGCTTGTCCAGCGCCTCGCGCAGCTCGGGGTAGTCGTCACCGTCGATCGGGTAGAGGCCGGAGTAGACCATGGGGTTGGGGTGCTCGTAGCCGCCGAGCGCCTGGGTGGCGGGCCGGGCCGCGGAGGTCACCGTGTCGCCGACCCGGGCCTGGCGGACGTCCTTCACCCCGGTGATCAGATAGCCGACCTCGCCGACGCCGAGCGAGGGCGCGGGCACCGGCTCGGGAGAGATCACCCCGATCTCCAGGGTCTCGTGCGCGGCGCCGGTGGACATCATCACGGTGCGCTCCCGCTTGGACAGGTCGCCGTCGATCACCCGGACGTAGGTGACGACGCCCCGGTAGGTGTCGTACACCGAGTCGAAGATCAGGGCGCGGGCCGGGGCGGCGGCGTCGCCGACCGGCGCGGGCACGTGCTCGACGACGTGGTCGAGCAGCTCCTTGACGCCGGCTCCGGTCTTGCCGGAGACCCGCAGCACGTCGGAGGGGTCGCACCCGATCAGCCCGGCGAGCTCCTCGGCGTACTTGTCCGGCTGGGCGGCCGGCAGGTCGATCTTGTTGAGCACCGGGATGATGTGCAGGTCGGCGCTCATCGCCAGGTAGAGGTTGGCCAGGGTCTGCGCCTCGATGCCCTGCGCGGCGTCGACCAGCAGCACCGCCCCCTCGCACGCGGCCAGCGACCGGGACACCTCGTAGGTGAAGTCGACGTGGCCGGGGGTGTCGATCATGTTGAGCACGTGACCGTCCCAGGGCAGCCGGACGGCCTGCGACTTGATGGTGATGCCCCGCTCGCGCTCGATGTCCATCCGGTCGAGGTACTGCGCGCGCATCTGCCGGTCGTCGACAACGCCGGTGAGCTGCAACATCCGGTCGGCAAGCGTGGACTTGCCATGGTCGATGTGCGCGATGATGCAGAAGTTGCGGATCAACGCGGGGTCGGTCTGGCCAGGGTGGATGCGCACCGGGGTCCGTTTCGGCAGGATTGACGATGATCGGCGGGGGCGGGCCGCCCCCGCCTGGCACCCAGCGATACCCGGGCACCGGACGTGTGGAGCGGCGCGGCCTCGCACACCGGCCGGACGCCGCCTTGCGGCCATCGTCGCGCCGGCGCGCCGGTGCCGCGCCCGTCCTCCAGTTTAACGGGCGCCAAGACCGTCGAACTCGCCGCTGCGCTACCATTGGGGAGCAGGCGTGTGCCATGGTCCATGATTTGAGCGCGGACCTGGCATGTTGGTATCCTGTTCAACTGCGTGTGGCGCGCCCTCTTGCCCGCGCGCCCCATCCGATCGACATTCACCGAGGCTTCTTCGTGGCGAACATCAAGTCCCAGATCAAGCGCAACCGGCAGAACGAGAAGGCCCGGCTGCGCAACAAGGCCGTCAAGTCGTCCCTGAAGACGGCCGTCCGCAAGTTCCGCGAGGCCGCCGACGGCGGCGACGCCGACAAGGCCGCCGAGCTCATGCGGGCCGCCTCGCGCCAGCTCGACCGCGCCGTCAGCAAGGGCGTCATCCACCGCAACCAGGCCGCGAACCGCAAGTCGGCGATCGCCCGGCGGGTCGGCGCGCTGAGCAAGTAGGCCGTCCGGCGGGTTCCGCCGAGCGACGCCGCGTCCCGACACCGGGCGCGGCGTTTTGCCATGCCCGCCGGGTGTCGGGTACGCAAATGTCATGATTTCGAGATAACACCGCCGTCGCCGCGGGGTATCGGGTCCGTCACGTCCCGCCGCGGCCATTCTCCTGGAGGGGACGCCGACCATAGCGTGCTGCCCACGCGGCGGCACGTGGGCGGGAGGATGGTTCATGCGGGGGCGGACTCCTCTGGTGCTGCGTCGCGCGTTCAGCGAGCCCCTGCTGCTCTTCGCGGCCCTCGGCTCCATCCTGCTCGCCACCACCAGCCTGGTCGCCCTGGCGATGTACGCCTCGTCGGTGGCCGAGGTGGGCGTCCGCCGCACCATGGAGACCGCGCCGGCCGCCATCACGGCCATCACCGTCAGCTCCCCGGTCCGCCAGGCGACGTTCGCCGGCGCCGACCGCTCGGTGCGCGACGCGGTCGCCCGGCAGGTCGGCGGGCACCGGGTACCCGCCGCGGTGACGGTGAGCGTCCGCTCCGACTCCTACGCCATGCCCGGCCAGCAGTACCGTCGGCGGCCCGAACTGACCCGGTTCGGTTTCGCCGAGGGCCTGGACCGGCACGCCCGGCTGTCGGAGGGCGCCTGGCCGCGCCCGGCGGCCCGCGGCGAGCCCGCCGAGGTGGCCCTCTCCCAGCCGGCCGCCCGGGCGATGGGCCTGTCCCTGGGCCAGGAGTTCACCGTGGTGGGCCGGCTGGACGACCGGCCGGCCCGGGCCCGGGTCTCCGGCGTCTTCCGGCTCGCCGACCCCTACGACGAGCGGTGGCGCGGCGACGAACTGCTGCGGGGCGGCGTCGAACGGGGCAACTACACCACCTACGGGCCGCTGCTGGTCGCCAAGGAGACCTTCCTCACCCGGTTCGCCGGCGGCAGCGTCAGCGCCACCTGGACCGCGGCGCCGGACCTGAGCGCCCTGGCGCCCGGCGGGCTGCGCCCGCTGGCGGCGTCGGTGGGCGCCCTGGGCGACACCGTGCGGCGCGACTGCCCGGAATGCACCACCTTCAGCCGGCTGCCCGACATGCTGACCCAACTCGACCAGGCCGCGCTGGTGGCCCGGTCCACCATGCTCGTGCCGGTCCTGCAACTGCTGCTGCTCGCCGCCTACGCCCTGGTGCTGACCGCACGGCTGCTCGCCGAACACCGGCGGATGGAGGTCGCGCTGCTGCGGTCCCGGGGCGCCGGCGGCCCGGCGATCGCCCTGCTCGCCGGAGGCGAGGCACTGCTGGTCGCCGTGCCGTGCGCGGTGGCCGCGCCGTTCCTGGCCCCGCTGCTGCTCACGCTGGTCAACCGCATCCCGTGGATCCGGTCGTCGGGGATCCGGCTGGCCCCGACCCCCGACGTCCTCGCCTTCACCGTCTCGGCCGGCGTCGCGCTGGCCTGCGCCGTGCTGCTGGCGCTCCCCGCGCTGCGCGGCTCCCGGCGCACCTACATCGAGGAGCAGGCGGCCCGCGGCCGGGGCGACCGCCGCGGCCTGCTGGAGCGGGCCGGCGGCGACCTGGCCCTGCTCGTGGTGGCCGCGCTCGCCATCTGGCAGCTCCAGAGGTACGGCGCGCCGGTGACGGCCACCGCGGGCGGCGGCCTGGGCATCGACCCGCTCATCGTCACCGGCCCGGCCCTGGCCCTGCTGTGCGGCGGGATGCTCGGCCTGCGGCTGGTGCCGCGGATCTCCCGGCTGGCCGAACTGTTCACCTCCCGGCGCCCCGGGCTCGCCCCGGCGCTCGGCGCCTGGCAGGTCAGCCGCCGTCCCATGCGCTACTCCGGGCCCGCCCTGCTGCTCACCATGGCGGTCGCCATCGGCGTGGTCTCCATGGCCACCGCGGCGACCTGGCGGACCTCGCAGATCGACCAGGCCCGCCACCAGGCCGCGGCCGACCTGCGCGTCGTGGTGCCGCCGGACAACGCCCGGCTCGGCTCCCTCGGCCGCGGCCCGGCCTACGCGGCGCTCGACGGCGTCACCGGGCTCAGCCCGGTGCACCGGGGCACCGTCTCCTTCAACGCCACCACCCCGATGCTCATCGCCGCGGACGCCGGCAAGCTGGACCGGCTGATGTTGCTGCGCGACGACCTGACCGCCGGGCCGGTCGCCACGCTGGCCGGCCGGCTCGCCGCCGGCCGGCCCGCCGTGCCCGGCCTGGAGCTGCCCGGCCGGCCGCGCGCGCTCAGCATGGACGCCCGGCTCACCCTCGACCGGGGCAAGGCCCGCAAGGCGTACGACACCACCGGCCTGCGCGCCGTCGTCACCGACGCCTTGGGCGTGAGCAAGGAGGTGCGCGCCGGACCGGCCGGCCTGACCGGCCGGCCCCGGCGGGTCACCTTCGACCTGGCCGCGCTGGCGGGCCGCGAAGGGAGGCTAGCCTACCCGCTGCGCCTGCGCGGCCTGCTGCTGGACATCCCGGTGCCCGGCTCCGGAACCGGCCTGCGGCTGGACCTTACCGACGCCGAGACCGACGCCGGCTCCGCCGTCGCCCTGCAGGCCGGGCTGGCCTGGGCGCCCGGCGTGCGCGGCACCGACCGCGTCTCCGGCGCGCGGGCCACCACCGGCCCGGCGCTGCTGACGCTCACCGTGCCGGCGCCGGCGGACGCCGACCAGGGCGACGGGCCCGGAGAATACGCGGTGGTCGCCGCCATGGCCGTCCCGGCCGGCGCACCCCCCGCCGACTACTTCCTGCCCCCCGACCGGCCCGGCGCCCGGATCTTCGGGCCGCTGCCGATCGTCGTCACCGCCGACCTGGCCACCGCCGAGAAGCTGGTCCAGGGCCGCACCACCGGCATGAACCTCGACGGCCGGCCCGTCCTGGTGCAGGTGGCCGGGATCGTCGAGGCGATGCCCGGCACCCCGGCCGGCACCCCGGCGGTGCTCGCCGACCTGCCCACCCTGCAGACCAGGGACGCCTTCGACGGCCGCGACCCGCGACCGGTCGTCGAATGGTGGATATCGGCGCGCGACGACCGGACCGCCCCGGTCCGCGCCGAACTGGCCCGGCACCTGGACTGGGACCAGACCATCATCGACCTGGACACCCTCACCCGGCGGCTCCGCGACGACCCGCTCGCCTCCGGGCTGCAGGGGGCGCTGGTCCTCGGCTTCGCCGCCGCCCTGGTGTTCGCCCTGCTCGGCTTCCTGGTGAACGCCGCCGTCGCCGCCCGCGAGCGCGCCGCCGAGTTCGCCATCCTGCGCGCCCTCGGCGTCAGCTTCCGGCAGATCTTCGGGCTGCTCGCCGTGGAACAGACGTTCATGATCGGGCTGTCCCTGCTCGGCGGCACGCTGCTCGCCGTGGTGGTCGCCACGCTTGTCGTCCCGCACATCGTGCTCACCGGGCAGGCCGCCTCGGTCACCCCGCCGGTTCTGCTCGACATCCCGTGGCCGGCCACCCTGGCGCTGCTCGCCGCGGTCGCCGTGCTGCTGTTCGCCATCGTCGCCGGCCTGGCCCGCTCGCTGCGGCGCCAGGGCCTGGGACGGGCCCTGCGCATCGGAGAGGACCGATGAACCCTGTGCTCCTGCTCCGGGTGCACCGGGGCACCGCGACCGTGCTGGCACTGCTGGCGTTCAGCGCGGTCCTGCTGGTGGCCGGGCTGCCCCGGATGTTCGAGCGCTCCTACGACACCTCCCTGCGCGGCACCCTCGACCAGGTGGGCGCGAACATCACCGACATCACCGTGGCGATGCGCCCGCCCGGCGGCGTGGCCGGACTGTCCGGCGAGGACCAGTTGCGGGCCGCGTACACCCATTTCGTGGCGGCCGCGCCGCCGGCGCTGGCCGCGGTGCTGGACCGGCGCCCCGGCGGCCACGGGCACTCCGCCATCAAGACCTACGGCACCCCGGTGGCCGGCCGGATCGGCTCGCCGCCACGCGCCTACCAGTACGTCAACGTCGCGTGGCTGGAAGGAGCGGACCGCCGGGTCCGGTACGTCGCCGGCGCCGCTCCCGGCGCGCCGTCGGTCATGCGCGTGCCCGGCCGGCCGGACCTCGGCGAGCTCCCGCTGTTCGAGGTCGCGGTGGCCGCCGGGCCCTCCCGGCAGATGGACCTGAAGATCGGCACCACCCTGCTGCTCGGCAACAGCCGGCCGGTCATCGCCCGGGTCACCGCGCTGTTCCAGCCGCTGGAGCCCGGCGGCCCGTACTGGAACCACAACCTGGACGCGCTGAACGTCACCGTCCGCCGCCCGCCGGGCGGCGACGTCGACGAGAACCACATCACCGCGCTCACCTCCACCGCGTCGATCCCGCTGCTCAGCCGGCAGGACCGCGAGCTCAGCTACGAGTGGGTCGTCCCGGTGCGCACCACCGCGATCGACGCGCGCAACGCCGCGGCCACCACCGGCGGCGTCATCGAGTACCGGCGCGAGCTGACCACCGACGCCTACCGGGTGCTCGACTACGTCAGCGCGCTCGGCGTGTCCCCCTACGAGGTGACCACCGCGCTGCCCGAGATGCTGCAACGGTTCCTGGCCCGGCTGGCCACCGCGCAGGCCCTGCTGTTCCTCGTACTCGGCGGGGTGCTGGTCGTGGCCGCCGGGGTGCTCGGGCTGGCCACCCGGCTGCTGGCCGAGCGGCTGCGCCCGGCGCTGGCCCTGGCCCGCGCCCGCGGCGCGTCCACCGGGCGGATCGCCGGCACCGGGGCCGCGGCGGTGGCCCTCGCCGTGCTGCCGCCGGTGCTGGCCGGCTACGGGCTCACCTTCCTGATCCCCGGACCGGTCACCCCGGTCGTGCACATCGGCACCCTGCTGCTGGCCCTGGCCCCCATCGGGTACGCGGCGGTGCTGCTGCCGCTGACCCACCGCAGACCGCTCGCCGACCGGCGCGAGGACATGGTGGCCCGCCGCGTCTCGCCGCGCCGCGTCGTGCTGGAGGTGCTCGTCGTGGCACTGGCCCTGGCCGGGGCCTACCTGCTGCGCACCCGAGGCCTGGCCACCGACGCCGCCGCCCGCGGCGGCGACCCGTTCCTCATGCTGGTGCCCGCCGCGCTCACCGTGGCGGCGGCGCTGATCACCCTGCGCTGCTACCCCTACCCGCTGCGCCTGGTCGCCTGGCTGACCGCCCGCGCCCGGCCCGCGGTGCCGTTCGTCGGCCTCGCGCTCGCCGCGCGCGCCAGGTCGGTCACCGCGCTGCCGATGCTGATCCTGCTGCCGGCGCTCGCGGTCTCGGTGTTCGGCGCCGTGGCCGGCGGCACCCTGGACGCGGCCCAGCGGGCGGCCGCCTGGCAGGCCACCGGCGCCGGCGCCCGGGTGGACAGCGCCGCCGAACTCGCCCCGGCGACCGTCGACCGGGTGCGCCGGGTGCCCGGCGTCCGCACCGTCGTCCCCGCCGACCGCGGCACCGCCCAGGTGGGGCTGAGCGGGCGCACCGCCACCGTCGTCGCCATCGACCTCGACGCCTACCGCCGGCTGGTGGCCGGCACCCCGCTGCGGGTGCCGCAGGCGCCCGCCGACCCCGGCGGGCGCGCCGTCCCCGCGCTGGTCTCCCCCGACCTGTACGCGCTGGGCTCCTTCGAGATCGGCTGGCACGTCCGGATGCAGCTCGCCGTGAAAGGGGTCGTCCAGGGCGGGCTGCCGGGGGTCGCCTTCGCCGAGCGGAGCCTCATCGTGGTGCCCTACGACGCGTCCAGGCGCGCCGGCTCCCGGGATCACACCACCATGCTGCTCATCGGCGGCGACGGCGTCGACCAGGCCCGGCTCACCGAGGCCACCGGCGGCCGCCGGGACATCCTGGTGACCACCTTCGAAGGCTCGCTCGCCAAGGTGAACGACACCCCCCTCACCGGCACGATCAAGAACTCCTTCGCACTCGCCACCGTCGCGCTGGCCGGCTACGCGCTGCTCACCGTGATCCTCGCCCTGGTCATCGGGGCCACCGACCGCACCCGCGCCCTTTCCTACCTGCGCACCCTCGGGCTGTCGGAACGGCAGGCGGCCGGCCTGACCGTGCTGGAGATCACCCCGCTGGTCCTGCTGACCGCGTGCGCCGGCCTGGCCCTCGGGCTCGTATTGCCGGCGGCGCTCGGCCGCGGCATCGACCTGAGCGCGTACGCGGGCGGGCAGGCGGTCCCGGCGTACCAGCTGAACGTCACCACGCCCGTCCTGCTGGCCGCGGGGCTCGTCGCCGTCACCATGGCGGGCGCCTTCCTGCACGCCGCGATCGGCCGCCGCCGGTCGCTCGGCTCCATCCTGCGAGTGGGTGAGTGATTTGGAGACATCGACCGGGCTCGACACGCCGACGCTGTCGGAACTGGAGTCGGAGGCGGTCCGCGCCCGGCCCGCCTTCGGCGAGCACTCCCACATCCTGTGCGACAACCTGGTGCGCATCTACAAGACCGAGGGTGTCGAGGTGGTCGCCCTGCAGGGGCTCGACCTGCTGGTGGACAAGGGGGAGCTGATCGCCGTCGTCGGCGCCTCCGGGTCGGGCAAGTCGACGCTGCTCAACGTGCTGTCCGGCCTGGACGTGCCCACCGCGGGCGTCGCCCGGGTCGCCGGGACCGACCTGCTGGCCATGACCGCCAAGGACCGGCTGCACTACCGGCGGCAGGTCGTCGGCTTCATCTGGCAGCAGACCGCGCGCAACCTGCTCCCCTACCTGACCGCCCGGGAGAACGTGCGGCTGCCGATGCGGCTGGCCGGCCGGCGCGGGCGCGCGTCCCGCGCCGCGGCCGCCCGGCGGGCCGACGAGCTGCTGGAACTGCTGGAGATCGGCTACTGCGCCGGCCGCCGGCCCGGAGAGCTGTCCGGCGGCGAGCAGCAGCGGGTCGCCATCGCGGTCGCCCTCGCCAACGAGCCGCAGGTCGTCCTGGCCGACGAGCCGACCGGCGAGCTGGACAGCGAGAACTCCGAGCACGTGTTCGCCGCGCTGCGCCGGGCGAACCGGGAGCTCGGCGTGACCGCGGTCATCGTCACGCACGATCCGACGGTGTCGGAGCAGGTGGACCGGACCGTCGGCATCCGCGACGGGCGGACCAGCAGCGAGACGCTGCGCCGGGAGGACTCCGACGGCGCGATCATCGCCGAGGAGTACGCGGTGCTCGACCGGGTGGGCCGGCTGCAGCTGCCCCGCGACTTCACCAGCGCGCTCGCCATGGAACGCCGGGTGCGGCTGGAGCTCGAACGCGACCACATCGGAGTATGGCCGGACCGGCCCCGCCCGGAGGACCCCCAATGACCCACTCCCCCACCGACCCCGCCTCCGGCAAGGCCCCCGCCACCCCGGCCGGTGCCCCCCTGCCCCCCACCACCCCGCCGCACCCCACCACCGTCGCCCCTGACCAGGAAGCCGCGAGCCGGCAGCCGGATACGGCCCAGAACCCGACTCGACCGGACGGCACCCCGGCCGGCCCCGGTCCGCAGGTAGCCGGTTCCCAGACAGCGGGCGACGAGCCCCGGCCCGGCCTGGCCATGCCCCCGGCCGACGGCACGGAGCCGCTGGTCGTGGTGGAGAACCTGCGCAAGGTTTATCGGACCGGCCCGAAAGAGGTCGTCGCGTTGCGCGACGTGTCCTTCACCGCCCATCCCGGCGAGCTGATCGCCATCCGGGGCAGGTCGGGGTCCGGCAAGACGACGCTGCTCAACCTGGTCGGCGGGCTGGACCGGCCGGACGGCGGCACGGTGACCGTCGCCGGGTACCCGGTCACCCGGATGCCGGAGTCCCGGCTGCTGGAACTGCGCCGCGACGTCATCGGCTTCGTCTTCCAGTCGTTCGGTCTCATCCCGGTCCTGTCGGCCGCGGAGAACGTCGGAGTGCCGATGCGGCTGGCCCGCACCGCCGCCGCCGAGCGGGACGAGCGGGTGCGGACGCTGCTGGCGATGGTCGGGCTGGAGAAGCACATGAACCAGCGGCCCTACGAGCTGTCCGGCGGCCAGCAGCAGCGGGTCGCGGTCGCCCGGGCGCTGGCCAACCGCCCGCGGCTGCTGGTCGCCGACGAGCCGACCGGGCAGCTGGACTCGCAGACCGGCCGGCAGATCATGCAGCTGCTGCGGGCCGTGGTGCGCAGCGAGGGCGTGACCGCGCTGGTCGCCACGCACGACCCCAACCTGATCACCCTGGCCGACCGCGTCCTGGAACTGCACGACGGCGCCTTCGTTCCGGCCACCCCCACCGCCCCCCAGCCGGCCTGACCGGCACCGGCCCGCGCCTCGGCCTCACCGGCACCCGGCTCGGCCCGCCGGCCCGGCCGCACCGGCCCGCCGCTCGACCGGCCCTCGGCTCGACCGGTCGATGTGGCAGCCGGCACGTCAGCGGCCGGCCGGTGCGCGAACCGCCCGACCGCACCGGCCCTGCGCCCATGGTGCCCGGATCGACGGTGGACGGCCGTCAGCGGCCGTCGCGGCTGGCGACGATGGTCTGCACGGTGCGCTCCAGCGCGTACCCCGGGTCGGTGCCACCGCCCTTGACCTGCTCGTCGGCCACGGCGACGGCCCGCAGCGCCCGGGCGAGGCCGTCCGGCCCCCAGCCGTTGAGCTGCCGCCGCACCCGGTCGACCTTCCACGGTGGCATGCCGACGTGCGCGGCCAGCTGCCCGCCGCGCAGGTTGCGCGGCGCGCTGCCCACCTTGGCCAGCGAACGCACTCCGCCGGCCAGCGCGCTGACGATCAGCACCGGCGCCACCCCGGTCGCCAGCGCCCACCGCAGCTGCTCCATCGCCTCACCCAGCCGGCCCTCCACCGCCTTGTCGGCGACGGTGAAACCGCTGACCTCGGCCCGGCCCCGGTGGTAGCGGGCGACGGCCGCCTCGTCGACGGCCTTGCCGGGGGTGTCGAAGGCGAGCTGGCTGCAGGCCGCGGCCAGCTCGCGCAGGTCGCTGCCGACCGCGTCCAGTAGCATCTGCGTCGCGTCGGCACTGATGCTCCGCCCGGCGGCGCGCATCTCCGACCGAATGAAGTCCAGCCGCTCCCCCGCCTTGGTGAGCTTGGTGACGGTCACCACCGCGGCGCCCGCCTTCTTCAGGCCGTCCACCAGCGCCTTGCCCTTGGCGCCCCCTGGGTGCAGCAGGACCAGCGTGACGTCCTCCGACGGCGCCCTGGCGTATGCCAGCGCCTCGGCGATCACGTCTTTCACCAGGTCCTGCGCCGACCGGACCGCGATGACCGACCGATCACCGAACAGGGACGGTGACGTCAGCCGGGTCAGCTCGCCCGGCTCCACCTTGCTTCCGAACAGGTCGTACACCTCGGCCTGCGGGTCGGCCGCCCGCGCGGCGGAGACCACCGCGCCCATCGCCCGTTCGGCGAGCAGCTCCTCGTCGCCCAGCACGAGCGTCACCGGGGCCGGATTGGTCGCCATGCCAGCAGCATCCCACGCCCACCCCGCCCGCCGCGCACCACCCGCTCACCTACGTCGCGCAGCGACCGCCCGGGCCCGACCTCGGAACGGCCCACCCCCGGTCCCCCGCAGGCTGCGGCCACAAGGTCACCTGCTGACGGCCCCTGGGGCGCAGCGAGCATCAGGCCCCGCCTGGTCACCGCCCCGCCGGAGCCCGGCGGCACGGATCCCGCGGCCTCGGCGGGACGGGATCAGCCGGGAGGGCCGCGGGGGACGATGGCGAGGTGGCCGTGGTCGGCGATGACGGCGAGGGCGCCCTCGCGGTCGGTGCGGTGGACGCGGATGCCGAGATCGCGCAGCCGGGTCAGGGTGAGCGGCGCCGGATGGCCGTAGTCGTTGCCCGCCCCTACGCTGATCAGCGCCGCCCGGGCGCCGGTGGCGGCCAGAAAGCCGGGGTCCTGCCGGGCCGAGCCGTGGTGCGGGACCTTCAAGATGTCGGCGGGCGGCAGCCCGCGGGCCAGCAGGGCCTGCTGGGCCTCGGTCTCCACGTCGCCGGTCAGCAGCACCGAACCGGCGGCCCAGCTCGCGTGGATCACCACGCTCGCGTTGTTCGCGACCGAGCCCTCCCCCGGCCCCGCCGGCAACAGGCCGGCGTCCGGGGCGAGGACGGTCAGCCGGACCGGGCCGATCTGCCAGACGGTGCCGGGCGAGGCCACCCGGGGCGTGACGTGCCGCCGGGCGAGATCGGCGTGCACCCGGGCGCTCTCCTGGCGCGGCTCGGTGCCCGGGCCGGTCAGCACGACCCCGACCCGGCGGTCCCGGAACACCCCGTCCAGGCCGCCGACATGGTCGAAGTGCGGATGGGTCAGGATCAGCAGGGGCACCTCGCGGACGCCCAGCTCGCGCAGGCAGCGGTCCACCGCCACCACATCCGGGCCGGTGTCGACCACCACGGCCCGGCCGGCCCCGGCGGCGAGCACGTGCGCGTCACCCTGGCCGACATCACAGGAGACCATCAGCCAACCCGGCGGCGGCCACGATCGCAGCACCGGCCCGGCCAGCACCAGCACCAGCACCAGGCCGGCGGCCATGGCGCAGGCCAGCAGCCGCCAGGCCCGGCGGCGCAGCACGAACCAGGCCGTCGCGGCGATCAGGGCGAGCAGTAGCAGCCCGGCCGGCCCGCCGGGCCAGGAGAGAGTCGCGGCCGGGAGTCCGGCCGCCTGCCGGGCCACCCAGATGATCCAGCCCACCGCGTACCCGGCCGGCCGGACCAGGACCTGGGCCGCCGGCAGGTGAAACGGCGCGACGACCGCCGCCGCGAAGCCGAGCAGCGTCGCCGGCGCCACGGCCGGCCCGGCCAGCAGGTTGGCCGGCACCGCGACCGGCTCCAGCTGCCCGGCCATCACCACCAGCAGCGGGGTCACCGCCGCCTGGGCGGCGCAGGGGACGGCGATGGCCTCGGCGACCATCCGGGGCAGCCGCCCGGCCAGCCGGTCGCGCCACCGGGGCGCCAGCACCAAGATGCCGCCGGTGGCGAAGACCGACAGCGCGAAGCCGTACTCGCGGGCCAGCCCCGGGTCGAACAGCACCAGGCCGAGAACCGTGGCCGCCAGCGCGCCGAGGCCGGCGGCCGACCGCCCGGTCCCAAGGGCGATGGCGGCCACCGAGCCCATGACCAGCGCGCGCAGCACGCTCGGCGAGGGACGGGCCACGACCGCGAACGCCATCATCGCCGCGATCATGCCGGCCGCCCGCAGCCCGAGCGGCAGGCCGGCCAGCCGGGACAGGGCCACCACCGCGCCGGCGACGATGGCGAGGTTGGCCCCGGACACCGCGGTCAGGTGGCTCAGCCCCGCCGTCTTCAGGTCGGCGCGGACCTGTTCCTCCATGAGCGACAGATCACCGACCACCAGCGCCGGCAGCAGGCCGCGCTCGTCCGGCGGCAGGACGCCCGCCGCCTGCCGGAGCCCGGACCGCAACGTCGCGGCGACCCGCTGCGGCGGTGACGGACCGCTCAGCCGCTCTGGCGCCCCGGCGGCCAGGAGCACGGCCGCCAGCAGCTCGCCCGGCTCGGGAGGGGCCAGCCGGCCGTGGACGCGTAGCCGCTGGCTGGGCAGCAGCCCGCGCCACTCGTCACCGGAGGCGAACACGACCAGCGGCGCCCGCACCGCGTAGGCCCGTCCGCCGGCGGTCACCAGCACCGCGGCGGCCGGCACCACGATGCGGTCCCGGCGGACCAGCCCGCGATGGCCGGGCAGCACCCGGGGGTCGTCGGTCAGCGTCACCTCCAGCACGACCGCGGCCCGCCGCTGCGCCAGCTCCGCGACCGGGCCGGAGGTGACGGCGTGCACCCGGAACGCCACCGCAGCCGCGGCCCCCGCGATGCACCCGAGCATCCCGAGCGCCACCCCCCGGCCCGCCCGCAGCGCCGGAGATCGGCCGGCCCGCCGCGGCACACCGTGGCCGGGACCGGGCGGGACCCCGACCGACCAGCCCGTCCCCGCTCCCCTCCGCTCCGGCCTGCCCGGGCGGCGGCCCGGCGCCAGGTGACGACCTCGTGGCATCGCGGCCACCGCCGCCATCAGGACCAGGGCGGTGAGGGCGGTCAGCACGCCGGTGCGGGCCGGGCAGCCGAGCAGCACCAGGGCGGTGCCCCAGGCGGCCAGGGCCGGCGGCACCAGGCGGGCGGCGAACGCCGACGGCGCCTCCGAACCTTTCACCTCTGGCCCGCGCGGGCGGAATGCGGCCGAAGGACCGGGTGCGGGCGGGACCGGTACGAGCGGACCTGGTGCGGGCGGGCCGGGGGCGGTCATACGGTGACCTTGTCGCGGAGCTCGGCGAACTTGCGCTCGCCGATGCCGGGAACCTCGCGTAGCTGATCGACGCTGCGGAACCCGGAGTGGCGGGTGCGGAACTCGGCGATCCGGGCCGCCAGCACCTCGCCCACCCCGGGCAGGGTCTCCAGCTGGTCGGTGGTCGCGGCGTTGAGATCGAGGACCCCACCGGTGGCCGCGCCCGGACCGGCCGTGATCGGCTCCGAGCCGGCCGGACCGGCGGT
This sequence comes from Sphaerisporangium rufum, assembly GCF_016863395.1. GTDB lineage: Bacteria > Actinomycetota > Actinomycetes > Streptosporangiales > Streptosporangiaceae > Sphaerisporangium > Sphaerisporangium rufum. Next base: position 122,504 of record NZ_BOOU01000046.1, on the reverse strand, counting down.
CACGCCCACCATGATCTGCTCGCCGTCGATCACCCGGCGGGCAAGGTTGAGCGGGCCGGCGCTCGCCCCCGGCCGCACCCCGCCCGCGGCGGCCAGCGCGTCGGCCACCCGGGAGCCGCCCGGTAGCGCGACCAGGCCGGGCCTGCGCACCTTACCGGCGACGTGCACCATCACCCGGGCCACCGGCGTCGGGCTCGCCGGCGGGCGGGACGGCGCGGCCACCGGGAGCGGCGGGGGCAGCGGCTCGGGCTCCGGCCGGGCCCGCCAGGCGTAGACCCCGCCCGCCAGCGCGGCCAGCAGGCCGACGACCAGGAGCACCTTGAGCCCGGGGCGCCCTGGATCGAGACCGGCCATCCGGGTGGGGATCGTGGCCCCCAGCAGCTCCCGCACCGTGCCGCCGATCACCGGCGCGCCACCGTCCCGATCTCCCGCCGCGCGCGGCACGCCGTCGTGCCCGGCAGGGTCCCGTGCCGGACCGGACCGGCGCCGATCATCGTCCGGGCCGGCCGGCATCGGTGACGCGCGAAGGCGCCCGGCCGGGGCGAGGTCGGCCTGGTCGGCATCGGACCCGGTCCCCGGGTGCTCCAGGCCGTCCGGATAGCCGGCCGGATAGCGCGGGACGGGCGGTGGGCCGGCGGGAGGGCGCAGGGCGTAAAGGCGGGCGGCGCCGACCTCGCCGCCGTCCGACCCGTTGACGGTTCGCACGCCAGGCACGCTAGGCGGCGCCGGGCACCCCGGCAGGCGCCGAGCGACGTTCTGTGGATAACCGGCGGAGCGGCCGGCTAGGTGTTCTGTCCCGTGAGGTCAGGTACGCGGCTGGCGGGTGGTAGGCGGTTCAGTGCGGTATGGCCGGGGCCACGGTGATGCCGAGCATGCCGGGGCCGGCGTGCACGCCGACGGCCGGGCCGACCTCGGTCACCCGCATGCTCGCCAGGCCCGGGACGCGGTCGGTCAGCTGCCGGGCCAGCGTGCCGGCCCGGGCCGGGGCGGCCAGATGGTGCACGGCGACGTCCACCCGCCGCTCGCCCGCGGCACTGACCGCGAGGTCGGCCAGCCGGGCGATGGCCCGTCCCGAGGTGCGCACCTTCTCCAGCGGGACGATCGTGCCGCCGGTGATGTGCAGCAAGGGCTTGATGGCCAGCGCCGAGCCGAGGAACGTCGCCGCGGTGCCGAGCCGGCCGCTGCGGCGCAGGTGCTCCAGGTCGTCGACGTAGAAGTAGGTCATCGTCTCCGCCGCGCAGGCCCGGGCGGCCGCGGCGACCTGCTGCCGGGTGCCGCCGCGCCGGGCGGCCCGGGCGGCGGCGAGCACCGGGAAGCCCAGTCCCATGGCCAGCGAGCCGCTGTCGACCACGTCGACCGGCACCAGGGCGTCCGCCGCGGCGAGCCGCGCCGAGTCAGCCGTACCCGACAGCGCTGCGGACAGGTGGACCGAGACCACGCTCGCCGCGCCGCGGGCGGCGGCGGCCTCGTAGGCGTCGGCGAAGCGCTGCGGCGCCGGGCGCGAGGTGGTGACCGGCGACCAGGCGGCCAGCGCCTCGGCGACCGCGGCCGCGTCGATCTGCGCCACGTCGTCGAAGGTGCGCCCGCCCACCGCGACCTGCAGCGGGATCACCAGCACGCCTTCCCGCCCCGCCTCGGCCGGGTCGAGGGCGGCGCTGGAATCGGTGACCACGGCGACGGCTTGCGACATGCCCGAAGGCTACCCGGGCGCCACCTGCGGAAGGTCACGGCCGCCAGGGCCGGCGGACGGGCACACCGGCCGGGCGGCATGCCGGACCCGGCGATGGGTGCCCGGCCCGGGGCGGACGCGAGAGCTTCGGCCGCGGCGGGACCGGCCGGTGGAGCCGGCCGGCGCAGGTCACCGGACGGGGGCGGGCGTATCCGCCCGCGTTCCGTTCCCGGCGCCGGACCGCAGGAGCCAGGCGCCCGGTGGCGGTTACTGGACGGGGGTGCCGCCGCGCCAGACCCGGCGGGGCTTGAGGCCGAAGCCCCAGGCGAAGGCGCCCTCGTGGTCGGCGTCCCACTGGACGATGTCGGCCAGCCGGCCGGGTGCGAGCACGCCGCGGTCCGGGGCGCCGAGCACGGTGGCGCCGCCGAGCGTGGCGGCGCGCAGGGCGTCGCCCACGCTGATGCCGAAGGCGGCGACCGCGAGCCCGATCACCAGGGACATGGAGGTGATGCCGCAGTGCCCGGGATTGTGGTCGCTGCCGAGCGCGACGGTCACGCCCTGGGCGAGCATCCGGCGGACCGGCGGGAGGGTGCCCTGCTGCAGCGCCGTGCTGGGGCAGACGACCGCGGGCACGCCGTACCTGCCGAGCAGCGCGATGTCCTCGTCGGTGGTGTTGTGCAGCAGGTCGGCCGAGGCGCAGCCGAGCTCGGCGGCCAGCTGGACGGCGCCGCGGCGCTTGTGCGCGCCGGCGTGGATGCGCGGCAGCAGGCCGACGTTGCGGCCGGAGGCCAGCACCCAACGGGCCTCGTCGGTGGTGAAGTGGCCGTCGTCGCAGTAGACGTCGACGCTGTCGGCACCGGCCGCGGCGGCGTCGGCGCACCAGGAGCCGACGGCCTCGACGTAGTCGCGCTGGCGGCCGAAGTACTCCGGCGGCACGACGTGCGCGGCGAGGAACGTGACGTGCACCCGCGGCATCATCGGTTCCTTCTCCAGCTCGCGCAGCAGCCGGATGTCGGCGAGCTCGCCGTCGCGGGTGAGGTGGTAGCCGGTCTTGGCCTCGACGGTGGTGGTGCCGCCGAGCAGCCAGTCGTGCAGGCGCTCGCGGACGCCGTTGCACAGCGTCCACGGGTCGGTGCCGCGGGTCACGGTGACGGTCGAGCCGATGCCGCCGCCCGCGGCGGTGATGGCGCTCGGCGTGGACCCGCCGGACCGCATGGCCATCTCGGCCCAGCGGTTGCCGGCGTAAACCGGATGGGTGTGCGCGTCGATGAGGCCCGGCGTGACCAGGGCCCCGCCGAGGTTCTCCACATGATCGACGTCGACGATGTCGTCGACGACCCCAGGCACGCTCTGCGGCAGGTCGGCGGCCCGGCCGACCCAGGCGATGCGGTCGTTGTGCACGAGGATCGCCGCGTTGCTGCAGACGTCGTTGCCGGTCCAGAGCCGGCCGATGTTCGTGAGCAGCCGAACCGTCATGGCATCACCACCCCGGTGGGGATCGAGCGGTCGTCCGGGAACACCGTGACGGCCCGGTCGGCTCGGGGCGCCATGCCCGCCGGGTCCGCTCCGTCTCCGGACGTCATGGGGGGTCTCCTGATCTCATCCGCACCGGGTGCGATGACGGTATCGCCGCGATCATGGCCGGGCGATTTCAGTTCAGTTACGTTATTTCACAGGTCGGCTCGATGTACAGGCTTATCGGGAAGAACGCCGCTTGTTCTCCTCGCGGGCACGGCGGTGCGCCGCGCGCCCTGGCATGTCTGATCTGCCCTGTGGGTGCCGCCTGGTGTCGCCCCGGCCCCCTGCCGCAACAGGAGTCACACACGTCATCATGCGAGACCAACGCCAGAATGCCTTGTCAGGGTTTCCATATCGTAGCAATAACCGAGCACCACGGGCCACTGCCACTTCCTGCACTTATGCGAAGTTACCCCAGGTAGATGCGCTTCAAGGCGGTTTGCCCATTTTATTGACGCTTGGGCTATATGTCGGGCAGGCGGGCGGGCGGAATGATCTTACGGGGAGCCGTGTAGCCTTCAGGCGGGCACCACGCCCGCGAAGACTGAAGAACAAGATGTAGAAGCCCGCGGGGAGATGTCTTGACCGTGCAGGAGAGCAGCAGCAGGCGGCGCATCGAAGATCTTATGCGCGAGAACGAGGACCGCCTGGTCGACCGCTGGGTCGAGATCTCGAACGCCCCGCTGCGTGGCCGGGTCGTCGACAGCGACGTCCGCCGTGAGCTGCGGGACCTGCTCCGGGCCTTGCTGCGCTCGTCGGAGTCGCCCGACGGCGGCGCCGACCTGCGGGGCCTGCTCGCCGATCTCTCCCGCACCCGCGCGCGCCAGGGCTTCACCCCCGGCGAGACCGCGCTGGCCGTCTTCACCCTCAAGGAAGCGGTGTACGAGCTGGTCGAGGCGGACGGCGGCGAGGAGGTGCTGCACGGCTACATCAGCCTGTCCCGCACCATCGACGAGCTCGGCCTTTACACCTTCGAGGCCTACACCGCCGCCCGCGAGAAGATCATCGCCGACCAGACCGAGCAACTGCTGGAGCTGTCCACCCCGGTGGTGAAGCTGTGGGACGGCATCGTCGCGGTGCCGCTGGTCGGCACGCTCGACTCCGCCCGCACCCAGGTCGTGATGGAGAAGCTGCTGCAGACCCTGGTGGACACCGGCTCGGAGTACGCGGTGATCGACATCACCGGCGTCCCGGCGGTGGACACCCAGGTGGCCCAGCACCTGCTCAAGACGGTGATGGCCGCCCGCCTGATGGGCGCCCACTGCATCATCTCCGGCATCCGCCCGCAGATCGCGCACACGATCGTCACCCTGGGCATCGAGTTCGGCGACATCGTGACCAAGGCGACCCTCGCCGACGCGCTCGCCTTCGCCCTGCGGCAGAGCGGGGTCGAGGTCGTGAACCGGCGCCGGACCCGGGTGTCGGTCCGCGCGGAGGAGGCCTGACATGGACCGGGTGCCCATTCTCAAGATCGGCGACGTGCTGCTGGTGTCCATCCAGGGTGACCTGGACGACCAGTCGGTGCTGACGCTCCAGGAGGACCTCGCCGAGCGCGTGGTGGCGACCGGAGCGGTCGGCGTCATCATCGACATCACCGCGGTCGAGATCGTCGACTCCTTCGTCGGTCGCATGCTCTCCACGATCGCCGGGATGTCCCGGATGCTGGACGCCGAGACCATCGTGGTGGGCATGCGCCCGGCGGTGGCCATCACCCTCGTCGAACTCGGACTCTCCTTGGGCGGGCTGCGCACCGCCCTGGACCTGGAGAAGGGCATCGCCCTGCTCGGCCGGACCGCCTCGGCCCCCCTCGACGACCTGTCCGCGGTCGGGCAGTGAACCGCCCGGGGGCGGCCGGCACAATGGAACAACTCTCCATCACCTCCAACGACGACGTGGTCATCGTCCGCCAGAAGGTGCGGGCGCATGCCATCGACCTCGGCCTGTCCCTCGTCGACCAGACCAAGGTGGTCACCGCGGCCAGCGAGCTGGCCCGCAACACGCTGGTGCACGCCGGCGGCGGGCAGGCCTGCATCGAGGTCGTGCAGAACGGCATGCGGCGCGGCCTGCGCCTGGTGTTCAGCGACAACGGTCCGGGCATCTCCGACCTCGACCTCGCCCTCACCGACGGATGGAGCAGCGGCGGCGGCCTGGGCCTGGGGCTGAGCGGCAGCCGCCGGCTGGTCGACGAGTTCACCCTCGATTCGGACCCCGGCCGGGGGACCGTCGTGACGGTGACGAAATGGACCCGCTGACCCCGAGGCCATCGGATACCTGGCTGCGGGTGGAGGACTCCAGCGCGATCGGCGCGGCCCGCCGGGCGGCCAGCCAGCTCGCCGCCGCCCGCGGCTTCGACGAGGAGCACGTCGGCCAGGTGGCGGTCGCGGTGAGTGAGGCCGCCTCCAACCTGGTCAAGCACGCCGCCGACGGCCAGATGCTGATCCGCCCGCATCCCAGGGCGGAGACGTCCATCGAGGTCATGGCGATCGACCGCGGGCCCGGCATGGCCGACACACTCGCCTCCATCCGGGACGGCTACTCCACCACCGGCACGCTCGGCATCGGCCTGGGCGCGATCACCCGGCTCAGCGACGCCTACGACCTCCACTCGCTGCCCGGCAAGGGCACCGTGCTGAGCATGCACTTCACCATGCGCGGCGCCGAGCCGCCGGACGGCGGCGCCTGCGGGCTGACCCGGCCGGTCGGCGAGGAAGTGATCAGCGGTGACGCCTACGCCTTCCACGAGTCCGCCGGGGTGATCACCGCCATCGTGTGCGACGGGCTCGGGCACGGCGTGCAGGCGGCGGCGGCCTCCCAGGAGGCCGTCCGCGTGTTCGCCGCCGCCCCGCCGGAGCCGCCGGGCCGGCTGGTGGAGCGGGTGCACCGCTCTCTCGGGCAGACCCGCGGCGGCGCGGTGGCCGTCGCGCGCGTCGACCGGGCGGCCGGGCGGGTCACCTACGCCGGCGTGGGCAATATCTCCGGGTGGATCGCCGGCTTCGACGGCCGCCAGGGGCTGGTCTCGGTGCCCGGGATCGCCGGCCACAACGCTCGGCGGATCCGCGAGTTCGACTACGAGCTGCCGCCGCACGGCGTGGTGGTGATGCACTCCGACGGCCTCACCGAGCGGTGGGACCTGACCGGTTACCCGCGCCTGCTGCGGCACGGCGCGCACGTCATCGCGGGCACCCTGCTGCGGGACTGGGCCATCCGGCGGGACGACGCCTGCGTCCTCGTGGTGCGTGCGACGCCGTGACCCGAGACCTGATCACGGTGGCGGTCCGGGACGACCGGGACGTCTTCACCGTGCGGCAGCTCGGCCGGGAGGTGGCCGAGGCGGTCGGGCTGGACGACCTCGACCAGATCCGGGTGGGGACCGCGCTCAGCGAGGTCGGCCGGGAGATCGTCACCGGCGTCCGGGACGCCGAGGTGACGTTCCGGCTGGACGACGACCTCGGGCTGATCATCGACATCGGCTACACCGCCGGGCCGGACCCGGTCGAGCCGGGCGGGGTCACCCTGGCCGGGCGGCTGATGGACACGCTCGAGCACGACGAGGCCGGCCATCGGGTCGTCATGGTGAAGCACCTGCCGCCCACGCTCAGCCGGCCGCAGGGTGACCTCGGGGGCATTCGCGACCGGCTCATCGAGCTGGCCCCGACCAGCGCCCTGGACGAGCTGCGCCAGCGCAACCGCGAGCTGGCCGCCGCGCTGGACGACTCCCGGCGGCAGCGCGAGAGCCTGCTGCGGGTCAACGCCGAGCTGGAGGAGACCAACCAGGGGGTCTTCGCCCTGTACAACCAGCTCTCCGAAGAGCTGGAGGAGACCAACCGCGGCGTGGTGGCACTGTACGCCGAGCTGGACGAGAAGTCGGCGCAGCTCCGCGAGGCCGGCGAGGCCAGGAAGCGCTTCTGGGCGACGATCAGCCACGAGCTGCGCACCCCGCTCAACTCGGTCATCGGGCTGACCCGCCTGCTGCTCGGGCCGGGCGGCGACGAGCTGAGCGCCGAGCAGCAGTTGCAGGTGGAGCTGATCGGCGCCTCGGCGCAGACGCTGCTCGGCCTGGTCAGCGAGCTGCTGGACATGGCGAAGGCCGAGTCCGGCCGCCTCACCTCCCAGCGCTCGGCCGTCGACCTGCCGGCGCTCGCCGACCGGCTGCGGATGACGCTGCACCCGACCACCGGCACCGAGGTCCGGCTGGTCGTGGACGTCTCCGCGGTCCCGGCGACCCTGCTGACCGACGAGGTGCTGCTGACGCGCGTGCTGCGCAACCTGCTGTCGAACGCCCTGAAGTACACCGAGTCAGGGGAGGTGGCGCTGCGCGGCCGGGTCGACGAGGAAGCCGGCGAGGTGGTGCTGGAGGTGTCCGACACCGGCATCGGCATCCCCGAAGAGCTCCAGGCCCGGGTCTTCGAGGAGTTCTACCAGGTGCCCGGCGCCCTGCAGGTGAAGGCGTCCGGTACCGGGCTCGGGCTGCCGTACGCGCGGCGGCTGGCGGGCGTACTGGGAGGTAGCCTGCATCTGACGAGCGTTCCCGGCGAGGGCACGACGGTCGCGGTGCGGTTGCCGCTGGCACCGGAGGGTCAGGACGACGGGGGGCGGCCGGCGCGCGACGACCCGCAGCACGGCCCCGCGGCCCCGCCGGCGAGCGCGTAGCGGTCCCGGCCGGCCGCAGGCGTGATCGGCCGACGGTGGGGAAGTCCACCCGCACGGTATGCGGCCCGACGCCGCGGGCCGACCGAAGAGGGAGTATGAACGAGAATCCCGCGACCATCCTGGTGGTGGACGACACCCCGACCAAGCGCTACATCCTCGGCAGCTGGCTGCGCCGGGTCGGTCACGAGGTCGTGGAGGCCACCTGCGGCCAGGAGGCGCTGGAGAAGGTGCGGGCGATCTCCCCGGACCTGGTCATCCTGGACGTGCGGCTGCCGGACATCGACGGGTACGAGGTGTGCGAGCGGATCAAGGGCGATCCGACGACCGCCGCGATCCCGGTGATCCAGATCTCGGCGCACGCCATCTCGGTGCTGGACCGCGCGCACGGCCTGGACCGCGGCGCCGACGGCTACATGGCCGAGCCGATCGAGCCCGAGGAGTTCATCGCGACCGTCCAGGCGACGTTGCGTTACTACCGGGCCCGGCAGCGGGCGGAGCTGATGGCGCACCGGCTCGGCGCGCTGACCCAGGTCACCCTGAAGATCAATGCCAGCGCCACGTTCGACCAGATGCTGCGGGCCGCGGTCGAGGGCACCGCGGAGATCCTGGACCGGCGGGCCGGCGCGCTGGCGATGGGCCTGGACGGCCGGACCCGCCGCTGTTCGGTCATCGTCCCCGGCGACGAGGCGATCTACCAGCCGGTGGTGCCGGACGCGCTGGACCGGGTCAGCGCGATCGCGCTCGGTGACGCGGCGGGCACCGCGGAGTTCTCCGCGACGCTCGGCGAGTGGCTGCGGGTGGTGCCGAACGCCACCATCCGGATCGGCATGTTCGGCGTCATCTCCCGCACCCGCGTCGGCCGGACCCCCGTGGTCCTCGGTGTCGAGGCCCTGGAGGATCTGGACGCCGATGAGGCGAACATCCTCAAGCAGCTCTGCCAGGCGCTGGCCATCGCGGCGGACGCGCTGCGCACCTATGCCGAGGAGCACCTGATCGCGCTGACCTTGCAGCGCAGCTTCCTGCCCTCGCACATCCCCTCACCGGCGGGCCTGGAGCTCGCCGTGCGCTACCAGCCCGCGGTGGACAACGTGGAGGTGGGCGGCGACTTCTACGAGGTGATGCGGCTCGGCGACCGGCTGCTGGTGGGCATCGGCGACGTACAGGGCCACTCGCTGCACGCGGCGACGATCATGGCCGAGCTGCGGCACGCGCTGCGCGCGCTGGCGGTGGAGGAACGCGATCTCGGCCGGCTCATGGGCCGGCTGAACGACGTGCTGCGCCACTACCACCCCGGCATGACCGCCACGGTGTGCCTGCTGCTGATGGACACCGCCACCGGCGAGATCGAGATGGCGAACGCCGGCCACATCCCCCCGGTGATCGTCGGGGACGGTGAGGCGGTCTACCTGGACTGGGGCAATCTGCTCATCGGAGCCGCGCCGGAGCGGTACCGGGTGGACCGGCTGCGGATCCCGCCGGAGGGGGCGCTGCTGATGTTCACCGACGGGCTGATCGAGGACCGCGACGTGCCGCTGGACCAGAGCCTGGAAGTGGTGCGCACGCTCGCCATGTCGGCCGGCCAGGACCTGGAGGCCTTCTGTGACCGGCTGATCGACCATTTCGGCCCGCGGGAGGACGACGTGGCGATCGTGGCGCTGCGCCGCACCTGCTGACGTGGCGGGCCGGCGCGGGAGGAAACCCGCGCCGGCCCGGGTGGTTCAGACCGTCTCGACCGGCTTGGCGGTGCGCTCGAGCTCGTGGTAGAGCCCGGCCGGCACCCTGGCCCGCAGCACGGTGCCGTCGCCGGTGTGGTCGACCGACAGCACCTCGCCCTCCTGGTGGGCCCGGGCGATCAGGTCGCCCCGGTCGTAGGGGACCAGCAGGTGGACGTGGTGGTCCAGCCGGGGCAGGTCCCGCTCGATCAGGGCGAGCACCTCGTCGATCCCCGCGCCGGTGCGGGCGGAGACCACCACGCTGCGCCGCTCGCGCATCGTGAGCCGGGTGAGGACCACCGGATCGACGGCGTCCGCCTTGTTGATCACGATGATCTCCGGGATGTCGCGGACGCCCTCGATGTCGGAGAGCACCTCGCGGACCGCGGCGATCTGCGACTCCGGGTCCGGGTGCGAGCCGTCGACGACGTGCAGGATCAGATCGGCCTCGCCGACCTCCTCCAGCGTCGAGCGGAACGCCTCGACCAGCTGGTGCGGCAGGTGCCGGACGAATCCGACGGTGTCGGCGATGGTGAACAGCCGGCCGTCCGGGGTGCGCGCCTGGCGCACGGTCGGGTCCAGGGTGGCGAACAGGGCGTCCTCCACCAGCACGCCCGCGCCGGTGATCCGGTTGAGCAGCGACGACTTGCCGGCGTTGGTGTATCCGGCGATGGCGACCGCCGGCACCTCGCGCCGCGCCCGCCGGGCCCGCATGGTCTCGCGGGCGACCGACATGCCGCCGATCTGCCGGCGGAGCTTGGCCATCCGCTCGCGGATGCGGCGCCGGTCCAGCTCGATCTTCGTCTCACCGGGGCCGCGGCCGCCGATGCCGACGCCGCCGGCGGCCCGGCCGCCGACCTGCCGGGACAGGTTGCCGCCCCAGCCGCGCAGGCGGGGCAGCAGGTAGCTGAGCTGGGCCAGCTCGACCTGGGCCTTGCCCTCGCGGCTCTTGGCGTGCTGGGCGAAGATGTCCAGGATCAGCGCCGTACGGTCGATGACCTTGACCTTGACGATGTCCTCCAGCTGGCGGAGCTGGCCGGGGGTGAGTTCGCCGTCGCAGATCACGGTGTCCGCGCCGGTCGCGACCACGATGTCGCGCAGCTCGGTCGCCTTGCCCGAGCCGATGTAGGTGGCCGGGTCGGGCCGCTGCCGGCGCTGGATGAGACCCTCCAGGACCTGGGAGCCGGCCGTCTCGGCGAGCAGCTTCAGCTCCTGCAGGGAGTTCTCCGCGTCGGTCGCGGTGCCGGTGGTCCACACCCCGACCAGCACCACCCGCTCCAGACGGAGCTGCCGGTACTCGACCTCGGTGACGTCCTCGAGCTCGGTGGACAGACCGGCGACCCGCCGCAGCGCCTGCCGCTCCGCCAGGTCGTAGTCGCCGGTGGCGAGCTCGGCGAGGTCTTCGTAGGACTCGTTCGACATGTACGTCTTCTCGGTGGCTATGGTGGCGCTCCCTTGGCGCTCGGGTGTGGTTCTACACACGGTTCAACACGTGAATCTCGTGCGCTCTTCCCGATGGTGCCACGGGGGGCGGTGCCGGTTCACCTTCTTTTGGGGCCGGCACCCCGGCGCCGCGGGAGTCAGCCCTTCAGCACCTTGGCGTCGCCGGAACCGGTCTGCACGACGATCCGCCGGGTGGCGGAGGCGGAGGTACCGACCTCGACGACCTTCTGCCCGGAGCCGGTGCGCGCGGTGACGTCGTAGGTGTCCTGCGGCACCCGGACGATGGCGCTGCCCGAGCCGGTGCGCAGCTCGGCGGTCCCGGGTGCGGTGGCGAACCGCAGTTCCACGTCGCCCGAGCCGGTCTCGGCGGACGCCCGCCGGGCGGTGAGCGCGCTCCCGCCGATCTCGCCGGAGCCGGTGACGGCCTTCAGCTCGCCCGACACCGCCCGCAGGGTGATGTCGCCGGAACCGGTGTGCAGGTCGACCCGCAGATCGCGCGGGATCTCGATCTTGTAGTCGACGCCACACCGCCATTCGTCGCGCGGGCAGTCGTAGTCGAGCGTGAGGGTGCCGCCGTCGACCGGGTGCCGGGTCCGCGGCGGATCATCGGTCCAGTGCACGGTCTCGGTCACCCGGACGCCGGACCGGCCGGTCTGGTCCACGACGATGGCGCCCGAGCCGGAGTCCACCTTGAGCATGGTGAGCCGGCCGCCCACGTCGTAGGTCTGGACCTTCTCCTGGGCCGGCGAGGCCAGGCTCCGCAGGCCGCATCCGCTCAGCAGCAGGGCCGCGCCCAGGACGGCACCGGCGGCGGCCAGGCTCCGGCGGCCGCGGGACGGGCCGGTGGCGGCGGGACGGGCGGTCGAGATGCTCATGGTCCAAGGATGGTCCCGCCGGTGCCCGGCCGCCCATCGGGGACTTCCCCGACCGGTCCCTTACCCGTCCCGCAGACGGCGCCCGGCGTTGACCGCCGGCCCGGCCGTCGAGTAGCGTCGATTCCATAATCCAGAAGGACTTTTCCGTATCGTGGAAAGCTCTTGGTGAATTCGTGGAGAGGACGGCCATGGCGGGCGTTGAGATCACCGGTCCCCTACCGGACCGGTTCGGCGAGATCCTGACCGGCGAGGCGCTCGACTTCGTGGCCACCCTGCAGCGGGAGTTCGACGGCCGGCGGCGCGAACTGCTGGACGCCCGGCAGGCGCGGCAGGCCGAGCTGTCCGCGGGCGGCACCCTCGACTTCCTGCCCGAGACCAGGGCGATCCGCGAGGATGACACCTGGCGGGTCGCCGAGCCGGCCCCCGGCCTGGCCGATCGGCGGGTGGAGATCACCGGACCGGTCGACCGGAAGATGACGATCAACGCGCTGAACTCCGGGGCCAAGGTCTGGCTCGCCGACTTCGAGGACGCCAACTCCCCGCTGTGGGAGAACGTCGTGGCCGGCCAGCTGAACCTCCGCGACGCGCTGGACCGCACGATCGACTTCACCGCCGGCGGCAAGACCTACGCGCTGCGGCCGGACGAGGAGCTGCCCACCATCGTGGTCCGCCCGCGCGGCTGGCACCTGACCGAGAAGCACCTGCTGGTGGACGGCGCCCCGTGCTCGGCGTCGCTCTTCGACTTCGCGCTGTACTTCTTCCACTGCGCCCGCCGGCAGCTGGACAAGGGCCGCGGCCCCTACTACTACCTGCCGAAGCTGGAGTCGCACCTGGAGGCCCGGCTGTGGAACGACGTGTTCGTCCGGGCCCAGGAGCTGCTCGGCATCCCCCGGGGCACGATCCGGGCGACCGTCCTCATCGAGACCTATCCGGCCGCGTTCGAGATGGACGAGATCCTCTACGAGCTGCGCGACCATTCGGCCGGGCTGAACGCCGGCCGCTGGGACTACCTGTTCAGCGTGATCAAGAAGTTCCGCACCCGGGGCCGGGAGTTCCTGCTCCCCGAGCGCAACGCGGTCACCATGACCGCGCCCTTCATGCGCGCCTACACCGAGCTGCTGGTCCGCACCTGCCACCGGCGCGGCGCGCACGCCATCGGGGGGATGGCGGCGTTCATCCCCTCCCGCCGCGACGCCGAGGTCAACAAGGTCGCCCTGGAGAAGGTGCGGGCCGACAAGACGCGGGAGTCCGGCGACGGCTTCGACGGCTCCTGGGTGGCCCACCCCGACCTGGTGCCCGTCTGCGCCGAGGTGTTCGGCGCGGTGCTCGGCGACCGGCCTAACCAGCTGGACCGGCTGCGCGAGGACGTGTCGGTCTCGGCGGCCGACCTGCTCGCCGTCGCCAAGACGCCGGGCGACATCACCGAGGCCGGGCTGCGCAACAACGTGGAGGTGGCGCTGCGCTACCTGGCCGCCTGGATGGGCGGCAGCGGCGCGGTCGGCATCCACAACCTGATGGAGGACGCCGCCACCGCGGAGATCTCCCGGTCGCAGATCTGGCAGTGGGTGCACAACGGCATCGAGCTGGCCGACAGCGGCCGGACCGTCACCAAGGAGCTGGTCGAGCGGGTGATCGCCGAGGAGCTGGACGGCATCGGCCGGGAGCCCGAATTCGACCGGGCGCGGTACACGCAGGCCGCCGAGCTGTTCGCCGAGGTCGCGCTGGATGACGACTTCGCCGAGTTCCTCACCCTGCCCGCCTACGCCCGCATGCCGTGATCGCGGCCGGGCTCGCCGACCGGCTGGCCGCGATCACCGGGCCGGACGGGCTGATCACCGACCCGGTGCGGCTGCGCACCTACGAGTGCGACGGCCTGACCTACCACCGGGCCACCCCGGCGGTCGTGGTGCTGCCGGAGACCGCCGAGCAGGTCGCCGCGGTGGTCCGGGCCTGCCACCGGGCCGGCGTCCCGTTCGTCGCCCGCGGCGCCGGCACCGGCCTGTCCGGCGGGGCGCTGCCCCGGGCGGACGGGGTGCTGGTGGTGACCTCGCGGCTGCGCCGCGTCCTGTCGGTGGAGCCGGAGAACCGCCGGGCGGTGGTGGAGCCGGGGGTGACCAACCTGGCGATCACCGAGGCCGCCGCGCCGTACGGCCTCTACTACGCTCCCGACCCCTCCAGCCGGCAGGTCTGCACCATCGGCGGCAACGTCGCGGAGAACTCCGGCGGCGCGCACTGCCTGAAGTACGGCTTCACGGTCAACCACGTCCTGGCGGTCGAGCTGGTGACCCCCGAGGGGGAGATCGTCTGGCTGGACACGATGGACCCCGGCTACGACCTGCTCGGCGCCTTCATCGGCTCGGAGGGCACCCTCGGCATCGCCACGAAGATCATCGTGCGGCTGACCCCGGAACCGGAGGCGGTGACCACGCTGCTGGCCGCCTTCCCCGACGTCGAGTCCGGCGGGCGGGCGGTGTCGGCGGTCATCGCCGCCGGCATCGTCCCGGCGGCGATCGAGATGATGGACGCCCTGGCGATCGAGGCGGCCGAGGCGGCGGTGCGCTGCGGCTACCCGGCCGGCGCGGGCGCGGTGCTCATCGTTGAGCTGGACGGCCCGGCCGCCCAGGTGGTCGCCGAACACGAGCGGGTGGTCGCGCTGTGCCGGGAGAGCGACGCCTTCGAGCTGCGGGTCGCCGAGGATCCGGCGCTGCGGGCGGCGATCTGGCGCGGCCGCCGGGCGGCCTTCGCCGCGGTCGGGCGGATCAGCCCCGCCTACCTCGTCCAGGACGGCGTGGTGCCGCGCACCGCGCTGCCGGAGGTGCTGGCCGGCATCGAGGCGCTGTCGGCGCGGTACGGCGTCCGGGTGGCCAACGTCTTCCACGCCGGCGACGGCAACCTGCACCCGCTGGTGCTGTTCGACGACGGCGAACCGGGCGCGGGCGCGCGCGCCGAGGCGGTGTCGGCGGAGATCCTCGACCTGTGCCTGGCGCATGGCGGGTCCATCACCGGGGAGCACGGGGTCGGCGTCGACAAGGCGCGGCACATGCCGAAGATGTTCGGCGCGGCCGACCTGGACACCATGCAGCTGCTGCGCTGCGCGTTCGACCCGGCCGGCCTGGCCAATCCCGGCAAGATCTTCCCCACCCCCCGGCTGTGCGGCGAGGTCCCCGGCGTGCGCCGGGCGCCGCACCCGCTGGTGGCCTCGGGCGAGGCGGAGCTGTTCTGATGGCCGCGCCCGCCTCACGCGAGGGGGAGTTCACGGTGGACGGGGTGCCCGTGCGGGCCGGCGGGCCCGCCGACGCCGTCGCCGGAGTCGTCCCGCGATGGGTGGCGCTGCCCGGCTCCACCACCGAGGTGGCCGCCGTGCTGCGGGCCGCCGCCGCGCGCGACCTGGCCGTGCTGCCCGCCGGGGGCCGCGCCACCCTGCACTGGGGGCCGCCGCCGGAGCGCTGCGACCTGCTGCTGGACACCGGCCGGCTGGACCGGGTGCTGGAGCACGCCGCCGGCGACCTGGTGGCCCGGACGCAGGCCGGCGTCCCGATGGCGGCCCTCGCCGCGACGCTGGCCGGCGCCGGGCAGGAGCTGGCCCTGGACGTACCGGTGCCGGGGGCGACCGTCGGCGGGACGCTGGCCGGCGGGCTCGCCGGCCCGCGCCGCCTGCGCTACGGCACCGCCCGCGACCTGCTGATCGGCGTCACGGTGGTGCTCGCCGACGGCACGGTGGCCCGGTCCGGCGGCAAGGTCGTCAAGAACGTCGCCGGCTACGACCTGGGCAAGCTGTTCACCGGGTCGCACGGCACGCTCGGCGTGATCGCCGAGGCGACGTTCCGGCTGCACCCGCTGCCCGCCGGGCGGGCGTTCGTCACGGTGACCGTCCCGGACCCGGCCGCGCTCCCCGGCCTGGCCGCCGTCGCCGCCTCCCCCGCCGAGCCGAGCGCCGTCGAGCTGGAGCTGCCGGATCTCAGCGGCCCGGCGACGCTGGCGGTGCTGGTGGAGGGGGTCGCCGCCGCCGAGCGCGCCGAGGTCCTGCGCCGGGCGCTCGGGCCGCGCGCGGCGATCGGGACGCGGGCCCCGGCCTGGTGGGGCCGGCCGCCGGACGGCGGCCACCTGCTGGAGCTGCGCGTCCCGCCCGCCGCCGTCCGGCCGGCGCTGGCGGCGATAGGGGCCGCGGCCGGGGACCTGCCGGTCGCCGTCCGCGGGTCGGCGTGCGTCGCGGTGCTGTACCTGGCGCTGCCCGGGGACGTCCCGCCCGCGGCCGCCGCGGCGTTCGTCGCCGCGGCCAGGGCCGCGGTGGCACCGCTCGGCGGCCGGCTGCCGGTGGTGGCCGCGCCCCCGGCGGCGGCGGCCGGCCTGGACATGCTCGGGCCGGTCGGCGCCGCGGCGCTGATGCGGCGGGTCAAGGACCGTTTCGACCCCGAGGGGCGGATGGCGCCGGGCCGGCTGCTCCCGGCGGCCGGTGGCACGACGGGAGGACCATGGACCCCGAGCTGATCGACGACTGCGTGCACTGCGGCTTCTGCCTGCCGGCCTGCCCCACCTACGCGCTGTGGGCCGAGGAGATGGACTCGCCGCGCGGGCGCATCCATCTGATGAAGCAGCATGTCGAGGGCACTCCGCTGACGCCGGAGATGGCGGGCCACTTCGACGCCTGCCTCGGCTGCCTGGCCTGCGTGCCGGCCTGCCCGTCCGGGGTGCGCTACGACCGGCTCATCGAGTCGGCGCGGGCGGAGGTGGAGCGGGCGCACCGGCGCCCGGCGGCCGAGCGGGCGTTCCGTGCGCTGGTCTTCGGCCTGTTCCCGTACCCCCGGCGGCTGCGCGCGCTGCGGCTGCCGCTGCGCGCGGCCACCGCCGCCCGCCCGTGGCTGCGGCCGCTGCTGGACCGCCTGCCGCCGCGGCTCGGCGCGCTCGCCGAGCTGGCGCCGCCGCTCCCCCGGCCGATCCGGCTGCCCGCCCGGGTGCCGGCGCGCGGTGAGCGCCGGGCGGTGGTCGGGGTGCTGACCGGCTGCGTGCAGCGCGAGTTCTTCCCCGCGGTCAACGCGGCCACCGTACGGGTGCTGGCCATGGAGGGGTGCGAGGTGGTGGTGCCGGCCGGCCAGGGCTGCTGCGGCGCGCTGTCGGCGCACGGCGGCCGGACGGCGGAGGCGGCCCGGTTCGCCCGCCGGACGATCGCCGCGTTCGAGCGGGCCGGGGTGGACACCGTCGTGGTGAACGCGGCCGGCTGCGGGGCGACCGCCAAGGAGTACGCCGAGCTGCTGGCCGCCGACCCCGAGTGGTCGGCCCGGGCCCGGCGGCTGCGCTTCGCCGACCTGGCCGAGTACCTGGCCGAGCTGGGCCCGGTGGCCGAGCGTCACCCGCTGCCGATCACCGTCGCCTACCACGACGCCTGCCATCTGGCCCACGCCCAGGGGGTGCGCGCCCAGCCGCGGGAGTCGCTGGCGGCCATCCCGGGGCTGCGGTTGCGCGAGGTGCCGGACGCGGCCATGTGCTGCGGCTCGGCCGGCACCTACAACCTGTTCCAGCCGGCCGCGGCGCGCGAGCTCGGCGACCGCAAGGCGGCGAACGTGCTGTCGGCCGGCGCCGATCTGCTCGTCTCGGCCAACCCGGGCTGCACGATGCAGATAGCCTCGGCGGTGCGCCGGGGCGGCCGGGACATCCGCGTCGCCCACACCGCCGAGGTGCTCGACGCCTCGCTGCGCGGCCTGTCCCCCGCCGCGCTCGGGAGGCCGGGGCCGGGCGCCGCGGAGGAGGAGAGACGATCATGAGCGTCCAGAGCGTCGACCGGGCACTGGACGTGCTGGAGGCGCTGGCCGAGCACGGCGGGGCGGCGAGCCTGTCGCAGATCGCGGCCCGCACCGGGCTGCCGTACGGCACCATCCACCGGCTGCTGCGGGCGCTGCTCGACCGCGGGTACGTCCGGCAGGAGTCCGACCGCCGCTACGCACTCGGCAGCACGCTGGTCCGGCTGGGCGGTGCCGCCGAGCGGCTGGTCGGCACCTGGGCCCGGCCCTACCTCGAGAAGCTGGTGGCGCTGTCCGGCGAGACGGCGAACCTGGCGGTGATGGAGGGCAACTTCGTGGTCTACATCGCCCAGGCGGCGTCCTCCCGCCGGCTGCGGATGTTCGCCGAGGTGGGCCGGCGGGTGCTGCCGCACAGCACCGCGGTGGGCAAGGTGCTGCTGGCCGCGCGCCCGGACGCGGCCGAGGTGCTGGCGCGCACCGGCCTGCCGCGCCGCACCCCGCACACGGTGGTCTCGGCCCCGGAGATGCTGGCCGAACTGGACCTGGTGCGCGCCCGCGGGTACGCGGCCGACCTCGGCGAGGAGGAACCGGGCGTGCACTGCCTGGCCGTCCCGGTCCGCGACGGGGACCGGGTGGTCGCCGCCATGTCGGTCTCCGGGCCGGCCGGGCGGATCGACGCGCTGGACCGCGCGGAGCTGGCCCTGGGCATGCTCGCGGTGGCCGACGACTTCGGCGCGGAGGTGGGGCCGGCGTTGCGCCCCGGCCGGCCCGCGCCGGTGCCCTGACCCGGCCGGCCGCCGGGCGGGCCGGCCGCGGCGCCGTCAGCCGCCGCCCTGGCAGACGGCGAACCGGGCGCCGGACGGGTCGGCCGCGTAGGCCACCAGCGTCTCGCGCATCTCGAACGGGCTGATCAGGACCTCGCCGCCGGCCCGCACCACCCGGGCGGTGGTCTCCTCGCAGTCGGCCACGGTGAAGTGCACCAGCCAGTGCGGCACCTCGCCGGCCGCCTCGTAGGGCATGCGCAGCCGCCCGCAGACCGCCGTACCCCTGATCTTCATCAGCACGTAGTCGAAGTCGACCCCGTCGCCCTGCTGCTCGCGCTCGTAGCCGAACAGCGCCTCGTAGAAGCCGTCGGCGGCCATCGGGTTACGGGAGTGCACCTCCGCCCAGCACATCGCACCCGGCTCGCCCACCAGCGCGGCGCCGGCATGGCCGGCCGCCTGCCACAACCCGAACGGCGCCCCGTCCGGGTCGGCGGCCAGCGCGAACCGCGCGTAACCCGGCAGGGCGGTGGGCAGCACGACCAGCTTGCCGCCGTTGGCCTCGACCCGGACGACCGAGGCCTCGATGTCGGAGGTGGCCAGGTAGGTGGTCCAGGCCGGCGCCACCCCTTCCATGCCGACCGCCGGCGGGGTCAGCGCGGCGACCGGCGCCTCGCCGATCCGGCACAAGGTGTAGTGCCACAGGTGGCGGCCGAGATCCTCGCACGACCAGTCGAAGACGCGCTGGTAGAACCGGGTGGCGCCGGCCAGGTCGTTGGTGGTCAGCTCGGGCCAGCAGGGGGCGCCGTCCGGATAATGCGCACGCTCCGCCATCGCCGCCCCCCAACCCCGACAAATCGCCTATATAACATATTTCCCCTCAAAGCTCACCCGCATTGCACTATCTCCGCACATTGCCAACAATTTCCGTTGGCCCGGCCCGGCCACCCGGATCAGCGGGCCCGCGGGGTGATGTTCACCGAACCGTCGGCCGGCACCGGCACCACGTCGATCCGGCCGTCCTGCACCGCCTTCCACAGGATCGCGCCCTGCGGGCCGAGCACCTTCACCAGGTCCCGGATCGACTCCAGTTCGGTCTTCACCTTGGTGTTGATCTGCGCCTGCGCCAGGTTCTGCTGCTTGGCGGCCTGCTCGGCGGCCAGCGCGTCGATCAGGCTCTGCGGCGGCTCGGGCTTCTGGATGGTGAGCACCACGTCGCCGCACTCGCCGGAGCCGCCGTAGTTGGGCTGGCAGAAGTAGTCGGCGCCGGCGGTCTCCTTGATGAACTGCCGCGCCAGCACGCCGACCCGCTGCTCCCACTGCTGCTTGGCGTTGGGGTCGTTGAACAGCTTCTTCCACTCGAACTCCTGGGAGGCCGCGTCCATGGCCCGGTCGAGCGGCTGCTTGAAGTAGAAGTTCAGCATGCGCCGCCAGCCGGAGGAGGACTCGCTCCCGTCGAAGTAGGCGACGTACTTCAGCCCGATCCGCTCGTGGAACCGGCGCAGCGTCTCGCAGGAGGTGTTCAGGGTGAACGTCGCCGAACCGGCCACCTTGAGCTGCACGTTGTCCTTGGACACGATGCTGATCGGACCGGACTCGGCGTCGTCGGAGCCGGAGAAGTCGAAGGTGCGCTGCCCGAAGGGATAGGAGTAGGAGGAGTCGCCCGGCCCGAGATAGGTCGCCCCGCTGGACGGGTTGATGCACTTCTCGAACTTGATCGCCTCGAACGCGCCGCCCGCGTAGTGCAGCCGCACCTCGTCCGGCGCGGTGCTGACCTTGCTGCAGCCGCTCGCGACGAACCCGAGCACCACGATGGCGATGACGGTGAGCAGCACGCCGCGCAGCAGCAGCCTGCGCCCCGTCCCCCGTCCCTGGCCGTCATTCGACTTAGGCATGCCCATCCCGCCCGTTCCCTGGTGTGGTCTTTACCGAAGGCAGATAGTAGAGCAATCCAGGGATCGGGCGGGGCGACGCCGCCGGTGGACGGCCGGCGCTCAGGCGCACTGGGCCAGCATGGCCTCCTTGTCCGGGGCGGTCACCGGCAGGTCGTACTTGAGGGCGACCTGCGCGAAGCGCACCGCGTAGGCGCAGCGGATCCCCCGGGCCGGCGGCAGCCAGGTCGCCGGGCCGGAGTCGCCCTTGGAGGAGTTGGCCGAGCCGTCCACCGGCAGGAGGTTCAGCGGGTCGTTCGCGATCCGCATCCGCTCGCTCTTGGTCCACCGCGAGGCGCCCATCTGCCAGTCGTAGGACAGCGGCATGACGTGGTCGATCTGCACCTCCGCCGCGTCCGACTTGCTCCACTCGATGGTCTTGCCGGTGTAGGGGTCGTGCAGGGTCATCGAGACCAGCACGCACTTCGACCCCGAGCGGTACTTGAGGTCCTCGCCGTCCCGGGCCAGCACGTCGTTGCGAGTGTCACAGCCGTTGCGCGCCATGGGCACGTCGTCGGTGTTGTCCGCCCAGGCGTAACCGAACTCGTCCCGGTCGTAGCCGGTCTTGGCGCCACGGCCCTTGGTGGCCACCTTGCCGATCAGCTTGACGGCCGCCGCCCGGTCCTTGTCCGACCGGACCGCGCCCAGGCCCCGCTCGGTGCCCTTGGGGTTGTCCAGCGGGCTGACCCCGGTTCCCTTACCGCCGCCGTCCCCGCCGCCGCTGCCCGAGCCCGACCCGCGGTCACCGCCGGCGTCCACGCCCCCGGCGTCCAGCGGGCCGCACCCGGCCAGCAATGCGATCACCGTCATCCCGGCCACGATCGCCCGTGATCTCCGCCGCCGCACCAGCCACCCCCAGGTAAACGAATAGCAATGACTTGGCACGCTAATACCCAAGAAGTCGCCAATTACAGCCGTTTCCAGAGATGACGGAAAAGCCGGAACACCATTACCGGCGAACCGGCGGCCGGGCAGCCGGAAACCACCCTTGGCAGGCGGCGGTGACCGGCAAGAAAGCACGCAAAAGCCGCGCCGGCCGGTGTCGTCACCGGCCGGCGCGGCCGCGTCCCGCTATCGGCGTCCCGCTATCGGCTCAGAGGCCGTACTCCTTGGTGATCCGCTCGTGCCGCTCCACCTCGATGCCGGCCGCCCTGGCCAGGTCGAGCCAGGCCAGCGGGTGGCTCCACCGCTCGGTGGCGTCGTCCAGCACCGCGTCCAGCTCGACCGGCTCCACGCCGGGCGGCACGGCGATCCAGCCGTAGACGCCCTGCAGCCGCTCACCGCCGGCCGGGTGGGTGATCGAGTAGGTCTCGTCGCTGTAGACCCACATCGGCCAGCCGCGCTCGGCCAGCACCTCGTTGAACTCGGTCCAGTCGTCCTCGGTCGGCGCGGCGCCGTCGAAGAACCAGCTGGTGTAGCCGCCCGGCCGCAGCAGCGACACCCCGGCGAACGGGATGACGAAGCTCTCGCGCTCCTCCTCGCTCTCCGGGACCGGCTCCAGCGGGCGCGGGTCGATGACCACGATGTCACCGGCGTTGTAGTCCATGCCCTTGGGCTGCGGGATGAGCAGCCGGGCGGTGGCCGGGCCGGTACGCACCGACAGCACCTCGCGCCGGCTGCCGTCGGAGACCGGCAGGACGACCCGGACCAGGTGCCACTCCTCCTCGATCGGGCCCTCGGCGGAGTCCAGCTGCATGCCGAGCCGGGCGGCGCCCAGCCGGACCAGCGGCCAGTCCTCGGCGGCGGTCGCCATGACGACCATCCGCCAGACGTCCTCCTCCTCGCCCGCGCCGGACTCGACCAGCTCCCGCAGGATGCCGGCGCCCTTGGCGTTGTCGCCGAGCTGCTGGACCGCGCCGGCCAGCAGCCGCCGCGCCTCCAGCCCGACGGTGCCCTCGGCACCGGCCTCTAGAGACAGCTCCGCCTCGGCCGCGCTCTCCGCCCAGCGCTCGCGGTGGCGGTGCAGCCGTGCCAGTGCCAGGTGGCCGGCCGGCGCGGGCAGCATGGCGGCGAACCGCTCCACCTTCTCGTCCTGGCCGGCCTCCAGCAGCACACCGGTGAGGTAGGCGACGTCCTCCTCCTCGGCGGTGGCCGGGTCGCCGTCCTCCACCACGGTCTTCCACAGGATGTCGGCGCCGATGGGGGCGTAGCCGAGGAAGCCCAGGGTCGTGGTGTGGCGGCGGGTGGCCGGCAGGTCGGTGCCCGACAGCGGCCACAGCCAGCCGACCCACCGCTCGGGGTCGGCGTTGTGGCCGTCGGCGGCGTCGAAGTAGGCGACCAGCTCGTCCTGCGGGCCGGGCGCCGGCAGCGGGGTGGCGGCGTCGGCGGCGGCGCGCAGCGCGGCCACCCGCTCGCCCAGCCCGTCGGCGGCGCGCAGGGCCGGCAGCCACGTCGCGGCCAGGTCGGCGAGCGCGCGGGCCTGCCACAGGCCCTGCCGGGCCACCGCCAGCTCGCCGGCGGCCAGCGCCAGCTCCACCCGGTGCCGGTGCACGCCCATCGCCTCGTAGTAGGCCATCCACTGGCGCAGCACCCGGCCGAGCTGCCAGGTGTTGCTGATGACGCCGTCCAGCGCGCGGACCGCGGTGGCCCACTCCGGCCAGTCGCGCGGGTGGTCTCCCACGACGTCGAGGTCGGGCAGCGTCTCCAGCGCCTCGGCGGACCGGCCCAGGCGGGCCAGCACCAGCGCGTGCAGCACGCCCGCCCGGCGGTCCTTGGCCACCGGGTCGTCCGCCGGGAACTCGCCGGCGGCCTCCAGCGCGGCCAGCGCCTCCTGCGGCCGGCCGGCGCCGAGCAGCGCGCGCACGCCCGCGGCGGCGAGCTCCCAGCTCACCTGCGCCTGGGCCTCCCGGCGGCGGGCGGCGGCCGACTCCTGGTAGGCCACGGCCTGGGCGTGGTCGCCGGCGTCGGCCAGCGCCGCGACGTACTGGGCGGCCAGGGCACAGAACGCCGGCGAGGAGGGCGGCAGGCCGTCCAGCGCGGCGCCGAGGGCCGACAGCCGCTCGGCGGCGTACCCGGGACCGTCGATGTTCGCCTGGCACTGGGCCAGCGCCTCGGTGGCGGCGACGACCGAGGGGCAGTCCCGCACGTCGGCGCGCCGGGTGAACTCCACCAGGGCCACGGCGTCGGCGAGCGCCACCTCCCCCTGGGCCCGGTCGCCCACCCGGCCGATCAGGTGCCAGTAACGCGCGAAGAACTCCAGCCAGGGAAGCTCCAGCGCCTCGGCCTGCTGGGCGACCGCGGGGGCCATCACGTCGAGCTGCGGGTACCGGCCCTCCAGGGCCTGCGCCGGCAGGTCACCCAGCGCGATCGCCAGCCCGGTGTTCCCAGCCTCGTGCAGTTGCCGCTGGGTGTCCGCCACCCACGCCCAGATGTCCACGTCCATGGCAGGTCAGTCTGCCAGCTCGCGGACGCTCCCCCAAACACGCGCGGGCGCCGTGCCGGGAAACGGACACCCACCGCGCGCCGCGGGCCGGCGCCCGGCAGGGTCAGACCAGCGCGACCGGCGGCACCTCGCCCGCGGCGACCAGGACGGCCGGGCCGGTGAGCCGGCTGGTGTGCTCGTCCAGTTCCACGGTGAGCAGGCCGCCGGGCACCTCCACCGTCCAGGTGCCGGTGCGCTCGCCGGCCACGGCGGCGACCGCCACCGCGGCGGCCACCGCGCCGGTGCCGCAGGAGCGGGTCTCCCCCGAGCCGCGCTCGTACACCCGCATGACGGCCCGGCGCGCGCCGACCGCGTTGACCAGCTCGACGTTGACCCCGTGCGGGAAGACGGCCGGGTCGAAACCGGGCTGCGCGGTGAGGTCGAGGCGGGCCACCGGCTCGCCGGTCACGCACGCCAGGTGCGGGTTGCCCATGCTGACCACCAGGCCGTCGTACTCGGTGCCCCCGACGCTCGCCCAGCTCTCGCCGCCCACCACGGGGCGGCCCATGTCGACCGTGACGTCACCGGTGGCCTCCAGCCGGACCCGGCGCAGCCCGCCCCGGGTGACCACGTCGAACTCGCCGGGCTCGGCCAGGCCGGCGTCCACCAGGTAGCGCGCGAAGACGCGCAGCCCGTTGCCGCACATCTCGGCCAGGCCGCCGTCGGCGTTGCGGTAGTCCATGAACCAGTCGGCGCCGCGCGGCGGCGGCCCGCCCGCCTCGCCGGCCCGGTCGACGATCGCGACGGCCTCCGCGCTCAGCTTGGCGGGCACCACGCGCAGCACGCCGTCGGCGCCGATGCCGGCCCGCCGGTCGCACAGCGCCGCCACGACGGCGGCCGACAGCTCCAGGCCGCCGTCGCGGTCCGGAAGGATGACGAAGTCGTTCTCGGTGCCGTGACCCTTGACGAAGCGCATATCAGCCAAGTCTACGCCCGGCCGTCGCCAGGGCTTGATCCACCAGGTCCGGCGCGTCGTACGGGAGCCAGCGCACCCGGGGGTCACGGCGGAACCACGACTCCTGGCGCCGGGCGAACCGCCGGGTGGCCCGCACCGTCTCCTCGCGGGCCTGCTCCTCGGCCCACTCGCCGGCCAGGAAGCGCAGCACCTGCGCGTAGCCGAGGGCCCGGCTCGCCGTGCGACCGTCCGCCAGCCCCTCGCCGGCCAGCCGCCGCACCTCCTCGACGAACCCGGCCGCCCACATCCGGTCCACCCGCAGCGCGATGCGCTCGTCCAGCTCCGGCCGGGGCACCGCCACGCCGATCTGCACGCTGTCGTAGACGGCGTCGTAGGAGGGCATCGTTGCCGAGAACGGCCGCCCGGTCAGCTCGATCACCTCCAGCGCGCGCACGACGCGGCGGCCGTTGCTCGCCAGCACCGCCTCGGCCGCCACCGGATCCAGCTCTTTCAGCCGCCGGTGCATCTCCTCCGGGCCGCGGGCGGCCAGCTCCGCCTCCAGCCGGGCGCGGATCTCCGGGTCGGTGCCGGGGAACTCCAGGTCGTCCAGCGCGGCGCGGACGTACAGCCCGGACCCGCCGACCAGCACCGGCGCCGTGCCGGCCGCCAGCAGGCCGTCGATCAGCGGCCGGGCCAGGCGCTGGTAGGCGGCGACGCTCGCCGTCTCGGTGACCGGCCAGACGTCCAGCAGGTGGTGCGGGACGCCGCGCCGCTCGGCGAGGGTCAGTTTGGCGGTGCCGATGTCCATGCCGCGGTAGAGCTGCATCGAGTCGGTGTTCAGCGCCTCCCCGCCCAGGCGCAGCGCCAGCTCCACCGCCAGGTCGGACTTGCCTGCCGCGGTCGCCCCCACCACGGCGAGCACCCGGGGCCGCGCCGGGCCGCCCATCACAGCGTCCAGTCGAGGGTCGGCGGCAGGTACCCCTCCAGGGTGAGCAGCCAGCGCTTGGACTCGACGCCCTCGCCGCCGCTGAACCCGCCGAGGCCGGATCCGGCGACGACCCGGTGGCAGGGCACGATGATCGGGATCGGGTTGCCGCCCATGATCGAGCCGATGGCCCGGGCGGGCACCCCCGCCCCGCTGCGGTCCGCCAGCCCGCCGTACGTCGTCACCCGGCCGTAGGGGACGGTCTCGTGCAGGGTGCCGAGGACCCGGCGCTGCAGCGGCGAGGTCAGCCGCCAGTCGAGCGGGACGGTGAAGCGCCGCAGCCGCCCGGCGAAGTAGGCGGCCATCTCCTCGCGCGCGGCGCGGGCCCGGCCGGGGTCGTCGGCCTCCAGCGCGCCGAGGCGGTCCAGCACGCGCCGCCGCACCGCCGGTCCGTCCCCGAACGAGGTGGCGACCACCCCCTGGCCGGTGACGGCGACCAGCACGTCCCCGACCGGGGTGGGAACGCTGCCGAAGGCGACGTCCAGCATTCCGATCATTTCCATTCGCGCGATCATCGTCGGCGGGGCGTCCGGTGCGCCACCGCTTTCCCCAACCGTAGCCGTCGCGCGTCAGGGCCCGCGCCTGCGCGGCCGGCGCCCGCGTCCGGGCACGCGACGGCCCGCCGGCCGGGGGCGACCTCGGCGGGCGGGCCGGGGGATGCGCGGTGGCCCCGCCGGGGGATCAGGTGCCGCCGAAGTCCTGGGTCCACCAGGGGCCGCCGGTACCGAGGTGCACGCCGACGCCGATGGCCTTCAGCTTGCAGTTCATGATGTTCGCCCGGTGGCCGGGACTGTCCAGCCAGGCCTTCACGACCGCCGCCGGGGTGGCCTGGCCGCGGGCGATGTTCTCGGCGAACATCGAGGAGGTGTAGCCGGCCGCCTTGATGCGGTCCCACGGGGACCGGCCGTCGGCGGAGGTGTGCGAGAAGTACTTCTTGGCCGCCATGTCGTCGGAGTGGCCGCGCGCCGCGGCGCGCAGCTTCTCGTCGATGCGCAGCGGGCCGCAGCCCTCACCCGCGCGGGCCTGGTTGGTCAGCCGGGCGACCTCGTCCTCCGCCGTCTTCTGGGCGGTGGAACCGTCCCCCTGCGCCGAGCCGGTCGGGGCCGGCGTCGAGGGCTTGGCCGAGGGCCGGGCGGAGCGGGTCGCGGTCGGCTTGACCGTGGGCCGGGCGGAGCGCCGCGCGGCGGGCGCGGTGGGCGAGGCGGTAGGCGTGGGCGCCGCCCCGGTGCCGCCGGAGCCGCTCGCCGACCCCCGGACCGGGGCACCCGGCGCGACGGAGCCCTCGGGGCCGTCCGGGCCGGCCTGGAAGCCGGGGCCCTGCGGCTTGCCGGAGGTGCCGCCGGAGCCGGAGTTCTTCTTGCGCTTGGCGCTCTGGCCGTCCGGCCGGCCCCCGGTGCCGTCGGAAGCGCCGTCAGGGGTACCGGAGGTATCGCCACCGCCGGTGAAGCCGCTGGCGCCGGAACCGGAGGATCCGGTGCCGGACTCCGCCGAGTCCGGCGGGCCGGCGGCGGCCTCCTCCTCCAGGTCCTGCTGGTCTTCGGTGGTGGCCCCAGACCCGTCTTCGGTCTGACCGGCGGCGTCCTGGGAGGTCTCCTGGCCGGCGGGCGTGGCGCCGGTGTCCTCGCCGGTGAAGGCGACCACACCTCCGGCCGCGACGGCGGCGGCGAGCACGGCGGACGCGGCGCTGATCACCAGCGTCTTCTTCCGCGGCCCGCGGGCGGCGGGCGGCTCGTCGTACAGGTACTCGGTGGGGCCCACCGGGTCGGACTCGCCGTGACGGGGGTATGACGGGGGGTCGTGCCGATCCATGAAAGATGACTCCTGCGGCATCGGTGAGAAAGCACTCCGGCTTCCGCGGGCGGTCGTCACACTAGTCCCACTGTTGGAGTTACCGCACCTCAATCACGGAAGAATCACGACTTGTCATCACATGGACCGATCTCATGGCGGCGTTCGGTGGTCATCTGCGGAACGGCCCTGGCAATCGGCGCGAGCGGACTCATGGTCGCCTGTGGCACCGCTCCACCACGCCGCGAATCGCCAGGTATGTCGGGATTTTTAGCGGAACGAACTCCCGGCCCCGGCACCCCGTACGGGATACCTGCCCGGCCACGCGCCGCCGGCCGGGCAACCGGCACAGCGCGTGACCAGAATCACAGTTTCGATCACCGTTCAGCGGTGCCCTCCGAGGGCTGGGCCGGGCCGGTGCCCGCCCCGGCGGGCCGCACCGGACGCCCCGCCGCGGCGGGCCGCCCACCGGGGTCCGGCCGGCCCGCCTCTCCGCGGGCCGCCGGTCCGCCGCCCGTCCGGGCCCGGCCCGTGCCGCGACCGGTGGCCACCCGCTCGCGCCCGCCGCGCTCCGGTGCCCCGCGGCCGCAACGCCCGCCGCTGCCCTGGACGCCCCGGCCCGAACGCCGGCCGCCGGCGCCGTGGTCACCGCCGCCGTCCCAACCGGACGCCCCGCCGGCTCCCGGCCCGTCCGGCGAGGAGTACGGGCCCGGCCCGGGGAATCCGTGCGCGCGCTTCACCGACCTGCGCCGCGACTACTGCGAGCGGATCCTGTCCGGCGACCGCTGAGCATGCCGGACACCGGCACCCCCACAGGGGATGCCGGTGGCGGATGAGCGGATCAGGCCCGGCGCAGGACCGGCATGCCGAGCGCGACCGGCCCGGCCGCGGCCGGGGCGGAACCCGGCGCCGCACCGCACGCGGCGCTCTCCCGGGCCGCCCAGGCGTCGCCCGCCCGGGTGCGGCGCACCTTCAGCGCCGGGGCGTCGGCCACCAGGTGGTGCGGGGCGGCGTAGGTGACCTCGACGGTCGCCATGTCACCCGGCCGGGGCGGCTCGCCCTCGGCCGGGGTGAAGTGCACCAGGCGGTTGTCCGGAGCCCGGCCGGACAACCGGCGGGTCGCCTCGTCCTTGCGGCCCTCGCCCTCGGCGACCAGCACCTCCAGCACCCGCCCGACCTGCGCCCGGTTCTCCTCCCAGGAGATGGCGTTCTGCAGCTCGACCAGCCGCTCGTAGCGCTCCTGGACGACCTCCTTCGGCACCTGACCGTCCATGGTCGCCGCCGGGGTGCCGGGCCGGATGGAGTACTGGAAGGTGAAGGCATTGGCGAAGCGGGAGGCGCGGACCACGTCCAAGGTGGCCTGGAAGTCCTCCTCTGTCTCGCCGGGGAACCCGACGATGATGTCGGTGGAGATCGCCGCGTCCGGCATCGCGGTGCGCACCCGCTCGATGATGCCGAGATACCGCTCGGCACGGTAAGAGCGGCGCATGGCCTTCAGCACGCGGTCCGAGCCGGACTGCAGCGGCATGTGCAGCTGGTGCATGACGTTCGGGGTCTCGGCCATGGCGGCGATCACATCGTCGGTGAAGGCGGCCGGATGCGGCGAGGTGAACCGGACCCGCTCCAGGCCGTCCACGCCGCCGCAGGCGCGCAGCAGCTTGCCGAACGCCAGCCGGTCACCGAACTCCACTCCATAGGTGTTCACGTTCTGCCCGAGGAGGGTGACCTCCAGCACGCCGAGCTCCACCAGCGAGCGCACCTCGCCGAGCACGTCACCGGGGCGGCGGTCCTTCTCCTTGCCGCGCAGCGACGGCACGATGCAGAAGGTGCAGGTGTTGTTGCACCCCACCGAGACCGACACCCACGCCGCGTACGCCGACTCGCGCCTGGTGGGCAGGGTGCTGGGGAAGACCTCCAGCGACTCCTTGATCTCGACCTGGGCCTCCTCGGCCAGGCGCGCCCGTTCCAGCAGCACCGGCAGCGAACCGATGTTGTGCGTGCCGAACACCACGTCGACCCAGGGCGCCCGGCGGACGATCTCGCCCTGGTCCTTCTGAGCCAGGCAGCCGCCGACGGCGATCTGCATGCCGGGCCGGCCCGCCTTGACCGGGCGCAGGTGGCCGAGATTGCCGTACAGGCGGTTGTCGGCGTTCTCGCGCACCGCGCAGGTGTTGAACACGACCACGTCGGCCTGCTCCCCGTCGGCCGCGCGGGCGTACCCGGCGTCCTCCAGCAGGCCGGACAGGCGCTCGGAGTCGTGGACGTTCATCTGGCACCCGTACGTGCGGACTTCGTAGGTCCGGGTGCGCTCCTCGGTGACAGTCATCTCGACATCCAAGGGTAGGCGGTCGGCGGGCCCCGCCGCACGCGGCCGCCACCCCTGTCTCCGCGCCGGGCGCGGGCGCCCGCGTACCGTGATCACTTAACGTTCCGGTGACGGTGGCGGAGCGTCCCGGACCGGCCATCCGGCCCACACCACCGGAGGTACCGGGCATCTTGACCACAGCCCGTGACCAGGCCGTGATGCGATCGGTACCACCTGGTTAGTGACCGGTGGCCTCCACCACCTACCTTGTGCACCATGACGGAGAACGGGGACGCGACGCCTCTCGTCAGGGTCGAGAACGTCAACAAGAGCTTCGGTGCCCTGCATGTGCTCAAGGACATCAATCTGACGGTCTCCCGGGGGGAGGTCGTGGTGGTGATCGGCCCGTCCGGCGGAGGCAAGTCGACGCTGTGCCGTGCCCTGAACCGGCTGGAGGCCATCGACTCGGGCAGCATCGTCTTCGACGGCAAGCCGTTGCCGGCCGAAGGCAGGGCCCTGGCCCGGCTCCGCTCGGACGTGGGCATGGTCTTCCAGTCCTTCAACCTGTTCGCCCACAAGACGATCATCGACAACGTCACGCTGGGACCGATCAAGGTGCGGGGGGTGTCCCGCGAGCAGGCGGAGCGGCGGGGAATGGAACTGCTGGAGCGCGTGGGCATCGCCAGCCAGGCGCACAAGTATCCGGCACAGCTGTCCGGGGGCCAGCAGCAGCGGGTGGCCATCGCCCGCGCCCTGGCGATGGAGCCGAAGATGATCCTCTTCGACGAGCCGACGTCCGCCCTGGACCCCGAGATGGTGCAGGAAGTGCTGGACGTCATGATCGGGCTGGCCAGGGACGGCATGACCATGGTGGTCGTGACCCACGAGATGGGCTTCGCCCGGCGGGCCGCCAACCGGGTGGTGTTCATGTCCGACGGGCAGATCGTGGAGGAGAACACGCCCGACGAGTTCTTCACCAACGCCCGGACCGACCGCGCCAAGGACTTCCTGTCGAAGATCCTCACGCACTGAGCCCTCGTCTCCGTCCCTCCCGCGTGCGGGACCGCGGCCCCGCACCCGTCGCGCCGGCCGTCGCCGGGGCACCGTACAGCCCGTGCCGGTATCGACCGCTCGTCACAAGAAAGAAGAGGTACACGCATATGCGCCTACGACAGTTCGGGGCCGCCCTGCTGTCCGCCGCGACTCTGGTGGGCGGTCTGGCCGCCTGCGGCAGCAGCGGCCCGTCCTCGGCCCTCGCCAAGGCCAAGGACGAGAAGAAGCTCACGATCGGCGTGAAGTACGACCAGCCCGGCATGGGGCTGAAGAAGCCCGACGGCACCGTCGAGGGCTTCGACGTCGACGTGGCCAAGTACATCGCCAAGGAGCTCGGCGTCCCGGAGTCCGGCATCACCTGGAAGGAGGCCCGGTCGGCCAACCGGGAGACCTTCCTGGCGCAGGGCCAGGTCGACCTGATCGTGGCGACCTACTCCATCACCGAGGCGCGCAAGCCCAAGGTCACCTTCGCCGGGCCGTTCTACCTGGCCCACCAGGACACCCTGGTGCGCGCGGACGACACCTCGATCACCTCGCTGGACAGCCTCAAGGGCAAGCGCATCTGCCAGGTCACCGGCTCCAACTCCTGGAAGAACATCGCCGAGGGCACCAACAAGGAGAGCAAGAAGGTCGACGTCACGCTGGTGCCGGCCGGCGCCTACGACGAGTGCATCACCAAGCTCAAGGGCAACGCCCTGGACGCGGTGACCACCGACGACATGATCCTCGCCGGGTACGCCAAGCGTGAGGGCAGCGCGCTGAAGGTCACCGGCGCGCCGTTCACCGACGAGAAGTACGGCGTCGGCCTGAAGAAGGGCGACAAGGAGACCTGCGAGGCGGTCAACAAGGCGATCACCAAGATGTACCAGGACGGGACGATCAAGCAGCTGTTCGAGAAGCACTTCAGCGGTACCGGGCTGAACTTCACGGCCACCGGCGCGCCGCCCGCCGAGGGCTGCAGCTGATCCCGCTTCCGGGGCGCCGGTGAGGCCACCACCTCACCGGCGCTCCCCGTCTCCGGTGGAGCACGATGGAATCGCTACTCGACTTCGGTCCTCTCGTCCAAGAGTTCGCCACGATCCTCGCCGGGTTCTGGTCGACGATCCGGCTGACCGTGATGAGCGCGGTGCTGGCGCTGGTGCTCGGCACCGTGCTGGTCGCGATGCGGGTCTCGCCGACGCCCGTGCTGCGCTCGGTGGGCACGTTCTACGTCAACATCCTGCGCAACACCCCGCTGACCCTGGTGCTGCTGCTGTGCGCGCTCGGGCTGAGCGACACGCTGCAGCTCACGCTGTCGCGTGACCCCGGGATCAACTATTACTGGTGGGCCATCGCGGGCCTGTCGGCGTACACCGCCGCGTTCGTCTGCGAGGCGCTGCGCGCCGGCATCAACACCGTCCCGGTCGGCCAGGCCGAGGCGGCCCGTGCCATCGGGCTCACCTTCACCCAGTCGCTGCGGCTGATCGTGCTGCCCCAGGCCTTCCGCTCGGTGATCGCCCCGCTCGGCAGCATCCTCATCGCGCTGACCAAGAACACCACGATCGTCATCGTGGCCGGCTATATCGAGGCCTCGGCCGTGATGAAGCAGATGTTCGACGACTACGGCGGGACATTGCCGATCTTCCTGGGCTTCGCCGCGGGCTACATGGTCCTGACCCTGCCCACCGGCTTCTTCTTCGGCTGGCTCGCCCGGCGGCTGGCGGTGGTCCGATGAGCACGAGCGTCCTGTTCGACGTACCCGGGCCGCGGGCCCGGCTGCGCAACAACATCATCACGCTGGTTTCGGCCGTCGTGGTGCTCGGCGTCGCCTACCTGCTGATCAGCGGGCTCGCCGACAAGGGCCAGCTGCAGGGCAGGCTCTGGGAGCCGTTCCTGCGGGCGGACGTCTGGACCGGGATGATCATTCCCGGGCTGGTGGCAACGCTGAAGGCCGCGGCGCTCTCGGCGGTGCTGGCACTGGTCTTCGGCGTGGTCTTCGGCCTCGGCCGGCTCTCCGACCACGCGTGGATCCGCCGGCCGGCCGGCGCGGTGGTGGAGTTCTTCCGGGCGATCCCGCTGCTGCTGCTGATCTTCTTCGCCCAGGCGGGCCCCGCCACCCTGAGCGGGTACACCGTCGGCGTGCCGGCGTTCGCCGCGGTCGTCATCGGGCTCACCCTGTACAACGGCTCGGTGCTGGCCGAGGTGTTCCGGGCGGGCGTGCTGGCGGTGCCGCGCGGGCAATCCGAGGCGGGCTACTCGCTCGGGCTGAGCAAGAGCGGCGTCATGCGGCTCATCCTGCTGCCGCAGGCGACCACCGCGATGATGCCGGCCATCATCAGCCAGATGGTGGTGCTGCTGAAGGACACCGCGCTCGGCTGGGTGATCGCCTACGAGGAGCTGCTGAACTTCGGGCTCAAGCAGATCCCGGCGAACTTCGGCAACCTCATCCCGAGCGCGATCGTCATCTCCGTGGTGTACATCGGGATCAACATGGCCCTCGCCCACCTGGCCACCGTGCTGGAGCGGCGCAGCAGGCGCTCCCGCGGTCCCGCCGCGCCCGCGGGTCTCGCCGGGCCCACCGCACCGGCCGGACCGCCCTCGGCCGAGTCGGCCGGGATCAGCGTCGTCGCCGACAGCGCGCGCGTGGAGTAGCCGGCCCGCGGCGCCGCCACGGCCATCGACCCCGCGCCGCCGCGGTACCGGGCCGATACCGCGGCGGCCGGTCGGGCTGGCCGGCCGCCGCCCGTGTTCACGCGCGCCCGGATCGTCGCGGAGACGATCTCGAACCGCGGCGCGCTTCCTGCCGCCCCACGCATGCGGCCACCCGGCACGTCCCGATGGCGCGGGTGCCCGGATCGTCCGCCGGCCGGGACCAGCCGCGCCCCCTGGCCGGGACCGGCCGGACGACCATCGTGCGCGTAGCCGCCACGCCGGGGAAGGTTTTCCGGCAGGATTCGGCTATGCCCCCCGAGCACATGCCGGGGCGTCCCGTCCCCGCGCCCGATGCCCGGCCGATCTCCACCGCCGACCTGGCCCGCGCCGAGGTGCGCCCCCGCCATCCGACGATCATCGGCGGCGAGGCGTGGTGGGAGGAGGACCGCCCGGCCGAGCACGGACGGCGCACCATCGTGCACCGGTCCGCGACCGGCGCGCCGCGCGAGCTGCTGCCCGCGCCGTGGGACGCGCGCACCCGGGTCCACGAGTACGGTGGCCGGGCGTACGCCGTCGTGCCCGGCGGCGGCGTCGTGTTCACCCACCACGGCGACCAGCGGCTCTACCTGCTGCCATCCGGACCGGCCCGGGCGCCGCGGCCGCTCTCCCCCGAGCCGGAGGTGCCGGGCGGCCTGCGTTACGCCGAGCCGGCCGCGCGGGACGGCCGGATCTGGTGCGTGCGGGAACGGCACTCCGGCGACGGCAAGGTGGACCGTGCCATCGTCTCGCTCCCGCTCTCCGGCGGCGAGCCGGTGGCGCACGTGACCGGCAGCGACTTCTACGCCGCCCCGGTGCTCTCCCCGGACGGCGCCCACCTGGCCTACATCTGCTGGGACCACCCGCTGATGCCGTGGATCGGCACCGAGTTGCGGGTGACCCGGCTGGCCGACGGCCGGACCCGGCGGGTCACCGGCGGCCCCGCCGAATCGGTGCTCGCCCCCGTGTGGAAGGACGAGCGCACGCTCTACCTGCTGTCCGACCGGTCCGGCTGGTGGAACCTCATGGAGTGCGACGTCAACGGCGGCCCGCCCCGGCCGCTGTGCCCGGCCGCCGAGGAGTTCGCCTGGGGGCTGCCCGAGCTGGGCGGCACCCCCTACGCCCCGCTCGCCGACGGCCGGCTCGCCGTGCTGCACGGCCGCGGCGACCTGCGGCTGGCCGTCCTGGACCCGGCGACCGGCGCGCTGGCCGACGCCGGGCCGCCGTACCCGGGCTGGGTGCCCTCGCTGAGCGCCGACGGCCTGGCGGTGTGCGGGGTGGCCTACGGCCCGGGCGTGCCGCACTCGGTGGTGCGGGTGGACGCCGGCACCGGACGGGCCGAGGAGCTGCGGCGGGACGCCGGCCGGCTCCCCGCCGCGCTGCCCGGTCCGCGGCCGCGCCCGGTGGAGATCGACGGGCGGTTCGGGCGGCGGGTGCACGCGATCGTCCACCCGCCCGCCGGGCCGGACGATCCGGCACCGCCGTACGTGGTGTTCGTCCATGACGGCCCGGCGGCGCACGCCACCACCGCGTTCGACCCGGTCAAGGCCTATCTCACCGGCCGGGGCATCGGGGTGCTGGACGTCGACCACGGCGGCTCCACCGGTTACGGCCGTGCCTACCGCGACCGGCTGCGCGGCGGCTGGGGGGTGGTCGACGTGCAGGACGTGGTCGCCGCCGCCGAGTGGCTGCTGGCCGCCGGCCCGGCCGATCCGCGGCGCATCGCGGTCCGCGGCTTCGGGGCCGGCGGCTGGACGGCGCTCGGCGCCTGCTGCGACTCCGGACTGTTCGCCGGCGGGGTGGCGATCGCGGGGGTCACCGCGCTG
This sequence comes from Sphaerisporangium rufum, assembly GCF_016863395.1. Classification (GTDB taxonomy): domain Bacteria; phylum Actinomycetota; class Actinomycetes; order Streptosporangiales; family Streptosporangiaceae; genus Sphaerisporangium; species Sphaerisporangium rufum. Next base: position 87,270 of record NZ_BOOU01000046.1, on the reverse strand, counting down.
GGCTCGCTGGCCGCCGCCACCCATGACTTCGAGTCGCGGTACGTGGAGTGGCTGGCCGGACCGGCCGACCCGGCCCGGTACGCCGCCCGGGAGCCGCTGGCCCGCGCCGGGCGGATCTCCTGCCCCACGCTGCTCATGCACGGCCTGGACGATCCGGTGGTGCCGGCCGGCCAGTCGGAGGCGTTCGCCGACGCCCTCGCCGAGCGCGGCGTCTCGTGCGCGTTCCTGGCCTTCGACGGCGAGGCGCACGGCCTGCGCCGGGCGGAGACCCGCAGCGCGGCGCTGGCCGCCGAGTTCGCCTTCTACCAGCAGATCTTCCAGATGTGACCGGCACCGGCCGGCGGACGACCCGGCGGGCGACTCAGCGGGCGAACTCGGTGGCGCGGGACTCCCGGACGACCGTCACCCGGATCTGCCCGGGATAGGTCAGCTCCTCCTCCACCTGCTTGGCCACGTCCCGGGCGATCACCTGAGCCTGGATGTCGTCGATCGCGTCCGGCCGGACCATGACCCGGATCTCCCGGCCCGCCTGCATGGCGAAGACCTTCTCCACCCCGTCGTAGGACTGGGCGATCTCCTCCAGCCGCTCCAGCCGCTTGACGTAGGCCTCCAGCGACTCGCGGCGGGCACCCGGCCGGCTCCCGCTGATCGCGTCGGCGGCCTGGGTCAACACCGCCTCCACGGTGCGGACCTCCACCTCGTTGTGGTGCGCCTCGATGGCGTGCACGACGTCCTCGTGCTCGCCGTACCGGCGGGCGATCTCGGCGCCGATGAGCGCGTGGCTGCCCTCCACCTCGTGGGTGAGCGCCTTGCCGATGTCGTGCAGCACCGTGCAGCGCTTGAGCAGCATCGGATCCAGCCGCAGCTCGGCGGCCATGATGCCGGCGATGTGCGCCGACTCGACCAGGTGGCGGAGCACGTTCTGCCCGTAGGAGGTGCGATAGCGCAGCTGGCCGAGCAGCATGACCAGCTCGGGGTGCATGTCGGTGATGCCGAGCTCCACCAGGGCGTCCTCCCCGGCCCGCACGCACAGATCCTTGACCTCCTCCTTGCTGCGCTCGTGCGCCTCCTCGATGCGCTGCGGGTGGATGCGCCCGTCCAGCACGAGCTTCTCCAGGGTGAGCCGGGCCGTCTCCCGGCGCACCGGGTCGAAACAGGACAGCAGCACGGCCTCCGGGGTGTCGTCGATGATCAGATTGACCCCGGTGGTGGACTCGAAGGCGCGGATGTTCCGGCCCTCGCGTCCGATGATGCGGCCCTTCATCTCGTCACCCGGCAGGTGGACGACGCTGACCACCGACTCGGCGGTCTGCTCGGTGGCCACCCGCTGCACGGCCAGCGTCACGATCTTGCAGGCCCGCTTCTCGCCTTCCTTGCGGGCCTCACTCTCGATCTCCCGGATGATCAGCGCGGCCTCGCGCTTGGCCTGGTTCTCGATGGCCATCACCAGCTCGGCCTTGGCCTGGTCCGCGGTCAGGCCGGCCACCCGTTCCAGCACCTCGCGGCGCTGCTCGGCGACCCGGTCCAGCTCGACTCGCCGGCCGGCCAGCTCGGACTCGGTCTCGGTGATCGTCCTGGCCCGCTCGGCCTGCCGGCGGGCCTCCTCGTCCAGCCGCCGCTCGCGCTCGGCCAGCCGGTTCTCCCGGCGCTCCAGGTCGGCCCGCAGCTCCTTGATCTCGTCCTTCAGGCCGCGGGCCTCGTCCTCGACCTGCCGGCGCATCCGCTGCGCGTCCTCGGCGGCGGCCTCGGCCCGGCGCAGTACCTCGCCGGCCTGCGACTCGGCCTGGCTGCGGATCTCCACCCCGGCGCGGCGGGCCTCGTCCAACTCGGCCTGGGCGTCGGCGACCTGCTCGGCGGACGGCCCCGCGCCGCCGGGCCGGCCACCGGCCCGCCGCAGCAGCACCATCGGCACGACAACCGCGACCACCGCCAGCAGGACAACGGCTACCGCCAGCATGATCACGACTGTCGAGTTCATGCGCGCCCACCCCTCCTCGCGTCGCTTCCAGCACGCGAGGTGTCACACGCACAGCACGGGCCGCCCCGGCCAGGCACCCTGACCAGACGAATATATCCGGGCACACCGCGTGATATCACACTCGCTGCGCCGGAAATGATCGATGTAGATCGTCCGTCGTTGACCGTTATGGCAATCCGCACTGCGCGGAGTAACTCCTCACTGTGGTCGAGATTAAGCGTCAGAGAGGTAACGAGCAAGCAAAGACCGCCCGCCGGACGGGGTGAGTCTGCTCATGTCACCCGCTCGATGACTCACGTCGCTGACCATTTGTCGGGTTCGTCAGGAAATGTCGGCACCGCGCCCGGGGCAGGAACGGCGGCCCGGCCGGCGATCCGGCATCCACCGGCCCGCGCCGGCCGGAGCGCCGCCCGGTGAACCGGGCTTGTGGCGGCGGCATCGGAAGATCTTCTGCGGCGTGGGCACCATCCACGACCGGGCGGGTATGGGGCGGCCATGGCACAGATCGGCTACACGTTGATGTCCGAGCAGACCCCGGCCCGGCAACTGGTCCAGGACGCCGCCGGGGCGGAGCGGGCCGGGTTCGACTACCTGACCATCTCCGACCACTACTTCCCGTGGCTGGAGGACATGGGCCACTCCCCCTACGCCTGGTCGGTGCTCGGCGGGGTGGCCCAAGCCACCGACGCCATCCCGATGATGACCTACGTCACCTGCCCGATCATGCGCTACCACCCGGCGGTGGTCGCGCAGAAGGCGGCGACCGTCGGCGCGCTCTCGCAGGACCGGTTCACCCTCGGCCTCGGTGCCGGGGAGAACCTCAACGAGCACATCATCGGGCAGGGATGGCCGCCGGTGAACATCCGGCACGAGATGTTCGGCGAGGCCATCGAGATCATCCAGGCGCTGCTCCGCGGCGACTATGTCAACTACCGGGGCGACCACTACACCGTCGACTCCGCCAAGCTCTACGATCTGCCCGATCGGCCGGTGCCGATCGGCGTGGCCGCGTCCGGCGCCCAGTCGGTGGACCTGGCGGCGGAGTACGGCGACGCCCTGATCGCCACCCAGCCGGACGCCGAACTGGTGCGCGGCTTCCACGCCGCGGGCGGCGCCGGCAAGCCGGTCTACGGCCAGCTCGCCATCTCCTACGACACCGACATCGCGGCGGCCGAGGAGCGCGCGCACCGGCTGTGGCGCTGGTTCCCCGCCGGCTGGAAGGTCATGGCGGAGTTGCCCTCTCCGGTGAACTTCGCCGCCTACTCCGCGTTCGTCCGGCCGGAGGACGTGACCGGGCAGGTGCCCTGCGGGGCGGACGTAGACGCGGTCGTCCAGGCCGTCAAGAAGTTCACCGACGCCGGCTTCACCCACGTCGCCCTGGTACAGGTCGGGGCGGAACACCAGCGCGAATTCCTCGGCTGGGCCGAGAAGGATCTCCTGCCCGCCCTGCGCGCCCTGTGAGGCGGGCCGACCGGCAGGGAAGATCGGGCCTGCGGTCGGCGGGCATCGGACCCGGCGCCGTCGCCCCGGACGACCGCTCGACCGGGCGTTCACCCGCCTCCCGGCCGCCTCCTGGCCGCCGGGAGGCAAGCCGGGCGTCGCCGGCAGGCGTTCGCCTCCGACACCCTCAGTCGAAGGTGTCCGGCAGGTCCTCGGCGGGATGGTCCTCGGCCTCCAGCGCCTCCCGCACGACGCGGTAGGCGAGGCCGCTGGAGTAGCCCTTGCGGGCGAGCATGCCGGCCAGCCGCCGGACGCGGGCCGGGGTGGCCAGCCCGCGGGTGCCGGGCAACCTGCGCTCCACCAGCCGCCGGGCCGTCTCGATCTCCTCGTCCGGATCGAGCCGGTCGACGGCCTCCCGGACGACCTCCTCCTCGACCCCGCGGTTGCGCAGCTCGGCGGCCAGCGCCCGGCGGGCCAGCCCGCGCCCGGCATGCCGGGAGCTGACCCACGCCGCGGCGAAGGCCTCGTCGTCGATCAGCCCGACGTCGGAGAACCGGGACAGCACCGAATCGGCCGCGGCATCGGGGATGCCCCGGCGGCGCAGCGCCTCGGCCAGCTGGGCCCGGGTGCGCGGCGCCATGGTCAGCAGGCGCAGGCAGACCGCCCGCGCCACCGCCGCCGGATCACCCGGTGGCCCGTCGGCCGCCGCCGAACCCGGCACCGGGCCGTCGGCCCCGAGATCCGGCCGGGGCTGCGGATCGCCGCCGTCCCGCCGGGACCGGCCGGCCCGGCGGCGACGGCGATCGGCGGCCGGCCGCCCCGGCCGCTCTTCGACCCAGGCCCCCCAGTCGCCGCGGCGAAGGCCGTCCGGAGTCTCATCGTGCGCCGTCATCGGATCGGGTCCGCTCAGACGTCACCCGGCTTGGGCGCCTTGCCGCGACCGGCCGCCGCCGGAGCGGCGGACCGGCCGGCCGGCCCGGTGGCCGGAGCCCGGCCGGCGGCCGCCGGGCCCGCCGGCGGCGCCATCGGCTCGGCCGGGGTGTCCAGCCGCGGCCCGACGCCGAGCTTCTCCTTGATCTTCTTCTCGATCTCGTTGGCGATGTCGGGGTTGTTCTTCAGGAAGTTACGGGCGTTCTCCTTGCCCTGGCCGAGCTGGTCGCCCTCGTAGGTGTACCAGGCGCCGGCCTTGCGCACGAAGCCGTGCTCCACGCCCATGTCGATCAACCCGCCTTCGCGGGAGATGCCGATGCCGTAGAGGATGTCGAAGTCGGCCTGGCGGAACGGCGGGGCCATCTTGTTCTTCACGACCTTGACCCGGGTGCGGTTGCCGACCGGCTCGGTGCCGTCCTTCAGCGTCTCGATGCGGCGCACGTCCAGGCGCACCGACGCGTAGAACTTCAGCGCCTTGCCGCCGGTGGTGGTCTCGGGCGAGCCGAACATGACACCGATCTTCTCGCGGAGCTGGTTGATGAAGATGGCGGTGGTGCCGGTGTTGTTCAGCGCGCCGGCCACCTTGCGCAGCGCCTGGGACATCAGCCGGGCCTGCAGGCCGACGTGGCTGTCGCCCATCTCGCCCTCGATCTCGGCCTTGGGCACCAGCGCGGCGACCGAGTCGATGACCACCAGGTCGACCGCGCCGGAGCGGATGAGCATGTCGGCGATCTCGAGCGCCTGCTCGCCGGTGTCGGGCTGGGAGACCAGCAGGGCGTCGGTGTCGACGCCGAGCTTGCGGGCGTAGTCGGGGTCGAGCGCGTGCTCGGCGTCGATGAACGCGGCGATGCCGCCGGCCCGCTGGGCGTTGGCCACCGCGTGCAGCGCGACCGTGGTCTTACCGCTGGACTCAGGACCGTAGATCTCGACGATGCGGCCGCGCGGGAACCCGCCGATGCCGAGGGCCACGTCGAGCGCGATGGCACCGGTCGGGATCACCTCGATGGGGGCGCGGGCGTCATCGCCGAGACGCATGACCGACCCCTTGCCGAACTGCCGCTCGATCTGGGCGAGCGCGGTCTCGAGCGCCTTCTCGCGGTCGTTGGCTGCCATGGAGTGCCCCCCTAGAGGGTGTTGAAGTCTTTTCCGTCGCCTGGAAGCTACGGGGCGCCACCGACAATTTCCGCCGGGCGCGCCCACGGGCGCCGGTCCGTCAAATATAGCCGAACGATTGTTCGATCGGGGGCCGACGCGGCCGGAGACCCGCCGGCCGGAGAAAGGATCTCGGCGGCCATCGCTCCCGGGCCGTCGCGGTGTCCGCGACTCCCGCGAGTGCGGCCGTCAGCGCAGCCGGGAGTCGACGTCGGTGACGCCGCAGACAGCGCGCCAGACCTCTTTGGCCCCCACCCCGTCGGCGAGCGCCTGCACCACCGTGCGCCCGCCCAGCTCGGCGAGCACATAGTCCTGCGCCCAGGACTGGGCGTATCTGTCGCCGAAGTGGCGGTGCATCCTGTTCCAGAAGTCCGTCAAACGCATCTTCCCAGTATGAGCCACCCGAAGGGCCGGGCCGGGGCCGGCGATGAGGCACTCGGCGGCCCCATCTGGCGTCACTCGCCGTCCACACCCGGGCACGCGATGGGCCCGGCCCGGGGCCGTGGCACCCGCGGCCGGGCCGCACGGCCCGGTTCACGGCCCGGTTCAGAGCACCCGGGAGCCGTACATCTCGCCGAGCGGGTCGGCCAGCAGCTCCAGCCGAGCCCCGTCCGGGTCGCGGAAGTAGATCGAGGCGTCGCTCTCCAGCTGGTAGGGCACCTGGGCCTCGTCGAGCTTGTCACGCAGCCGCTCCCACCGGCCGCGCTCGACGGAGATCGCTATGTGGTGCAGCCCGCCGAGGACCTCCTGGTAGGGACCGAGATCCAGCCCCGGGAGGTCGAAGAAGGCGAGCAGGTTGCCGTTGCCTATATCGAAGAAGAAGTGGTTGGAGCCCTTGTAGTCACGGTTCTCGAAGATCTCGGTCAGCGGGAACTCCAGGAGGCCCTGGTAGAACTCGATGGTCCGCTCCACGTCGGAGCAGATGAGCGCGAAATGGTGAAGCCCGCGGGCACTGCTTTCCGGGCGCCGCTCACGCAGGTGCGTCTGGCGGATGCGCTCCCGGGCCGCTTCGATGGCCGCGTAATCGATTGCCATACCTCAGGGGACGGCCCGGCCCGGGCCGATGTCAAGTTCCGGTATGTCCCGCAGGTCGACATAGCCGGCCCAGACCGGCGCCCGTCCAGGTCACGCGGGGGGCATGGCGCGTTCTGTCGGTGGCGGGCGGCAGGATGAAGCCGTGACCGGATCCGTGCTCGACCTGTTCACGCCGGTGACCCGCGAGTGGTTCACCGGCTCCTTCGCCGCGCCCACGGCCGCGCAGGAGGCCGCGTGGCGGTCGATCGCGCGGGGCGACCACACCCTGGTCGTCGCGCCGACCGGCTCGGGCAAGACCCTGGCGGCGTTCCTGTGGTCGCTCGACCGGCTGGCCGCCGAGCGGATGTCCGCCACGCCGGCCGGCCCGGCCGCGCCGGCACCCCGCGCGGGCCGGCGAGGCGCCGCCGCGGCCGAGCGCCGGGGCGGGCGCTGCCGGGTGGTCTACGTCTCACCGCTCAAGGCGCTGGCGGTCGACGTCGAGCGCAACCTGCGGGCGCCGCTGGCCGGCATCCGGCAGACCGCGCGCCGGACCGGCCGGCCGGCCCCGGCGATCTCGGTGGCGGTCCGGTCCGGCGACACCGCGGCCGAGGAGCGGCGGCGCTTCGCCACCGACCCGGCCGACATCCTGATCACCACGCCCGAGTCGCTCTACCTGCTGCTCACCAGCCGGGCGCGTGACGCGCTGCGCGAGGTCGACACCGTGATCGTCGACGAGGTGCACGCGGTGGCGGCCACCAAGCGGGGGGCGCACCTGGCGCTCACCCTGGAGCGGCTGGACGCGCTGCTGGCCCGCCCGGCCCAGCGCATCGGCCTGTCGGCCACCGTCCGGCCGGTGGCCGAGGTCGCGTCCTTCCTCGGCGGGGCCCGGCCGGCGACCGTGGTGCAACCCCCCTCCGACAAGGTGATCGACGTCGAGGTGGTCGTCCCGGTCGAGGACATGACCGAGCTCGACCGGCCGCCGGCCACGGCGGCCGGCGGCGCCGAGGCCGGCGCCGAAGCCGGCCTGGCGGGCGATCCGCCGGCGCGGCGGTCCATCTGGCCGCACGTGGAGGAGCATCTGCTCGACCTGATCGGCGCGCACCGCTCGACGATCGTGTTCGCCAACTCGCGGCGGCTCGCCGAGCGGCTGTGCGCCCGGCTCAACGAGCTGGCCGCCGCCCGCACGGCGCCGGCGGAGCCCGGCCGCGCCGGGCCGGGGCCGCAGGCGGCCCCCGCCGAGCTGATGGCGCAGGCCGGCGCGGCCGCCGGCGTCGCTCCGGAGGTGGTGCGCGCCCACCACGGGTCGGTGTCCAAGGAGGAGCGCGCCCAGATCGAGGAGGCGCTGAAGTCCGGCCGGCTGCCCGCCGTCGTCGCCACTTCCAGCCTGGAGCTCGGCATCGACATGGGCGCGGTCGATCTGGTGGCCTGCGTGGAGTCGCCGCCCAGCGTCGCGAGCGGCCTGCAGCGCATCGGCCGGGCCTGCCACCAGGTCGGCGCGGTGTCCAAGGGGGTGATCTTCCCGAAGTACCGCGGCGACCTGCTGCAGACGGCCGTGGTCTCCGAGCGCATGCGGTCCGGCGAGATCGAGGAGATCCGCCATCCGCGCAACCCGCTGGACGTGCTGGCCCAGCAGATCGTGGCGATGTGCGCGCTCGACGAGTGGACGGTGGACGAGCTGGAGACGCTGGTCAGGCGGGCGGCCCCCTACGCCACCCTGCCGCGCAGCGCCCTTGAGGCGACGCTCGACATGCTGGCCGGCCGCTATCCCGGCGAGGAGTTCGCCGAGCTGCGGCCGCGCGTGGTGTGGGATCGGGTGACCGGCCGCCTCACCGGCCGGCCCGGCGCGCAGCGCCTGGCGGTGACCAGCGGGGGCACGATCCCCGACCGGGGCATGTTCGGCGTCTTCCTGGCCGGCGGCGACACCCGGCGCGGCGGCCGGCGGGTCGGCGAGCTGGACGAGGAGATGGTCTACGAGTCCAGGGTGGGGGACGTGTTCGTGCTGGGCGCCACCTCCTGGCGGATCGAGGACATCACCACCGACCGGGTGCTGGTCTCCCCGGCGCCGGGGCAGCCCGGCAAGCTGCCGTTCTGGCACGGGGACACCCCCGGCCGCCCGGCCGAGCTCGGCCGGGCCCTCGGGGCGTTCCTGCGCGAGATCTCCGGCGGCTCGACCGACCGCCTGGCGGCCGCCGGCCTGGACGAGTACGCCATCGGCAACCTGCTGGCCTACCTGGCCGAGCAGCGGCAGGCCACCGGGCACCTGCCCGACGACCGCACCCTGGTGATCGAGCGGTTCCACGACGAGCTCGGCGACTGGCGGGTGGTCGTCCACAGCCCCTACGGCGCCCGGGTGCACGCCCCCTGGGCGCTGGCGATCGGGCGGCGGCTGCGCGAGCGGTACGGCGTCGACGTGCAGGCGACCCACTCCGACGACGGCATCGTGCTGCGCATCCCCGACACCCTGGAGGGGGCACCCGGCGACGTCGCGGTGTTCGACGCCGACGAGATCGAGCAGATCGTCACCGAGGAGCTGGGCGGGTCGGCGCTGTTCGCCTCCCGGTTCCGCGAGTGCGCCGGCCGGGCGCTGCTGCTCCCCCGGCGCAACCCCGGCCGGCGCGCCCCGCTGTGGCAGCAGCGGCAGCGGGCGGCCGACCTGCTGAAGGTCGCCGGCCGGTACGGCTCGTTCCCGATCGTGCTGGAGACCATGCGCGAGTGCCTGCAGGACGTCTTCGACGTGCCCGGCCTGATCGCTCTCATGCGCGACGTGGCCGCCCGCCGGGTGCGGGTGGTGGAGGTGGAGACCGCGCAGGCGTCCCCGTTCGCGGCCTCCCTGCTCTTCTCCTACGTCGGCGCCTTCATGTACGAGGGGGACGCGCCGCTGGCCGAGCGGCGGGCGCAGGCGCTCGCCCTGGACACCCGCCTGCTGGCCGAGCTGCTGGGCGAGGCCGACCTGCGCGAGCTGCTCGATCCGGACGTGGTGGCCGACACCGAGCGAGAGCTGGCCCGGCTGGACCGGCCGCTGCGCGACGCCGAGGACGTCGCCGATCTGCTGCGCACGCACGGGCCGCTGCTGGAGGAGGACGTCGTGGTACGCGACGGTTCCGCCGCCCTGCTGGCGGAGCTCGCGGCCGCCCGCCGGGCGATCCGGGTCCGGGTGGCGGGGACGGAGTGCTGGGCGGCGATCGAGGACGCCGGGCGGCTGCGCGACGCCCTCGGTGTACCGCTCCCGGTGGGCGTGCCGCACGCGTTCCTGGAGCCGCTGGCCGACCCGCTGGGCGACCTGCTCGCCCGGCACGCCCGCACCCGCGGCCCGTTCCCGGCCGCCACCGCCGCCGCGCGCTTCGGCCTGGGCGCCGCGGTGGTCACCGACACGCTGCGCCGGCTCGCCGCCGCCGGCCGGGTGGTGCCCGGCGAGTTCCGGCCCGGCGGCCGGGGCGAGGAGTGGTGTGACGCGGGGGTGCTCCGGCTGCTGCGCCGCCGGTCGCTGGCCCGGCTGCGCAAGGAGGTCGAGCCGGTCCCGCCGGAGGTGCTCGGCGCCTTCGCGCCCGCCTGGCAGGGCATAACCGCCGGCCGTCCGGCCGGTGGCACCGACGCGCTCGTGCACGCGATCGAGCAGTTGCAGGGCGCGGCGGTGCCCGCCTCGGCGCTGGAGTCGCTGGTGCTGCCGAGCCGGGTCGCCGGCTACCATTCCGGTCTGCTGGACGAGCTGACCGCCTCCGGCGAGGTCATCTGGGCCGGCCAGGGCGCGCTGCCCGGCGGGGACGGCTGGGTCGCGCTGTTCTTCGCCGACACCGCGCCGCTGCTGCTGCCGCCGCCGGCCGAGATCACCATGACGCCGCTGCACGAGCAGATCATGACGGCGCTGGGCGGTGGCGGCGCGCTGTTCTTCCGGGACCTGTCCGGCCGGGCCGGGCCCGCCGACGACACCGTGCTGGCGGCGGCGCTGTGGGACCTGGTGTGGTCGGGGCGGGTGTCCGGCGACACGCCGGCCCCGCTGCGGGCCACGCTGGGCACCGGCCGGCCCGCGCACCGCCCACCCGGCTCGCGCCGCCGGGTGGTGCTGCCGACCCGGTCCGGCCCGCCCACGGTGAGCGGCCGGTGGTGGGCGCTGCCAGAGCCGGCCGGTGATCCGACGATGCGGGCGCACGCCCAGGCCGAGGTGCTGCTGGAACGGCACGGTGTGGTGACCAGGGGGGCGGTGGCGGCCGAGCGGCTGGCCGAGGGGTTCGGCGCCGTCTATCCGGTGCTGCGCGCCTTGGAGGAGAGCGGGCGATGCCGCCGGGGCTACTTCGTGGAGGGCCTGGGCGGCGCCCAGTTCGCCCTGCCGGGTGCCGTCGACCGGATGCGCGCCATCGGCGCCACCTTGGCCGACGGGCCGCCGGCCGAGCCGGACGCCGTCCGGCCGGTGGGCGCCCTCGCCGCGCGCGAGTGGGCCGGGGACGTCCCGGCCCGCCGGGGCCGGGCGGGCGGCGGCGAGCGGCGGGCGGTGGTGCTGGCCGCGACCGATCCGGCCAACCCGTACGGCGCCGCGCTGCCCTGGCCCGCGCACCCGGGCGAGGTCTCCCACAAGCCGGGGCGCAAGGCCGGCGCGCTGGTGGTGCTGCTGGACGGCCGGCTGGTGCTCTACGTCGAGCGCGGCGGGCGCACCCTGCTGTCGTTCGCCGACGACGACCGGCTGCGGCCGGCCGTGGACGCGCTGGCGCTGGCGGTCCGGGACGGCGCGCTGGGCAAGCTGACGGTGGAGAAGGCCGACGGCGCGGCGATCACCGGCTCGCCGCTGGCCGCCGCCCTGGAGGAGGCCGGGTTCCACCCCACCCCGCGCGGCCTGCGGCTGCGCCGCTGATCCCTCGGCGCGTCCGGCCGGCGCGCATGACCGGATCACGATAGGCTAACGAGAGTTTCTCTAAACAAACTTTCTTGTTAGTTTGACCAGCGGATATCCATGCACGATCGTCCAGCCCTTTCCTGGCGCGGCACCGGCCGCACCAGGACCCGCATCCGGCCGGAGATCGGGCGGTCCGGTGGCCGCCCGGCGCCGAGGACCACCCCCGTCCTCGGCCGGCCACTGCCGGCCTACCGCGGTTCACCACCGGGCCATCACATCACCGCAGGTAGGACGGCACCCCGGCCTCCGGGCCGTCCGGCGTGGCCGTGAAAGGCTGGCACTGAGGGGCCGATGTCATTCCCGAGGCGAGGAGTCGAGCAGGACCATGTCTGAGTTCTCCGCGAACGGGCCCATCCCGCCGGACGGCGACCCCGGCCTGCACCGCCTGGCGGCGGGCACGCTGCTGGCCGCCTTTCCGGGCACGACCGCGCCCGACTGGCTGCTGCACGATCTCGCCGCCGGGCTCGGCGGCGTCACCCTCTTCGGGTTCAATGTGGCGGACGCCGCCGGGCTCACCGCGCTGACCACCCGCCTGCGCGAGGCCGGGGACCCGGTGATCTCGCTGGACGAGGAGGGCGGCGACGTCACCCGGCTCGCCTACCACGTGGGCAGTCCCTATCCGGGCAACGCGGCGCTCGGCGCCGTGGACGACGTGGAACTGACCCGCCGGGTATACCACTCGATCGGCGACGAGCTTGCCCGGTGCGGGGTGAACCTGGACATGGCGCCGGACGCGGATGTCAACACGGCCGACGACAACCCGATCATCGGGACGCGCGCCTTCGGCGCGGACCCGGCACTGGTGGCCCGGCACACCGTGGCGGCGGTGCACGGGCTGCAGGAGGCCGGCGTGGCGGCCTGCGCGAAGCACTTCCCCGGGCACGGGGCCACCCGGCAGGACTCGCACCTGGAGATCCCCGAGGTGGACGTGCCGCGCGAGGTGCTGTGGGAACGGGAGCTGGTCCCGTTCCGGGCCGCGATCGAGGCCGGCACCAAGTCGATCATGACGGCGCACGTGCGGGTGCCGTCCCTGACCGGGCGCGAGCCCGCCACCCTGTCGGCCCCCGCGCTGACCGGGCTGCTGCGGACCGAGCTGGGCTACGACGGAGTCGTGATCTCCGACGCGCTGGACATGCACGCCATCAGCGAGTCGGTCGGCCTCGGCGGCGGTGCGGTGATGTCGCTGGCCGCCGGCGCCGACCTGCTGTGCCTGGGGCCGCTGCCCACCCGGACGCAGGTGGCCGAGATCGGGCAGGCGATCGTGACCGCGGTCGGCGACGGCCGGCTCACCGCGGCGCGCCTGGAAGAGGCCGCCGAGCGAGTGGCCCGGCTGCGCGCGTGGTTCGGCGGGCCGCGCCCGGCGGCCCCGGACGGCGAGGGAGTCGGGCTGGCCGCCGCCCGCCGGGCGGTGAGCCTGTCCGGCACGCCGCGCCCGCTCACCGACCCGCTCGTGGTCGAGGTGGAGACCCCGCCCAACATCGCGGCCGGCGACGTGCCGTGGGGTTTCGCGCCGTGGCTGCCGGCCGCGGAGGTCGTCCGCACCCGGCCGGACCCGGCCGAGGTACCCGGCCTGCTGGACCGGGCCCGGAATCGGTCCCTGGTCATCGTGGTCAGGGACGCCCACCGGTACCGGGAGAGCCGGGACATCGTGTCCGCGCTGCTGGCCGCCCGGCCGGACGCCACCCTGGTGGAGATGGGGCTGCCGATCTGGCGGCCGCCGGCCGCGGCCTACATCGCCACCTACGGCGCGGCGCGCGCCAACGCGCGGGCCGCCGCCGAGCTGCTCACCACCTGATCCGTGCCGGATGCCGCAGGGTCAGGAGGCGAAGATCTCCTCGCGGGCCCGGTCCAGCGCGGCCAGGATCGCGCCGCGCAGCACCGGGCGTCCCGGCACCTCGCCGGTCACCACGTCGGGGCGGATGGGGCACATGCGGGCGACGGCCGCGGCCACCCGCCGGGTGAGCGGGCCGCCGCCCGCCCGGCCCACCTCGCCGCTGAGCACCACCAGCGCCGGATCCAGCACGACGCACACCGAGGCGACGCCGAGTGCCAGCCGCCGGGCCAGCTCGTCCAGGAACTCCTCGCCGCCGGCCGCGCCGGCCGCCGCGGCGTGTACGGCCTCGGCGGCCGGCCGGCCGGCGAACCCGTGCGCGGCAGCCAGCTCGGCGACCGCCTCGGCGCTGACCAGGGAGGCCAGGCCGCCCGCCAGCGCGGGCAGCCGGCCGGGCACCGCACGGACGTCCTCGGCCGGCGGCACGCCCGGCACCGGCAGGTAGCCGATCTCGCCCGCGCTGCCGGACCGGCCCCGGTGCAGCCGCCCGCCGAGCACGACGGCCAGGCCCACGCCGCGCTCGATCCACAGCAGCACGAAGTCGTCCACCCCGCGCGCCGCGCCCTGCGACCGCTCGGCGAGGGCGGCCAGGTTCACGTCGTTCTCGATGGTGACCGGCAGGCGCAGGTCACGCGCCAGGGCGTGGTGCCCGATCCGCTGCCAGCCGGGCAGGTCGAAGGAGAACCGGACCTCTCCGGTGCGCGGGTCCACCACACCCGGGGTGCCGATCACCATGCCCTTCAGCCGGCCCGGTGCCACCCGGGCCGACCGGCCCGCCTTCAGCACGGCGTCGCGGATCATCGGTACCGGGTCGTCGTGGTCGCCCGGCGAGACGGTCGCCTCCGCGACGATCTCGCCGTTGATGCCGGCCACGGCGGCGGTGACCTGTTCGGGGCCCACCTCCAGGCCGGCGACGTAGGCGGAGGACGGGATCACTCCGTACAGGGCGGCGTTCGGCCCCCGGGTGCCCGCCTGCTCCCCCACCACCTCGACCAGCCCGCGTTCCTCCAGCCGGGACAGCGCCTGCGAGGCGGTGACCTTGGACAGGCCGGTCAGATCGCCGATCTGGCCGCGGGTGAGCGGCCCGGAGGCGAGCAGCAGCTCCAGCGCCGCCCGGTCGTTGATCTCCCGCAGCAACCTGGGCACGCCAGGACGTCGCTCCATCGCCCGCTTTCTTCCGTGATCCCCCCGGCCACGCCGGACGTGGCCCTGCAGTAAAGCTTCCTGCCAGTTTAGCGGCGCCCGCCGGCGACCGGGCGGCACGCTCGCCCGCCGCGGGCCATATCCGCTCACCCCGTGCCGGGGCTTGCCTCACACCGGAGCCGAGCCCGAAGATCGCTCATGTCCCCGGGAGGATGTCATGGGTGAGCCCGCCGTCGCACCGCCGCCCCGTACCGGCCCCGCGGTCCGGTCACCGTTCGGCCGGCACGCGCGCCGGGCCGCCGCCGCGGCCGCCCGGCGGACCCGCCGGGCGGCGCCAGCGCTCACCACGGCCCTCGCGGTGCTGCTGCTGACCGACGCGCTGCGGGTGTTCCTGCCGTCGCTGATCACCCTGTTCGGCCGGGCCGGCGACACGCCGCCGGAGCGGATGGGGGCGTTCGCCGCCCTGTGGTTCCTGCTGCCGCTGGCCGCCGTCCCGGCCGCCCGGCCGGCCGGGCCGAGACCGGTCCTGCTCGCCGGGGCGGCGCTGCTGGGCGTGGCCCGGCTGGCGCTGCAGGCCACCGGCGGCGGCACCGCGCAACTGTACGTGAGCGGCGCCGGCGTGTCGGCCGGCCTCGTCGTGCTGTACGGGTGCGCCCGCGTCGTGCCGCGCCGGTCGGCGCCCGCGGGGCTCGCGGCCGGGCTGGCCGCCGCCGCGATCGTCCAGCTGGCCCTGGACCAGGTGGACCTGGCCTGGCGACCGGGTCCGTGGCCGTTCGTCGCGGTCGCCGCGCTGTGCGTCGCGCTGCCGGCCTGCGCCCGGCTGGTGCCCTCGACCGCCGATCCGGCGTCCTGGCACCTGTGGTTCCTGTTCGGCCCGGCGCTGGCCCTGCACGGCATGTACCTGGCCACCATCGGGCTGGCCGGGCCGGACGGCGGCGCCGGGCAGGATCCGGTGGCACGGGCCGTGACGGTGGGGCTGCTGGTGGCCGGGCAGCTCGCCATGGCGTCGTTCGCCGCCGCACCGCCGGCCCGCTGGCAGATCGCGGTGGCGGTGTTCCCGCTGTCGGCCTGGCTGCTGATCGCCGCGGACTCCCCGATCCCGGCGCTGATCGCCGCGCCGGCCCTGGGCGCCTGCCTGGGGGTGGCCGCGGCGCCGCGCGCCGCCGGTCCGGCGCGGGGCGGCGGCGCGCTGTTGGGGGGCACGCTGGTCTTCCTGGTCGCGGTGTTCGCCTACTACGCCGCCTACGACGCCGATCTGGGCTTTCCCAACCGCCTGGTCCCGGTACTGCTCGCCGCGCTGGTGGGCGGGGTCGCGTTCGCCGCGGGCCGGGGCCGGCGGATGCTGCTCACCGCGCCGCCGCCGGGCCGGGCGGCCGTGGCGGTGACGATCGTGGTCGCCGTGACGGTCGCCGCCATCACCTGGCGCCCGCCGCCGGCGGCGCGCGCCGTGACCGGGGACGGGTTCACGGTGGTCGCCTACAACATCCGGATGGGGTTCGGGCTGTCCGGCCGGCTCGACCTGGACCGGGTGGCCGGCTGGGTGCGCGGTACCGGCGCGGACGTGGTGCTGCTGAGCGAGGTGGACCGGGGCTGGCTGCTCAACGGCGGGCACGACGGCCTGGCCAGGATCGCCCGCGGGCTGGGCATGCGGCACTACTTCGCCCCGGCGGCCGACGCGCTGTGGGGGGACGCCGTGCTGACGAACCTGCCGGTCCGGCAGATCGCCTCCCATCCGCTGGGCCGGCACGGGTATCCCACCGGGGCGCAGGCGCAGGCCGTGGTGCTGGAGGTGGGCGGCACCGAGGTGGGCGTCGTCAACACCCACCTGCAGTCTCCACCGGGCCAGGCGCCGGAGGTGGCGGCCATCGCCCGGGATCTGGCGGCCGGGGTGCCGGCCCGGGACGCCGGCACGCCCCGCGCGCGCCGGACCGGACCGGCCCGGCCGCTGCTGCTGGCCGGCGATCTCAACACCACGCCCGCCGATCCGGAGATGCGGGTGCTGACCGCGGCCGGGCTGGCCGACCCGCTCCCGGCGTTCGGCGACCCGCCGACGTCGCCGGCCGACCGGCCGGTCCGGCGGATCGACCACCTGCTGGTGAGCCCGGGATTGACGGTGACCGGGGCGTGGGTTCCGCGCGTCCCGTTCTCAGATCATCTCCCGGTGGCGGCGCGGGTGCGCGTAACCAGTGTTAAGCAGGCGGGATAATCGATAACATGCGTCTTTCCGCCCGAGTCGACTACGCCCTGCGCGCCGCGGCCGAACTCGCCGCCGCCGGCAGCGGGCCCACCACGGTGGGCGAGCTGGCCAAGGAGCAGGAGATGCCGCCCAAGTATCTGGAGAACATCCTGCTCCAGATGCGCCGGGCGGGCCTGGTCCGTGGGCAGCGCGGCCCGGAGGGCGGCTACGTCCTCGCCCGCCCGCCCGCCGACATCTCCCTCGCCGACGTGATCCGCGCGGTGGACGGGCCGCTGGCCAACGTCCGCGGCGAGCGGCCCGAGCACGTCGGCTACCGCGGTGCGGCCCGGTCGCTGCAGCAGGTGTGGATCGCCCTGCGGGCCAGCGAGCGCGCGATCCTGGAAGAGGTGACCCTCGACCAGATCGCCGCCGACCGCCTGCCCGAGAGCGTCATGCGGCTGGCCGCCGACCCGGCGGCCTGGGACTGACCGGTGCCCGAAGGGGACGCGGTCTACCGGGCGGCGGCGCGGCTGCGCGGCGCGCTGGACGGGCGGACGCTGACCGTCTCCGATTTCCGGGTGCCCCGATACGCCACCGCCGACCTGACCGGGCGGGCGGTGCTCACCACCGAGTCGCGGGGCAAGCACCTGCTCACCCGGGTGGAGGGCGAGCTGACCGTGCACACCCACCTGCGGATGGAGGGAAGCTGGCGGGTGCAGCCGGCGGGCACCCGGCCACCGCGCGGCGATCAGGTGCGGCTGGTGCTCGGCAACGCGGTCCGGCAGGCCGTCGGGCTGCGGCTCGGCATGGTGGACCTGCTGCCGACCGGGCAGGAGCACCGGGTGGTCGGGCATCTGGGCCCGGATCTGCTGGCGCCGGACTGGGCGGACGACCACCTGCGGCGGGCGGTGGCCGCACTGGCCGCCCGGCCGGAGGTCACGATCGGGGAGGCGCTGCTCGACCAGCGGAACGTGGCGGGGATCGGCACCATCTGGCGCGCGGAGACGCTCTTTCTGGCAGGGGTCTCGCCCTACCGGCGCGTCGAGGAGGTCGATCTGGCGAAGGTGGTCGCGCTGGCCCGCCGGCTGCTGCTGGCCAACCGCGACCGGTCGCAGGGACCGGTCACCACCGGCGATCAACGCCCGGGCCGGCGGTTGTGGGCGTACGGGCGGGCCGGGCGGCCCTGCCTGCGCTGCGGTGCCGGGATCGTCGGCGCCGAACTGGGCGCGCGGCCACAGGAACGAGTGGTGTTCTACTGCCCCGCGTGCCAGCCATGACCGCCGGCCGGCGCCGGGCAGGACGCGGAGGCGCTGCCGCCGCCGCGACGGTGACCGCGCCGGTTACGCGGCCACCATGTCCTTGACCTCCGGGAAGCCCTCGAACTCGGGGCCGGAGATCGTGGTGGACACGGAGTCGGGAATGGGCAGGCGCTCGTGCTCGGGCACGTCGGCGAGCACCGGCGCGTGCTGGAGCTCGGCCAGGGCGAACTGGTCGGACACCTCGCGGAGCACCTGTGACAGCGGCACGCCGAGGGCGCCGCAGATCGAGGCGAGCAGCTCCGAGGAGGCCTCCTTCTGGCCGCGTTCCACCTCGGACAGGTAGCCGAGGGAGACACGGGCAAGAGTCGAAACCTCACGCAGGGTGCGCGCCTGCCGCACCCGCAGCCGCCGCAGTACGTCACCGAGCAGCTGACGCAGCAGGACCATCTGTCGCTCCCTCCCGGGCGCGGGCGTCTTCACGACGCTCCGCGGGGTCGGTTCATATCGCCCGTTCTTCGGATGCCCTTCGTACATGCTCCTCGCCGTCATCTTCGGTTCGCTCGGCCCCTGTGCCGGGCGTACGCCGGACGTGGTCCTGGTCGCTGGGTCACGAACCTCGCTCACAGCTCCACCGTACCTTCATCGACCAACAGGGCGGCAGACCGTGCCGAGCATGTTCGCTGGTGACGTAACGCGGTAATCACCCCGAATGTTCCCCCACTTCACCCTCCAGCACACCTCTGAGGAGCACTAAACCCTCTCTTACGGTGCTTTTTCGGATCTGTTCCCTAGATCCGGTCAGTACAACGTCTCGGGGCCACACCTCGCCGCCCGGGCCGCACACCGCCAGGTGCACCGTGCCCACCGGCCGGCCGTCCTGCGGATCGGGACCCGCGACCCCGGTGACCGCCAGCCCGTAGGTGGCGCCGGTCAGCCCCCGCACGCCTGCGGCCATCGCCGCCGCGACCTGGGGATGCACCGCTCCCTCCCGGGCGAGCAGGTCGGCCGGCACCGCGAGCAGCCGTGCCTTCAGCTCGGTCGCGTAGGCGATCACCCCACCCCGGAACGCGGCCGAGGCACCGCTCGGGGTGGTCAGCGCCGCGCCGATCAGCCCGCCGGTGAGCGACTCGGCGACCGCCACCGTGGCCCGCCGGCGGACCAGCAGGGCGAGCACGGCCGCGGCCACCTCCGCGCTCATCCGCCGCCGGCCTCGCGGGCCACCCGCCGCAGCCGGATCGCCCGCACCACGTAGTCGAGGCCGGTGCCGACGGTGACCGCCACCGCCACGCCCATGACCACCCACCGCACCACGTCGGGCACGCCGGGCAGGATGTAGAGCGAGATGGCGACGATCTGCAGCACGGTCTTGACCTTCCCGCCGTAGCTCGCCGGGATGATGCCGTGGCGCATCACCGCGAACCTCAGCGCGGTGATGCCCAGCTCGCGCCCGAGCACCAGCCCGGTGATCCACCAGGGCAGCTCGGCGAGCGCGGACAGCACGATCATGCCCGCGCCGATCAGCGCCTTGTCCGCGATCGGGTCGGCGATCTTGCCGAAGTCGGTGACCAGCCCGTACCGCCGGGCCAGCCAGCCGTCGAGCTGGTCGGTCAGCGAGGCGAGCAGGAAGACGGCGAGCGCCGCCGCGCGCCAGCGCATGCCGGGAAGGAGCATGCACACCACGAAGAGCGGGACGACCACCAGCCGGAGCACGGTCAGCACGTTGGCGATGTTCCACGGGCTCACCCGCCCCACCACCGACGCGGCGATGGGCTCGGCACCGGCCTCCGGCTGGTTGGTCATGGCCCGGCCTTGATGCGCGCGATCAGGTCGACGCCCTCGGCGTCGACGACGGTGGCCCGCACGATCTGGCCGGGGACCAGGCCGATGCCCTGGACGGTCACCGAGCCGTCCACCTCCGGCCCCTGGTGGGCCGCCCGGCCCTCGTAACCGCCGTCGCCGAGGTCCTCCTCCACCAGCACCTCGATCTCGGTGCCGATGCGCTCCTCGGCGCGCTGGGCGGTGAGCTCCTCGGCCAGGTCGCTCAGCGCGGCCACCCGTTCGGCGACCACGTCGGCGTCGAGCTTGCCCGCGAACCCGGCCGCCTCGGTGCCCTCCTCGTCGGAGTAGCCGAACACGCCAATCACGTCCAGCCGCGCCTCGGTGAGGAAGCCGGTCAGCTCGGCGAACTCGGCCTCGCTCTCGCCGGGGAACCCGGCGATGAAGTTGGAGCGCACCCCGGCCTCCGGCGCCCGCTCACGGATGGCGCCGAGCAGGTCGAGGAAGCGCCGCGGGTCGCCGAACCGGCGCATCCGGCGCAGCACCGGGCCGCTGGCATGCTGGAAGGAGATGTCGAAGTACGGTGCCACCCCCTCGGTGCCGGCGATGACGTCGATCAACCCCGGACGCAGCTCGGCGGGCTGCAGGTAGCTGACCCGCACCCGTTCGATGCCGTCGGTGGCGGCCAGCGCGGGCAGCAGCCGCTCCAGCGCGCGCAGATCGCCGAGGTCCTTGCCATAGGAGGTGCTGTTCTCGCTGACCAGCACCAGCTCCTTGACGCCCTCCCCGGCCAGCCAGGCCGCCTCGGCCAGCAGCTCGTCGGGATGGCGGGAGACGTAAGAGCCACGGAAGGCGGGGATCGCGCAGAACGTGCAGCGCCGGTCGCAGCCAGAGGCCAGCTTCAGCGCGGCCACCGGGCCACCGGAGAGCCGCTTGCGCAGCGTGCGGGGCCCGCTCGGCGGCGCGACGCCGTCGGGCAGCTGGGCGTGGCCGGGGATGTGCACCCGGCCGGCCCCGGCGGAGCGCTCCACCGGACTGATCGGCAGCAGGACGCGGCGGTCGCGCGGGACGTGCGGCGCCGGCGCCCGGCCGGCCACCACGTCGTCCAGCCGGGTGCCGATGTCGGCGTAGTCGTCGAAGGAGATGACCGCGGCGGCCTCGGGGAGCGCGTCGGCGAGCTCCTTGCCGTACCGCTCGGCCATGCAGCCGGCCGCGATCACCTTGGCCCCGGAGTCGGCCGCGGCGAGCAGCGTGTCGATCGAGTCCTTCTTCGCCGAGTCGATGAAGCCGCAGGTGTTGACGACGACCACATCGGGGTCGTCGTCGTCCAGCCGCCAGCCGGCGGCCTCCAGACGCGCGGCGAGCTCCTCGGAGTCGACCTCGTTGCGCGCGCAGCCCAATGTGATCAGCGATGCGGTTCGGCGGGAAGACATGATGGCTCTACGGTATCGGGAGTTGCCCCCCGCCCGGCGCACTCCCCCCGTACTTCCTCATCCGGGCGGGTGCGAGGCCGCCAGGTCACCGCCCGCCCGCGCGGTCATCGGGCGCCGGACGCCTCCGGCCGGAACGAGCGGCGGACGAGCTCCCCGGACCGGCCGGGCGGGCCGATGTGCCGGCCGTTCACCTCCAGGTCGACCCCGCCGGCGTTGCCGAAGGTGACCTTCATCAGCTTGCGCGCCTTCCAGGTCGCGGCGCCACCGGCCGGCAGCACGCCGCGGAAGATGCGCTTGCCCTTGGCGTCGGTGACGTCCAGCCAGGTGCGCCGCTTGGCCGTCACCCGCAGCGTGACCAGGTCGCCGGCCGGCCTGGCCGCCTTCGGGTGCGTGGAGACCCCGACCGAGGGCGAGGACTTCGGCGGGACCCGCCGCGGGTCGGGACCGGTGGCGACCGGGTCGCCGGAGCCGCTCATCACCCGGGTCACCCCGAAGACCGCCACCAGGGCCAGCGCGATGGCCATCGCGGTGGACCAGTTGGGACTGCGCCGGTCGCGCAGCTTGATCGTGTGCTCGGCCTGGAAGACCGCGGCCGCGCGCACCGGCCGGGCCGGCCCACCGTGCTCCTCGTCGAACTGGTGCGCGACCGCCTGCGGATCGAGCCCGAGCGTCTTGGCGATGTTGCGGACGTGCCCTCTGGCGTAGAAATCGCCGCCGCAGAGCGAGAAGTCGTCCCGCTCGATGGCGTAGATCACCGTCTCCCGGATCCGGGTACGGCCGCTCAGCTGGGCGACCGACATGCCCGCCGCCTGCCGTGCCGCGGCCAGCGTCCCCCCGATGCTCATACGTGTCCCCCTCGCCGTGGCCCTGACCACGCACCCGGACGAAGCGTAGTCATTCACATTCAACCAGTAACCGAGGGGGACGGTCGCGGAGGGGTCACCCTCCCCGCAAGTCGGCGAGCAGTGCGGGCAGATCGTCCGGCTTGACGAGCACCTCGCGGGCCTTGGAACCCTCGCTCGGGCCGACGACGTCGCGGCTCTCCAGCAGGTCCATCAGCCGGCCGGCCTTGGCGAAGCCGACGCGCAGCTTGCGCTGCAGCATCGAGGTGGAGCCGAACTGGGTGGTGACGATCAGCTCGGCCGCCTGCACCAGCAGGTCGAGGTCGTCGCCGATGTCCTCGTCGATCTCGCGTTTGGCGGTGGCCGCGGCGGCCACGTCCTCGCGGTACTCGGCCTGCATCTGGGTCTTGCAGTGCGCGACGACCTCGGCGATCTCCTTCTCCGAGACGAACGCGTTCTGCAGCCGCATCGGCTTGCTGGCGCCCATCGGCAGGAACAGCGCGTCGCCCTGGCCGACCAGCTTCTCGGCGCCCGGCTGGTCGAGGATGACCCGCGAGTCGGCGAGCGAGGAGGTGGCGAACGCCAGCCGGGACGGCACGTTCGCCTTGATCAGGCCGGTCACCACGTCGACGCTCGGCCGCTGGGTGGCGATCACCAGGTGGATGCCGGCCGCCCGGGCGAGCTGGGTGATCCGCACGATCGAGTCCTCGACGTCACGCGGCGCGACCATCATCAGGTCGGCGAGCTCGTCGACGATCACCAGCAGGTAGGGGTAGGGCTGGTAGACCCGCTCGCTGCCCGGCGGGGGCACCAGCTTGCCGGCGCGTACCGCCTTGTTGAACTCGTCGACGTGCCGGAAGCCGCTGGCCGCCAGGTCGTCGTAGCGGCGGTCCATCTCGCCGACCACCCACTCGAGGGCCTCGGCGGCCTTCTTGGGGTTGGTGATGATCGGGGTGATCAGATGCGGGATGCCCTCGTAGACCGACAGTTCCACCCGCTTGGGGTCGACCAGCACCATGCGCACGTCGTCCGGCGTGGCCCGCATGAGCACCGAGGAGATCAGCCCGTTGACGCAGACCGACTTGCCCGCGCCGGTCGCGCCCGCGATGAGCAGGTGGGGCATCTTGGCGAGGTTGGCCACTATGGTGCGGCCCTCGACGTCCTTGCCGAGGCCGACGATCATCGGGTGGTGGTCGGCCTGGGCGACCTGGGAGCGCAGCACGTCGCCGAGGCTGACCAGGTCCTTGTCGGTGTTGGGGATCTCGACGCCGATCGCCGACTTGCCGGGGATCGGGGACAGGATGCGCACGTCGGCGGACTTGACGGCGTAGGCGATGTTCTTGGTGAGCGCGGTGACCTTCTCCACCTTCACCGCCGGGCCCAGCTCGATCTCGTACCGGGTGACGGTCGGCCCGCGGGTGAAGCCGATCACCTGCGCGTCGATGCCGAACTGTTCCAGCACGCTGGTCAGCGCGTTCACCACGACGGTGTTCGCCTTGGTCTGCGGCTTGGGCGGGCTGCCCGACCGCAGGACCTGCAGGTCCGGCAGGGCGTACGGCCCGGCCTGCGACGACAGGACGAGCTGCTCGACCCGGCGCGGCGGCGGGGAGGGTTCCGGCGGCGGGGCCGCGGCGCGCGGCGGCAGCGGCAGCTCGGGCTCGGTCGGCTCCTCGACCAGCCCGGGCACGATCTCCGGCGCGTGCTCGGTGGACCGGCCGTCCTCGGCGACCACCGGCGTGTCGTAGGGCTTGACGTGCTCGCCGCCCTCGCCGCCGGCGAGCGGCTCGTCCGGCTTGGACCGCCCGGCGGAGCCGCGCCCCCGGCCGCGCCGGGCCGGCCGGGCGGCCTCGTCCGGCGGAGCGGCGCCCTGGCCGCTCGGGTGGAAGAGCATGTGCTGGATCTCGGCGAGGCGCTCGGGCACCCGGTGCACCGGGGTGGCGGTGATCACCAGCAGGCCGAACCCGGACAGCAGCAGGAGCAGCGGAACGGTGATGAACGCGGGCAGGACGCTGGCCGGCGGCGCCGACACGATGAACCCGATCATGCCGCCCGCCGCGGACACCTTGTCCATGCCGTCGGTGGCGGCCGGCCCGGAGGGGTACGGCGTGGCGTGCGCGACGTGGATCACGCCGAGCAGCCCGGCGAGCAGCGCGGTCCAGCCGATCATCATGCGCGCGGTGTCGGCGTTCTGGTCCGGGTGGCGCAGCAGGCGCCAGGCGACCAGCGCGAGCAGCAGCGGCACCGACCAGGCCAGCGAGCCCAGGGCACCGCGCAGCACGGCGTCCACCACGGTCGCGGCGGTGCCGCGGGCCGGACGCCAGGTCATCGCGGCCAGCACGATGGCCGCCGCGAGCACCGCCAGGCCGAGTCCGTCGCGGCGGTGCGCCGGGTCGAGCTCGCGCGCCTGCCGGCCGAAGGCCCGGGCGGCGGTGCCGATGCCGTTGGCGAACAGCAGCCACACGCCGACGAAGAGCTTGCCGATCGCCAGGAAGACCCAGCTGATCGGGTCCGGCGGCGCGCTCGCCGACCGGCGGGCGGCGGGGCGGCCGGCCGGCCTGGTGCCCCTGCCCCGGGTGGCGGCCGGCCGCTTGGCCGGAGGGCGGCGCGCCGGGGCGGGCCGCTTCGCCGATCCCTTCTGGGCGCCTTTCGACGTACGGGTGGCCATGATGCCCAGGCTACGTAAGAGGCCGGCCGGCACCAGGGAGGCGCGCCGGGGCGGGGCGGCCGGAATATCACGATACGGCGGCCGACCGGCCGGTCCGTGACATCGATCCCCGTTCCGTGTATTGACATGACGTTCCATGTACTGGAATCTCCTCCCAACGGAAACGTGGGAAGGAGGGCCGATGTCCGCACTGGACTGGTCCGTGCTCGCGATCTACTTCGCGCTCATGGTCGTCATCGGGGTGTGGTCGAAGAACCGGATCCGCACCGTGATCGACTACTTCACCGCCGGCGGCCGCATCCCCTGGTGGCTGTCGGGGATCTCGCACCACATGTCGGGCTACAGCGCGGTCATGTTCGTCGCGTTCGCCGCCGTGGCCTACGACTACGGCCTCACCGTGTACGTCTGGTGGGCCATGACGATCGGCATCGGCGTCGGCGTCGGCGCCTTCCTGTTCGCCGCCCGGTGGAACCGCCTGCGGGCCAAGCATGGCGTGGTGTCGCCGCTGGAGTACCTGACCCGGCGCTACAACCTGCCCACCCAGCAGGTGATGGCCTACAGCGGCGCCCTGCTCAAGGTGGTCGACATCGCCGCCAAGTGGGTGGCCATCTCGGTACTGCTCAAGGGCTTCGCCGGCGTCCCCATCCAGTACGGCATCGCCGTCACCGGCGCGGTGACGATCGTCTACGTGACCGTCGGCGGGCTGTGGGCGGACGTGCTCACCGACTTCGGGCAGTTCGTGATCCAGTTCGTGGCGGGCATCGTGATGTTCGTCGCGGTCCTCGCCCACCTCGGCGGGGTCTCGGCGCTGTGGACCATGTGGGACCGGCTGCCCGCCGGGCACGGCGACCCGCTGAGCGGCCCGTACACCGGCACCTACTTCTTCGCGTTCCTGCTGATCAAGACGTTCGAGTACAACGGCGGCATGTGGAACCTGGCCCAGCGTTACATGGGCGCCCCCTCCGGCAGCCAGGCCAGGCGGGCGGCGCTGCTGTCCAGCGGCCTGTGGCTGCTGTGGCCGCTGGTGCTGTTCATCCCGATGTTCGCCGCTCCGCTGATCGTGCCCGGCCTCACCGACTCCGACCAGTCCTACGTGCACCTGGCGCAGGCGCTGCTGCCCACCGGCATGATCGGCCTGGTACTGGCCGGCTTCTTCTCGCACACCATGGCCATGGTCTCCTCGGACGCCAACGTGATCTCCGCGGTGATCACCCGGGACATCCTGCCGGTCTTCTGGCGCCGGGTCCGGACGCTGGACGCCGCCGGCGCGCTGCGGCTCGCCCGGATCACCACGTTCCTGTTCGTCGCCATCAGCATGACGATCGCCATCTCGACCCAGGGCCAGGGGGTGGTGCTGAAGATCGTCGTGGACGTGGTGGCCGCCACGATGGGCCCGATCTCGATCCCGCTGATGCTGGGCCTGCTCCCCTGGTTCAAGCGCAGCGGGCCGCTGGCGGCGATCACCTCCTGGGCGGCCGGTCTCGGCGTGTGGGCGGTGGTGAAGTGGGGGCTGACCAAGCCCGACCAGACGCTCGTGGTCGCGGCGCCGCTGGTCACCTCGCTGATCCTCTACGTGGTCATCGGGCTGCTCCGGCCGGAGAACCGCCCGGACCGGGACGCCCTGGTCGACTCGCTCGACAGCGACGGCACCGGCGAGGACCGCGCGACCGCGCTGGCCTGAGGAACGCGTCCCGGCGCCCGCGCCACCGGTCCGCCGCCTCCCCCGCGGGCCCGGGCACCTTGCCCGTGCCCGCGGGGCGGGTCTCAGCCCTTGTCGGACTCCAGGGTGCCGCCGTTGGCCACGTCCGACTTCTCGATCTCGGTGAACACGATGCGCACCGACTCGCGGCGGGCCTTGAGAATGTCGATGGCCGCCTCGGTGACCGCCGCCACGAACTCCCGGCGCTGGTCCATGGTGCGACCGGAGAGCAGTTCGACGCTGATGTTCGGCATGGGGTCCTCCACAGTGGTGTCTTGTTGCGTCACATAGAATCAAATCCCATTACATGAAACAACCGGGAGTGCTCCGTGGATGTGATCGTGATCGGCGAGCCGCTGGTCGAGTTCTCGGCCCCTGCCCCGCTGACCGACGCGGACACCTTCCGGCTCTCGTTCTCCGGAGACGCGCTGAACGCCGCGGTGGCGGCGGCGGCCACCGGAGCGCACGTGGCCCTGGTGACCCGGGTGGGTGACGACGAGTTCGGCGAGCGGCTCATCCGGTTCGCCGCCGCGCACGGCGTGGACACCCGGTGGATGCGGCCCGGCCCCGGCTCTACCGGCGCCTACGCGGTGGGCGCCGACCCCGGCGGGGAGCGCGCCTTCGCCTACATGCGCGCCGGCAGCGCCGCGTCCCGGATGGGCCCCGCCGACGTCGCCGCCGCGCCGCTGGGCGAGGCCCGGGTGCTGCTGGTCAGCGGGGTCACCGCGGCGCTGTCCCCCTCGTGCGCGCACGCCGTCCGGCACGCCGCCGAGATCGTCGCCGCGGCGGGCGGCGCGGTGGTCTACGACCCCAATTTCCGCGGCCGGCTCACCACGCCCGGCCAGGCCGCCGCCGCGCTGGCCGCCGTGGCCCCGCACGCCACGCTGGTCACCCCGTCCTGCCCGGGCGACAGCCTGCCGCTGCTCGGCACCGCCGATGCGGCCGCCACCGCCCGCGCCGCGCTGCGCCTGGGCGCGCGGGCGGTCGCCGTCACCCAAGGCGCCGCGGGCGTGCTGCTCGCCTCGGGCGACGCGCCGCCGGAGGCCATCCCGGCCGTCCCGGCACCCGTCGTGGTGGACCAGACCGGGGCCGGCGACGCCTTCGCCGGCACGGTGGCCGCCCGGCTGGCCACCGGGGCGCCGCTGCGCGCCGCCGTCCGGGCGGGCATGGCCGCCGCCGCGGTCAGCCTGGCCGGCCAGGGCGGCACCGGCCGGATCGCCACCCCCCACGAGATCGACGGCCTGCTCTAGCCCGCCGCCGCTCACGGGACGTTCGGGCGTGATGGCCCGTCAGGAGGTGGGGGCGGGGGTGGGGGCGCCGAGGGCCTGGGAGACCTCGCGCGCGGCGGCGACCACCACCGGGGCCAGGTTCTCCAGCTCATCGGGGCGCAGGTCCATCGCCAGCGAGGAGATGGAGATCCCGCCCAGCACCTGGCCGGTGTGGTCGAACACGGCGGCGCCGACACAGCGCACGCCCGGCTCGTTCTCCTCGTCGTCCATGGCGAAACCGGCCGCGCGCACCATGCCGAGGTGGTCCAGCAGGTCGCTGACCTCGGTGAGGGTGCGGGCGGTGTGCCGGGGCAGCCCGGTGCGCCCGGCGATCGACCGCACCTCCCGGTCGTCGAGCTGGGCGAGGATGGCCTTGCCGATGGCGGTGCTGTGCAGGCGCAGGCTCATGCCGATCCGGGACGGCATCTGGTACGGCCGGCGACCCTCCAGCTTGTCGACGTAGACCGCCTCGTCGCCGCTGCGGATGCCGAAGTGGGTGGTGTACCCGGTCCGCTCGTGCAGCGCGCGCAGCGCGGCCGAGGCCTGCCGGGCCGGGTCGAACCGGCTCATGACCTTGCCGGCCAGGGTGAGGATGCGCGGGCCGGGCTCGTAGCCGCCGGCGCCGTCCGCGCGGGCGAACCCCCAGTCGACCAGCGACTGCAGGATGCGGTGGACCGTGGACTTGGAGACGCCGGTCGCCGCGGCGATGTCGGTCACGCGATGGTGCTCGGCGATCGCCTCGAGCACCGCCAGCGCCTTGTCGATGGAGCTGCCTTCCCTCACCACGCCCCGAGCCTACTCATCGCCGGGCCGCCCGGTGCCGGACCCCTGCCGCGCGCCGGGCACCGATGCGACCGCCGGGCCGGGACGGCGGCGGGCTCACCGGGCGAGCCAGCCCCCGTCCACCGCCAGCACGTGGCCGTTCACGTAGTCGGCCGCCGGCGAGGCCAGGAAGACGGCGGCTCCGGCGATGTCCTCCGGCGTGCCCCAGCGGCCGGCCGGGATCCGGGCCCGGATCGCCGGCTCGCGGGCCGGGTCGGCGCGCAGCGGTGCGGTGTTGGCGGTCGCGACGTATCCGGGGGCGATGGCGTTGACCTGGACGCCGCCGGCCGCCCACTCGCAGGCCAGGCTCCGGGTGAGCCCGGCGACCGCGTGCTTGGCCGCGGTGTACCCGGCCACGTTGACGCCGCCCTGGAAGGACAGCATCGACGCGATCATGATGATCTTCCCCGAGCCGCGCTCCAGCATGGCCCGCCCGGCGGCCTGGCTGAGCAGGAAGGCCGCGTCCAGGTTCACGTCCAGGACGGCCCGCCAGTCGGCGTAGGAGTGCTCGGCGGCCGGCGCGCGGCGGATGATGCCGGCGTTGTTCACCAGCACGTCGATCCGCTGCTCGGCCAGCAGGGCCGCCGCGGCCTCCGGCAGCGCGGCCACGTCGGACAGGTCGTGCGCCCACCGCCGGACCTTGCGGCCGGCACCCAGGACCTCGGCCGCCACCTCGTCCAGGTCGTCCTCGCGCCCGTGCAGCACCAGGTCGGCGCCGGCCCGGGCCAGCCCGACGGCGATCGCCCGGCCGATCCCGGTCCGGGCGCCGGTGACCAGCGCCGTCCGTCCCACCAGCGAGAACATCAGCGCATCTCGCCGATCGCGACCTGCTCCACGTCGTCGTACGCCTGGTTCTCGCCGCCCATGGCCCAGACGAAGGCGTAGGCGGCGGTGCCGAACCCGCAGTGCACCGACCAGGGCGGCGAGATCACGGCCTGGCGGTCGGCGACGATGATGTTGCGCGTCTCGTCCGGCCGGCCCATCAGGTGGACCACCCGGTGGCCGGCGGGCAGGCCGAAGTAGAAGTAGGCCTCGGTGCGCCGCTCGTGGGTGTGGCACGGCATGGTGTTCCACATGCTGCCCGGCTCCAGCACGGTCACCCCGAGCACGAGCTGGCAGCTGCGGATGCCCGCGGCATGGATGAACTTGTAGATCGTCCGGTCGTTGGAGCCCTCCTGGGAGCCCAGCCGCACCGGTTCGGCGTCGGCGAGACCGACGCGCACCGTCGGATGCTCGGTGTGCGCGGGGGTGGAGACGAGGTAGAAGTCGCCGCCGAGAAAGGACACCTCCCGGGCGCCGCGGCCCACGTACAGGCACTCCCGGGCGCCGAGCTCGTGCTTGGTGCCGTCCACCGTGACGGTGCCGCTCGCCTCGCCCACGTTGACCACGCCGAGCTCGCGGCGCTGCAGGAAGTGCTCGGCCCGCAACTCGGCCGGGCAGGGCAGCTCGACCGGCGCGTCACCGGCCGCCACCCCGCCGATCACCATCCGGTCCTCGTGGGAGTACAGCAGGCGGGCCTGCCCCGGAGCGAACAGCTCCTCGGCCAGGAACCGGCGCCGCAGCGCCTCGGTGGTCATGCCGGGGACCTGGTCGGGCGCCGTCGCGTATCGTGTCTCCACCCGGTAACTCCGTTCCATTACATGAAATGTAAGACTGCTATATCGAACAACCGCGGAGCGTGCATGGTCAAGCCGGTGGCCTTCGGCACCGGTCGGCCGGATCAGTAGGTGCGGCGGACCCCGCGGGCGGCGACCTCGATGCGGTCACGCGCCTCCAGCAGGCAGGCCGCGATCTCCTTGTCCCGGCCGGCGGTCAGCCGCGGCACCGGGACCGAGACGCTCACCGCGTCGCGGGGCGGGTAGGCGATGTCCAGGGCGACGCCGAAACAGCGCAGGCCCTCGGTGTTCTCCTCGCGGTCGATCGAGTAGCCGCGCTTGCGGATGCGGCGCAGGTCGGCGACCAGCTGTCCCTGGTCGACGATGGTGTTCTTGGTGAGCCGGGGCAGCTCGGCGGGCAGCATCCGCATCACCTCGGCGTCATCGCGGGTGGCGAGGACGGCCTTGCCGAGCGAGGTGGTGCTGGCCGGCAGCCGGCGGCCCACCCGGGTGAACGGCCGCAGGTAGTGGCGCGAGGCGCGGGTGGCGAGATAGACCATGTCGAAATGGTCCAGCCGCGCCAGGTGCACGGTCTCGCCGGTGACCTCGGCGAGCCAGTCGAGCGCCTCGCGGGCGATCTGCACCACCGGGTCGCCGTCGATGTAGGTGGCGCCGACCAGCAACGCCCGCATGCCGATGCGGTACAGGGTGCCGGTGACGTCGGTCTCGATCCAGCCGAGGTCGACCAGCGTGCGCAGCAGGGCGTGCAGGCTGCTCTTGGGATAGCCCAGCTTGCCCTGCAGGTCGGACAGGCTGTGCAGCCCGGGGTACTGCGCGAAGAAGTCGAGCAGCTCCACGGTGCGCACGGCGGACTTGACGTGCGGCATCGCGGTCACGGCCTGCTGCTGCTCCGTCATTTCCGTCCTCCCTGCCGCGCGTCAATGATGATTATCCCCGCTCATGACTCGACGACGCGCCCGCCGAGCCAGGCGTACTCCGGATCGTCATGGTCCAGCTCGGGCATTTCCCCGGCGTACGCCTCGGCGTCGTCCCGCGGCTCGTAGCCCAGGGCCCGCCCGGCCGCCAGGTCCAGCCACCCCCGGGTGTTGGCCGACACGCCCCACACCTCGGCGTAGGTCAGGTCCGGCGCGGTGAGGCAGGCGTGCACGAGCCGCACCATGTCGCCCGGGCTGATCCAGGTGGACAGTGCCCGGGCGTTCGGCGGTCGCCGCCCGAAGCTGCCGATGCGCAGCGCCGCCACGCCCATGCCGTAACGGGCGGAGTAGTAGCGGCCGAGCGCCTCGCCGTAGGCCTTGGAGACGCCGTAGTGCGAGTCGGGCGCGACCGGCACGTCGGCGGGGGCGAGCTCTTGGCGCGGGGTGAACCCGGCCGCGTGGTTGCTGCTGGCGTACACCACCCGGCCCACCCCGGCCCGGCGGGCGGCCTCGAAGACCCGGTAGGTGCCCTCGATGTTGGCGGTCAGCGTCTCCTCGAACGTGGCCGAGGTGGACGGGGTGCCGGCCAGGTGGACGACCGCGCCGACGCCCTTCATGGCCTGGTCCAGCAGTTCGGTGTCGTGGATGTCGCCCCGCAGCGTCTCGTGGCCGGCGGCCTCGACCGGCCGGGCGTCCAGCAGCCGCAGCGCGTGGCCGTGCCCGGGCAGGCCGTCGACGAGGCAGGTACCGACGCGGCCGGCGGCGCCGGTCACCAGAACGATGTTCACCATGAGGCCACCGTACGGGCGCGGAGGTACTCCTCGTCAAAGTCGTCGCCCAGCCCGGGGCCGGCCGGCAGCGTGACGTTCCCCTCCTCGTCGATGGGGTCGACGATGGAGCGCAGGTGCGGCGGCGGCGAGTCGTAGTCGGAGTGCGGATGCAGCAGGCCGCGCTCGTACCACTCCCCGCACAGCGTCGCGCCGATCACCGCCAGCGCGCCCGAGCCGTTGCCGTGGATCTCGCAGCCCATGCCGAACGACTCGGCGGTGTGCACCGCCTTCAGCGCCGGGATGACGCCACCGGAACCGACCACGCCCACCCGCAGGATGTCGCAGGCGCCGGCCGCGATCCACTCCGCCCGCGCCATGTGCTTGCCCCAGGAGGTCTCCGGGCCGAGGATCGGCGTGGCGAGCTGGTCGGCCAGCCACTTGTACGACTGGACCGACGCCTCCTCCATCGGTTCCTCGTACCAGGCGAAACCAAGCTCGTCCAGGGCCCGGCCCAGCCGCAGCGCCTCGGTCCGGCTGTACCAGTGGTTGCTGTCCAGCATCAGGGCGACGTCCGGCCCGACCGCCTCGCGCACCGCGGCGCAGGCCTTGATGTCCAGCTCCACGCCGTGCGGCATCGGCGGCATCCAGGTGTGCAGCTTGATCCCCCGGTAGCCGCGGGCGACCAGCTCCTTGGCGAAGTCCGCGTAGTCGGCGAAGGTCGCCAGCCCGCCGGGGATGTCGTCGCCGCACATCGTGCTGGCGTACGCCTTGATCTTCGAGCGCGCCCCGCCGAGGAGCTTCCACACCGGCAGGCCCAGCCGGTGGCCGGCCAGGTCCCACAGCGCCTGATCGACGCAGCTCAGCAGCCGGTCGGTGAGGTGGCCGTGCGCGCCACGCTGCCGCCGGGCCAGGCCGTGCCACAACCGCTCGCGCTCCAGCGGGTCCTGCCCGACGAGGACCGGGCGGACATGCGCCTGGATCATGCTCTCCCGCAGCGTCTCCGGCGGGCCGGAGGAGCGGCCGGTCACCCCGTCGCTGTCGGTGATCTCCAGCAGCGCCTCGCGTACCTCGCGGGGCGGTCCGGGGTGCCGGTGCCCGTGGCCGTCCACCACCGAACGGGTGACGGTCGTGAACACCGTGACGGCGACGCGCTCGATGACGGCCATGCCGCTCCTTTCCTGCCTGGGCGAGAGGGTTGGTGCCCGGGACCGGCGCCCGCGTCAGGTGACGGGCGCCGGCCCCGGGGGGCCTGGTGCGGGCGGTCTAGGAGTGGGCCTTCTTCCACTCCTCCTGCGCCTCGGTGAGCTTCTGGGCCATGGTGTCCAGGAACTCCTGCGGCTTCATCTGGCCGAGCAGCACCTTCTGGAACAGCGGCTCGGTGTCGGCCTTGGTGATCGAGGAGAACTGCGGCAGGTAGTACGGCGGCGACACCACGACCGTGTCGGGGGAACCGAGCGTCTCCACGGCGCTCTTCAGGTACGGCCGCTCGGCCAGCCAGGAGTCACCCTGGGCGTCGGTGTTCGCGGGGATCTGCCCGGTCTGCTGGTTCCAGTAGCTGTTGCTCTCCTTGGACAGCAGGAAGTCCACGAACTTCCAGGCGGCGTCCTTGTTCTTGCTGTTCTTGAACACCGCGAAGCCGTCCACCGGGTTGGCGACGACGGTGCGCTTGCCCGACAGGCCCACCGGCAGCGGGAAGGCGTCCACCTTGTCGGCGCCGAAGGCCTTGACGTGGTCGTTGTAGGACCCGAGGTTGTGGTGCATCATCGCGACCTTGCCGCTGGTGAACTGGGCCACCATCTTCGGGAAGTCGTTGGTGACGTCCGCCTCGGGGGTGTTCTTCTTGTACAGCGCGGCGATCTTGGCGACCAGCTCGACGTTCTTCGGGTCGTTCACCGTGCTCTTGCCGGAGGCGTCGAAGAAGGTGTTCACCCCCGAGTAGGCGTAGGCCTCGGCCAGCAGCTGGAAGATCGCGCCCGCGCCGCCGCGGATGGTCCAGCCGTACTGGTCGGGCGTCTTGGTGAGCTTGTCCACCGCGGTGAAGAACTCGTCCCAGCTCTTGGGCGCCGTCACCTTGGCCGCGTCCAGCTTGTCCTTCTGGTACCACACGACGTCGAGGTTGGAGGTCGCCGGCACCAGGTAGAGCTTGCCGTCCGGGGTGGTCTGCTTCACCGAGGCGAGCATGTTCTCCACCAGCTTCCCGTTGAGGGAGCTCTTGGCCAGCCAGTCGTCGGCGGGCTCCAGTGCGCCCTGCCCGGTCAGGTTGGCCAGGTAGCTGGTGGTGACGCCGCCCACGTCGGGCGTCTCGCCGCCGGCCACCGCGGTGTCGTACTTCTGCTGCACCGAGGCGATGGGGATGCCGACGTACTCGACGTGGATGGTGGGGTTGGCCTGCTCGAAACGCTTGATCAGCTCCTGGTAGATCGGCGTGCGCACGCCGCCGTTGTTGTCCCAGAACGTGATCGTCGTCTTGCCGCCGGCCGCCTGCCCCTCCCCGGAGCCGGAGTCGTCGCCGCAGGCGGTCGCGGCCAGCGACATGGCGAGGACGGCGGCGGCCGCGGTACAGGCCCTGCTGATGGATCTCATGTCGGTATGCCTCCAGGCGGGGGTGCTATCCCTTCACCGCGCCGGCACTGATGCCGTGCACGAGATAGCGCTGAATCACTGCGAACACGCATACGACGGGCACGGCCGCTACCACGCCGCCCGCCGCCAGGGCCCCGAAGTCGGCGCTGTACTCCCCGATGGTGTAGCTGAGGCCGACGGGGATGGTGAAGTTGTCCTGCTTGCTGATGAACATCAGGGCGAACAGGAAGTTGTTCCAGGTGTGAATGAAGGCGAACGACCCGACGGCGATCAGCCCGGGGCGCAGCTGGGGCAGCACCACCGCGAAGAAGGCCCGCCGCCGCGTGCAGCCGTCCACCATCGCCGCCTCCTCCACCTGGAAGGGGACGGCGGCCACGAATCCGCTCATCAGGATGATCGACAGCGGCAGGTTGAACACCGTGTCCGCGACGACCAGGCTCCACAGGGAGTTGATGAGCCCGAGCCCCCGGAAGATGGTGAACAGGGGGATCAGCATCATGGCGCCCGGGATGAACTGGGTGCACAGCAGGGCGACCATGAAGAACGTGCGCCCCCGGAAGCGGAACCGCGCGAGCGCGTACCCGCCCATCAGGGCGATGGCGGTGGTGAGGAACAGCGACAGCACTCCGATGATCACGCTGTTGCGGAAGAACACCGCGTATCCGATGTCGTTCCACACCGTCTCGAAGTGCTCGAAGGTGATCGGCCACGGCACCGGAGCGGTGGAGCCCGCCGGCCGGAGCGCGAACACGATCATCCAGTAGAACGGGATGAGCGTGAAGAGCAGGTAGAGGGCCAGGGGAAGGTAGAGCCGGACGATCCGGCCCCGGTCTCCGCCGCGCATGCCGCCCCGGGCGGCGCGGGCCCGCGCGGGCACCCGGCGGCGGGCGATGACGTCGGTTGCCATGGAAGCGTTCCTCATCCCTTGTGATCCGCGCCGAACCGGCTCAGCCGGAGGTAGAGGAGCGAGCAGAACAGCAGGATGAGGAATCCCGCCGTCGTGAGCGCCGACCCGTACCCGAAGTCCTTGGAGTCGATCGCGCGCTGCGCGACGTACAGCGGCAGCGTGGTCGTCACCTGGGCCGGCCCGCCACCGGTGAGCGTGTAGAGCAGGTCCACGTTGTTGAACTCCCACACCGAGCGCAGCAGCGTGGCCAGCACGATCGCGTCCCGCAGGTGCGGCAACGTGACGTGCGCGAACCGGCGGACGCGGCCCGCGCCGTCCACCGCGGCCGCCTCGTACAGCTCCCCGGGAATCCCCTGCAGCCCGGCCAGCAGCAGGATCGCGAAGAACGGCACCCCGCGCCACAGCTCGGTGAGGACGACCGCGCCGAAGACGGTGTCGGGGTTGCCGAGCACGGCCGCCTCCGGCGCGCCGAGATAGCGCACGATCCCGGTCGTCGGGTTGTAGAGCAGGATCCAGATGCCGGTGGTGAGCACCCCGGAGACCGCCCACGGGGAGAAGACCAGCGACCTGGCCAGGCCGCGGCCGATGAAACTTTCATTGACGATGAGCGCCAGCGCCAGCCCGAGCAGCAGCTGCAGGCCGATCTCGACGACCACCCATTTGGCGGTGAAGGCCAGGCTGGACCAGAACAGCGGGTCCTCGAAGAGCATCTCCCGGAAGTTCTCCAGCCCCGCGAAGCCGTTGGCCCACGGCTTGGTCAGGTTGTAGTGCTGGAGGCTGTAGTAGAGAACGCTTCCGATCGGGTACACGAGGAACACCGCGATCAGCAGGACCGTCGGTGAGATCAGTAGATAAGGCGCCCAGCGCAGGGCGCGGGGGCCGCCCCTCGCGCCGGTCGTCCTGGCCAAGGCCACCTGGTCACTCCGTTCGGTCTCGTGACACATTTCTGAACCACGTTCACAATTGTGGACGCGCCGTCAACGTAGGAACCAGGCCCGGGGCCTGTCAACCCTTCGGCATGTAACACAAGGATTTCGAGCCGCCGGAACCCCCGGTCCGCGCCGGTCCCTTGACTGGCGGGGGCCGCCGGCCATACGTTCGGTGTGTTCATATACATGAATGTAATCCTTGAATGTGTACGCGAGAGAGGACCGCATGACTGCGCTGGTGGATCGGCTCGACGGGCTGCTCTTCTTCCCCGTTACACCGTGCGACGACCGGGAGCGGCTCAACCTCGACGCGTTCCGCGCGCACGTCCGATCCGGGGTGGCCGCGGGATGCGGCGCGGTGTTCGCCTGCTGCGGGACCGGCGAGTTCCCGTCCCTGGATCTCGACGACTACGCCGCCTGCGTGGCGGTCGCCGTGGAGGAGGCCGCCGGCCGGGTCCCGGTGGTGGCCGGTACCGGATACGGGCTGGCGATGGCCACCCGCTTCGCGCGCGCCGCCGAGGCGGCCGGCGCCGACGGCCTGCTCGCGCTGCCGCCCTACCTCCTCCAGCCTGACCAGGACGGCCTGCGCCGGCACTACGAGGCGGTCGCCGACGCCTCCCGGTTGCCGATCATCCTCTACCAGCGGGACAACGCGATCTTCGAGCCGGACACCGTGGCCGCGCTGGCCGCCCACCCGCGGATCGTCGGGTTCAAGGACGGGTACGGCGACCTGGACCTGCTGCAGCGCACCATCAGCGCGGTGCGCGCCGCCTCCCGGGAGATCCTCTACTTCAACGGGCTGCCGACCGCCGAGATGTCCGCGCTCGCCTACCGCGGCCTCGGCATCACCCGCTACTCCTCGGCCGTCTTCTGCTTCCTGCCCGCGGTGGCGCTGGCCTTCCACCGCGCGCTCGTCGGCGGGGACGACGCGACCGTGAACCGGCTGATCGACGGGTTCTACCGGCCCCTGGTGGAGCTGCGCCGCCAGGGCGCCGGTTACGCCGTCTCGCTGGTCAAGGCCGGCGTGCGGCTGCGCGGGCTGGACGCCGGCCCGGCGCGCGCCCCGCTGGGCGAACCCGCGCCCGAGCACGTCAAGCGGCTGTCGGAGCTGATCGAACACGGCCGGCACCTGGTGGAGGACTTCTGACGGTCCCGCCCGCCCCCGTCCACCCCCGCGGGCGCCGGACTCACCGGCGGCGCCCGTCCGGCCCGGCGCGGCCCGCCCGCGCCCGCACCCCCCGGAGGCTCCGGTCGCGGAGTCCTCCCCTATCCAGGAGGTATCCCGCCTTGCGCAGAACGGCCATTCTCGCCGCCGCCTGTACGGCGGCGCTCGTCACCATACCCGCGGCACCCGGCACCGCGGCCGCCGCGCACGGCGTGCCGCTCGGCCGGCAGACCCTGCCGGCCGGCGACGGCTGGGGGGCCGCGACCACCGGCACCACCGGCGGCGCCGCGGCCGACGACGCCCACGTCTTCACCGTCCGCAACCGCAAGGAACTGGTCGCCGCCCTGAACAAGGGTGACGCCACTCCGAAGATCATCTACGTCAAGGGTGTCGTCGACGGGAACACCGACGACGCGGGCGACGAGCTGGCCTGCGAGGACTACGCCACCGGCGGGTACACCCTGGCTGGCTACCTGGCCGCCTACGACCCGGTGGTCTGGGGGCGCGACACCGAGCCGTCCGGCCCGCTGGAGGACGCCCGGGCGGCCTCGGCGGCCCGGCAGACCGCGCAGATCAAGCTCAAGGTCGGCGCCAACACCACCATCGCGGGTGTCGGCCACGCGGTGATCAAAGGCCTGAACCTGCACGTCGACAAGGTCGACAACGTCATCATCCGCAACATCCACTTCCAGGACGCCCACGACTGCTTCCCGCAGTGGGACCCCACCGACGGGGCCGAGGGCAACTGGAACTCGCTGTACGACAACATCTCGGTCACCGGGTCGACGCACTTCTGGGCCGACCACAACACCTTCGACGACGGGGACAACCCCGACTCGGCCCAGCCGCTGTACTTCGGCCGGCCCTACCAGGTGCACGACGGCGAGCTGGACATCACCAGCGGCTCGGACCTGGCGACGGTGTCGTGGAACCGGTTCGCCGACCACGACAAGACGATGCTGATCGGCTCGACCAACAACCCGGCCACCGACTCCGGCAAGCTCAACGTGACCGTGCACCACAACGTGTTCGACACCATCCTGCAGCGGGCGCCGCGGGTCCGGTTCGGCCAGGTGCACGTGTACAACAACTACTACGACGTGCCGGCCGGCGACGGCTACGAGTACAGCTTCGGCGCCGGCGTCCAGTCGAAGATCTACGCGGAGAACAACTTCTTCCGGCTCGGCACCGGCGTCGACCCCGGCGAGATCATCTATAACTGGGGCGGCACCGCGATCCACGTCACCGGCACCCTGGTGCGCACCGGCGGCCGCGTCCGCCCGGTGGACGTCCTCGCCGCGCACAACGCCACCCACGACCCCGACCTCGGCTCCGACGTCGGCTGGACCCCCACCCTGGTCCGCAGGGTCGATCCGGCCGTCGTGGTGCCGGTGACGGTGCCGCTGTGGGCCGGCGCGGGCCGGCTGCGCTGACCACGACCACCGGCCACCCCCCGACCGACGGTCGCGGGCCCTGATCGCGCCGCCGCGCCGGATGACTCCGGCGCGGCGGCGTCCGCCGTCTCAGACCTCCACGATCACCGGGATGATCATGGGACGGCGGCGGTAGGTGTCGTTCACCCAGCGCCCGACGATGCGCCTGGTCAGCCGGCGCATCTGCTGCACGTCGGCCACCCCGTCCGCACCGGCCTCCTGCAGGGCCTTCTCGATCTGGGGGATCACCCCGTCGAACGCCTCGATCTCGATGCCCGACCCGCGCGCGTAGATCTCCGGGCCGCCGGTCACCTTGCCGGTCGTCGAGTCGACCACCACCACGACCGAGACGAAGCCCTCGTCGCCGAGAATGCGACGGTCCTTCAACGCGACGTCGGTGACCGCGCCCACCGAGGAGCCGTCGACGTAGACGTAGCCGCACGGGACCGCGCCGGTGATCCGGGCCCGGCCGTCGACCAGGTCGACCACCACGCCGTCCTCGGCGATGACGATGTGATCCTCCGGCACTCCGGTCAGCGCCGCCAGCTTGGCGTGCGCCCTCATGTGCCGCCACTCGCCGTGCACCGGCATGAAGTTGGACGGCTTGGTGAGGTTGAGCACGTACAGCAGCTCGCCGGCCGCGGCGTGCCCGGAGACGTGCACGGTGGCGTTGCCCTTGTGGATCACCCGGGCGCCCCAGCGGGTCAGCCCGTTGATCACCTTGTTCACCGCGGTCTCGTTCCCCGGGACCAGCGAGGACGCCAGCAGGACGGTGTCGCCCTCGGCCACCCGGATCGGGTGGTCACGGTTCGCCATCCGCGACAGCGCGGCCATCGGCTCACCCTGCGACCCGGTGCAGATCAGCACCACGTCCTCCGGCGGCCACTCCTCGATCTCCCGGGAGTCGACCAGCAGGCCGGGCGGCACCTTCAGGTACCCGAGCTCGCGCGCCACCGTCATGTTGCGGACCATGGAGCGCCCGATCAGCGCCACCTTGCGGCCGGCCGCCTCGGCGGAGTCGAGCACCTGCTGGACCCGGTGCACGTGCGAGGCGAAACACGCCACGATGATCCGCTTGGACGCCGACCGGAACACCTCGTCGATGACCGGGCTGATGGTGCGCTCGCTCGGTACGAAGCCGGGCACCTCGGAGTTGGTCGAGTCCGACATCAGCAGGTCGACGCCCTCGGCGCCGAGCCGGGCGAACCCGCCGAGGTCGGTGAGCCGGCCGTCCAGCGGCAGCTGGTCCATCTTGAAGTCGCCGGTGTGCAGCACGATGCCGGCGGGCGTGCGGACCGCCACCGCCAGGGCGTCGGGGATCGAGTGGTTGACCGCGAAGAACTCGCACTCGAACGGCCCGAAACGCCGGCGGCCGCCCTCCTCGACCTCGACCTTCACCGGCTGGATGCGGTGCTCGGTGAGCTTGCTCTCGATCAGTCCGAGGGTGAGCCTGGAACCCACCACCGGGATGTCGCGGCGCTCGCGCAGCAGGTAGGGCACCGCGCCGATGTGATCCTCGTGCGCGTGGGTCAGCACGACCGCCTCGATGTCGCCGAGCCGGTCCCTGATGTAGTCGAAGTCGGGCAGGATCAGGTCGACACCCGGCTGCTCGGGATCGGGGAACAGCACACCGCAGTCCACGATCAGCAGGCGCCCGTCGAACTCGAAGACCGCCATGTTGCGGCCGATCTCGCCGAGCCCGCCGAGCGCGACGATGCGCAGCCCGCCGTGCGGCAGCGCCGGCGGCGGTCCGAGCTCGGGATGCGGATGACTCATGCTCTCCCCCCGTATGTACCGGTGTGCGCCCTGCGCACGGCTCCCTCGCCGAGCCGTCCGGCGGGTCGCGACTCACATTCTTCGTATCTGGCAGGCAAACTCTCTGATTCCTCCTCGCCGCGCGGGACGCGCGGGCGATCGTGCCGGTGGTGGTCTGCCACCGGACCGCTCTCCCCCGCCCTGGCGGGCGGCGACGCGGCCTGGCGGCCTCGGCCGTCTGGCGGCCGGACGTCTCAGTCGGACAACTTCACTCCGCCGGCCACCAGATCCACCCGCAGCAGGTTCTCCTGCTCGCGGGTGGCGTCGACCAGCGGTGACCGTACCGGGCCGACCGGCCGGCCGACCAGGCGCAGCGCGGCCTTCGCCATGATCGCGCCCTGGGTGCGGGTCATGATGCCCGCGATCACCGGCAGCAGCCGCCGGTGCGTCTCCCGGGCGCCCTCGACCCGCCCGGTGAGGTAGAGGTCGATCATCGAGGCCAGTTCGCCGCCCACCACGTGACCGACGACGCTGACGAACCCGCAGGCGCCCACCGAGAGCCAGGGCAGGTTCAGCGCGTCGTCGCCGGAGTAGAAGGCGAGGTCGGTGGCCGCCATCACCTGGGAGGAGGCGAAAAAGTCGCCCTTGGCGTCCTTCACCGCCACGATGCGCGGGTGGGCGGCCAGCCGGATCAGCGTCTCGACGGCGATCGGGACGCCGGTGCGGCCCGGGATGTCGTAGAGCATGACCGGCAGGCCGGTCGCGTCGGCCACCGTGGTGAAGTGCCGGTGGACGCCCTCCTGCGGCGGCTTGCTGTAGTACGGCGTCACCAGCAGCAGGCCGTGCGCACCGGCGCGCTCGGCCGACCGGGCGAGCGCCACCGAGTGCTCGGTGTCGTAGGTGCCGGCTCCGGCGATCACGGTCGCCCGGTCCCCCACGGCCTCCACGACCGCGCGCAGCAGCATGGCCTTCTCGGCGTCGCTGGTGGTCGGGGACTCTCCGGTGGTGCCGCTGACGACCAGGCCGTCATTGCGCTGCTCGTCGACGAGATGGGCGGCGAGGCGCTGGGCGCCGTCGACGTCGAGGGCCCCGTCGGCGGTGAAGGGCGTGACCATCGCGGTCAGCATGCGGCCGAAAGGCGCGTCGGAGGTTCCGGTGGGCGATGCCATAGACCGAACGGTACCCGGATCCGGCCGGCCGGTGGACCCCGCCACCCCGGTTCGCGGCACTCGTCCGCGTCATCCGCTTATGAAATGGTAAGCGAAGGATATCGGGCGGCCGCCGCGGACAGGCCGGGCCACAAGGGTAGAGGCCGCCGATATGTGCTCGGGGGTACACACATCGACGACCTCTATCCCTGAGATCGGACCGCCTTACGGGCGTGTTACACGCTTCTGCCAACAATTTTCCGCCCGGCCGGCCGGACCGGCACGCCCGGCGCCGGCCGCCGGACCGCCGGCAGGACGAGCCTGGTCAGGACGTCCTTGCGGCCGGGGCCGCCGCGCCATCTTCACGTCACGATTCGGCAAAGCACGCGTCGGTAAAGTTGGGACTCCAAGGCGGTACGGCTACGCACGGTCGTCGTCCGGTTACGGCAGGATAATGAAACGATCTCGAACGCCGTTAGGGATGGACGGATGACTGGAAACGACCCGGTGTACCTCCGCGTGGTAGAGGAGCTGCGGGCACAGATCGCGGACGGCACGCTGCCGCCAGGCGCGCCCATCCCGTCCCGGGCCCAGCTCACCCAGCGCTTCCGGGTCGGCGAGACCGCCGCCCGGCACGCACTGCGCGTGCTCGCCGCCGAAGGCCTCATCATCGGCCGGGTGGGCTCGGGCCACTACGTCCGCGAGAAGTCCGTCCTCTACCCGCTGCAGCGGGGCCGGCACCTCGACCACGACGCGCCGTTCGCGGCCGATCTGCAGGCCGGTGGCCACCGGGCCACCTGGGACTGGCGCAGCGAGCAGGTCCGGGCCGGCCGCGAGGTCGCGCGGCGGCTGCGGGTCGCCGACGGCACCCCGGTGGTCCGCACCCGCTACGTCTTCCGCGCCGAGGGCCGCCCGATGCAGCTGGCCACCTCCTACGAGCCCGCCGAGCTCGGCCGGACCGGCCCGCTGCCCGATGAGGGCACCGGCGCCCGCAAGAGCCTGCCGGCCCGGATGTCCGCCGCGGGCATCAAGGTGACCGATGTCCGGGAGAGCGTCCACACCCGGGTGCCGCAGCCCGCCGAGAGCGACCTGCTCGACCTGCCCACCGGGGTGCACGTGCTGCACATCGAGCGCACCCACTGGTCCGGGGACCGTCCGCTGGAGATCAGTGACATCATCGTGCCTGG
Organism: Sphaerisporangium rufum; assembly: GCF_016863395.1. Classification (GTDB taxonomy): domain Bacteria; phylum Actinomycetota; class Actinomycetes; order Streptosporangiales; family Streptosporangiaceae; genus Sphaerisporangium; species Sphaerisporangium rufum. Next base: position 44,550 of record NZ_BOOU01000046.1, on the reverse strand, counting down.
TGACCGCTTCCGCCTGGTCTACTCACTTCCGCCGGGTTCCTGATCCGCCGGGAACCGGCGATGGCGCCGGATGTCACGCCGTGCTGCCCTACAGTGGCCGCATGTACCGGCCGGCCGAGCTGCTCCGCGACCTCGTCAACACCCACGACGTCGCGAGCGGCACCGACGGGCTGGCCGCGCCGGCCGATCTCACCGGCTGGCTCCGCGACCGCGGCCTGGCCGCCCCCGGCGAGCGCGCCACCGACGACGACCTGATGCTCGCCGTCGACCTGCGGGAAGGCCTGCGTGCCGCGCTGTGCCCCGCTCCCGTGCCGTCCGGCCTCCCGGATACGGCGGGCCCCGCCGCGCGGCTGGCGGCCGCCCTGGCCGCCGTGCCGCTGCGGGTCACCCTGGCCGGCGGCGTGCCCGGCTGCGAGCCGATCGCCACCGGAGCGGCCCGCGGCGTCGGGCTGATCGCCGCCGCCGTCCTCGGCGCGCACGCCGACGGCGACTGGCCGCGGCTGAAGGTCTGCGCCGAGCACACCTGCCGGTGGGCGTTCATCGACGCCTCCAAGAACCGCTCGCGCGCCTGGTGCTCGATGCGGGTGTGCGGCAACCGCACCAAGACCCGCGCCTACCGCGCCCGCCGGCAGATCGCCGCTTCCTGAACGTCGCCGGGCCACGGTGCGCCCGCCGGTCGCCCGCCCGATACGGTGTGGGCAGACGAAAGGGGACGGCGGAATGGCAGATGTGGGGGTGCGGCCCGCCCGGCGCGAGGACGCTCCGGCGGTGGCGGCCACCCAGATCCGGGCATGGAAGGCCGGTTACCGCGACCTGCTGCCCGAGGCCGCGCTCGCCCAGATGACCGGGCCCGCCGCCGAGGAGCTGTGGCGCCGGCAGTGGGAGGAGGCGGTCGTGACCCCGCCGACACCCCGCCACCGGCTGCTGGTGGCGGTGGAGGCGGAGGACGTCCTCGACCAGGTGGCCGGCGGCCCGGGCGGCGGGCGCGTCGTCGGGCTCGCCTCGCACGGGCCCGCCGAGGACCCGGACGTGGAGCCCGGCACCACAGCCGAGCTGCTGACCCTGCTGGTGGACCCCGATCACATCCGCCGCGGGCACGGCAGCCGGCTGCTCAACGCCACCGTCGACCACCTGCGCGAGGACGGCTTCACCACCGTGGTCACCTGGGCCTTCGCCGAGGACTCCGCGACGCTCGGCTTCCTGGAGTCGGCCGGCTGGGGCCCCGACGAGGTCGAGCGGGTCCTCGACATGGAGCGGCCGATCCGCATGATCCGCCTGGCCACCGACATCGCCTGACCCGCCCGGCACCGTTCACATCGTCCGGCCGGTGGCCTCAGGGGCCGCGGCGTCCGACCTGCCGAGGTCTCCGCCCTCAGATCGCCAGACCCACCGCGAACAGCAGGCCGAAGACCAGCTGGAGCCGGCCGGTCTGCTGGAGCGTGGCGATGAGCGCGGGCCCGGTGGCGCCGCCGCGCACCGCCCGCACCGGCGGGACCGCCAGCGGCAGCGCCAGCACGGTCAGCACCGCGAACGGCCGCCAGACCGCCAGCGGCAACGCGATACAGAACGGCAACAGCAGGCATGCGACGTACAGCACCCGGGTGCGGGCGTCGCCCAGCACCACGGCCAGCGTGCGCTTGCCCGCCGGTCCGTCGGTGGCGATGTCCCGCAGGTTGTTCACCACCAGCAGCGCGCAGGCCAGCAACCCCACCGGGACGGCGGCGGCCACCGCCGGCCAGGTCAGCCGCTCCGACTGCACGTAGGCCGTGCCGGCCACCGCGACCAGGCCGAAGAACACGAAGACCGAGATCTCGCCGAACGCCCGGTAGCCGTACGGGCGGCTGCCGCCGGTGTAGAACCACGCCGCGGCGATCGCCACCGCGCCGACGACCAGCAGCCACCACGCCCTGGTGACCACCACCAGCGCCAGCCCGGCCCCCGCGGCGGCCAGGAAGCACCCCAGCGCGGCGAGCAGCACCGCGCGCGGCGCGGCCACCCCCGAGCCGACGAGCCGCAACGGGCCCACCCTGCCCTGGTCGGTGCCGCGCACGCCGTCGCTGTAGTCGTTGGCGTAGTTCACCCCGACCTGCAGCGCCAGCGCGACGAACAGCGCGATCAGCGCCCGCCACCACACCGCGTCACCGTCGCCCGCCGCCACCCCGGTGCCGACCGCCACCGGCACCACGGCCGCAGGGAGCGTACGCGGCCGGGCACCGGCCAGCCACTGAGCAGCTGTCGCCAACATCATCTCCTGGGGTGGGCGTGGGGAGTGTCAGAGGTCCAGGAGGTGCTCCAGGCCCAGGGTGAGGCCGGGCCGGTCCCGGACGCGGCGCACCGCGAGGAGCACTCCGGGGGTGAAGGAGGAACGGCTCATCGTGTCGTGCCGGATGGTCAGCGTCTCTCCGTCGCCGCCGAGCAGGACCTCCTGGTGGGCGATGAGACCGGCCAGCCGGACACCGTGCACCCGCACGCCGTCCACGTCGGCGCCGCGGGCGCCGGGCAGCTCGCTGGTGGTCGCGTCCGGCATGGCCCCGAGACCCGCCGCGCGCCGCGCCTCGGCCACCAGCTCGGCGGTCCGCCGGGCGGTGCCCGAGGGCGCGTCGGCCTTGTTCGGGTGGTGCAGCTCGACGATCTCCACCGAGTCGAAGTAGCGGGCGGCCTGCTGGGCGAAGTGCATCATCAGCACGGCGGCGATGCCGAAGTTGGGGGCGATCACCGCGTTGACCCCGGGGTGGGCGGCCAGCAGGTCACGCACGGCGGCCAGCCGGCCGGCGTCGAACCCGGTGGTGCCCACCACCGGGTGGACGCCGTGCTCAACGCACCATTTCAGGTTGTCCATGACGACATCAGGGTGGGTGAAGTCGACGACCACCTCGGCGGCGGACAGCGCCTCGATCGAGTCGCCGACGTCGACCGCCGCCACCAGCTCCATGTCATCGGCCGCGTCCACGGCCTTGCAGACCTCTACCCCGACCCGCCCGCGCGCGCCCAGAACTCCGACTCTGATCACAGCCGCCAAGCGTACCGGGTCCCCCGAGACCACCCCCCGCCCCCCACCGGCCCAGGAGCACCCCCCGGCCCAGCAAGCCGTCCACCCACAGCCGGCCCCTCCCGGGCCGGTTCGGGCTAGAAGGCGCCCGAACCCGCAAGCGGCAGCGAGCAATTAAACACTGAACTGCTTGTCGGCGTAGGGGCCGATGACGGCGAGGGTCATCGGCTGGGAGAGGATCTGGGTCGCCACCGCCGCCACCTCGTCGGGGGTGACGGCGTCGATCCGGGCCAGCAGGTCGTCCACCGACAGCAGGGTGTCGTAGACCAGCTCGCTCTTGCCGATCCGCGACATGCGCGAGCCGGTGTCCTCCAGGCCGAGCACCAGGCCGCCCCGCATCTGTCCCTTGCCCCGGGTGATCTCCTCTTCGGTGATGCCGTCGGCGATGACCCGGGCGATCTCCTCCCGGCAGATCTTCAGCACGTCATCGATCTTCCCGGGCAGGCAGCCGACGTAGATGCCGAACTGGCCGGTGTCGGCGTACTGGGCGGTGAAGCTGTACGCCGAGTAGGCCAGCCCGCGCTTCTCGCGGATCTCCTGGAACAGGCGGGAGGACATGCCGCCGCCGAGCGCGGCGTTCAGCACGCCGAGCGCGAACCTGCGGTCGTCGGTGCGCGACATCGCGGTGGTGCCGAGCACCAGGTTGGCCTGCTCGGTGGGCCGGTCGACGACCCGGACCCCGGCCCGGGGGGCGGCGCCGGGCCCCGACAGGCGGGGCGGATGCGGGTCGAGCGTGCCGCCGAGCGCGCCGGCGCGCTGGTAGGCCGCGGCCACCAGCTCGACGACCCGCTCGTGGGCGACGTTCCCGCAGACCGACACCACCGTGTGCGGCGGCCGGTAGTAACGCTGGTAGTACTCGGCGATCCGCTCGCGCGAGAGCGCGTTGATCGACTCGACCGACCCCAGGATGGGCCGGCCGAGCGGGGTGTCCCCGTAGATCTCTGCGGAGAAGTGCTCGTGCACGGCGTCGGAGGGGTCGTCGTCGTGCATGGCGATCTCCTCAAGGATCACGCCGCGCTCGGACTCGACGTCCTCGGCGGTGATCAGAGAGGAGGTGACCACGTCGGCGAGCACGTCGATGGCCAGCGGGAGATCCTCGTCGAGCACCCGCGCGTAGTAGCAGGTGTACTCCTTGGCGGTGAACGCGTTGATCTCGCCGCCGATGCCCTCGATCGCCGCGGAGATCTCCAGGGCGTCGCGGTTCGGCGTGCCCTTGAAGAGCAGGTGTTCCAGGAAGTGGGTGGCCCCCGTGTGCTCGGGGGCCTCGTCCCGCGACCCGATGCCGACCCACATGCCGACCGCGACGGAGCGCACGGTCGGCATGGTCTCGGTCACCACGCGAAGCCCGCCGGGCAGGACGGTACGCCGCACCACCCCGGCGCCCTCCCGGCCGGGGTGCAGAGTGGTGGTCGTCACGAGTTGCGGTCGTCCCGTCCGCCCCGGGTGCGGGCGCGGCGCGGCCGGTCGCCCCGGTCCCCGCGGTCGCCCCGGTCACCACGGTCGGCGCGCTCGGCACGCTCCTCGCGCGGCTCGGCCTCGGCCTGGTCCACGCCCTCGCCGTCGCCACCGCCCGGAGCCTTCTCGGCCTCCTTGTCGATGACCTCGACCGGCACCAGCGAGAGCTTGCCGCGGGCGTCGATCTCGGCGATCTCGACCTGGATCTTGTCGCCGACGTTCATCACGTCCTCGACGTTCTCGATGCGCTTGCCGCCGTGCAGCTTGCGGATCTGCGACACGTGCAGCAGGCCGTCCTTGCCGGGCAGCAGGCTGACGAACGCACCGAAGGCGGCGATCTTGACGACCGTGCCCAGGTAGCGCTCCCCGATCTCGGGCATGTGCGGGTTGGCGATCGAGTTGATCGTGGTGCGGGCCGCCTCGGCCGACGGGCCGTCGGTGGCGCCGATGTAGATCGTGCCGTCGTCCTCGATGGTGATCTCGGCGCCGGTGTCGTCCTGGATCTGGTTGATCATCTTGCCCTTGGGGCCGATGACCTCGCCGATCTTGTCGACCGGGACCTTGATCGTGATGATGCGCGGCGCGGTCGGGTTCATCTCCGCCGGGGAGTCGATCGCCTCCTGCATCACGTCGAGGATCGCCAGCCGGGCGCCACGGGCCTGCTTCAGCGCCGCGGCGAGCACGGTGGCCGGAATGCCGTCCAGCTTGGTGTCGAGCTGCAGGGCGGTGATCACGTCACGGGTGCCGGCGACCTTGAAGTCCATGTCGCCCATGGCGTCCTCGGCACCGAGGATGTCGGTCAGCGTGACGAACTGGTCGCCCTCGCCGATCAGGCCCATCGCGATGCCGGCGACCATCTCCTTGAGCGGGACGCCCGCGTCCAGCAGCGCCATCGTCGAGGCGCACACCGAGCCCATGCTGGTGGAGCCGTTGGACCCCAGCGCCTCCGACACCTGGCGGATGGCGTACGGGAACTCCTCGCGGCTGGGCAGCACGGGGATCAGCGCCCGCTCGGCCAGCGCGCCGTGGCCGATCTCGCGGCGCTTGGGGGAACCGACCCGGCCGGTCTCACCGGTGGAGTACGGCGGGAAGTTGTAGTTGTGCATGTAGCGCTTGGTGCGCTCGGGGTTGAGCGTGTCGATCATCTGCTCCATGCGCAGCATGTTCAGCGTGGTGATGCCCAGGATCTGGGTCTCACCGCGCTCGAACAGCGCCGAGCCGTGCACCCGCGGGACCACGTGGACCTCGGCGCTGAGCTGGCGGATGTCCTTGGGACCCCGCCCGTCGATGCGCACGCCCTCCTTGATCACGCGCTCGCGCATGAGCTTCTTGGTGAGGCTGCGGAACGCCGCGGAGATCTCCTTCTCCCGGCCCTCCAGGTCGGCGCCGAGCTTCTCCAGCGCCAGCGCCTTGACCCGCTCCAGCTCGGTCTCGCGCTCCTTCTTGCCGGCGATGGTCAGCGCGGAGGCGAGCTCGCTCTTGACGGCCCCGGCGACGGCCTCGTGCACGTCCTCCTGGTAGTCCAGGAAGATCGGGTACTGGGCGGTCTCCTTGGCGGCGACCTGGGCGATCTTGTTCTGCGCCTCGACCAGCACCTTGATGAACGGCTTGGCGGCCTCCAGGCCCTCGGCCACGGTCTCCTCGGTCGGGGCGACCGCGCCCTCACGCACCAGCTTCAGGGTGTCGCGGGTGGACTCGGCCTCGACCATCATGATCGCGACGTCGCCGTCCTCCAGCACCCGGCCGGCCACGACCATGTCGAAGGTCGCGCCCTCCAGCTCGGTGTGGGTCGGGAACGCCACCCACTGGCCGCTGATCAGCGCCACCCGGACGCCGCCGATGGGGCCGGAGAACGGCAGCCCGGCCAGCTGGGTGGACAGGCTGGCCGCGTTGATCGCCACCACGTCGTACAGGTGGTCCGGGTTCAGTGCCATGATCGTGGCGACCACCTGGACCTCGTTGCGCAGTCCCTTGACGAAGGACGGGCGCAGCGGCCGGTCGATGAGGCGGCAGGTCAGGATGGCGTCCTCGGACGGACGGCCCTCCCGCCGGAAGAACGAGCCGGGGATGCGGCCCGCGGCGTACATCCGCTCCTCGACGTCGACGGTGAGCGGGAAGAAGTCCAGGCTCTCCTTGGGATGCTTGGACGCGGTGGTGGCGGACAGGATCATCGTCTCGTCGTCCAGGTGGACGACGGCGCTGCCCGCCGCCTGGCGCGCGAGCCGCCCGGTCTCGAACCGGATGGTACGCGTACCGAACGAACCGTTGTCGATCACGGCTTCCGTGCTGTGGACACCCTCCACGGGGTACCTCCTTACAGGTAGGTCGCCCGCGCCCGGCTGGTCGCGCTTCGCTCGGCGACCCGGCCGGGCGCTTCGCCCGCGGCCGGACCGCTGGTGCCTGACTCCGTCGAGCCGGCTTCCCGTCGTGTGCAGCGCCGGTCTTCGATCGAAGCGCCCGGGTTCACGGCGTGCGCGCCGTCGACATCCGGAAGCCACTACCGAGGACCGGCCCGCAGGCGTCACGGGAACGCGCATCATGTGCGGGACGCGGGGCACTTTCTCGGCTGTTCAATTGTCGTGCTGAAGGCCAGTCTGCTCGGCGCGGGCACCGGCGTCACCGGTGACGCGCCGACCAGATTCTCCATATCAGGAGGCCTTTGCCCTGATATGAGGGAAGGAGCGGCGCGGAGCCGCTCCCTTCCACATTAGCGGCGCAGGCCGAGCCGCTCGATGAGCGACCGGTAGCGCGTGATGTCCTTGCTCATGAGGTACTTCAGGAGCCGGCGACGGCGGCCGACCAGGAGCAGCAGCCCGCGGCGGCTGTGGTGGTCGTGCTTGTGCGTCTTGAGGTGCTCGGTGAGCTCGCTGATGCGCTTGCTCAGCAGAGCGATCTGCACCTCCGGGGAGCCGGTGTCACCGTCTCCGGTGCCGTACTCCTCGATGATCTGCTTCTTGGCGGCGGTGTCGAGCGACACGGCTCTCCTTCGTTTCACTATGGGCACACGTGACAGATGCGTTCATTGCGACGAACGACCGTGTGTGCCGACAGTCGCCGTCGTAGGAGCGCGGGCAGCGCGCAGCGCGCCGGAACCACGCCGACACGTCAGGCTACCACCGCCGCGCGGCAAAGCGTGTTTCGATCACCCGGCGGTGAACCGGCGGGCCTCGTCGACGTCCCGGCGCATCTGCTCCACCAGCTCGTCCACCGAGCCGAACTTCAAGGTGGCGCGCAGCCGCCGGCCGAAGTCGACGACCACGTGCGCCCCGTAGAGGTCGAGATCGTCCCGGTCCAGCGCGTACGCCTCCACGGTGCGCGCCACCCCGTCGAAGGTGGGGTTGGTGCCGATCGAGATCGCCGCGGGCCACCGCCGTCCCTGGTCCGGCGAGGGCGACTGCACGCACTCCAGCCAACCCGCGTACACCCCGTCCGCCGGGATGGCCGAGGACGGCGGGTGCTCGACGTTGGCGGTCGGGTAGCCGAGCGCCCGGCCACGCTGGTGACCGCGGACGACCACCCCCTCGACCCGGTGCGGCCGGCCGAGCGCCCGGGCCGCCGCCTCGACGTCCCCCGCGGCCAGGCTCTCCCGGACCAGGCTGGAGGAGATCGCCTCGCCGTCGCTGACCAGCGGGACGCCCTCGGCGACGAAGTCGTACTTCTCGCCCAGCTCGCGCAGCGTGTCGAGGCTGCCGGCCGCCTTGTGACCGAACCGGAAGTTCTCCCCCACCACCACGCCCGCGGCGTGCAACCGGTCGACCAGCACCGCCTGGACGAACTCGTCCGGCGTCATCCGGGAGAACTCCAGCGTGAACGGCAGGACGCACACCGCGTCCACCCCGAGCGCGCCGAGCAACTCGGCCCGGTGCCCGGCGGTGGTCAGCCGGGGCGGATGGGCACCCGGGCGCACCACCTCCTCCGGATGCGGATCGAAGGTGATCACCACGGCGGGCAGGCCGAGCTCCGCCGCCAGCGCGACGGCGCGGCCGACCATGCGCTGATGCCCCCGGTGCACCCCATCGAACACGCCTATCGTGACGACGGACCTGCCCCAGTCTCCGGGCACGTCGTCGAGTCCGTGCCAGCCCTGCACCTCGACCTCGATCCTGACTCAGCGTTCCTGTGCCGTTCCTGTGCCGTTCTAGTGCCGCCTCGAGTGCCGGCGTCCCACTACCACGAGCCTGCCACGCGCGCCGGTTCCACGCACGGGCACGAGGGTAGCCCAGCCGCGGCGGCGGCGGACGAACGACCCTGCCCGGCGGCGGTCACCCCGGTGCCTTCAACCCGGAGCCGCACAGCGGGACCACCAGTTCCCCCTCGGCGTACGGCGACCCCGGGACGCGCAGCCGCCGCGCCGCGGCGTAGGCCACCGCGCCGGTCGGCTCCACCCAGAACCCGCGCCGGGCCAGCGCGGCCCGGGCCGCCGTCACCTCCGCCTCGGCGACGGTGACCACCGTGCCGCCGGTCGCCCGGACGATCTCCAGCATCCGGGCGCCGCGCGCGGGCGCGCCGATCGCGATGCCCTCGGCGACCGTCGGCGCCGGCTCGACCGGTACGGTCTCCGCCCGGCCGGCCGCGAACGCGCGGGCCACCGGGGCGCACCGCTCGGCCTGCACGGCCACGATGCGCGGCAGCCGGTCGATGAGACCCGCCGAGCGCAGCCCGGCGAAGCCCAGGTAGGCGCCGATCACCAGCGTGCCGTTGCCGGCCGGCAGCACCAGGGTGGCGGGCGCGGCCTGGCCGAGCTGCTCGAAGATCTCCAGCGCGTAGGTCTTGGTGCCTTCGTAGAAGTACGGGTTGTACACGTGGCTGGCGTAGAAGGCCGCGGTCTCGGCCACCCGGGCGGCGGCGGCCCGCGCGGTGTCCTCGCGGCTGCCCGGCACGGCCGTCACCTCGGCGCCGTGCCCGCGGATCTGCTGGACCTTCTTCTCGCTGGTGCCGGCCGGCACGAAGATCTCGGCCGCCAGGCCGGCCCGGGCCGCGTAGGCGGCGACGGCGGTGCCGGCGTTGCCGCTGCTGTCGGCGACCAGCCGCCGGGCGCCGAGCAGCCGGGCCAGCGCGACGAGCATGACGGCGCCGCGGTCCTTGAACGAGCCGGTGGGCGAGGCGTACTCGACCTTGAGCAGCGTCCGGTCGGTGCCGTCCGCGGCGGCCCGGACCAGCGGCGTCATGCCCTCGCCCAGGCTGAACGCCCGGCCGGGGACCGCGATGGCGTCCTGGTAGCGCCACAGGGTGTGGTCGGCGGGCCGGGGGTTCCAGCTGATCGGCCGCGGCGGCAGGTCCAGCAGGCCGCCGCAGTCGCACCGCCACCGGCCGGCGGCCGGGACGTGCGAGCGCCCGCAGGACGCGCACTGGTAGGCAGGAAGATCAGCGGACATGGGGAGCCCTTCCCGGCGGTGGGGCCGGCGTGCCGTGGGGGTCGGTGCGGTGGGGGTCGGTGCCGTGGGGATCAGGGGACGAAGACCGCCAGCGGCCGGACCGCGCCGCCGCGCTCCTCGGCCAGCGCGAGCAGGGTGCCGTCCGGCCCGAACACGCCGATCGGGCCCGGGCCGAGCCCGGCCGGCCGCAGCCGGCCGCCGTGCGCCACCAGCCGCGCCTGATCCTCGGGGACGTCCATCCGGGGGAAGGCCGCCGCGACCGCGTCCTCGATCGGCAGGATGGCGCAGTCCTGCTCCAGCTGCTCGATCGTGCGGGCCGCCGCCAGGTCGTACGGGCCGACCCGGGTGCGCCGCAGGAACGTCAGGTGCCCGCCGACGCCGAGCGCGGCACCGAGGTCGCGGGCCAGCGACCGGATGTAGGTGCCGCTGGAGCAGCGCACCGTGGCGTCCACCTGGATCACCTCACCGGCGGCGGCGGCCCGGCGGATCCCGGTGACCTCGAAGGCGTGCACCGTCACCGGGCGGGCCGCCAGCTCCACCTCCTGACCGGCCCGGGCGCGCCGGTAGGCACGCTCGCCGGCCACCTTGATCGCGCTGACCTGGGGGGGCACCTGGCTGATCGGGCCGGTGAGCGCGGCCACCCCGGCCCGGATCGCCTCGTCGGTGACGTGGCCGGCCGGTACCTCGGCCAGCGTCCGGCCCTCGGCGTCGTCGGTGTCGGTGGTCGCGCCGAGCCGGAACGTCGCGTCGTAGACCTTCTCGGTCAGCGCCAGGTGCCCGAGCAGCCGGGTGGCCTTCTCCACCCCGACGACCAGCACGCCGGTGGCCATCGGGTCCAGCGTGCCGGCGTGCCCGACGCGGCGGGTGCCGGCCAGCCGGCGCAGCCGGCCCACCACGTCGTGGGAGGTCCAGCCGGCGGGCTTGTCCACCACGACCAGCCCGCTCGGCGGCGCCGGGCGGCGGGCCCGGCCGGCGGTGCCGGCCGGCCGCGGGGCGGCCCGGTCGTCCATGGTGATCTCCTCGTCGGTCGGCCCGCCCCGGGCGGGGCGGTCGGGCGGGGGCTCGCTCACCCGTCGAGCGTGGCGCGCAGCCGGGCCACGGTCCGCTCGGGGGTCTCGTGGGAGGTGAAGCCGGCGGCCCGCACGTGACCGCCGCCGCCCAGCAGCGTACAGGCGCGGCCCACGTCCACCCCGCCCTTGGACCGGGTGGAGACCTGCCAGGCGCCGTCGTCGTCCTCCTTGAGCACGACCGCGACATCCGGCTCGTCGGCCCGGCGGACCACGTCGATGATGCCCTCGCACTCGTCGTAGGGCAGGAAGTGCGCGGCGCGGTCGCCGCGCGTCACGTACGTCCACACCATGCCCGCCCCGCCGGCCGCGCCCTGGTCCAGCACCACCCGCGACAGCGCGGCACCGAGCACCTTCAGATAGGCGAAGGGGGAACGGTCCCACAGCTCGCGGGCGATCTCGTCGGTGCGCAGCCCGGCGCCGACCAGGCGGGCGGCCATCCGGTGCGCCTCCGGCGTGGTGCTGGAGTGCCGGAACGAGCCGGTGTCGGTGACCAGCCCGGTGTACAGGCAGGTGGCGACCTCGCGGTCGATCGGCAGCTCCAGCCGGCCCAGCAGATCCTCCACCAGCACGGCGGTGGCCGCGGCCCCCGGATCGACCAGCGACACGGTGCCGAACCCGGTGTTGGACGGGTGGTGGTCCACCACGATCAGCTCGGCGGCCTTGCCGGCGTTCGGCGCGAGCAGCCCGAGGCGGTCCACCGTCGGCACGTCGAAGCTGATCATCAGCTCCGGCTCGGCCGGGTAGTCCGCCGGCGGGACCAGCAGGTCCTGGCCGGGCAGGAACCGCAGCAGCCGGGGCACCGCGAAGCGCCGGTCGCCGAAGGACGCCACGACGTCCTTGCCGGCCCGGCGCAGCGCGATGCCGAGGCCGAGCATCGACCCGAGGGCGTCGCCGTCCGGCGCCACGTGGCAGACCAGGGCGACGTCGCCCGCGCCGCGGACCAGCTCGGCGGCGCGCCGCCAGTCGGCCTCCCGCACCGGCCCGGCGGGCCGCCCGCCCGCCACCGGCACGCCGGCCATCACTGGGCCGGGGTCCCGGCCCGGCCGGACGGCCCGGCGCCGGCCTCCTCGTCCTCCTCGCCGTCCTCCGGCAGCCGGTAGGGGTCGGCGTCCCCGGCGTGCACCGCGCCTTCGGCCCGCCGGGCGATCTCCTCGTCCCGGGCCTTGGCCTCGGCGAGCAGCTCGTCCAGGTGCCGCGCGCTGTCGGGCAGCGGGTCGTGGCTGAAGGTGATGGTCGGGGTGTGGCGCACGCCGGTCTGCCGGCCCACCTCCGAGCGGATGACGCCCTTGGCGCTCTCCAGGGCGGCGGCGGTGTCGGCCCGCTCGGCCTCGGAGCCGAAGACGGTGTAGAACACCGTCGCGTCGCGGAGATCGGAGGTGATGCGGGTGTCGGTCACCGTCACGAAGCCCAGCCGCGGGTCCTTGATGCGCCGCTCCAGCATCTCGGCGACGACCTGCTGGATGCGGTCGGCGAGTTTACGGGCGCGTGCTGCGTCCACGATCGCGCTCCCCCTCTAGTTCGCTTTACTCGTTAACGACCCGCGGCGGGCCGGAACTTCCCGCGGGCCTTGGTCATCGTCAGTCCTCGTCGTCGCCGATCAGCCGCTGCCGGGCGGACAGCACCTCGATCTCCGGGTGGAAGGCGACCACCCGCTCGCACGCGTCGAGCACCTCGCCGCAGTTGCCCGCGGTCGCCGAGACGACCGCCACCGCGATCTGGGCTCGGCGGTGCAGGTCCAGATGGCCGGTCTCGGCGACCGCCACCGACGGAAAGCGGCGGCGGATCTCGGCGACCAGGGGACGCACCACCGAGCGCTTCTGCTTCAGCGAGCGCACGTCGCCGAGCAGGATGTCCAGCGTCAGAGCACCTATGTACATGGCCGTCACCGCGGCGCCGGGGAGCAGGCCGGTGCCCGCGGGGCGACCCCGCGGGCACCGGCGCACCGCTCACCGATCAGGCGCGCGGCTTCTCCCGCATCTCGAACGTCTCGATGACGTCGTCGAGCTTGATGTCGTTGTACCCGACACCGATACCGCACTCGAAGCCCTCGCGGACCTCGGTCGCGTCGTCCTTGAAGCGGCGCAGCGACGAGACGGTCAGGTTGTCGGCCACCACGACACCGTCGCGGATGATCCGGGCCTTGCTGTTGCGCGTGATCGTGCCACTGCGGACGATGCAGCCCGCGACGTTGCCGATCCGCGGCACCTTGAAGACCTCGCGGACCTCGGCGGTGCCGGTCTGGGCCTCCTCGAACTCCGGCTTCAGCATGCCCTTCAGGGCCGCCTCGATCTCCTCGATCGCCTGGTAGATGACCGAGTAGTACCGGATGTCGACGCCCTCGCGCTCGGCCAGATCACGCGCCCGCACCTCGGGACGCACGTTGAAGCCGATGATGACGGCGTTGTCGTCGGCGATGGCCAGGTTGACGTCGTACTCGGTGATCGCGCCGACCGCGCGGTGGAGCACCCGCAGGCGCACCTCCTCGCCGACATCGATCTTGAGCAGTGCGTCCTCCAGGGCCTCCACCGAGCCGGACACGTCACCCTTGATGATGAGCTTGAGCTCGTCGACCTTGCCCTTCTCCATGTCGCTGAAGAGCTCTTCGAGGGTGCGCCGCCGGCTGGAGCGGGCCATGTCGGCGATGCGCTGCCGGGCCGCCCGCTGCTGGGCGATCTGCCGCGCCATCCGGTCGTCGGTGACCACGATGAAGTTGTCACCGGCGCTCGGCACCGCGGTCAGGCCCAGCACCAGGACCGGACGGGACGGATCCGCCTCGGTGACCTGCGCGCCGCTGTCGTCGAGCATCGCCCGGACGCGGCCGAACGCCTCGCCACAGACGATGGAGTCGCCGACCCGCAGCGTGCCGCGCTGCACCAGCACGGTCGCCACCGGGCCACGGCCGCGGTCCAGGTGCGCCTCGATGGCGATGCCCTGGGCGTCCATGGTGGGGTTGGCCCGCAGGTCCAGCTCGGCGTCCGCGGTCAGCAGGATCGCCTCGAGCAGGTCGTCGATGCCGAGGCCCTGCTTGGCGGAGATGTCGACGAACAGCGTCGAGCCGCCGTACTCCTCGGCCACCAGGCCGTACTCGGTGAGCTGGGCCCGCACCTTGCTCGGGTCCGCGCCCTCCTTGTCGATCTTGTTGACCGCCACCACGACCGGGACGTTCGCCGCCTGGGCGTGGTTGAGCGCCTCGATCGTCTGCGGCTTCACACCGTCGTCGGCGGCCACCACCAGGACGGCGATGTCCGTCGACTGCGCGCCGCGGGCCCGCATGGCGGTGAACGCCTCGTGACCCGGGGTGTCGATGAAGGTGATCTTCCGGTCGATGCCCTCGTGCTCCGCCGACACCTGGTAGGCGCCGATGTGCTGGGTGATGCCGCCCGCCTCGCGGGCCACCACGTTGGTGTTGCGGATCGCGTCCAGCAGCCTGGTCTTACCGTGGTCGACGTGACCCATGACGGTCACCACCGGCGGGCGCGCCGCCAGGTCGGCCTCGTCGCCCTCGTCCTCGCCGAACTCGATGTCGAAGGACTCGAGCAGCTCGCGGTCCTCCTCCTCCGGGCTGACGACCTGGATGGCGTAGTTGAGCTCGGCACCCAGCAGCTGCAGGGTCTCCTCGTTCACCGACTGGGTGGCGGTCACCATCTCGCCGAGGTGCAGCATGATCTGCACCAGCGACGCGGGGTTCGCACCGATCTTGTCGGCGAAGTCGGCCAGCGAGGCACCGCGCGGCAGGCGCAGGGTCTGCCCGGTACCACGCGGAACCTGCACGCCGCCGATCGACGGCGCCTGCATGTTGTCGAACTCTTGACGGCGCTGGCGCTTGGACTTGCGACCGCGCGTCGGGCGCCCGCCGGGCCGCCCGAAGGCGCCGGCCGTACCACCGCGACCGCGGCCACCGCCACCGCCGGGACGGCCGGCGAAGCCGCCGCCACCGCCCGTGCCGACACCGCCACCGGGACGGCCGCCCGCACCGGTGCGCGGGCCGCCGAAGCCGCCGCCACCACCGGGACGCCCGCCGCCGCCACCCGGACGGCCACCGCCGCCACCGGGACGGCCACCGCCGCCGCCGGCGCGACCGCCGCCACCACCGGGGCCGCCCTGGCCGGGACCGGCCGGACGCGAGGGCATCATCATCGGGTTCGGCCGCGGACCGCCGGGGCGCGGACCGCCGGCACCCGGGCCACCGGGACGCGGACCACCGGCACCAGGGCCGGGACGCGGGCCACCCGCGCCGGGACCCGGGCGCGGACCACCGGCGCCGGGCGGGCCGGAACGCGCGCCGGGCGGCCGCGGCATCCCGCCGTCGCGGGCGCCGTCGCGGCGCGGCTCGCGAGGACCGGCGTCCCGCGGGCCACCGTCGCGGCCGGGCGGGCCGCCCTCGCGGCCGGGACGCGGCGGGCGCTGGCCCATGCCGCTCGCGGTCGAGGAGAACGGGTTGTTACCCGGGCGCGGGCCGCGCGGGCCCGGCTTCGGGCCGCCCGGACGCGGCGCGCCGGACGACGGGGCACCGGAACGCTGACCGCCCGGGCCGGACGGCGCGCCGGGGCGCTGCGCCGGACCGGGACGCGGGCCCGGCCTCGGCCCCTGACCGGGACGGGCGCCCGGCGCCGCGGGGCGCGCGGCGTCGCCGCGCGGAGCCTCGGCGCGCGGAGCGTCGCCGCGGGGTGCCTCGGCGCGCGGAGCCTCGGCACGGGGTGCCTCGGCGCGCGGCGCCTCGAACCGGGGCGCCTCGGTGCGCGGCGGCTCGGGACGCGACGGCGCCGGCGGGCGCGGCGACTCCGGCCGCGGCGCCGGCCGGGGCGCCTCCTGCTGCTGGGACTGGCCCGGGTGCGGCATCGGCACCGGCGGGCGGGGCGTCCCGGCCGCGGGACCCGGCCGCGGGCCGGGACGCGGTGCGGGACCGGGACGCGGCGCCGCCTGACCAGGCGCGGCCGCGCCGTTTCCGGGCTGCGGGACCGGACGCGGGGCCGGCTTCGGGCCACCCCGTCCGCCGCCCCGGGAATCGGAGGATCCTCTGGAGAACGCCTCCGTAAGCTTGCGGACCACCGGCGCTTCGATAGTCGAAGACGCCGATCGCACGAACTCGCCCATTTCCTGGAGCTTGGCCATCACGACCTTGCTCTCTACTCCGAACTCCTTGGCGAGCTCGTAGACTCGGACCTTCGCCACTGCACTCCCTAACTCGGCCCGGGAGGCTGTGCCGCCGGACCGTCGCTACCTAGACGTACTCATCGCCGCATGCTCATCAGGCGCTCATCGCTATCTGACCCGCCCATCGACTCGGCGTCCTACATGACAGTTGGTAACCATTCACCCGGTCCTACTCGGCGTCAAGCCCCGCCAGCGAAGCCCGCAGACGCGACACGTCGAGCGCCCCCGCGACGCGAAATGATCGCGGAAACGCCCGGCGGCGTTCGGCGAGCTCCAGACAGTGCAGTACCGGATGCACATACGCACCCCGGCCCTGCGACCGGCCACGGCGATCTGGGACGATCACGCCCTCGACCACCACCAGGCGGAGCAGCTCGGACTTTACCGTGCGAACCCGGCAACCCACGCATGTTCTCAGCGGGGCGGCCCGGCCACCGTCTTCAAGCTTACCTCGTGGACGCATCGGCAGGACCGACCGCATCCCCCGTAGCGGCTTGGGTATCGGGATGGATGTCGATCCGCCAGCCGGTGAGGCGCGCGGCCAGCCGGGCGTTCTGCCCCTCCTTGCCGATCGCCAACGACAGCTGGTAGTCCGGCACGGTGACCCGGGCGACCCGGGCGTCGGGGTCGACGACCTCCACCAGCGAGACCCGCGCGGGCGACAGCGCGTTGCCGACGAACTCCGCCGGGTCCTCCGACCAGTCGATGATGTCGATCTTCTCGCCGTGCAGCTCGGTCATCACGTTGCGCACCCGCGAGCCCATCGGGCCGATGCAGGCGCCCTTGGCGTTGACCCCGCCCCGGCGGGACCGCACTGCGATCTTGGTGCGGTGGCCGGCCTCGCGGGCGATCGCGGCGATCTCCACCGTGCCGTCCGCGATCTCCGGCACCTCCAGCGCGAAGAGCTTCTTCACCAGGTTGGGATGGGTGCGCGACAGGGTGACCGACGGTCCCTTGTGCCCCTTCTTCACCTGGACGACGTAGCAGCGCAGCCGCTCGCCGTGGGTGTACTCCTCGCCGGGCACCTGCTCGTTGTGCGGCAGGATCGCCTCGATCTTGCCGAGGTCGACCAGCACCACCCGCGGATCCTTGCCCTGCTGGATCACCCCGGCCACCAGCTCACCCTCGCGGCTGGCGAACTCACCGAAGTTGATCTCGTCCTCTGCGTTGCGCAGTTGCTGCAGGATGACCTGCTTGGCGGTGGTCGCGGCGATCCGGCTGAAGTTGCTCGGGGTGTCGTCGTACTCGCGCACGACCTGCCCCTCCTCGTCCAGCTCCGCCGCCCAGATGGTGACGTGCCCGGACTGGCGGTCCAGCTCGGCGCGCGCCTTGGCGGCCGCGCCCTCGGAACGGAAGTAGGCGATCAGCAGCGCGTCCTCGATGGCCTTGACGACCAGGTCGAACGAGATGTCCTTCTCCCGTTCGAGGCTGCGCAGGACGCTCATGTCGATGTCCACAAGGCTCCCCCTAGCCCTCGTCGCCGTCGTCGCCGGCGGCCATATCGTCGTCGAACACCTCGTCATGCCGACGGAGCTCCACCTGGACGCGGCCCTTGGCCAACGCGTCCCACGCCAGCAGCCGGCGCGTGCCGTCGACGGAGAGCTCGACCCCGTCGTCGCCGACGCGGGTGATCCGGCCCTCCACCGAGGTGCCGTCGCGCAGGGCGGCCTTCACCAGCCGGGTCCGGGCACGGCGCCAGTGCCGCCGCTCGGTCAGCGGACGGTCGACTCCGGGCGAGGAGACCTCCAGGACATAGGGGTTGTCGCCCATCACACCGTCGCCGTCGAGCGCCTCCGACACCCCTCGGCTCACCTCGGCGACCTTGTCCAGGCTCACGCCGCCGTCGCCGTCCACCACGACGCGAAGCACCCGCCGCTTGCCGGCAGGAGTGATCGTGACGTCCTCCAGGTCCAGTCCCTCGGTCGCCACGACGGGTTCCAGAAGCTTCATCAGGCGGTCACGTCGAGCGTCTGCGCCCATGCTGACCTCCCAGTTGAATATCGGCCGTCGCTCACGACGGCCGAACGCGTACCTCGCCCCAACGGTTCACCAGCCTATCGACACCGGGGCACGGAAAGAGCGCCACTCGGTTACCCACCGGGTGACGCGCCGTACGATGCTATGTGCCCAGCGACGAAAAGCCGTCATTCACCGGAGGAACCGTGCGCCAGCGTGCCGTTTCCCGGCGCGCGGTGCTGCGCGGCACCGCCGCCGGTGCCGTCGCGGCCGCGGCCGGCTGTGCCACGCGCGAGCCCGCGCCACCCGCCGCGCCGCCGGCGCCGGACCCGCAGACGGTGCTGCTGACCGGTGTGATCGCCGAGAAGGAGCACCTGGCGGCCCTGTACCGGCAGGCCGCCGCGGCGGCCGGCACCGCGCCGGCGGCGGCGCTGGCGCCCTTCCTGCAGCGCACCGAGGCGCAGATCGCGGAGCTGCGCCGGCGGCTGCCGCCGGGCGCCGCCACCCCGCCGCCCACCCCGCCGCCCACCCCGCCGCCCACTCCGCCGGCCGCCACCGGCTCCCCCGGCCCGGCCGGTGGCACCGCGTCGCCGGCGCCGGAGAAGATCACCATCGGCATGCTGCGCGACCTGGAGCGGCGGGCCGCCGCCGCCCGGCCCCGTCAGATCGGCGGGCTGTCCCCCTCGCTCGCCCAGCTGCTCGCCTCGGTCGGCGCCTGCGAGGCCGCGCACGCCGTCGCCCTGAAGAAGGTGCAATGATCGACGCACTGCGGGGCCTCGCCACGGCGCTGGCCGCCGAGCACACCGCCGTGTACGCCTACGGCGTCGTCGGCGGGCGCACCCGCGGCCGCGAGCGCGACGCGGCGCGCGAGGCGTTCGACGCCCACCGGGCCCGCCGCGACCGGCTCCGCGGCCTGATCATCGCCCGCGGCGGCACCCCGCCCGAGGCGGCCGCCGCCTACGAGCCGCCCTTCCCGGTCGCCGGCGAGACCGACGCGGTCCGGCTGGCCGCCCTGGTGGAGCAGCGGGTCACCGCCGCCTACCTGGAGCTGGCCGCCGTGCCCGACGCCGCCCTGCGCCGGCTGGCCGCGCTCGCCATGCAGGAGTCCACCGTCCGCTCGCTGACCTGGCAGGCCCCGATCAACGCGCTGCCCGGTTTCTGAGAAACGCGAGATCGGGGCGGAACGCGAAAAGCGCGGTGGGGTAAGGGATTCGAGGCCGATTTCGCGTTTGCCGGCCTGCTGGCGGGTAGCTGGAGCTCCATCCGCAGAGCACGGAGGAACAGATGGGCTGGAGTTACCGAAAGTCAGTAAAGATGGGGCCGTTCCGTCTCAACCTCTCCAGGAGCGGTGTGGGACACAGCTACGGCGGGCGTGGCTTCCGGGTCACCAAGACCGCCGACGGCCGGCGCACCCTGACCGTGAACCTGCCCGGTGGCTTCCACTGGAAGAAGACCCTCGGTAGCAGTCGCGGCTGAGCCGGTGACCCCGGCACACCATATGCGCGTGCCGCACGGATTGGACCGGCGCGGTACGTGGAACAAGGGGGGGCCCGCCGCTCCCGGGCAGCGCCGCGGCGAGCCCCCCTTTCCCATGCCTCAGCCGGCCCGGCCGGCCGCCGCGCGCACCCGCTCGGCGGCGGCGTCCAGCGGGACCTCCTCCTTGGCGCCGGTGACGCGGTCGCGCACCTCCACCACGCCCTGGCCGAGCCCGCGACCGACGATGAGGATGGTCGGCACGCCGAGCAGTTCGGCGTCCTTGAACTTCACTCCCGGTGAGACGCCGGCCCGGTCGTCGACCAGCACGCGCAGCCCGCCGGCCGCCAGCTCCTCGGCCAGCCGCAGCGCCACCTCGATCTGGTTCTCCTTGCCGGTGCCGACGATGTGCACGTCGGCGGGCGCCACCTCGCGCGGCCAGACCAGGCCGAGCCCGTCGTGCAGCTGCTCGGCCAGCACCGCGACCAGCCGGGAGACCCCGACGCCGTAGGACCCCATGGTCACCCGGATCGGCTTGCCGTCCGGCCCGAGCGCGTCCAGCCCGGCGGCGTCGGCGTACTTGCGGCCGAGCTGGAAGATGTGGCCGATCTCGATGCCGCGGTCGATGGACAGCGGATGGGCGCACCGGGGGCAGGAGTCGCCGGCGCGGACCTCGGCCGCCTCCACCGTGCCGTCCGGCTCGAAGTCGCGCCCGGCCACCACGCCGGCCGCGTGCACGCCCTGCTCGTTGCCGCCGGTCACCCAGGCGGAGCCGGGGGTCACGCGCGGGTCGACCAGGTAGCGGATGCCGAGCTTCTTGAGCACCTGCGGGCCGATGTACCCGCGCACCAGGCCCGGGTTGCGGGCGAAGTCGGCGGCCTCGAAGATCTCCGGCACGCCGGGGGACAGCGCGGCCTCCAGGCGCTTGAGGTCGACCTCCCGGTCGCCGGGCACGCCGATCACCACGGTCTCGGTCTCGGCGGACCCCGGGGTGCGCACCTTGACGACGACGTTCTTCAGCGTGCCGGCCGCGGTGACGCCGAGGCCGTAGCGGTCGTTGACCAGCTCGACCAGCGACTCGATGGTCGGGGTGTCGGGGGTGTCGAGCAGGGTGAGGGCGGGCGGCTCGCCGGTGACCGCGGGCGGCGCGGGGGTGACCACGGCCTCGGCGTTGGCGGCGTACCCGCAGTTGTGGCAGGCGACGAAAGTGTCCTCGCCGGTGGGGCAGGGGGCGAGGAACTCCTCCGAGGCCGAGCCGCCCATCGCACCGGACATCGCGAAGCAGATGCGGTAGTCCAGGCCGAGCCGGTCGAACATCTTGATGTAGGCCTCGCGGTGCAGCTCGTAGGAGCGCTTGAGGCCGTCGTCGTCCAGGTCGAAGGAGTAGGAGTCCTTCATCACGAACTCGCGCCCGCGCAGGATGCCGGCGCGCGGACGCGCCTCGTCCCGGTACTTCGTCTGGATCTGGTAAAGGACGACCGGGTAGTCCTTATAAGAGGAGTACTCCCCCTTCACCAGGTCGGTGAACAGCTCCTCGTGGGTGGGGCCGAGCAGGTAGTCGGCGCCCTTGCGGTCCTTGAGCCGGAACAGCGTGTCGCCGTACTCGGTCCACCGGCCGGTGGCCTCGTAGTACTCGCGGGGCAGCAGCGCGGGGAACAGCACCTCCTGGCCGCCCATCGCGTTCATCTCCTCGCGCACCACCCGGGCGACGTTCTCCAGGACGATCTTGCCGAGCGGCAGCCACGAGTAGATGCCGGGGGCGACGCGCCGCACGTAGCCGGCGCGGACGAGCAGCTTGTGGCTCGGGACCTCCGCGTCCGCCGGATCCTCACGCAGGGTGCGCAGGAACAGGGTGGACATACGCAGCAGCACGGCTACTCCTCGGTCGCGGGGTTGAGCGGGGTGGACAGGTATACAGGCTATCGACTCCGGCGGGGACGGCGCCCCGGATTAAGGGGTGCCTGCGGCCGGCGCGGGTGGATCTCCCGATACGCGGCGGCCTGTCCCGCTGGCCGGGGAGCCCCGCGATCCGCGACAATCTGGGGACGACACCGCGGGACCGGCGGAGGTCCCGCTAAGGAGGCCGCATGTCGCTCCGCGTGGCGATCGTCGGATCGGGCCCGGCCGGCATCTACACCGCCGAGGCGCTGACCAAACAGGCCGGCGGGCCAGTCGAGATCGACGTGCTGGACCGGCTGCCCACGCCCTACGGGCTGGTGCGGTACGGAGTGGCGCCGGACCACACCTCGATCAAGTCCATCGCCGGATACCTGCGCCGGGTGCTGGAACTGCCCGCGGTGCGCTTCCTCGGCGGCGTCGAGCTCGGCACCGACGTCTCGGCCGGCGAGCTGGCCCGCTGCTATGACGCGGTGGTCTACTGCACCGGCGCCATGGTGGACCGCCGGCTCGGCGTGCCGGGCGAGGACCTGCCCGGCAGCGTCGCGGCGACCGACTTCGTCAACTGGTACTGCGGGCACCCCGACGTGCCGCCGGAGACGTTCACGCTGGACAGCCCGGACGTCGTGGTGATCGGGGTGGGCAACGTCGCGGTGGACGTGGTGCGCGTGCTCGCCCGCACCGCCGAGGAGCTGCGCGCCACCGACGTCCCGCAGGAGGTGCTGGACCGGCTCGCCAAGAGCCAGGTGCGACGGATCCACATGATCGGCCGCCGCGGCCCCGAGCACGCCAAGTTCACCCTCAAGGAGCTGCGCGAGCTGGGCGACCTGGCGAACTGCGACGTCACCGTGCGCCCGGAGGAGGCCGGCGACGGCGACACCGCCGGCCTGTCCCGGCAGGCCCGCGGCAACGTCGAGGTGCTGCGCGACTGGGCGGTGCGGCCGCCGGCCGGCCGGCCGCGGCGGCTGGACGTGCGGTTCTGGCTGCGCCCGGTGGAGATCCTCGGCACCGGCCGGGTGACCGGGGTCCGCCTGGAGCGCACCCGGCTCGCCGACGGCCGGGTGACCGGCACCGGCGAGTACGAGACGATCCCGGCCGGGATGGTGCTGCGGTCGGTCGGCTACCAGAGCGTGCCGCTGCCGGACGTGCCGTTCGACCCGGTGACCTCGACGGTGCCGAACGTCGCCGGCCGGGTCGCCGAGGGGCAGTACGTGGCGGGGTGGCTCAAGCGCGGCCCGACCGGGGTGATCGGCACCAACAAGTCCGACGCCGCCGAGACGGTCCGCACGCTGCTCGCCGACCTGGCCGCCCGCCCGGAGCGGCCGCTGGACCGGCTGGACGACCTGCTGGCCGCGCGCGGCGTGGTCCCGGTGACCTACGACGAGTGGCTGGCCATCGAGGCGGCCGAGGCGGCGCTGGCCGCCACGCTCGGCCGCGGGGAGCACGTCAAGCTGGTCGGCCGTCCGGCCATGTTCGCCGCCTGCCGTCCCCGCTGAGCCGCGTACCCCTGGGCCCGTCCGGCGGCGGGATGTCCGTCCGGGCCGCCGGCTGAGCCGCCCGCCGCACCGTGTCCCCGCGCCGTTTCCCGCGGCGCCGTTTCCCGCGGCGGCGGCCCGGCGGGGCGGGTCAGGGCTCGCCGAGGGCGTGCCCGGCCCGGCGCAGCGCGGCGGCCAGCGCCGCCACGGTGGCCGGCTCGTCCAGCACCCCGTCCACCTCGCGCCGCTCCCGGAAGGCGCGCACCCGCTCGGCGTAGGCGTCGCGGGCCGACAGGTGGAAGGCGTAGACGGTGGCGTACCTGCTGACCAGGTGGGCGGGGTGCATGTCCCATCCCTGGTAGAAGCCGTTGGCCAGCGAGTGCCGCACCAGCGCGGCGTGCGCCCGCCACAGGGCGTGCACGTCGGCGGTCGACGTCGAGGCCGGCGCGGCGGCCAGCGACCCGTCCGACAGCTCCACCGCGGTACCGGCCAGCGCCAGCCGGGTGACCTCGCGGGCGTGGTCGCAGGCCGGGTGGTCCAGGCGCTGCTCGGCCGGCGGCAGGCCGCAGGCGGCGGTGTGGTCGAAGACGCCGAAGTGCGCGGCGGCCAGCCGGCCGTCCAGCCCGGCGGCCAGGTCCGGCGAGCGCAGCAGCATCATGACGGTCTGCGGCGCCTCGACCTGCATCTCGAAGCGCAGCGTGCCGGCCGGCAGCCGCAGCCCCTCCTCCAGCCGGGCGAGCCAGCCGGCGAACTGCCGCAGGTAGTCCTCCATGAGCACCTTGGGGAAGGTGATCCGCAGGCCGGCGGGCAGCGTCCCCGCCCGACCGGTCACCTCGGTCAGGAAGCCGTCCAGGGTGCGCAGGCTCCGCTCGGGATCCCCGTCGGCGAACGACCTGACCCGCAGCCCCCAGCGCCGGGGCAGGCCGCCGGCGGCGTGCATCGCGGCGACCTCGCGGGCCGCCGCCACGGCGTGCCGGTCCTCCTCGGCGGCCGGCCGGGCGCCGTACCCGTCCTCGAAGTCGATCCGCAGGTCCTCGACCGGCTCGGCGGCCAGCTTGCGCGCCACCCGCTCCCGCACCCCGGCGGGCAGCGGGCCGAACACCGGCGCCGGGTCGGCCCCGGCGGGCAGATGGGTGTCCAGCAGCTCCAGCGCCGCGTCCCCGTAGGACCGCACGGTGCCGCGGTCGAAGCGGTCGGCCGGGACGTAGACGGTGTGCACCGGCTGCCAGGCCGCCGGGCCGCCGGGGAAGCGCCGGAGCTGCTCGGCGTACGCGGCGGCGAAGCCGGGGACCGGGTGATCGCCGAAGGTGAGCCGCACGTCAGGCCGCGTCCACGATCTCGCGCCACCGGCGCACCCGGTCCACCTCGACCGGCTGCGACCACGACTCGCGCACCGGGCTGCCGACGTGGAAGGCGCGCACGCCGTAGTCGATCAGCGGCGGCACCAGGTGCGGGGCCAGGCCGCCGCCGGCCAGGATGAGCGGCGCGTCCCCGGCCTCGGCACGGGACCGGAGCACCGGCAGGCCGGCCGCGATCCCCGATGGGTGGCCGGAGGTCAGCACGGTGGCGAGGTTGGGCAGCAGGCGCACCGCCCGCCAGGCCGCCTGGACGTCGGCGGCCTGGTCGACGGCGCGGTGGAAGGTCCACGGCAGCGGGGACACCGCGTGGATGAGCGTCTCGGTCGCCGCGAGGTCGACCGCGCCCGCCTCGTCCAGGAAGCCGAAGACGAATCCCGCGGCCCCGGCGTCGGCCAGGGCGCGGGCGTCACGTTCCAGAGCCGCGAGCTCCTCGGGGGTGGCCGTGTAACCCGAATTGGGGCGCAGCATGACCAGTTGCGGCAGCGCGGACTCCTTGGCGATCGCCGCCACCGTCTCCGGCGCCGGGGTGAGCCCACCGGCCGCGGGTTCGGACACGATCTCCAGCCGGTCGGCGCCGCCCTTTTCCGCGGCCACGGCGTCGCGCACGTCGAGAGCGATCACTTCGAGCAGCGATCCCGTCATGGCTCCAGAGGGTATCGGACGGGAGTGTCCGGAGTTGGACCGCTACCAGGTAATGGCCCCTACCTGTCCGGGGTTGGTGGGCTAAGCGGGAAATCTCCCGGACAGGTAGGTAAGTGGACATTTGTAGAGATCACCGAGCGAGCAGCCGGGACCGCCGCCGGTGCCGCACGACCGGCTGGGAGCCCAGGTCGGCGGGCCGCTGGAACAGCGCGCCCGAGGCCCGGTGCGGCAGGTCGACCGTGCGCAGGTGCCGGAATCCCAGCCGGCGGTAGTAGTGCTGCAGGCCCGGATTGTCCTTGGAACAGTCCAGCCGCAGCCAGCGCCGGCCGCTCGCCGCCACCCGCAGCGCCGCCCAGTCCAGCAAGGTCTCGCCGATGCCCTGGCCGGCCAGCGAGCGCTTGACCGCCAGCTTGTGCACGTACAGGCCCAGCTCCGGGTGATCGCCACGCCGCCAGAACTCGGGGTCGGCGTGCTCGTCCACGGTCACCGTGGCGGCCGGGACCCGGACGCCGCCCGCCGCATCGGCCAGGTCCGGCGCGCCCGCCGCGTCGTCCAGGACGTACAGGTCGCCGGCCGCGATCAGCGGCTCGATCCGGGCGGCCGGGAACCCGCCGGCCGGCCACTGGCGGATGCCGCGCTCGTTCAGCCAGCCCGCCGTCTCGGCCAGCAGGGCCAGCACCCCGGGAAGGTCGTCGGGGGTGGCGTTACGGAGCGTGAGGGAACGGGCCTGGTGGATCGCGATGGAGTGCATGGAGGATCCTTTCGTCGCCGCAGGTAGGGGAACGGACACGGAGAGTGTCCAGGAGAGGCGCGCGGCCTTATCAGTGAAGGCCGACGCGAGCGGCGCCCGCCGCCGAGGCGGGGCCGGCGGCGGGGTGAAAGGAGGGGCTCGGGCGGCCGCCGGCCCGGCGGCGTCCGGCCGGCCGGGGCGGGGTGCCCCTGCGGCGGACGGGCGGGCGGGCGGGACGGACACCGGCGCGCGGCTCAGCCCGAGCGCGCGCCGGCGCGCGAGGTCAGCTCAGTTCGAGCTCGTACCTGATGAGGTGCTTGTCGGACGGCAGCACCGACACCGCGACCCGGACCGGGGTGTCCTCGCGGTCGTAGCCGACCCGCACGTAGACCAGGACGGGCGTACCCGGCTCCAGTTGCAGGCGTGAGGACTCCTCGGGGGTCGGCATGCGCGCGGCGATGTCGTCCACCACGCGGATCTGCCGGTGGCCGAGCTCCTCCAGCACGCGGTTGGCCCCCCGGATGATGTCCCCTGGGCGCGCGATCTCCGAGTCGCGGACCAGGGTGTGCGGGAAATAGGAGTCGTTGGTGTTGTACGGCTGGTCGTCGACGTACCGGAGCCGGCGGCGTACCACCGCGACCGCGTGCTCCTCCAGCTCCAGCCGGGCCGCGATCTCCTCCGGCGGCGAGACGATCGACACCTCGATCTCCTGGCCGGGTTTGCGCCCCTCCTTGGTGACGGCCTCGGCGAACGCCTCCCGCCGCGGCACCCCCGGCGCGGCGCTCAGCTCGTCCTGCGGGCGCATGAGCAGGGCCCGCCGGTCGCGGACGAAACTGCCGCGGCGGCGCATCCGGGTGATCAGGCCCTCGTTCTCCAGCTCGGCCAGCGCGAGCCGCACCGTGTTCCGGCTGACCTCATGGCTGTCCATGAGGTCCATCTCCGTGGGCAGCTGGGCGCCCGGCGCGAGCTCACCCGAGTAGATCGCTCTGCGCAGTTCGCCGGCCACCTGCTGGTACAGCGTCGACCGAGCCAAATCTCACCTACGGTTCCGTCCTTTTGTACCTACGAATCTAGACGATCTCGATCTGACAGCAAACAACCCCTTGACCCAAGCGTCTCCACCCCGCATTATCCAAACGTTGGTACAAATCCATCAAAGAGCCGGTGAGAGGTGAGGGCCTGTGCTGGCGGTTCGAGCGGGCACGCCGTATCTGCCCTGGCACGACCCTCGCGAGGCAACGCGTCTACTGCGCTACGCGCTGCATCGGGAGGGGTTCACTCACACCTACCAGAGCAGCGGAAACGGCATGTCCGTGCTGTCGGTCACCACCGAGCTGACCGTCTGGTGCAGGAAAGGGACGTTCGTCTGGGATGAGGACGGCCTGACCGTCACCCACCCGGCGGCGGATCCCGCCGGTGCCGCCCGGCTGCTCAAGCGCCGGCTCCGCGGGCCGGTCGGATCGGAGGACTCCCGCCCAGGAGCACCCGGCTCCGCCGACCGGCACCCCACAGACTCCGTGCGGTAAACGACGTCCAGGACCCCAACCCTCGCCGGGGTCCTGACACGTCGCGCCGGGGCGGAGGATGTCCTGGCGGGTCCCCCACGCCCGCCAGGACACCTCCGTTATCACGTTCCATCCAGATCATGACGACCGTCAAGGCGCCCCGGCGAGCCCGGGCCGCGCCTCCCGGTCCGGCCGGCGGGCCTCCGCAGCCTCCCCACCCGCGCGCCCGCCGGTCTCCGGCCCTTCGCCCCCTCACCTGCGCGTACTCGCCCCGTGGGCGGAACGTGGCCAGGATCACTTCTCGAGGCGGCCGGGAAGGTCTTGACCTCAACCGCCGTTGAAGTCGCATGCTGGTGAAGCCGGACCGAACGCTGACCGGCTTTCCGCGGGGCGGCTCTCGCCACGCGGGCCCCGGGCCGGCAGGTGCCCACCGAGGAGGCGAGGACGTCGATGAGCTCCCACGCGGCGCGGCCGATCGTGTCACCCGGAGCCGCGGCCGCCCAGGGCCGTCCTCCGCGCACCCTCCGGCCGGCCGTCCCCGGGCCGGCGCTCGGCGCCCCGGCCTTCCCGCCGGTGCCGCCCCCGCCGCTGCCGCCGCTGCCCGCCGCGCGCCCGCCGGTGGAGATCGAGCCGCGGCACTTCAAGAACGTGCTCGGCCGCTACGCCACCGGCATCGTCGCGATCACCGCGATCGACCCGGCGGACGGCGCGCCGCGCGCCCTGGTGGCGAACTCCTTCACCTCGGTGTCGCTCGACCCGCCGCTGGTGTCGTTCTGCGTCTCGCGCACCAGCCGGACCTGGCCCCGGCTGCGCGCGGCCGGGCGGCTGTGCGTGAACGTGCTGGCCGAGCACCAGGAGCACGTCAGCCGGGCGCTGGCCTCGCGCGCCGAGGACCGGTTCGCCGGCATCCGCTGGCGGCCCTCCCCGGGCGGGCACCCGCTCATCGAGGACGCCATCGCCTGGATCGACTGCGCCGTGCGGGACGAGCACCCGGCCGGCGACCATGTCATCGTGGTCGCCCGGGTGCTCGCCCTGGAGGCGCACGCCGACCACGGGCCGCTGGTCTACTTCCGCGGGTCGTACGGCCGGCTCGGCGACCGGCCGTGATTCACAGCAGGCCGAGCAGGGCCTCGGTCAGCCGTTCGGCGGCGCCCGGCGTGGTGCTCAGGTAGAGGTACGGCTCGGTCAGCTCCAACTCGATCAGCGCCGGCCGGCCGTCCGGCAGCCGCACCAGGTCCACCCGCGCGTACAGCAGCGGCTCGGGCACCGTGGCGAGCAGCCGGCCGGCCAGCTCCAGCTGTCCCTGGTCCGGCCGCCGTTCCACGGTGCCGGCGTGGTTGGCCGGGCGCTCCCCGCGGGCGAGCATCGCGTTGCGCCGGCGGGCGTGGCTGAACCGGCCGCCCAGGTAGATCAGCGAGAGCTCGCCCTCGGTCTCCACCATGTCGAGATAGGGCTGCACCATCGCCACCCGGCCGGCCGCGGTCAGCGCGGCCGCGTGCGCCTCGGCGGCGGCCCGGTCGGCGGTGCGCACGGTGTCGCGTGCTCCCGCCGAGATCGTGGGCTTCACGACGTACTCGGAGTGGTCGGGAAGTTCCGACGCCGGCTCTCCAGGGTGGCACCAGTGCGTCGGAACGATCGGGAAACCCCGATCGGCCAGATCACGCAGGTAGATCTTGTCGGTGTTCCGCTCCACCACCGTGGCCGGGTTGAGCAGGCGGGTCACCGCCGCCGTCCGGTGCGCCCAGGCCACGAAATCCGCACGGCGCAAGATGTAGTCCCACGGCGAGCGGAGCACCACCGCGTCGAAGCCCGCCCAATCGACCGCCGGGTCGGCCCAATACTCCGCCGTCGCCGACAGCCCGGCCGCCCGCCAGGCGGCGAGCAGGACCTCCCGGTCGTCGTCCGGCCCGTCGTACGACACATAAGCGACCTTCACCGCTTCTCCTCCCATATCCGGCGAAACACCAGAGAGCATCGTACGGGCGGCCGCCGGCTCGCCGATCTTCCCGGCGCCACCCGACCGGGATTCTTCGCTTACCTCCGGCATGGGTAAGAACCCAGCGACGGGGGGTAGTCATGAAATGGATCACGACGGTCGTCGTGTTCACGACGACCACACTCGCGACGCTCCTCACCGGCGGCCCGCCGGTGGCGGGCGACCGTCAGCCGGTCAGCACGGACCAATACCGCATCCTCACCCGCCAGTGCGGGTACGCCGACACCGCGCAGGCCCGCCGGGACTGCCGGGCGGAGGTCGGCCGCAGGTACGTGGTCGGCGCGCGCAGCGACACCCTGGACTGCCGCACCTACGCCGGCATCACCGTCTGCGGCGTGATCAAGCTCGGCGAGGCCGAGAAGAAGTGCCTGCGCACCTCCATGGCGAGCGGCATCACCTACCGCCGCGCCGAAGTCGAGTGCTACGCCCTGGCCTGACCGTGCGGATGCGGATGAGCCCCTCCTGGTGGGTTCGGCTCTTCCCCTGACCGCAAGGGTCAGTCCAGCACCGTCAGCCCCCGGTCCGCGACCAGCGCGGCCGCCTGGGCCCGGCTGATCACCGCGCCCCGCAGCCGGCGCAGGTCGCCGTCGTCGAGCTCGCCCAGGTCGGCGCCGCGCAGGTCGGCACCGGCGAACCGGGCGTCCACCAGCCGGGCCCGGATCAGCCGGCAGCCGGTCAGCACCGCCTTGGTGAAGTCACAGCCGGCCAGGTTCGCCTCGTCGAACCGCACCCCGTCGATCTCCTGGCCCCGGAAACCGCATCCCAACAGGTCGGCCAGCATCAGGTTGCTGCCGGAGATCGTGTAGCCGGTGCCCCGGCAGCCGGACAGCTTGGCCCCGACCAGCCGGCAACCGGTGAACGCGACGTCGGTCAGCAGGGTGTTCGCGAAGTCGGCCCCCGACAGGTCGACGTCGGTGAACACCGCGTCGATCAACTCGGCGTCGCCGAACCGCATCCCGGTGCCGCCACCCCCGGCGAACCGCGCCCCGTCCAGGTCCGCCCGCCGGAAGTCGGCCCGATCGAGCACGCACCCCTCGAACAGCGTCTCCGCCAGGCTCGCCTCGGTCAGGTCCGCCCCGGTGAGATCGCACCCCCGGAACACCAGCGGACCCTCGGGCAGCACGTCGGTCAGCGCCATGCCCGCCAGGTCGGCCCCGGCGACCTCCCGCCCGCCCGCGAAAACCTCCGCCACATCCATCCCGCGATTCAACCACCCACCCCCGACAACCCCGCCCCACCGCCCAGCTTGTCGGGCGTACTTCCCTCTTCACGCACACCAACGACGAACCAGAGGAGCGAACCGCCGCGATCCCGATGGACTCCCCATGTCTCGGCGATCGCGTCCAGCAGGATCATTCCTCTGCCACCTTCCCCGTGTGGATCGTCACGGATGCGCGGTCCGTCCTCGGACCCGCAATCGAGCACTTCGACGTGCACGGCGCCATCGACTCTGCTCAGTGCCAGCGTGACCGGGCCGCCGTCCCGCGAACCGGAGTGGATCACGCTGTTGGTGACCACCTCCGACACCAGCAGGACCACTTCGTCCAGGACGGGATCCGCCGGACCGAGCCGTTCCCGGACGAACGCCCGCGCCGTCGCGACGGACTCCGGGACTCCGATGAGGTCGATCGTCCCGAGCAGCGTTGGCAGCATCTGACCCCTCTTCTCCAGCCGACGACCGGGTGGCACCTGACACGAGCGATCTCAGTGCGATGCTCGGGTCGCCGGAACCACCGGGTACGGGAATGTGAGATCGCCCTACGATCCTGACGGGATGTCGATACGATACGGAGTCATTCGATGACACAGCGCGACCACAGAAGTTGTGTCTCGAAGCACCGAGTTCACGGCCCCATCCGCTCCCGCCCAGGAGGACGAGGTGCCCCGACCGATCGAGTTGCATCCAGAGGCATCACCCCTCGCGCTCTTCGGCTACGAGCTGAGACGCCACCGCCAGGCCGCCCGGCTGACCCAGCGGCAACTGGCCGCCAAGATCGTCTTCTCTACCAGCATGGTCGGCATGGTGGAGCGCGGGCTTCGGCGCCCCGAGAAGGCTTTCGCCCAGAGATGCGACGCGGCCCTGCAACTGGACGGCGTGCTGACCCGGCTGAGCGCCGTCGCCCGGCGAGAGACGGACGCCGAGCACTTCCGTTCCTGGCTGGACATCGAGCAGGAGGCGATCACGCTCCACACCTGGGATCCCCTGTTGATCCCTGGCCTGTTCCAGACGAAGGATTACGCTCGTCGCGTCATGGCGGGCGAGCCCGGCGTCGACGAAGAGTCGGCGGAGCAACTGGTCGACGGGCGGGTACGACGTCTGTCAGTCCTCGCCCGCCCCCAACCCGCCACGATCTTCACATTGATCGATGAGGGGGTACTCCATCGGCCGGTAGGTGGGCCGGCCGGAATGCGCGAGCAACTCGATCACCTTCTGGGCTGGGCACGTCACCCGCTGGTGACCGTCCAGGTCGTCCCGTACTGCGCCGAGTCGACCTGCGGACTGCTCAGCGCGTTCGTCCTGGCGGAACTACATGATTCTCCCTGTGCCGCCTATGTGGACTGCTCACCCCGCGGCCGCACCATAGAAGATCCAGAGACCGTGGCGCAGCTCGTCAAGCGCTATGACGCCATTCGGACCGAAGCCTATCCACGTCACATGTCGTTGAAGGCCATCGAGGAAGCGGCGAGGAAATGGACCTGAACTGCGCACATTGGCGCAAATCACGGCATTCCGGTTCCGACGGCGGCCACTGCGTGGAGGTGGCGACCAACCTGCCCGGCACGGTGCTCCTACGTGACTCCAAGGACCGCACCCGCCCCCCGATCTCCTGCCCGCGAGCGAACTGGCTCCCCTTCCTCAGCGCCGCCCAAGGCGCACACTCGTTCACCGCGTCCGCCGGTCGGTAGAGCCGTCCCGCCGGCCCTCGCGATTCAGTGGCGGCGGCGGGTCGTGGTAAGGGCGAGGGAGGCCAGGGCGGTGGCGGCCAGCAGGAGGATGGCGGCCTCGGTGAGCTGGAAGCGCCAGAAGCGGGACGGCGGGTGGTGGTAGACCGCCAGCCGGTAGCCCTTGCCGAACAGGCACCGCTCGTACGCCCGCCGCGCCTGGTCGGAGCGGCCGGTGTCGGTGCCGCGCGGGCAGGCGCCGGCCGGCGGGGCGGCCGCCTCGGCGCCCGCCGGGGTGACCCAGGTCTGGCGGACCAGGCGGATGTCCTGGCCGGCCAGCGCGTCGTAGTCGGTGGTGACCGCGCGCACCGGCTCGGCGTAATGGTCGCTGGCGTTCAGCAGCACGGGCATGACCAAGGTGACACCGGCCACGACCACGGCCATCGCGGGCAGGGTGCGGCGCAGCACCGCGCCGGCGGCCACGCCGAGTGCGAAGGCGAACACCCACCAGGCGGCGGGGGCGACACCGACCAGATTGAAGGTGCCCAGGTTGCCGAACCCGGAGGCGCCCGCGTCGGCGTACATCACCCGGCGCCACCAGGTGATCACCGCGGACAGGGCGAGCCCGGCCCCGGCCAGCACCGCGGCCAGCAGGCCGAGCTTGGCCAGCAGCCAGCGGCGGGGCGGCACGTCCTGGGTCCAGGCCAGCCGGGTGGTGCCACGCTCGTGCTCGCGGCCGAGCAGCGGCGCCCCCCAGAACGCGCCGACCAGCCCGGGCGCGACCAGCGGCAGCCAGCCGAACAGCTGGTACACCGCGTGGTACCGCTCGGCGAGCGCGGAGTTCACCTCGCCGCAGGAGGCGGCGGGCCCCGGGCAACCGGGCGGCGCGTGCTCGGAGAGGTACCGGACGGCCTGCAGGCCGGAGACCAGCAGCACGCCGCCCAGGACGAGCAGCAGGCCGGCGGTGACGAGCAGTTGGGCGCGGTGCTGCCGCCAGGTCAGCCAGATCATGGTGGCGGGCTTCCTTTCGGTGGGGTGCGGTGGCCGGGCGCTTCCGGCCGGCCGCGGCGCGACGGCGTGGCGAAGGCGGGCCCGGCAGCGGACGCAGGACCGGTCCGGCAGGCGGGTACGCGCCGGTACGGAGAGGTCGAACCGTCAGGCGGCACCGCGATCGGGGGCGGCCCGGGTCACCGGGGTCCGGCCGGACCGGTCGTGGTGTCGGGGGCGCGGAGGTAGGCGAGGACCAGGTCGGGCAGCGACACCGGCCGGGTGGTCCAGCGCGGGCCGGCGAGCGGCGGGCCGCCGCGGACCAGCAGGCTCGCCTGCCGGCCGGCGGTCTCCCGGGCGATCACCGGCACCCGGGCGGCGAGCGCGCCGGCCTCCTCGGCGGGGCCGGTGAGGAGGCGGTGGCCGGCCAGCAGGTCGTCGATGTCGCCGCTGAGCTGGAGCCGCCCGCGATTGACCACGATCAGCCGGTCGCAGGTGCCCTCCAGGTCGGCGACCACGTGCGAGGAGAGCAGGACGGTGAGACCGGCCTCGGCGACCGCCGCCATCAGGGTCCGCATGACGTCGTGCCGGGCCAGCGGGTCGAGGTCGGCCAGCGGCTCGTCCAGCACGAGCAGCCGCGGGCGCCGGGCCAGGGCCAGGGTGAGCGCGACCTGGGTGCGCTGGCCGCCGGACAGCCGGCCCACCCGCCGGTCGAGCGGGATGCCGAGTTCCGCCAGCCGGTGCCGGGCCGGACCCTCGTCCCAGACCCGGTTGAGCACGCGGCCGAGCCGCAGGGTCTCGGCCACGGTGAACCCCTCGTAGAGGGGCTTGTCCTGGGCCAGGAAGGAGGTCTCGTTGCGCCCGGCGGCCCCGCCCTCGGTCCGCACCGCGCCCTCGGTGGGAGCGATCAGGCCGGCGACCAGATGCATGAGCGTCGTCTTGCCCGCGCCGTTCGGCCCGACGAGGCCGGTCACCCGGCCGGCCGGGACCGCCAGCGTGCAGTCGCGCAGCGCCCAGGTGCTCCCGTACCGCCGGCCGAGGCCGGAGGTCTGCAGCGCGACCGGCTCGCCACCCGCCGGGGTGTCCGGCGTGCCGGGCAGGCGCACGACGCGCCCGGCGGTCACGCGGTCTCCTCGCGGGCCGGGCCGGGCAGCACCGAGGCGACCAGCGCCGCCATGTCCTCGTGGTCCAGGCCGGCCGCCCGGCAGTCGGACACCCAGCCGGCGAGCCGCTCCCGCAGCCGGGCCTGCACCGCCGGGGAGGCGCCGCCGAGGCCGCGGCGGACGAACGTCCCCATGCCCGGGCTCGCGGTGACCAGCCCCTCGCGCTCCAGCTCCCGGTAGGCCTTGAGCACGGTGTTGGGGTTGATGGCGAGCTTCGCCACCACCTCGCGGGCGGTGGGCAGCTGGTCGCCCGGCCGCAGCAGGCCGAGGCGGAGGGCGTGCTTCACCTGCTGGACGAGCTGCAGGTACGTCGCCACGCCGGAGCCGCGGTCCAGATGGAAGTCCATCGTCCTCCATCACCCTTTCACTAATCGAGTAGTGAAATAATTATGGTCGATAGCGTGCGCCGTCAAGCCGGGCGGCGGCGAGGTGTCGATCCGGCGGGCCGGCGTTCGTGTAGAGGGTGGAGGGCCCGGCGCCGGCCGGGCCCCGTCACCCGGAGAGGAGATCGCGCGATGAAGCACTACCTGCTCGCCATCCAGCAGCCGGACGGCGGCCCGCCCGCGCCGGAGGTGCTGGAGCCGATCATGCGTGAGGTGACGGCGTTCAACGCCGACGCCCGGGCCGCGGGCGTCTGGGTGTTCGGCGGCGGCCTGCACGAGGCGGACACCGCGACCGTGGTCCGGGTCCGGGACGGCGAGCCGCTGATCACCGACGGCCCCTACACCGAGGGCAAGGAGCACGTCGGCGGGCTGACCATCATCGAGGCACCCGACCTGGACGCCGCGCTGGAGTGGGCGGACAGGCTCGCCCGGGCCACCACCCTGCCGGTCGAGGTGCGCCCGTTCCAGGGCGTTCCCGGCGATCATCTTCCCTAGACGAGTCCGGAGGGCGACCCGCTCGCGGGCGGGCCGGCCCCGCCGGAGACGGCGACCGCCGAGCCGGCACCGGGACGGCCGGCTCGGCGGTCACCGGTCAGCCGACGCGCGGGTAGGCGACCATGGTGTCGGTGGAGTCCTCCCAGAACAGGCCGTATCCCGAGTAGTCCCCGAAGGGGGCCACGATGTAGTCGGCGAGCTCGACCTGCCCGGTGGCGAGGTCGACGGTCACCCGCGGATCGGCCTGCTCGGCGGTCGAGGCGCCGGTACCGAAGGCGACTCCGTCATCGGTCACCCCGGTGAGCAGGACCGGCTTGTCCCGGTCGGTCTCCTCGAAGCAGTGGCCGGTGCCCTTCTCCAGGTCGAAGGCGGTGTAGCCCCGGACCAGGTAACGTCCGCCGGCGGAGCGGAAGAACCCCTTGATCTCGCCCGCCTCCTGATCCGCCGCGCACTCGACCTTGGCGCGCACCTTCGCGGTGGCGGGGTCCAGGACGGCCCAGGTGTCATCGCGCGCGCCCTTGTCGCGCCACGTCGCGACGAGCAGGTCCCCGACCGGGGTGATGAAGGTCTGCTCAGGGCGGCCGGTGGTGAGAGTTCCGCTCCGCCAGGCTCCCGGCACCCAGTAGTGGTGGCGGAAGCCTGACTTGACCGACAGCAGCGGCCCGCGCGAAGTGACCGCAACGGCCTTGGTCGAGCCGAAGCACAGCTTGCACTCACCGGCCGGCGGCTTCATCTTCCTCAGGTCGTACTTCTCGGTCGCGCCGGTGGCCGGATCCACCGTCATCACCACGTCGTCGTCGAACGTCGCCAGCAGGCCGCCGCCGCCGTTGCCGACCGAGCCGTCGCCGTCCAGTTCGAGATGGCGGAGCGGGGCCACGTCGTCGCCGGTGGCCCGGCCGGCGTAGATGTCGATCGTGGTGATCTCCCGGCCCTTGCTGACCACGTCGGCGCCTTCGGCGCCGGAGGCGGTGGCGACCAGGTAGTCCACTCCCTGGACGGAGATCGCGAACGCCGACACGATGCCCGGGCCTTTCAGATCGGCCTTCCATGAGACCTTGCCGCTGGTCACGTCGAGGACGGTGAAGGTGCCGTCGTTGCGGCCGCCTTCCCGGAAGACGGCGACCGCCCCGGAGTGCGGCAGCGGGATCTGAGTTCCCGGCAGATCGGACTCCCAGCCGCGGGAGGTGTCATAGAGGCTCGGTACCGACAGCCGCGTTCTCGGCCCGGTGGGACTTGGAGAGGGGGACGGCGCCGGTGCCGCGGCACCGGTACGGACCTCGGGTGGTGACGCCGCCGGTTCGTTTCCTGGGCCTTCCCCGCATGAAGCGAGCAGACCGGCGGCCACCACGGTTACGAGCACGCGTTTGGGACGCTTCACCCGATTCCTCCGTTCAACGCTGAATATCAGGAGGCTCGGCGGCAGGCGAAATCCGGCCGAGCACACCTGCCCGACAGGCGCCGCACGAGGCCCGAAACCCCGGTCCCGGCCCGGTTCTCGAACGGCTGCCGCCGGTGACGGTAGCAGCAGGCCCTCGGCGCCATGATCTGTTCCACCCTCTTTGGCGCTATCGGTCGTGCTATCTGATGAATTCACGCCGGTAGTAATCCGGCGACCGCCACGTCGAACGTCGACGGACCGGTGATCCGGTCGTTCACCCGCGCTCCGAACACTCCATGCACTCCACGCGCGGCGAAAGAAAGAAGCGGTCTGGAAGTCACGGCCCGGCCCGCCGCCGCACCCGGCGGCACCGGGCTGCGGCGGACGGGCGCCAGGAGTACCATCGTCGGCGCGCGGCGGCGGGCGGACGGCCGGCAGCGGATCCGGCGGGTCCCGGCCGGGCGTTCGGCGGGCTGAACGGCGCCGGCCGTGGCCGGCGACCCGCCCGGCGCCGGGGGCGGGCAGGCGATGGCACGGAGGCCATAATGGGGGGCGTGAAGACGCGGAAGAGCGGCGGCGTCGCGGAGACGGGAGCCGGTCCGCGTGACCCCGGGGCACCCCGGCGGCCGGGCGGCGGGCGGCGGGCCGCCGTGCCGGGGCCGGCGTCCGAGCGGCGCGACCACCTGGTCCGGCTGGCCGCCGACCTCTTCGCGCGCAAAGGTTTCCAGGCCACCACGGTGCGGCAGATCGCCGACGAGGCGGGCATCCTGTCCGGCAGCCTCTACCACCACTTCGACTCCAAGGAGTCGATCGTCGACGAGGTGCTCTCGACCTTCCTCGACGACCTCATCGGGCGCTACCGCGCGGCGCTGGACCGGCAGGACGACGCGCGCACCACGCTGGCCGCCATGGTCCGCATCGGGTTCGGCGTCCTGGAACCGCACCGCGCGGCCATCACCGTGATGCAGAACGACTGGAACTACCTGTGCTCGCTGCCCGGCGACCGCTTCGCCTACCTGGTCCAGGCCGAGGACGAGGTCGAGCGCATCTGGGTGGAGCAGATCAGGCGAGGGCAGGCCGAGGGCCAGGTCCGCCCGGACGTCGACCCCAAGCTCACCTACCGCATGATCCGCGACACCATCTGGGTGAGCGTCCGGTGGTTCCGGCCCGACGGGCGGCTGGACACCGCCGGGCTCGCCGAGCACTACATCACGGTGCTCTTCGACGGCCTGGCGACCGGAGATCGGGCCAGCCGGCAGCCATGACCCCGCTGCACCAGGCCGTGCGGGCGGCACTGGCCGAGGTGGCCGACCCGGCCAAGGCCCCCGCCATGCAGGCGTACATGAAGTCGTCGATGCCGTTCCTCGGCGTGCGGGCGATGCCCCGGCGGGCCGCGCTGCGCAGGGTGCTCGCCGAGCACCGCATCGGCACGGCGCCGGCGTGGCGCCGCGCGGTGCTCGCGCTGTGGCGGGACGCCGAGTACCGCGAGGAGCGGTACGCCGCGATGGAGCTGTCGGCGTTCCGCTACTACCGGGACTTCCAGACCCTCTACACCGTGCCGATGTACGAGGAGATGATCGTCACCGGCGCCTGGTGGGACTACGTCGACGATCTGGCGGTCAACCGGGTCGGCGCGCTGCTGCGGGCCTTCCCCGACACGATGCGCCCGCTGATGCTTGAGTGGGCCGGCGACGCCGACCTGTGGCGGCGGCGCGCCGCGATCCTCTGCCAGAACTCCTTCATGGGCCGCACCGACGCCGGGCTGCTGTACGCGTGCATCGAGCCGAGCCTGTCGGACACCGACTTCTTCGCCCGCAAGGCGATCGGCTGGGCGCTGCGCGAGTACGCCAGGACCGCGCCGCAGGAGGTCGTCCGGTATGTGGACCACAAGGGCATCACCGGCCTCAGCCGCCGGGAGGCGCTGAAGAACCTTCCGGTCTCCTGACCGGGACCGCCGGTCCGCCCTGACCGCATGATCGCGGGCATGGAAAACCGGCTGCCGGAGCAGGTCACCCCTCGGTACCGTCCCGGCATGCGAGAGCGTCCGGAGGATTTCGACGAGGCGGCGCTGCCGCGCGTGCTGGCCGCCGAGTGGGGGGTCGCCGCCGTCTCGGTGGCGCACACCCCGGCCGGCTTCGGCGACCACCACTGGACCGCGGCCGACGAAGGCGGCCGCCGATGGTTCCTCACGGTCGCCGACCTGCCGCGCAAGGGCTACCTGGGCTCCGGCGCGGACGCCGCGTACCGGGGGCTGACCCGGGCCATGGACACCGCCTGGTCGCTGGCGAACGAGGCCGGGCTGGACTTCGCGGTGGCCCCGCTGCGCACCGGCCACGGCCGCACGGTGCATCGGCTCGGCGACCGCTACGCGCTCAGCGTGTTCCCGTTCGTGGACGCCCCGGCCGGCGACTTCGGCGAGACGCTCTCCCCGGCCGATCGAGGCGCCGTCCTGGACCTGCTCGCCGCGCTGCACCGGGCGGCGCCCCCGGAGGGCGTACCGGTCGCCGCGACGGTTCCGGCGTCCCGCGCCGCACTGGCCGAGGCGGTGCGCGCGACGGGCCGCCCGTGGCAGGGCGGCCCGTTCGCCGAGCCGGCCCGTGCCCTCCTCGCCGAGCA
Source organism: Sphaerisporangium rufum (assembly GCF_016863395.1). Taxonomy (GTDB): domain Bacteria; phylum Actinomycetota; class Actinomycetes; order Streptosporangiales; family Streptosporangiaceae; genus Sphaerisporangium; species Sphaerisporangium rufum. Next base: position 5,511 of record NZ_BOOU01000046.1, on the reverse strand, counting down.
GTGGCCCGCGCTGCGCGGGCGGCTCGCCGAGTTCGACCGCCGGGCCGGGGAGCTCGCCGGAGCGGGCCCCGGCCCGGTGGTCACGCACGGCGAGCCTCATCCGGGCAACGTGCTGCGCACCGGCGGGCGGCCGCTGCTCATCGACTGGGACACCGTCGGGCTGGCGGTGCCCGAGCGCGATCTGTGGCTGGTGGCCGAGACCGCCGAGGACCTGGCGCGGTACGCCGACGCGGCCGGCCGGGTCCCGGACGCCGGCGCCCTGGAGTTCTACCGGCTGCGCTGGACGCTGGACGATGTGGCCGCGTTTCTCGCCGACTTCCGCGCGCCGCACGCTCGGACGAGGGACACCGAGTTCGCCTGGACGTGCCTGACGGGCACGCTGGCCTCGCTTACCGGGATCGCCATCCGGTAAGAGCGGTTTCGGAGCGCCGCATGCCGCTCCGGTGTCCTATGGCGGACATGATCAAATATTTCATTGCTTTCAGTTATATTCATGGAGAGAGTGTGGTGATCGCGGCAGGTGACGTCTCCGGTGTGAGAGGGGCATGGATGAGCGAGCCCGAGAACGTTCCCCCCGGGGTGGACACTCGGACGCCCAGCGTGGCCCGGATGTACGACTACTACCTCGGCGGGAAGGACAACTTCGCGGTCGACCGCGAGTCCGCCGACAAGGTGCTGCGGCTCTTCCCCGAGGTCCGGCAGGTCGCCCAGGAGAACCGCGCCTTCCTCGGCCGGGCGGTCCGGATGCTCGCCGAGGCCGGGATGGACCAGTTCCTCGACATCGGCACCGGGCTGCCGACCCGGGAGAACGTCCACCAGGTGGCACTGGCCGCCCATCCGGACGCCCGGGTGGTGTACGTCGACAACGACCCCATCGTGCTGGCGCACGCCCGCGCCCTGCTGGCCGACAACCCGCGGACGGTCGTCATCGAAGGCGACCTGCGCGACCCCAAGGCGATCATGGAGCATCCGACGGTGCGCGGCCACCTCGACACCACCCGGCCGTACGCCGTGATCCTTTGCGCCATCGTGCACTTCATCGCCGACGACCAGGAGGCGGCCGGCATCGTCGCGCAGCTGCGCGACGGGCTGCCCACCGGCGGCGCCCTGGTGCTCTCGCACGCCTTCCCCGGTGACGTCCCCGAGGAAGGGGTGGGCGAGCTGAGCGACGTGTACCGGCGCACCAGGGACTCGCTCGCGCTGCGCGACCGGCGGGCGATCGAGGGGTTCTTCTCCGGGCTGGAGCTGGTGGAGCCGGGGGTGGTGCACGTCGGCGCCTGGCGTCCGGAGGTCGCGCCGGCCGGCGACCCGTCGACCGGCGGCCTGCTCGGCGGCGTGGGCCTGGTTCCGGCCGGCCCTGCCTGATCGAATTATTGGATAGTGACGTTATCCAGTAGGATCGCGCCATGCGGATATCCCAGCTCAGCGCGGCCTCGGGCGTGCCGATCCCCACGATCAAGTACTACCTGCGGGAAGGGCTGCTGCAGCCCGGCGAGCAGACCGCCGCCACCCGGGCCGAGTACGGCGAGGCCCACCTTCGCCGGCTGCGGCTCATCCGCGCGCTGCTGGAGGTCGGCCGCGTGCCGGTCACCGCGATCAGGCAGATCATCGCCGCGGTGGAGGACGAGACCATGCCGGTGCACGAGATGCTCGGCACGGCCCACTACGCGCTGGCCACGCCGGTCGAGGCGGCCGCGGACGACGACCGGCACCGGGAGGCGCTGGCCCTGGTCGACGCGCTCATCGGCGAGCTGGGCTGGCAGGTGACCCCGGAGGCGCCCACCCGGGCCGAGCTGGCCCAGGTGCTGGTACGGCTGGACCGGCTCGGCCGGCCGGCGTCGGTCGAGAAGCTGCGCCCCTACGCCGAGCACGTCGCCCGGTTCGCGCGCGAGCGCGAGATGGACTCGGTGTCCGGGCCCCGGGAGGCGGCGGTGGAGTCGCTGGTGGTGGGCACGGTGCTGTACGGCAAGGTGCTGGACGTGCTGCGCCGGATCGCCCATGAGAGCGAATCCGCCCGCAGGCACACCTCCGGTCACCCCGCCGCGCCGGCCGGCTGACCGGCCCCACCGCCGGCCGCCGACCGCGCCGGCCGCCGCCGGGCCGCGAAGCGCCGCGGACCGCCGGCCGCCGCGCCCGCGCCGCTGACCGGCGCGCGGCCCTGTCAGGCGGGGCCCTGTCAGCGCCGGACCCTGTCAAACGCCGGGCCCTATCAGGCGGCCGCCAGGTGGGCGGCCGAGCCGGCGAGCGCGGCGAGGGCGGCCGGCAGCCCCGGGTGGCACAGCCGTCCGTCCCGCTTGACGACCCGGCCGGCGACGATCACCGTGTCGACCGCGCGGGTGTCGGCGGAGAGCACGACGGCGCCGATCGGGTCGTGCGCCGGCGTCTGGCCGAGGCCGTCCATCCGCAGCACCACCAGGTCGGCCTGCCGGCCTGGGCGCAGCGAGCCGGTGACATCCGCCAGGCCGGCCGCCTCGGCGCCCTCGATCGTGGCCATCCGCAGCGCGTCACGGGTCGTGAAGCCGGCCCCGGCCCGCTCCGGGCGGGCCCGTTCCAGCGTGTACGCGGCCCGCATCAGGCTGAACATGTCCCCGGGCCCCGCGGTGACGGTGTCCGCGCCGAGGCCGGTGGGCACGCCGCGCGCCCGCGCCCGCCCGGTGGCCGGGTGACCGATGCCGAGTTCCGCCTCGATCAGCGGGGACACCGACGCCGATCCGCCGCTGCCGGCGATCCGGCCGAGCGCGTCGCCGGTGTAGAAGTTGGGGTGCACGTAGGTCGTGCGCGGGCCGAGCAGGCCGTGCCGGGCGAGCAGGCCGAGTCCCCGTTCGGCGCTCTCGGCCCCGTGCCCGCCCATGTGCACGGTGATCGGCAGGTCGAGGTCGCGGGCGAGCCGCCACTCGGCCACGGCCCGCTCCTCGCCGGCGATCTCCGGGCCGAGCGCCGCCATGGCCATCGACATCAGCGGGTCCGGCGCGCCGAAGTGCTCCCGGCGGACCCGGCGCCCCTCCGCCGCCAGGGCCGCCAGGTCGCCGTCCGCGCCGTAGCAGTAACCGAAGACCGTCCGGATCCCGGCCTCGCGCAGCGCGCCCACCACGGCGGCGGTGTGCTCGGGGGTGCGGTGGATGTGCGACCAGTCGACCAGCGTGGTGATCCCGGCGTCCAGGCACTCCAGCGCGCCGGCCAGCGTGCCCGCGTAGGCGTCCTGCGGCCGGTGGCGGGGGGCGAGCTCGCCGAGCACGCGCCGCAGGTATCCCGGGAAGTCGATGTCCGGGGCGATCGCCCGGATCCCCGCCTGCCAGGTGTGCCGGTGGGTGTCGACGAAGCCGGGGAGCACCAGCCGGCCGGTCACGTCGATGACCTCGGTGCCCGGTGGCGCCGCCGGCCGGTCGTCGCCGGCGGGGATCACGGCGGCGATGGCGCCGTTCTCCACCAGCAGGTCACCCGGGCCGAGAACGGCCGGGTACGGATCGGTGTCGATGAGGAGCCCGCCGCGCAGCAGGAGAGGGGATGCGGTTGCCATGAGCCGATAACTTACTAGAAAGCTTTACGAAAAGACAAATGCGCACCGGTAACCTGAGGGCGTGCAGCAGGACGGACAGGCGGGCCGCGACGAGGTCGACGCGCTGGTGCCCGGGTGGGCCGGCCTACCCGCCGGGCTGGTCGCCGGCCTGGAACTGAGCAAGCGCGTCTCCCGGATCGGCGGCCTGTTCGAACGGGAGACCCGCGCCGAACTGGCCGACCTCGGGCTCACCTACGCCGAATTCGACGTGCTCGCCGCGCTACGCCGGGCAGGAGCGCCGTACCGGCTGCGGCCCAGCGAGCTGACCCGGTCGCTGTTCCTCACCTCGGGAGGCACCAGCAACGTCCTGCACCGGCTGGCCAAGGCCGGTTATGTGGAGCGGGCGGCCAACACCGCCGACGGCCGCAGCCGCTGGGTGCGGCTGACCGAAGACGGGCTGCGCGTCACCGAGACGGCGCTGGCCGCCTCCGGCCGCGCGCACGCCGCCGCGATGGCCGGCGTCCCCGACGACGTCGTCCGGCGGGCCGCCGACGCGCTGCGCGAGGTGCTGCTCGCCGCCGGCCGGCCCCGCCCGCGCTGACCCATCCCACCCCCGAAGGGCCGGTAGATGATCACCCAGGGCCACTGCGACCCCCGGTTCGCCCGCGTGCGCGAGGTCTTCGAGCGCCAGTTCGCCGACGGCCGCCAGCTGGGCGCCTCCTTCGCCGTCCACCTGCATGGCGAACCGGTGGTCGACCTGTGGGGCGGCGTCGCCGACCGGCACACCGGCCGGCCCTGGGAGCGCGGCACCCCCGCGCTCGCGTACTCCTGCACCAAGGCGGTCACCGCGACCGTGCTGCTCATGCTCATCGAGGACGGGCTCGCCGACCCGCACGCCCCGGTCGCCGGGATATGGCCGGAGTTCGCGGCGCGCGGCAAGGACCGCGTCACCCTGGAACAGGTGCTCAGCCACCAGGCCGGCCTGCCGGCCATCGAGGATCCCGTGCCGGTCGAGGAGTACGAGGACCAGCCGGCCATCGCAGCCCGGCTGGCCGCCCAGGCGCCACTGTGGGAGCCGGGCACCGCGCACGGCTACCACGCGCTCAGCTTCGGCTTCCTGGCCGGCGAGATCGTGCGCCGGCTGACCGGCGGCGGCGTCGGCGAGTTCGTCGCCGGCCGGATCGCCGGACCACGCGACCTGGAACTGTGGGTCGGCGCCCCGGACGACGTCGCCGCGCGCGCCGCCCTACTGTCGGCCGGCGACCGCTCCGGCGGCCGCACCCCGCCCGCCGAGCCCGCGCCACGCAAGGACGGGCCGGGAGGCGGCACCCCGCCCGCGGACCTGGCGCGGGCGCTGTTCGCCGCCATGACCGACCCGGGCAGCCTGATGAACCGGGCCACCGGCAACCCGAGCCTGGCCCGGCTGAAGGGCGGCGGCAACCACCCCCTGGCGCTGCGGGCCGGCTGGCCCGCCATGGGCCTCGTCACCACCGCCCGCGGCCTCGCCGGCTTCTACCGCGACCTGATCGGGGGCGTCCTGGTGCCGGAGAAGACGCTGGCGGAGGCCCTGCGCCCCCGCGTCGCCGGCCCCGACCGGGTGCTGCTCATCGACAGTTCCTTCGCCCTCGGCTACCTGCGCCCGTCCGCGATGTTCCCGGCCCCGCCCGCGGGCGCCGCGACCGCCTTCGGCCACACCGGGCTCGGCGGCTCGCTCGGCCTCGGCGACCCGCGGCACGGCCTGGCGATGGCCCACGTCATGAACCGGATGGCCCGCGGCGCCGCCGGCGACCTGCGCGCCTACGAACTGGCCGACGCCGTTTACGGCTGTGTTCAATGACGGGGAAGCGGCCGGGGCGTGCGGCTCGGCAGGACGGATGGACGGCCGATCAAGCGACCGACCCCCGGGGCGGGTGAGCGGCCGGTCAAGCTACAGACCCCCGGGGTGGGTGAGCGGTGGGGAGTCGGCTCATGCGCGCAGTGTTTTTTGGCGCGCGCTCCGCGCGCGCTGCGTTCGG